>JAUMSH010000033.1 GCA_031292915.1 Collinsella sp.
AAGAAAGGGCGGAGGCGGGGCATGCCCCGCCTCTTACACCACATCTCTGTGCGCTACCCGCGTGTAAGCCGTGAAAACGGCATTTGGGGCTGTTTTGGCTGTTACTAAAAGGGTAACAGTACTCATATTTGCCATTTTTTGCCCACGGGGCCTCGAAGGGGCTGCCAATCAGGTTCCAGGGGAGGTGGTTCGAGGGCCGCAGAGCAAAAAAACGGGGGCGCAGGTTGTCCTGCGCCCCCGTTTTCTGGGCATTGCGGTTGTTTGCCGCCGGTTGTTACGCCGCCTCGTCGAACTGCGAGTTGTACAGGTCGGCGTAGAAGCCGCCTTGGGCGAGCAGCTCGTCGTGCGTGCCCTTCTCGACGATGTCGCCGTCGCGAATCACCAAGATCACGTCGGCGTTGCGGATCGTGGACAGGCGGTGCGCGATGACAAAGCTGGTGCGGCCCTGCATCAGCGCATCCATGGCGCGCTGAATGAGCTCCTCGGTACGTGTGTCGACGTTGGAAGTCGCCTCGTCCAGAATCAGCGCCGGGCGGTCGGCCAAAATGGCACGGGCGATGGTCACGAGCTGGCGCTGACCCTGCGACAGGTTGGTGCCCTCCTCGTTGATCATAAAGTCGTAGCCACCGGCGAGCGTATGAATAAAGTGGTCGCAGCGTGCGGCGCGCGCAGCGGCCTCGACCTCGGCATCGCTCGCGTCGGGGCGTCCGTAGCGGATGTTCTCGCGGATGGTGCCGTTAAACAGCCAGGTGTCCTGCAGCACCATGGCAAACTCGCCGCGCAGTGCAGCGCGGTCCCAGTCGCGCACATCGACGCCCTCGACACGCAGCGAGCCGCCGTCCACGTCGTAGAAGCGCTGCAGCAGCTTAATGAGCGTGGTCTTGCCGGCGCCGGTGGGGCCGACGATGGCGATGGTCTGGCCGGGCTGTGCCTCGCAGCTAAAGTCGTGGATGATGGTCTTGTCGGGCGTGTAGCCAAACTTGACGTGGTCGAACTCCACATGGCCGGGGCGCTTTTCGGGAATCTGCGCGTCGGCCTTCTGCTCCTCCTCGGGCGCGGCCAGGAACTCAAAGACGCGCTCGGTGGCGGCGGCCATCGACTGCATCGTGTTGCTCACGTTGCCCAGTTGCTGCACGGGTTGCGTAAAGTTGCGAACGTACTGGATAAAGCTCTGGATGTCGCCGGGCGTGGCATTGCCGGTCAGCGCGAGCTGCGCGCCCACCACGACGACACCCACGTAGCCCATGTTGCCCACCAGACTCATAAGCGGCATCATCAGGCCCGACAGGAACTGCGAACGCCAGCCACTAATAAACAGGCGGTCGTTTTGACGGTCGAACTCCTCGATTGAGGCCTCGGCGCGGTCGAACACCTGAATGACATTCTGGCCGGCAAAGTCCTCCTCGATAATGCCGTTGACGGCGCCCAGGACTTGCTGCTGCTCTCGGAAGTACGGCTGCGAGAAGTGAATCATCACGGTCAGGATAATCGCGGCTGCCGGCAGCGTGAGCACGGTGACGCCGGTGAGCGGCAGGCTGATCGACAGCATCATGACGAGCACGCCGATAATCTGCGTCACCGAGGTGATGAGCTGGGTCACGCTCTGGTTGAGCGACTGGCCGAGCGTATCGACGTCGTTGGTGATGCGGCTGAGCACGTCGCCCTTGCTGTGGCCGTTGAAGTAGCTCATCGGAACGACAGCAATCTTGGCGGCGATCTCCTTGCGCATGCGATAACAAATCTTTTGCGTGACGCCGGTCATGAGCCAGCCTTGAATCAGGCTGCAGACAGAGCTCGCCAGATACAGGCAGAGCAAAAAGCCGAGCGTCTTGGCGATCCAGGCAAAGTCGACATCGCCGGTGCCGTTGACCTTGGCGACCAAGCCCTCGAACAGTTTGGTGGTAACCTGGCCGAGCACCTTGGGTCCCACAATGTTAAAGATGACCGAGCACACGGCAAAGGCGACGGCGGCAAACACGGCAATCTTGTGCTGGCCGATATAGCCGAGCAGCTGCCTCATGGTGCCCTTAAAGTCCTTGGCCTTTTCGCCACGACGCATGCCACCCATGCGGCCCATGGGACCACGCTGGCGGGTGGGCTTGGGAATCTGAGTCTTGGTCTCGTCTGCCATTAGCGCTCGCCTCCTTCCATGACGGCTGCAATTTCTTCTTGGGTAAGCCCCAGCTCCTCGGCGGAAAGCTGCGACTGTGCGATCTCCAGGTACGCCGGGCAGCTGCGCAGCAGCTCCTCGTGCGTGCCGGTGCCCACTACGTGGCCGTCGTCGAGCACGATGATCTGGTCGGCGTGCATGATGGTCGCGATGCGCTGGGCCACGACCACGAGTGCGGCGTCGGTAACGTTTTTGGCCAGCTCCTCGCGCAGGCGCGCGTCGGTCTTGTAGTCGAGGGCACTAAACGAGTCATCGAACACCACGACCTCGGGCTTTTTGGCCAATGCGCGGGCGATGGCCAGACGCTGGCGCTGACCACCCGAAACATTGGAGCCGCCCTGGCTGATGGGGGAGTCGTACCCGTCCTCGCGCTCGGCGATAAAGTCCTCCGCCTGGGCGACGCGTGCTGCCTGGCGCATATCCTCGTCACTCACCATGTCGCCGGCAAACTTGAGGTTGCTCTCGACGGTGCCCGAGAACAGACGCCCCTGCTGCGGGATGTAACCAATGCGGCGGCGCAGCTCGGAAAGGGTCATGTCGCGCACGTCGATGCCGTCGAGCGAAATGCTGCCGCCCGTGACGTCGTACAGGCGCGGAATCAGCTGTACGAGCGTGGACTTGCCCGAGCCCGTGGAGCCAATGATGCCGAGCATCTGACCGGCATGCGTGGTGAAGTTCACACCGCTAATGACGTCGGCGCGGGCATCGGGGTACTGGAAGCTCACGTCGCGGAAGGTGAGCTCACCGCGCGGCGAGCTGGCCGCGGGCAGTTTGGGCGAGGCAGGGTCGTTGATGCTCGTGGGGCAAGTGATGACCTCTTCCACACGCTCGGCTGCGACCTCGGCGCGGGGCAGGATAACCGAAACCATGGTGAGGATCATAAACGCCATGACGATCTGCATGGTATAGGAGATAAACGCCATCATGTTGCCGACCTGCATCACGCCGTCGGACACGCCCTGCGCGCCAAACCAGACGATAAGCACGGTGATGCAGTTCATGACGAGCATCATGAGCGGCATCATAAAGCTCATGGCGCGGTTGGTGTAGAGCTGCGTGGTCATCAGGTCGAGCGAAGCCTTGTCAAAACGCTCGAGCTCATGCTCCTCGCGGTTGAACGAGCGGATGGGCATAAGGCCGTCGAGCAGCTCGCGGGCGGTAAGGTTCACGCGGTCAACAAAGCTCTGCATCTTTTTGAACTTGGGCATGGTGAGGCCCATGAGCACGCCGACGACGGCCGAAACCGCGATGATGGCCACAGCGATGGTCCACTCCAGGCCGGTGTGGTTGGCCAGGACGCGCATGACGGCGACGATGCCCATGACGGGGGCCATCAGGCACATGCGGATAAACAGGGTTGCGGCCATCTGGATCTGCTGAATGTCGTTGGTGCAGCGGGTGATGAGCGAGGCCTGGCTAAACTTGCCCACTTCGGCCGGCGAGAAGTGCATAACCTTGTTGTAGGTCTCGCGGCGCAGGTCGCGGGCGATGGAGCAGGCGGTGCGCGAAGCCACGGCACCGGTCAGGATGGTGGCGACGAGCGACACGAGGCACAGTCCAAACATCGTGGTCGCCATGCGGCTCAGGTAGGCGTTCTGCACGTCGGCGGGGTCGATGCCCTGTGCCTTGTACTCGTCCTGCACATAGCTCACGGCGCGCTGGGTGACGATGGAGCCCGACATGGAGCCCATTTTGTCCGCCATTTGGTTGGCGCCCTCGACGAGCTTGCCCTGGTCGATTAGGCCGCCCTCGACACCCAGGCGCAGGCTCTTCATGGTGATCTTGCCGCCGTCGGCATCAATCTGCTTTTGCATGTTTTGCGCCGCCGCGGCCTTCTGCTGCATCTCGGCGAGCTGCTCGGGCGTCATCGCTGCCATCTGCTCGGGGGTGGGCATGGCCTGGGCAGCGTTGTTGTCTTTCTCACTGGACGAGCCCATCATGTCGCCCATGGAGTCGGCGTCAATGCCCTGGTTGAGCGAAAGGACGACAGTTTCGGGCAGGCTCATAATGTCGGCAATCTTGCCTCCATCGGCACGCTCTTCCTCGGTACCCTTATACGTTCGAATGCCATTTTTGTCAGCCTTGCTAAACACGGCCTCCACAGCTTTGGCGTCCTTGGTGCTCATAAAGAGTTCGAGGTCGTCGAGCGATTCGGCGCGGATGGTGTCGGGTACGGGCGACGCGATGCCGCCTTGCTGCACACCCACGTCGACGATGTCGCTCATATAGGTAGGCAGCGCCAGATCGGCGTTGCAGCTGATTACGATAAGTACGATAGCTGCGAACAGTGCCAGGATATGTTTTTTAAAGAGCTTGAGAATCCTCACTCGGCATCTCTCCTTTCTTGATTGCGGTCGATAATTTCGTTGGCACGTCTAAGAAGGCGCACCATCTCTTGGGTATCTGTTTCGCCAAGCTGCTCGAGGAAGGCCGCGGTGCGGTCCTCGAATTCCCGACGTTTGATTTCGATAACCTGGAATCCTTTGTCGGTCACCGTGACGTGTACGCGACGACGGTCGGTCTTTGAGTGCTCGCGCTCGACCCAGCCCTTGGCCTCGAGGGCGCGCAGGATATTGGCGATGCGGGCGCTCGAGACCCAGGCGCGATCAGCGAGTTCGCTCGGCGTGAGCGAGCCGCCGGCGCGCATGAGGGCGCGCATGACGGCCATCTCGCCACCCAGAGCCTGGTCGGCAAAGCGCGAAACGCGCTGGTGCATGCTGCCAAACTCGGTAAAGAGCTGACGCCCAAGCTCATGGAAATCGGTATCTTCCACCGAAAACCCCTAACACTAGAAACTATTTTCGGTGGAAGATGATACCCCCATACGCGGGCCTCATACAGTAGGCAATATTAAGAGCTCATTAAGACTTAAAATCATTCAATTGCTAAAGCGTTTCAAAGAACTATCATGCCCGCGGTTAGGCGAGGGGTTGTCACCACCATGACGACTGGGACTCATATAATCGCCACGTGCGATGCTCCAACTTCCCGCAAGGAGACACCTTACATAAAGGGGGATGGAGTCATGGCATTTGACTTCACGGGCAAGACCGCGATTGTCACGGGCGGCACTCAGGGCATTGGCCTCGAGATCGCCAAGGGCATCGTCGCGGGCGGCGGACATGTCGCGCTCATCGCAAGGAACGCTGCTAAGGGCGAGGCCGCTGTGGCCGAGCTTGGCGAGGGCAACAAGTTCTATCAGCTCGATGTCGCCGATGCGCCCAAGGCGCGCGAGACCGTCGAGCAGATTTTTACGGACCTGCCGCAAACCAACATCCTGATCAACTGCGCTGGCGTCATCAGCACCAAGAAGTTCGACGAGATCGATGACACCGAGTGGCGTCGCACCATCGACATCAACCTCAATGGCACCTTTACCATGATGAACGCCGTGTACCCGCACTTTAAGGCGGCTCATGCCGGCACTATCGTCAACGTGAGTTCTGTTGCTGGCAAGATCGGCGGCGGCCTGCTCGGCACCGCGGCTTACGCGAGCTCCAAGGCCGGTGTTAACGGTCTAACCAAGGCGGTCGCCAAGGAAGGCGGCAAGTTTGGCGTCCGCTGCAACGCCGTGTGCCCGTCGCTCACGTTGACCGATATGACCTCGATTCTCTCTGACGAGAATTCTCAGCGCATCATCAACGGTATTCCTCTGGGCCGCGCCGCCCAGGCCAGCGAGCCTGCGCAGATGGTGCTGTTCTTCGCTTCCGACCTCGCCAGCTTCGTGAACGGCGAGATCGGTGACTGCGACGGCGGCATCGTCCTGGACGGGTAATACTCCGCGACGATTATTCGGCGACGGCTCCTGCGACTCGGGACCGTCGCCTTCTTTCTGATATAGGCGCATGCGGCTACGATTCGCATGCATCCAAAGGAGATATATATGAGTGAATCGACTGCGGTGGAGGCGCCGGCGGCAAAGGAGCCGTTCTTTAAGATGTCCTCCATCCCGGGTGCCAATATTTTGGTGCCGCTTTTGCTGGGCTGCCTGCTCAACACGCTATTCCCCGACCTGTTCAAAACGCTCGGCAGCTTTACGCTTGGCATGACCCAGCAGGGCGCAGGCCCGCTCGTGGGCGCGTTTTTGCTCATCGTCGGTACGACGATTTCGTTTAAGAGTGCTCCTGCCGCCGCTGCACGCGGCGCCATCATCATCGCCGTCAAGCAGATCGTGGTCGTTGCCGTGTCGCTGCTCATCCTTTATGTGTTCAACGACAACCTGTTTGGCATCTCTGCCATGGTGATGCTGGCGGCTTGCACCGGCGCCAACAACGCTATGTACGCTGGTCTGATGGGCACCATGGGCAATGAGGCCGAGCGTGGCGCCGTCGCCATCACCACGCTGGTTGTCGGCCCTCCGGTCACGATGATCGTGCTCGGCGCTGCCGGTCAGGCTCCGATCGGCTGGTCGCTCGTGGGCGCCATCCTGCCGATCGTCGTCGGCATTATTCTGGGCAACCTCTTCCCGAGCTTTAAGAAGATGATGGCACCGGCACTTTCCGCCATCATCGTGCTCGTCTTCTTTGCCATGGGCTCGACCATGACCTTTGGCCAGCTCATTAATGGCGGTCTCCCCGGTATTCTGCTCGGCGTGATCTGCTCGGTGGTCTTTGCAATTCCCGTTATCGCGGTCGATAAGCTCACGGGCGGTACGGGTGTCGCAGGTGCGGCCATTTCGAGCTGCGCCGGAGCCAATGTGGCCACGCCTGCTGCCATGGCAAGCGTCAACGAGGCCTTGTACGGCGGTGCGGTGCTCGCGACGGCCACGGCACAGGTTGCTGCCTGCGCAATCGTGACGGCTATTTTGACCCCGCTGGTCACCAGTTGGTGCTACAAGCATTTTGAGGGCCAGGGCAACGGCGATAGCAAGGCAACGACCGACAAGGCCGCCGCAGCCGCCTAATGCCAAGCGGCAATCAAAGCTAAAAACTAGCTACGCCACAGGGCGGCCACGGGGGATCCCGTGGCCGCCCTGCAGTTTCTGTAGGGTCTTTGGGACACTTTACCCTGCTAAAGCTGGCATAACAGCTAGAGCGAACGTCGTACAAAGGCAAGGAAAAATAACATACAAATCGGTGAACGGTAGTTGTTTGCGCTCGCATTTCCTGCGGGTTTGTAAAAAACGCTCTTATGATATAAAAAAAGAAACATATAACAGCCCAGATGCAGAGGGTCGCTATGTTATCCTTCTCAGACGGGTGAAATCTTGGGTTTTGGGTTGTAGTTCCAAGGTGGACAAACGTTTTTCCTGCACCAACGTGTGGTGAAGAACGGAAGAAACCGGTAGTGCAAGCCGAAAATTCAAGAATTCAATAAGCAGCGGTGTGAGAGAGCGCCGCATTACACGTAACTAGGAGCGTGGTTACACAATGCAGGAGGCATGGGAAGGCTTCAAGG
>JAUMSH010000077.1 GCA_031292915.1 Collinsella sp.
GGAGGCGCCGCGCGCTCGGGCGGCGCGCCAGGGAGATAGTGGACGAGATAGTCGAGAAGCGCGGCCTCAAGAAGGAGTAACATCGGGGCTTGCAGCGACGGACCTCAGGACACTCTTACACCACGTCTGCGCGCGCCACCGGCACGAGGCGCGGAAACGATGTCTGGAGCGACGGAGCGGCCTGGAATTCATCCGTAGAGGTCTTCATTGGCTGCGCCAGGAGTGTCCCTAACTGCCGGAGGGGGTGTCTGCCGTGGCAGACACCCCCTCCGGATGTGGGAAGTTTGCGCTGCAGGTTACTTGTCGGTGCCCAGCTTGTGCGGCTTGAGAGCGAGCGCATTGACGAGTGCGTCGGTGGCAGACTTGACGGCTGCCGGCTGCGGATCGTTGACGTGATCCTCGGGGTGTACGGGCAGGTCCTTCTTGACGGCATCGTGGATCAAGTTGAGGTACTCAGTCACGCCAGTGGTCGATAGATGCGTGCCATCGCCATCGAACAGGTCGTTGCGGTTGGCACTGTATCCGTACCAGTCGATAACGCGTACGTTCTTGTAGCGCGTAGCGGCGTTGGCGATGGCCTGGTTGGTAGAGCCAACCCACGGCTGCGGGCTGCGCGTGTTCACAAACACCACAATACGCTTATCTCCTGCATCGGCCATGATGGCGTCGATTTGGTCATCCGTTACCAAACCGTTGGTGCCCAGGGCAAAGACCACGATCTTGCCGGCAAGGTTCTGCTGGATATAGCCCTCAAATGTCGCGCGGCCCGCATCAAACTGGCGGCCCTTTTCGGCATCGATATGGCTGTGCGGGAACACGCCGTCAAAGGAATCAACGGCGCGCAGCGACACGGAGTCACCGATCATCAACAGGTCGTAGGAGCCGTCGGGGAAGCCGTCGTTGTCCTTGTCGGTGTCGTCGGCCGCCTGCTGGTCGGTGGGTGCGGCGTTCTTGGCTTCCTTGTTCAGAACTTCGGCGCCCTCGCCGCTCAGCGCAGACGTCTCGGGCACAAAGATCAGGCCGCCCAGTGCAACGACCAACACGACAGCGCAGGCTGCACAGGCAGGGACGTGCGCGCGCACCCAGTTGGCGGGCGTGGCGGTGCCGTCGCGGAACTCGGATACGGTGCGCCCAAAGGCGCCCTTTCTAAACGGCGTCTCGATAAAGCGATATGAGCATTCGGCCACGGCGACCACCAACAGCACCTGCAAAATGTACTGCCACCACGGTGTATCGTTGATGTTGGCGACCGGGTTCATGAGCAACAGCAGCGGATAGTGCCACAGGTAGATGCTGTACGAGCGCTTGCCAACCCACACGAGTGGCTCGGCGGCCAAAGCTCGTGCGACCGTGCCCTGGGGCTGCACGCAGGCCGCGATGACCATGAGCGTGAGGATGGAGCATAACAGCGTGCCGCCGCGATACTGGAACGCGGTGTAGCCGTTGGTGAGCGCGACCATGGCGGCAAGGCCAACCAGACCCACGACGCCCAATACATCGATGGATGCGGGCGAGGACCAAAAGCGCACGAGGGCGCTCGGCTGTGCCGGGGCGGTCTCGGCTGATTCGTCGGCCTTCTCGCCAGGCTTGCCCTCGGCGTTCTTGCCGTGCTTGGCGGCGCCAGCCAGGCGATTGAGTCCCAAACGACGAGCGAGACGCACCGGCGCCAGGTCGCGATCGGGGATAAAGGCCATCCAGGCACCCAGCAGCAGCGAGAACACGCGGGTGTCGGTGCCGTAGTACACGCGGCTGGGGTCGGCGGCAGGGTTGTAAAGCACCATCATGGCGAGGGCAGATACCGCGGCAAGGCCCAGAACCACGCGGCGCGTGTTGGGTTTGCTCACATGCATGGATACCATGGCAAACAGCAGTGGCGGCCAAATCAGGTAGAACTGTTCCTCGATGGCAAGCGACCAAAAGTGCGTGAGCGGCGAGGGGTCGCCCAGAGCATTGAAGTACGAGACGTTTTGGGCAATCTGCCACCAGTTGTTAAAGAACAGCAGTGACGGCAGAATGTCGGGGCGCATCTTGGTGAGCATCACGTGGTTGAAGACGGTGCACAGCGCACAGGTCACCACCACGACGGTTACCACGGCGGGGACCAGGCGACGGATGCGGCGGATCCAGAAGCTCTTGAGGTCGATGCGGCCGGTCTTAGCGACTTCGTTGAGTAACAGGCGTGTGATCAGATAGCCCGAAAGCACAAAGAAGATCGTGACGCCGAGCAGACCGCCCTGCGCCCACGTGAGGTTGAGGTGATAGAGCACCACCGCGACGACGGCAAGCGTGCGCAGGCCGTCAAGGGCAGGGATGTAGCGGGACTTGGGGCGAGCAGGCGTCTGCTCCGCGGCGGGAGTGTTGGCGCGGCCCGCGTTGTTGGCAGAAGCGCGATGGGGGCTCGTGGTGCGTCGCGGCTCGTTGGCACGGCGTTCGCTCTTCACGCGTTCGTGCGGCGCCGGCTCGTTGCCCGTGCGGCGTCGACCGCGCGAGCCCGATTGCGAGAATTGTTCCATAAAACATCATCCAATGACGAGAATAATCAGCACGTATTCATTGTAGCTGCCTGCTCCTGTGAATGCTTGCTGCTGGCGCAACCTCAAGGGTGCGTTCACATCAAAGTGAACTAAAGTTATAGAGGTGCGAAGGCGCGCAATCGACGGTCGACGGTGGGTGCAAAGCCCGCAGATGAGGAGGTTTCCATGGCAGATCGCGGCATCGTTGCGGTGTTCGGCAGCATGAACATGGACCTTTCGGTGGCGTGCGAGCGCATACCGCGTGCGGGCGAGACCGTCGGCGGCAGCGGGTTTATCACCAACGCCGGCGGCAAGGGCGCCAATCAGGCCGTAGCTGCCGCGCGTATGGGCGCGTGCACGCACATGATCGGCGCGGTCGGTCGCGATGCGTTCGGCGCGTCGCTCGTGGCGGGGCTCCAAGGCGCCGGCGTGGACTGTGACTTTGTAGTGCATCGCGATGACGTGGAGACGGGAACGGCGACCATCATTCGCTGCGAGGGCGACAACCGCATCATACTGTCACCGGGCGCCAACCATGCGCTTGCGGGCGCGGACGTTGCCTGCGCGCTGAGGCGTCTGGTGGCCCATGAGCTCGACGGCGGCGCCAGCGAGATTGCCCCGGCTGCCGGAAGCGTCTTTATCGCCCAGGGCGAATGCGACCTTGCGGCGACGGCCGAGGCGCTTGTTTGCGCTCACGAGCTGGGGTTCTATACGGTCTTTAATCCAGCGCCCGCCTGCGAGCTGCCTGCGGAGGTCTGGCCTGCGGTCGACCTGGTCTGTCCCAACGAGACCGAGTGCCAGGTGCTGACGGGCATTCTGCCCACGGATGACGCGAGTTGCGTCACCGCGCTCAATGCGCTGCTCGACAAGGGTGCCGGGGCTGCGGTCATCACGTTGGGCGGTGCCGGCTCGGTTTCGCTCGGCGATGGCGGTGAGCTGCTGCGCATGCCGGCACTTTCGAGTACGGTAGTCGATACCACGGCCGCCGGCGATACGTTTATCGGCGCGTTGGCGGCGGCTCGCCTAGAGGGCTTGCCGCTCTTTGAGTGCATGGCCGCGGGTGCTCGCGCCTCGGCAGTGACGGTGTCGCGCCTGGGCGCTCAGCAATCGATTCCCATGCGCACCGAAGTTGAACATTGGTTTGGTTAAACGATAAAGACGGAGAAGCGGAGTAGAACAATGGCAATCAAGAAGCTGATCCTTGATCTGGATATGGGTGTGGACGATGCGATGGCGCTGGCCTATGCCATCGCGAGCCCCGAGGTGGAGCTCGTGGGCATCACCACGTGCTTTGGTAACGTGCGCGTCGAGCAATCGGCGCACAATTGCCTGGCGGTGCTCGATCTGCTGGGTCGTCCCGAGGTGCCGGTGTACCTGGGCGCCGACCGTCCTCTGCAGGCGACTGAGCCCTATACGCCGCCGGCGTCCACCGCGCTCATTCACGGCAAGAACGGCATCGGCGGCGCGAGCGTGCCCGCGTCGCCCTACGAGCCGGTGGGGGCGACCTCGGCCGACGGCAACGCCGCGGTCGATTATCTGATCGATGCCGCGCGCACCTATGGTCCCGATCTGGTCTACGTGGCGACTGGCCCACTCTCCAACCTGGCGCTCGCCCTGGAGCGCGATGCGGCAGCGATGATGTCCATCGGCCGCGTGGTCGTGATGGGCGGCGCCCTTACCGTGCCCGGCAACGTGAGCGCGGGCGCCGAGGCCAATATGGCGAGCGACCCCGAGGCAGCCGACGCGGTGCTGCGCTCGGGCCGTAAGCTCACCATGGTGGGTCTGGACGTGACGCATCGCGTGGTGCTCACACGCCGCGACATTGCCGGCTGGACGGGCTCGGGCACCATGGCGGGCTGCGCATTTGCGAGCATGGTCGAGCACTACATTGGCTCGTACGAGATGAACGCACCCTACCTGGGTGGTTGTGCGCTGCACGATCCGCTGGCCGTTGCCGTGGCGATCGACCCCACGCTCGTAGGTGCGCTCGGCTGCAACCTGCGTGTTGATCTGCTGGGCGAGTACCGCGGTCGCACCATCTGCGATGAGCGCCGCCTGTCCGATCCGGACAAGAGCGCGCTTGTGGCACTGACCGTGGATGCTCCGCGCTTCCTGTCCGAGTTCAAGACGCGTATGGCCCGCGTCCTGGGCTAAGTTGTCTTTTTGGGACGGGGTTTTTTTGACTGTTATGATTGGTGCGACCATTCGAACCAGCTAAAAGAGCCCGTCCCAAATTGACTACCGAGAGGATCTGCCATGGAGCGCATTTCGAGCTTTTCCGTTGACCATCTGTTGCTTGAGCCCGGCGTGTATGTGAGTCGTATCGACCGCGATCCGGCGACCGGGGCCGCCGTCACCACCTTTGACCTGCGCCTGACCACGCCCAACAAGGAGCCGGTCATGAACACGGCCGAGTGCCACACCATCGAGCACCTGGGCGCGACGTTCCTTCGCAATCATGCCGAGTGGTCGGGCCGCATTGTCTACTTTGGCCCCATGGGCTGCCGCACGGGCTTCTACCTGGTTGTGTTTGGCGAGGTGACGAGCGAGGAGATCCTGCCGCTCGTGCGTGAGCTGTTCGAGTTTGTCGCCGGCTTTGAGGGCGATGTCCCCGGTGCCGCTCCCGAGGAATGCGGTAACTACCTGGACCAGAACCTCCCCATGGCCAACTGGCTTGCGCGCCGCTACCTCGACCGCGACCTGGCCGATATCGACGAGAAGCACCTGCACTATCAGCAGGCGTAAGGGCTTTATCGCCCAAAACGCGCGCATTGGGCGCCTTCGCTTATGCGGGGGTGCCTTTTTGCTGAGTGGTCGGGACGAGTGTTTAAAATCGCTTATGTTTGTTCTAGAATGTTCATACTGTCACATAAACGAACAGGAGCGAACATGCATATCTACTCTGTCAACGATCCCGAGTTCAAGTCCTATGGCAACGTTTGGGATAACGTTCCGTCCGAGCTTACGTCGCCCGTGCTCGAGGCGCTCTCTGCCACGCCCATTCCCGAGGGCAGCAAGTACGTTGCAAGTGCGCCGGAGCTCGAGGACGTCAAGGATGCCGACAAGCTTGGCTTTCTCATGTTTGGTGGCCGTCCCTTCCAGCTCGGCTGGTGCAACGGCCACAATACACGACTCAACTGCCTGGAGTATCACCGCGCGAGCGAATTCAACCTGGGCGCTCGCGACTTTATCCTGCTCGTGGCGCATCGCTGGGAGATCGAGGACGGCAAGCTCGACACCGCGTGCGTCAAGGCGTTTCGCGTGCCGGCGGGTACGGTCGTCGAAGTCTTCAACACCACGCTCCACTACACGCCGTGCATGGTCGACGACGGTGGCTTCCAGGTGATGGTGGCGCTGCCCGCCGGCACCAACGGCCCGCGCCCCGAGGTCGCGGCCGACATGCCTGCGGCCGGCGACAGCTACTGCTACTGGAAGGCCGACAAGTGGGTCCTCTGCCATGCTGACAGCCCCAAGGCAGCCGAAGGCGGCTACGTAGGCCTCATCGGCAAAAATCTCGACATCACCGTGGACTAGCGCATCGCCCCAAACCACCACAAAGGTGCCTGTCTCCTTTGCGGTGGTTTGGGGCGGGCGGATATCGGGAAGTGCCAGACGGGGGAGGCTGCCGGGCGCCTTGCCGTCTGCGGATTTTGGGACATGCGGCCCGCTTTTTCGACCCATCTGTCGGTACACTAAAAGCACTATGGGTACCTGCGAGCGACATATCGGCCACGCGGCCGCCCGATCCGCACCCGTGGCGGATCCCAGGGGTGGCAGGCTCTTCGCCATGCCGCGATTCCTTGTTGGCATAACACATCGGATGTACCGCCACCGCGTCTTTGCTATCGCCGGTGTCATCACTGCGCTGTTCCTCATGCTTTTGGCAGTCTTGCCGGCACTGTTCGCCTTCGACCCCAAACTTTCTAACGCCCCGCCCGCCTATAGCGAGGTGTCCGAAGAGGTCGTGGATGCGCTCGTCCATTCGAGCTCTCTCCCGCTGCTTGTCGCCGCAATTGTATTTTCAATTTGGGGCGTATCGGTCTATCTGCGCTGTTTGGACTATGTGCTGCGCTGCCGCCTTGTTGCCATCGCCACCATCTGCGCCCTGTGGATGATCGAAGTCATTCTCAAGTACAAGTCGTTCACGCCGTTCTATGCCACCGTGCTGTGGTACCTGTACTACGTGCCCATGACGCTCATTCCGCTGCTCTACCAGTTGTGTGGTCTGCGCCTTGCGGGCCTGGAGCAACACCGCCTGGGTCGCCGCTACTGCGCTGCGCTGTGGATTGTGGCTATCCTGCTTATCGGATTTGTGCTCACCAACGATTTTCACCAGCAGGTCTTCCACTTTGACCGTACAAGCGACACCTGGAGCAATGATTACACGTACGGCTGGGGTTATTTCGCCGTCCTCGTGTGGACGGCCTTTAACTTTGTGGCCTTTTTTATCCTGGTGGGCCGGTCCTCGTCCTTTCGCATCCAACGTTTCTCGGGCACGGCGGCGCTCGTGCTGCTGGGCGGCGCGTTCTTTGCCATCTCATATGCGTTGCGCGTGCCCTGGGCATGGAGGCTCAACTTCTCGCTCATCTATTGCGTCTTGTGCGTGGTGGCGATGGAAATCTGTCTCGATTGCGGTGTCATTCCGTCATATCACGACATCGCCGGTATTTTCGACACCTTGCCGCTTGACCTCAAAGTTCTAACGCGCGACCTGCAGGAAGTCTATGCCACGCCAGTGTCAAAGCCAATGCCGGTAGGCGTGCGCGAGGAGTTGCGGACCCAGGCGCACGGCCGCGCCCATGCCTTTGCCGTGGCGTCCGATCCCGATGTGATGTACCGTGCCTTTCCACTGCTGGGCGGATCGGCCCTGCTTGCCCAAGACGTGTCGGATCTCAACGAGCTTAACCGTGAACTGGCACATCGTCGCATGGAGCTGCAGCGTCAAAACGAGCTGCTCGCCGCCGACTACGACCTTAAGACGCACCTGGCAGACCAAGAGGCCGAGACCTTGCTGGTCCAAGACGTGGACCAGGCGCTTGCCCGCGCGCTCGAAGGGATGTACGACCTGCTGAGCTCGCTGCCGCCGTTGACCGATGAATCGTCTTCGCACGAGCGTTACCGCATGCTGCAGCGCGCCAAGATGCTCGTCGCCTATTGCAAGCGCAAGGGGTCGCTCACGTTGGCACAGCACGGGGAGAGCGGTTTTGATCGCGACCGCATTCAGCTCATTGCCAACGAGCTCGCAAGCGACCTGCGCACCATCGATATCGATTGCGCCTCGATTATCGCCATACGGCGCCCGTTGCACGCCAGTACGGTAAGCGCCCTGTACGACTGCGTGTATGACTTTGCGTTTTTTGCCTACACCACCGACCATCCGGCGCTTATGTATCACTTGAGCGACCATGATCGATGCAGTGTCGAGCTGCGCGCCACGCTTTTTTCCAACGATGATGAAGATCTTTCGCAGACGCCCGCTGCGCAAGAGCTCGAAAGCGCTCTGCAAGGGCGCAACGTGGCATACCGCTTTGAGGGCGAGCCCGGCCAGCTGCGCATGATCGTCTTGATGCCGCGGACAGGTGAGTGACGATGCAGATCCCGCTCATTCTTCCCCAGATTGTCGCGCTCGACGTGGCCTTTGCCCTGGCGGCGTGCTTGCAGACCATTCACGTTCCGCTTATCGCGTCGCGTCGCTCGTCCTATAACCGTAAGGTGATTTGCGCCTACGAGGCGAGCCTTGTGCTTCACCTGATGATTTCGGCGCTCATCTTATTCGCGTCGTCTGGCTCGTATCTGGTGGCGCCGCTTGACGTTTGCGCCAGGGCAATGGGCGGAGCGTTGTGGCTCAATGCCGCGATCTTTGCCTATGGCGTGGTGCTTATGGTGCACTATCGTCGCCCCGTCATGCTGGTCGAGCTGCTGCTTGTTGTCGCCGTTACACCGCCGGTGGTTTTTGCCATGGGCTCGGCGTGGACCGTTGTCCTTATCGCAGAGGGAGCGTTCTTCCTGTTCCGTTCCATCGCGGCGCTCTTGATGGACGTCCGTAACCGCCAGGAGGATATCACCACGTTCTCGACGATCGAGACCATCAACGTGATTCCCGTGGGCATTCTGTATCTAGACCCGAGGGGCCGTCCGCTGCTCATGAACCGCTGCATGCGCAAAAACCTGGTGGAACTTCATATGCCAACCGATCTGCGCGACATGAGCAGCACATGGAACGACCTTCGCAAACTCAGCATGCAAATGCCCGAAAGCAGCAGGAACCGTATGCGGATTAATCTGGACCGCTTTGGTGAGGCGCGTGCGGTGGTCGAAGTCTCTCCCGCCGAGATTCGCCTATTTGTGTGCGATCGTGTTATGGTTTCGGGCCGTTCGTTCGAGCGCATTATCGGTCTTGATGTGACAGAGTACGCACATGCTCATGACCGCTTGGCGCAAGCCAACCACCTGCTTGAGCTTGCGGGCCAAGAGCTCCAAGTCCAGATCGAAGAAGTCAAAAAAGTTGCCGACAATGCGGCCTACCTACGTATGCGCGCCCGCGTTCACGATGTGATCGGGCAGCGCCTGTCCATTCTTCATCGCTATTTGGAAGAGGGGCGTCTGGACGATGAGTCGCTCGAGCAGATTGACCCGTTGCTGCGCTCAATCGCCGCCGATTTGCGTAGTGGCGGTGCCAGCGAGCCTGCAGAGCAGCTGGGCGATATCGTCCATGCTTTTGGCCTGGTGAGTGTGCAGATCGATGTTGAGGGTGCGCTGCCCGAGGACGCGCGTGTCGCCGCCGCATTTTTGCAGATTATCCGCGAGGCCTCGACCAATGCCACCAAGCATGCGCAGGCGCATCGGGTCCACGTGCGTCTGTGGCAGGAGGGGACGGATGCTGGCGCCGTCGCGCGCATGACGATTTCTAACGACGGGTCCCCGGCCCCCGTATCGTATCGCGAGGGAACGGGTATCCCTGGTATGAGGCATGTCGCACAGAATCTGGGCGGCAGCCTAGAGGTCCACGCCGCCCCGCCCTTTACGCTTACGGTATCCATTCCGCTTACGCCCAACGCTGCTGTTCGGAGGAGAAGCTCATGATTCGCGTCCTTATAGTCGAAGACCAGGCCATCCTGCGCGAGAGCCTGGCACGCTCCGTTGGCGACCAGCCCGATATGACCGTTGTTTCCGCGATCGCCGATGCCTCCGAGGCCTTAGGTGTCGCGCTCAAGGAGCGTCCGGACATGATACTGATGGACGTATGCACCGAGCATGATTCCAACGGCATCGTGGCGGCGGCGCGCATCAAGGAGCAGCTGCCCGAGTGTCGCATCATTATCATGACCGGCATGCCCGAGATCACCTTTGTCGATCAGGCCCGCGAGGCGGGCGTCGATAGCTTTGTGTACAAGAATGTCGGTATCGACGAGCTGTTCGCCGTGATGCGCTCCACGCTGGCGGGCTATTGCACGTTTCCCAAACCACCCGAGAGCATTTTCTCGGGCACGGCGGCCCTCGACGATGTCGAGCTATCGATTTTGCGCCTTGCCTGCGAGGGCAAAAGCCGTCGCGAGATCGCGGCCGAGCTGTTTATGAGCGAGGGCACCATCAAGCGTCGCATCTCGGAGATCCTGAGCAAGACCGGCTACGACAACATCATGCGTCTTGCCGTGCATGCGGTGACCGAGGGCAGCATCGTCCCCAATATGGAGCGCTAGCGCTCGTTACGCATCGGCATAAAGCGGCGGGGCCGCAGGATTATCTCCTGCGGCCCCGCCTGGCAAGTGCGCGGATGTGTCCGCCAATCCGCGGCTGATGTTACGTGCCGTTACGCGATGGTTGCGGTGTAAGAGGCGACGTCCTCGTAGGAATCGGTCAGATAGGCGTCGATGCCGATGGTCGTGTTGACCAGGTCGTCAAGGCTGTCAAGCTCGCCGTTCGAGAACGTGAATTCCTCAGTGGCGTTGGTGCCGGGCATCAGGTGAGCCGAGAACCAGGGGTCCTTCATGGTGCCGTTGACATTGGTCTTGCCGGAGGGAGCGTAGAAGGTCAGGTCCTTGTCGCTCTTGTTGGTGATGTTGACGACAAAGCCGATGTCGCCCCAGTCGTCCTTGAACTTCTCGGTGATGGTGATGGTGCACAGGTCGTCATCGGCGACGGTGACAGCGGGGGAGATTTCGACGCTCTGGACATCTTCGTCTTCGACGGCCTCATCGATCTCCTCTTCCTTCTCGGCCGCCTCGCGATCCTTCTTCACCGTGCCGGACAGATCCTTGTCGGACTTCGTAAAGATAAGCTTGTCGCCTTCCACCTCGAGGACGAGCTTGTCGTCCTTGAGCTTCAGGTCGTGCGACTCATCTTCGGCGGTAATCGTTACGGTGGTGGCGTCCTTGGCCTCCCATTTCAGGTCGGCGACCTCAAGGAACATGTCGAGGACGCCCGTGCCGTCTTCGTCGAGGATCAGGATACAGTTGAGGCCCCACTCCTTGAGCATGTCCATGTACTCATCGGTGAGCTCTTCGCCGTCCAAGGTTCCACCCGAGTACTGCCAGCTGCCGACGAAGTTGGCCTTGGGGTCTTTGCCGCCGCCGCTGCAGCCCGTCAGGGCAAAGGCGAGCGCCAGGATGCATGTCAGAAATGCGAGTACGGACTTTTTGAACGTTGTCTTCATGGTGTCCTCCTTTATCGAACGAAACCCATAGAAGCAAATGCGGGGGTGGCGGAACCCCCGCCAATTACCAGATAGAAGGGCTAGGGCCTGGGCGTTCCGCAGTTGCTGCAGAACTTGCCGCCGTTTTCGCTACCGCAGTTGGGGCAGAACCACTTGGCCGGTGCCGGGGCGGGTGCGGGGCTGCCGCACTCGGAGCAGAACTTGCCGGTGTTGGTGGCGCCGCAGCTGCAGGTCCATGCGCCGGCCGCAGGTGCGGCAGCGGGTGCCGGTGCGGGGGCGGGAGCCGGAGCCGGCTGCGGGGCGGCCTGCTGCTGTGCCTGACCGGCGGCGAACAGCTGGCTAGCGTTCATGCCGCCCATGCCGCCTGCCATGCCCATGCCCATAAAGCCTGCCATCGCGCCGTTGGGGTTGGCGGCTGCCGCGCGCATCGCGTCGCTCTGGGCGCTGGCGATGTTGGCGGCCGCCATGGTGGGATCGCGCATGACTGCGGCCTTCTGTAGGTCCTTGATCATCTGCTCGTCTTCTTGCGAGGCGGCGATGGAGTTAACGCCAAAACTCACGATCTCGACGCCGCGCAGGTCACGCCAGTCGGCAGAGAGGACCTCGTTGAGCGCGCGGGCGAGCTCGGTGGTGTGGCCGGGGATGGCGCTGTAGCGGATGCCCATCTCCGAGATCTTGGCAAAGGCGGGCTGCAGGGCGGTGAGCAGCTCGGACTTAAGCTGACTGTCGATCTTGTCGCGCGTGTAGCTATCGGTCACGTTGCCGCATACGTTGGTGTAGAACAGCAGCGGGTTGGTGATGCGGTACGAATACTCGCCGTTGCAGCGCACGGAGATGTCGACGTCCAGACCAATGTTGTTGTCGACCACGCGGAAGGGCACGGGTGAGGCGGTGCCGTACTTGTTGCCGATGATCTCCTTGGTGTTGATAAAGTAGACGCGCTGGTCCTTGCCCGCGTCGCCGCCAAAGGTAAAACGGCTGCCGATATTGGCGAAGGTCTCCTTGATGGAGTCGCCCAGGTTGCCGCTAAAGACGCTCGGCTCGCTGCCGGTATCGAAGACGAACTCACCGGGCTCCAGCGCGACTTCGATGATCTTGCCGTTTTGCACCACGAGCATGCCCTGGCCGTCGTTGACGGCGATGACCGAGCCGTTGGAGATGACGTTGTCCTCGCCGCGCGTGTTGGAGCTGCGGCCACCGGTACGTTTGCTGCCCTTGCAGGCCAAGACGTCGGCAGGCATCGATTCGCAGTAGATAAATTCCTTCCACTGGTCGGCCATGACGCCGCCGGCAGCTCCCAATCCAGCTTTCAAGAGTCCCATGGTAATCTTCCTTTCTCGTCAAAGGCCGGGTGGTATTGGTTGGATTGCTTAGTCGTCCTTGTCGTCTTTCATGACAACGGTGGTCTCGGTGTGGCTGAAGGTGTCGTGCTTCTCGGTCAGGTCGAGCTCGCCACAATACTCATCGGCATGGGTTGCTTCGTTGGCCGTCTTGAGCTGGCCTACCAGTAGCACGTCTCCGATAATCACGATGATCAGCGGCGCGATGACGTTGATGAGGATGCCCTCGATATCAAAGGTGAGGTAATCCGGATCGAAGGCGTATTCCCCCATAAAGAGAATCTGGGAGAGGATAAATCCGATCACGAAGAACAGCACCGAGGCGATGGCGAGCTTGGGCTTGGAGCAGGGGAGCTCGCCGACCAAGCGGCCGGTCTGGCCGTTCATGGCAAACAGGTAGCTCTTGCCGTTCCACGAGGTGGAGAGCATCCAGACGGGGAACAGGGCGTAGTCGCTGTCTTCCCAGGTGTAGTCGAGCTGCTTGCTTTCGACCGTGGCGTCGTCATACTCGTCGACGACGGTCTCGCGCATGGCCGAGATCGTACTTTCTTCCATACGGCGCTCGGCGCGCGCCTTGCAGGTCTCGCAGTCCTCGTCGTAACGGTTGGCGATGTAGCCGGGCATATATGCGACCGAGAACGGACGCAGCGCGTCGTAGTCAAACGGCTCGATGGCATCCATGTGGCCGTCGGGCATCTTGGACGATCCGTCGACGGGCACGCGCTTAAACGAGATATTGCCCTTGCGATAGGCATCGTAGTGGTCGGTGGTCGTGACGGTGCGGTCGGATTCCTCGGTCACGGTCTCGTTGGTCGCGTCAAAGTACACTTCGCCGTCAACGCGGGCGCCGTAGAGCCAAAACGGCACGTAGACACCTTGGACCTCGTCGATGTGGTTGCCGGTGACAAAGCTCTTGGGCAGCAAGATCTTGCCCTTGTAGTGTTCCTTGAGTGCGGCCGTGACGTCATCGCGCCCGAGCTTAAACGGAATCACCAGGTCGGGCGAGAAGTCGCCAGAGAGCTGGCCGGGCGCCACGGCGGAGTTACCGCAGTACGGGCAGGTGGTGACGGCGACGGTGCCGTCGGACACGAGCTCGGCGCCGCACGACGAGCAGATGTAGCCGGCGTTTTGGGCCAGCTCCTGCACGGCATCGTCGACAGCAGGCTTGGGGGCCGCGGCTGCGGCATCGGCTTTGGCATCTGCCTTGTCCTGGCGCTCGCGATAGAGGGCCTCGACTTCTTCGACTTCAAAGCGCGAGTCACAGTAGTCGCAGACGAGCTTTTGCTCGGCGCTGGCAAAATGCAAGGGGCCACCGCAGGCAGGGCACTGATAGTTAACGCTCTCGAAGGCCATGATCGGTCCTTTCGCTGCCGGAGGCTATGCGCCGATGGCGCCGCCGCAGTATTCGCAGCGCCCACTGGCATCGGGAATGGTGGTGGCTCCGCAGAAGGGGCAGGTCACCGCGGTCTTGGGGGCCTTGGCGGCCACGACGCTGTCGCGCGTCTCCTGGCGCAGCTGCACCAGCGCGTCGCGGACCTCGGTTGCCTGGCGCTTGGCCTCGCGGTATTCGATGGAGCCGCGCTGATCGATGGTGGAGTCGTTCACGCGCAGGTTGATCTCGGTAAAGTACGGCGTGTTGACGTGGATGGTCAGATTAAAGTCGTAATCCAGGTCGTAGCGCGGCGGGTTGTAGCTCTCGCGCTCGCCGTCCTTGGTCTCGCGATAGATCTCGGTGCGATGCTCGTCGATATCCATATCGCAGCCGAGTACCTGCGAGAACTCGATGATGTCGGGATTGGCGTCGCGCCAGCGGCTCTGCGAAGTGATGATCAGCAGGCCCGCGTCCTCATCGAGCATAATATTGGTGCGCCCGGCAGAAAGCGTGCGCGTGGGGTTGAACGAAGACAGGCGTTCGGCGTTGGCCTCGCGGTAGGCGAGTTGCTCACGGATGTCGTCCGCGGTGCTGGAGCGATAGCCGTGAAAGTAGGGGGAGAGCTTGCCGGCGCACTCTTTGCACAGGTAGCCTTCATTGATTTTTGTCTTACCTAGAAGTCCCAGCTCGGTACCGCAAATCGCGCACTCTTTCTTCTCGAACATCTTGTCAAAGAAGCCCATGGCTGCCTCCCATCAACTGGTAGCGTGTGTCACTTTTGATGATGGGGGAGTGCGCGATCCTTCGCGATACCCAGACGGCTCAAGGAGTCTCCACAACTGGGACACATGGCCCATTTTTGATTAGTCGTTGGGGACGTTCTTAAACGACTAGTTGCCGGGGACACCCTTCGGCCACTCATTGGGCCACTCATTGGGGACGTACTTAAATGAGTGGCAGCTGGAGACACTCCTTGCCGAGCTAGAGGCCGCGCGCGTCCCTTCTGGTCCATGAGGCTCAAAACCGCGGTGTGACGTGAACGGCTGGGGTCAAATTTGCAGCATTTCGAGCTCGGCTTCGATATTGAGACTGGTTCTTTATTAAAATAGTTTTCCAGACAATTGAGCGGCTGGGGGTTAACCATGAGGGACATGGGAGACACAACCGCATATCTGCGTCGGGGCATTCGGGAGATTATATGCCTGGCGCTGTTCTTCTTCACGTTTTTGGCGTGCGAGTATCTTTTTGATGCGCGCATGGCCGAGTTCGTGTCTCCGGACGAGGTTGTTATTTATGAGAGCCTTGTTATCGGCGCGAGCGTGATTGGCTTTTTTGTGCGTCCTATTCTGTACTATCGTCGTCCCCATGCCATTGAAGCAACGAGTGACGTTACGGGCGTTTTGCTGGTGGCGGCATTGCTGCTGTTGATTATGGCGGTTCAGGTTGAGGTGGTAATTGCCGGCGGTTTGGTGGCGTGCTGCGCGCTGGGCTACTGCGGATCGACTGCCCATGCAAACTTTGCGCGGCGCTTTGCACGGACGCCCTGCTTGGCGCGTGCGGCTGCACTTTCCTACGCCATGGGCGTTCTGGTGCAGGTGCTCAACCACATGGTGATGCCTGCCGGCATTCCTCAGCAGGCTGTTCTGGTCGTCTGCGCGATCGCGCAGGTGGCGTTGCTCCACGGTGCCCGACGCGCCAAGCTGCGCGACGAGTCCAATCCCAACTTTGAACCCAGTGCTGCCGGGCTTTCGGTAGATGCTCTGGAATATGGCGCCAAGTGGCATGACGATCCCGAGGCAAAGGCGGCATTCCGTCGCGCCGTAGTTCGCCTGACCGTGGCGACGGCGTATCTTTCCGGCGTATTCGCCGCTCTCAACGCGGGCTTCACGACCCTGCTGCTGTCGGAGCCGTCGATTTGGGCGATTGGCCGCGCCTGCTGCTTGTCGTGAGCTCGTTGGTCGCTGGCGCACTATTTGACCTGCACGGCCGCTCGTATATGAATATCGGCATGACATGTGCCGCCATACTGTCCACGCTTTCGTTCTTTGTGCTCATCGTCGATGGCAATGGCGGCAACGAGCTTGCTGCCACGATCATCTTTTATCTGGGCTCGGGCTTTTTCGTGGTGTTCTTTACCACAAAATATGCCGCTGTCTCGCTCTATGCGCGCTGGTCATATTTTTGGCCGTGCATGGGTCGCGTCGTCAACAACGTGTGCTCGATGTTCGTGACGGCGCCGGCAGTGGCGATTATCTCGAGTCAAAATGTGCTGGCTGCGGTCGGTGCGGCGCTCGTGATGTTTGTGGGCATTGCGATTACGCTGCTGGGGCAGTTGGGGCAACGAGCCGATGATGCCGCGATGCGGGACGGACCGCCGCTTGCCACCGACGATCTTGGTGGGGATCTTGCGCCCACATGCTCCGACCCCGAGCCCGTGGAGGCAGCGGAGCTCACGTCCGATGAACGCCTTGATGCCTTCGTCGCCACCTTTGGGCTTACAGAGCGCGAGCGCGATATTCTTGAGGTCTTGGTCGTTTCGGACCAGAGCGTTCAGGACATCGCCACAACGCTCTTTCTTTCGCGCTCCACGCTCTATCGCCACATTTCCTCGATCAACAAAAAGGCCGGTACCGCCTCGCGTGTGGCCCTTATCAACTTCTTCTGGTCCTGGACACCCAAGGACTAGCTAACCTCCCAATAAGTTGCGGTGGAATAGTCCCTAAATTAAAGTCACGGGGCTTTAAACAGGAACTATTTCACCGCAACTGCTGGGGGGATAGACTGCGGCGGCGGCAGAGGCAGCGGCAGCGGCGTTGGCAGCTGTGGTAGTGGCAACGGCAGCTGGCAGGGTGTTTTCCGTCTACTTGCTACAGCAGCTCGCCGTGGCGGGCAATGTAGCGGCACTTTGCCAGCTGGGTGAGCGCGATATAGGCGGTAACGATGCCAATGAGCAGCCCAAAAAAGCTCGTGGGCAGCGGCATGAGGCCGAGCACATCGGCGATGGGGCTTGCCGGCAGCCAGGTGACGAGCGCCAGGCCCAGCACGGTAAGAACGCACAATGCGGGCGCGGCGCGGTCGCGCGGGCTCGGCAGATGCGGGGAGCGCAACATGTGGACCACGAGTGTCTGCGACCACATGGACTCGACAAACCAGCCGCTCTGGAAGAGCGCAGCAAAGGTCGCCATACCCGCGACGTCGCCCGCGGCGGCAAGCTCGGACCAGCTTGCGTCCACGGCGGCGGGGCACACGACAAAGAAGAGCGCGGCGAAGGTCACGATGTCAAACAGCGAGCTCACGGGGCCCAGCTCGAGCATAAAGCCCTTGATGGACGCGGCGTCCCAGGCACGCGGGCGGGCAGTCCAGGCGTCATCGACGGTGTCCCACGGCAGTGCGATGCACACGATCTCGTAGACCAGCGACAGCAGTACCAGCTGCAGGGCGCTCATGGGCAAAAACGGCAAGAACAGGCTCGCGACGGTCACGGACAGCACATTGCCAAAGTTGGAGCTCACCGTGGTCTTGAGGTACTTGAGCAGGTTGCCGTAAGTGCGGCGGCCTTCGATGATGCCGCGCTCGAGCACGCCCAGGTCCTTCTGAAGCAAGATGATATCGGCGGATTCCTTGGCAATATCGACGGCCGAATCGACCGAGATGCCGCAATCGCTCGCACGCATGGCGGCGGCGTCGTTGATGCCGTCGCCCATAAAGCCCACGGTGTGGCCGAGCATCTCGCGCATGACACGTACCAGGCGCGCCTTCTGCAGCGGCGAGAGCTTGGCGAAGAGGTGGGTTTTCTCGGCGCGCTTGGCAAGTTCGGCGTCATCGAGCGCATCGATCTCGGAGCCGAGCAAGACGTTGCTCGCATCGATACCAATCTGCTCGCAGACGGTGGCGGCGACGCGGTCGTTGTCGCCGGTTAGGACCTTGACCGCCACGCCCTTGGCCTCGAGGGTGGCGACGGCGCCCGCGGCACTTGCTTTGGGCGGATCGAGGAAGGCCAAAAAGCCCATCAGCACCATGTCGCACTCGTCGGCGATGCCAAACTCGCCCACGCAGCGCGGATTGGTCTTCTGCGCCACGGCAATTACGCGTAGGCCCTCGGCGTTAAGTCCGGCGATCTGCTTGCGAATCTGGGCGAGCTTCTCGTCGGTGAGCGGCTGAGCGATGCCATCGATCTCGACAAAGGAGCAGATCTCGAGCATTTCCTCGGCAGCGCCCTTGGTAACCATCTGGGTTTTGCCTTGGGCGTCGGCGACAACTACGCTCAGGCGACGGCGCGAGAAATCGAAGGGAACCTCGTCGACCTTGGTGTAGCGGTCGCGCAGGCTCTGGCCCAGCATGGAATCGGGTGCGACGGTCGAGGGTGTCACATCGGCACGGTCGATTACGGCCAGGTCGATAAGATTTTTGAGGCCGGTCTGGAAGAAGCTGTTCAAAAACGCATGGCGCAGCACGCGCGCGTCCTCGTTGCCATCGGTGTTGAGGTAGCGCTCGAGCACGATGCGGTCTTCGGTGAGGGTGCCGGTCTTGTCGCAGCACAGGACGTCCATCGCTCCGAGGTTTTGAATCGCCGGCAGCTCCTTGACGATAACCTGGCGACGGGCGAGGTCCTTGGCGCCCTGCGACAGGCTCGTGGTCACGATGACGGGAAGCATCTGCGGCGTGATGCCCACGGCCACGCTCGTGGCGAACAGCAGCGCGTCGATGACGTTGCCCTTGGTGGCGGCGTTGATGGCAAAGACGGCCGGCGCCATAACGAGCATCAGGCGCACCAGCAGCATGGAGACGCTCGAGACGCCGCGGTCAAACGCGCTCTTTTCGCCGCGCCCGTTGAGCATCTTGGCGATGCCGCCCAGGTAGGTGTCCGAGCCGGTGGCAACGACAAGCGCCATGGCGGCGCCGTTTTGCACGGAGGTGCCGGTAAAGACGATGTTCTTGCAGGCAGAGAGTGGCAGTGCGGAGCCGTCGGCGCCCTCGACGACGGTGACGGCGGTGGTCTTCTCGACGGCCTCGCTCTCGCCGGTGAGTGCGGACTCGATCACAAACAGGTCGCGCGCGGTGATGATGCGGGCATCTGCCGGCACCATATCGCCGGCAGAGAGACGGATTACATCGCCGGGGACGAGCTCGTCGAAGGGGATCTCGATGCGCTCGCCGTCGCGCAGGGCGGTGCAAGTGTTGGAGACCAGGTCCTTGAGGGCTTCGGCCGCATTGCCGCTGCGGGCTTCCTGGATAAACTTCATGCCGCCCGATACCAGCAGCATGATGCCGATGACGATGACCGTGGAGGGGTCGCGCTGCGGCTCGGGTGCGGCGAGCACGTCGATGTAGAGCGAGACCAGTGCGAGCGCGGCGAGGATGCCGGCGAAGGGATCGATGAACGCGTCGGCGATGCGGCGGGCGAGCGTTTTGGTCGTTGCCTCGATGGTGTTGGGGCCGACGGCGTTCAGGCGCTCAGTTGCCTGCTCGACGGTGAGGCCGTTTGCCGTGGCGTCAAGCAGTACGAGGGCGTCCTCGGCACTATGGGTGGCGGCGAATATGGTGTTCTTGGACAGGCCGGTATGAGCGGCAGGGCGCGCCGTGCGGCGGCGCTTGGAGATGGCTTCGAGTACCGTGACGGTTTTGAGCATCAGCATAGGGTCCTCCTTGTTGAGGGGAGTTAGCGTACGTGTCGTATTTGCTTCAAAAAACCTAGATGTCGCTCACGTCAAGCTCTTGAGCCCACAAAGGGTGCAGCGCGCTTTGCGGTGGTTTTGGCGATCTGCCGGTGGCGTTTATGCGTGTGCGGAGTCCTCGCGGCGTGCCGAGGGCGACATGCAGGTTTTTCGACTAGGACTGCCTTCCATGGCACACCTCCTAAAGGCTGAGCGCAGCGCACTTTGGGTATCTCGTACCCCTTTTTAATCCGCCCGTATTCTTGATGAGGGGGTTTGACATGTCAACCCCATTGTTCGGAAAACCATTCCCCCTGACAAAGCCTTTACAGAATGCCGTGGCCCCAAAGCGCGCCCGCATCGACGCTTCGCCTGCGCTAAACTGGAAGGCACGTACGCGATTACGAGAGGAGCCCGCATGGAGGCTTACAAGCAAGAGTTCATCAAGTTTATGGTCGAGTCCGACGTCCTTAAGTTCGGCAGCTTTACGCTCAAGAGCGGCCGTCAGTCCCCGTTCTTTATGAACGCCGGCGCTTACGTGACGGGCTATCAGCTCAAGAAGCTGGGCGAGTATTACGCCCAGGCCATCCACGATAACTTTGGCGACGACTTTGATGTGCTGTTTGGACCGGCCTACAAGGGTATTCCGCTGGCCGTCGTGACCGCAATTGCCTACCACGAGCTGTACGGCAAGGAGGTCAAGTACTGCTGCGACCGCAAGGAGGCCAAGGACCACGGTGCCGATAAGGGCAACCTGTTGGGTTATGAGCCCAAGGACGGCGACCGTGTGGTCATGGTCGAGGACGTTACCACCAGCGGCAAGTCCATCGACGAGACTTATCCCAAGGTCAAGGCTGCTGCCGATGTCGAGATCAAGGGCCTGATCGTGTCCCTCAACCGCATGGAGGTCGGCAAGGGCGGTGTGACCACCGCGCAGAAGGAGATCGAGGCCAAGTACGGTTTCCCCGTCGCGAGCATCGTCTCCATGGCCGAGGTCGTCGAGACCCTCTACAACCACGAGATCGACGGCAAGGTTGTCATCGACGACGAGCTCAAGACCGCCATCGACGCCTACTACGAGCAGTACGGAGTCAAGTAGGTTCCGCCGTTCTGCCGAACGGCGGACCGGTCGACGCTGTGCGGGCCGCATTTGGACAATCTGACGTTCAACTTCAAGGGCGCGACCAGAAGGTCAGCGCCCTTTCGTTTCACGTCACCTTGTCACAAATGCGACCCGCTCGCTGGCGTTGCCAAAACATCGGCGTTGCCGTGGTAGTCATTGGGTAGTCATTGGGGACGTTCATAAATGACTACTCAGGAATGAGCGTGGATAATCTCCCGGTTTTGGCCTGTGTGCGGGCTCAAAGTGGGAGATTATCCGCGCTCGTTTTAATTTGCCTGGGCTGCGATGCCTATCTAATCGGCTCGGCGTCTTCCCTGAGAATCGAAAGATACTCTTCATACCCGTACTGCCGGTATCTCTGTCTTGACTCGTCGAGCGGACGGAGGATGCCCAATTCTTCAAATGATTTGACGAGCGAGCTCGCGGTACTCCTGCCGATATCGAGTTGGGCAGCGATGAATGCGGTGTCGACGATGGGGTGCTCTTCAAGAATGCCCAACAGCCTTTGCCCGTTTGCAGCGGTCCTTCCGAGATTTTCGGTAATGGTTGCTGTGGAACGGTTATGGAGGCCAACAAGGTTTTTTAAAGACCCTACCGAGTCCTTCGCACTCTCGAGAAGACTGTTGCAGAAAAACTCTATCCATTCCTCGTAAGTGCCTCTCTCCCTTACGGATGTGAGTTGCCGGTAGTACTCGCTTCGATTTTTCTTGAACTGGAACGATGGATAGAACAAGCAAGAATGAAGAACGCCATCATTGATGAGCATAAGTGTAATGAGAAGCCTGCCCAGGCGACCGTTTCCGTCTAGGAATGGATGGGCAGTTTCAAATTGGTAATGGACGAGCGCCGCCCGCACAATCGGATCCATTTCGACTTGAGGCTCATTGATAAAGCGTTCGAGGTCCTGGAGCGTGTTACTCAAATCTTCAATGTTTGGAGGGACAAACGATGCGGTTGCAATGGTGCAGCCTGAGGGGCCAATCCAGTTTTGTGAGGAGCGCAGCTCGCCTGGATTCTTCTCCGTTCCGCGCACTCCGTCCAGCAGGACCGCATGAACTTGCCTAAGAAGTCTCGTGCACAAGGGCATCTTTTTGAGCAGTTCTACGCCGCGGTCGACAGCACGGACGTAATTCACGACGTCTGCGACATCTTTATGATGGAGTTGTGTTTGCGATGGACTAAGTAGGTCGTCAAACGTGCACTGGGTTCCCTCAATTTGCGAAGAAAGGAGTGCTTCTTTGCGCACGTACATTGTCAGATACATATCGGCGTTGGGAACAAAGTAGAGCATGCCTTCAAGCTCTCCAAGCTTTCGTGAGCATGCGGAAAGCGTGCGATAGGTTTCCTCGGTGAGGTTTAGCTGCCTCAATGATTGCAAGGGCGTTGGAAAAAACGAATAGTAAGCCAATTTCCCCGATAGATTATTGCGGAGCGTTCCCTGGCCGTTCTCCTCGATTTGCATCGCGCCCTCCATATCTTTAGTGCCGGAAACTCGTTATTAGGCCAATCATATCAATTCTAATAACGAGTTTAAGGATTAAATAGTTATTAGAATTGATGTAAACAATCTAATGATGAGAAGTCGTTATTACTTGACCATGGAGCTCGGCTTGGTACAAGGGGGTCATCCAAAATGAACGTGGATAATCTCCCGTTTTTGGCTCGGTGACGGCCTCAAAGTGGGAGATTATCCACGCTCGTTAGTTAAGCGTCCGAAAATCCACACTCGCCAAACCTACCAAGGTAGCGCACAGAGATGTGGTGTAAGAGGCGGGGCATGCCCCGCCTCCGCCCTTTCTTGAAAGGGAGGGGACACCGCCTAGAATTCGTCGTTGGAGTAATGAAGGTGACGAATGGAAGGAAAGGCGATGCCCCAAGAAGA
>JAUMSH010000080.1 GCA_031292915.1 Collinsella sp.
CGTTTTAAAATGAGAAAATGTGGAAACACCAACGTAAGTGGGGGTGGAATAGTACATAACTGGGCTGGAAAACGGCCAACACAGGAACTATCCCCCCGCAACTAAGACCCCCACGGGCGTAAAAAAGAAACGAGCCCGCATCCCTTGGGGACACGGGCTCGAAAGCTCCATATGGTAGGGGCGGTGGGACGTCCGCGCATTTGCTGCGCAAATACGCACCGGCTTCGGCCGCCTGTCGGCGCCCTCGCCGGCTCGCTTCGGACGCTGCGCGTCCGCTTAACGCTCGCCCCCTCGCGGGGTCGAGGCCCCCCCGCCCCCAAAAGAAGCGAGCCCGCATCCCAAAGGGGCACAGGCACGTAAACAATATGTGGTAGGGGCGGTGGGACTCGAACCCACAATCCTTGCGGCGAGAGATTTTAAGTCTCCTGCGTATGCCAATTCCGCCACGCCCCCGTGAGACTAGAAGTCTAGCACAAGCCGTCCGTTACGCGTTGACGGCCATCGAGTGTTGGCCCGACTTCTCCAGGAACTCCTGGAACTTGGCTTCGTCGCCCTTGTTCTGGTACTGCAGGGCTAGCAGGTACTCCAAGCGGCAGCGCTTGACCGGGTCGTCGCCGACATCCTCGAGCATGCGCTCCAGCTCGGGAATGTCGTTGTGGCGCTTGAGGATCATCGTGTCGTACATCAGCTGACACTCGTGCGCAACTGTCTCGGCCTGACCGCCCTCAAAGCCCTTGATCTCGTGCAACAGCTCTTTGGACTTTTTGCGGTCCTCCTGGCCAACATAGTAGTTAAAGGCCTTAATCACCAAGTCGACGCGCTGCATCTTGGGGAGGTTGAGTCCCAGCAGTAGGTCGAACATCTCGCTGGCGCGCTCGTGGTCCTCGCGCAGCAGATAGGAGTTCAGACGCAGGTAGTCGCGGTTGTAGCGCGGGTACAGCATGCTGGTGAGTTTGCCGTCGAGCAAACGATCGAACTCGTCCCACTGCTTGGCAGCCATAAGCTGCTGCAGGCGCTTAAACGTGGTGCGTTTTTTGACGCTAAAGAACACCGACACGGCGATGCAGATGATAACGACGGCGGTCCAGAGGGTGCGGGAATCGGGCATATTAGGGTCCTTAGTCGCTCATAAAGCGAGCGGTATGACAACACGTACTAGATGTATTATACGCAGCGTGCAAGCAAACTGGCATAAAAGCTCATCGAGGCTGAGTGCCATCGCTCGCTGCGGTACACTTACCTAAAGTAAACCATGAAGGGAGACATTACCTATGAAGAAGATCGTTTTGGCTTGCGGTGCTGGCGCTGCTACTTCCACACTCGTTGCCCAGAAGGTCGCCACCTTGCTCGACGCCAACGGTTACGCCGACAAGTACGAGATCGTGCAGTGCGCCATCTCCGAGGCCAAGGACTACTGCGACGAGGGCGCTGACCTGCTGATCGCCACCACCGTTGCCCCCGAAGGCCTCACCTGCCCGTACGTGAGCGGCGTGCCCTTCATGACCGGCATGAACCGCGTCGCTGCCGAGAAGGCCGTTCTCGACGTCATGGCTCAGTAGGCACTGCCTGTATGAGTGAGCAGAACGTCAACCCGGTCGAGCTCTTTGGCATGCGCGTTGCCCATGTGGGCATTAACGCCGCCGACCCGGCAGACGCCCTGGAGATCGCGGAGCTGTTCTCGACGATGATGGGCCTGCCTGTTATCGAGACCCCGGTTTCGTACTTCAACGATTCGCTGGTCGAGGTCATGAAGCAGAACGGTCGTGGCACCAAAGGCCACATCGGCTTTGCCGTTAACGACATCGATGCAGCTGAGAAGTGGTTTGCCGAGCGCGGGCTCGAGGTCAACGAGGAGTCGCGCGCGCTGCTACCCGACGGTGGTACCAAGCTCGTGTACTTTAAGCGCGAGTTCGCCGGCTTCGCCGTGCACCTGTGCCGCGAGTAGCGCACAAGCTGTCATAGCTGGCAAAAAGGGATAGGGCTGCGTGGCCCTATCCCTTTATTTATGCCGAGGGGCTTCCTACCGCGGCAGGCGAATCGTAAAGCGGCTGCCGACGCCCTCGACCGAGGTCACACCGATGACGCCGCCGTGGCTATCGACGATCCACTTGGCGATGGCGAGCCCCAGGCCCGAGCCCTGCGCTCCGGCATCGCGCGCGTTGTCGGCGCGGTAGAACCGCTCGAACGCGTGAGCTGCGGATTCCTGGTTCATGCCGATGCCCTCGTCCTCAACGCTTATGTCGATCGTGCCCGCGCCCGCATCCGGCGCTACGCCAAACGAGATGGGCGTGCCCGCGTCCGAATACTTGGCGGCGTTTTGCACGATCACGCGCAGAGCCTGCTTCACGAGCGCGACATCGACGGACGCGTCGCAGCGCGGGTCGCTGATAAGCGCAGCGTCAAAGGCCAGCCGATACGTGTGCCCGGCATCGATCATCTGCGATTCTTCGCAAACCTCGCCGACCAGTGCAGCCAGGTTGGTATGCGCACGCCGCAGGACCGTGCGCCCGGCATCGCCGCGCGCCAAAAACAGCAGCTGCTCCACGAGCTCTTGCATGTGCTCGCTTTCGGCCTTGAGGGACGCGATGGATTCCGCCAGCACGTCCGGGTCGTCTTTGCCCCAGCGGTCGAGCATGTTCACGTAGCCCTGAATCACCGCGATGGGCGTGCGCAGCTCGTGGCTTGCATCGTTGACAAAGCGCATCTGCTGCAGCTTGGCCTCTTGCATCTGGCGCAGCAGGCGGTTGAGTGCGACCTCGATGCTTGCCAGGTCGGCGTCGCCGGTGGTGACGCTCGGCGAGTCGACGCTCGCGCGCTCGATGGCTTGCTCCAGCGTTTCCATCTTGCCGCCGGAGAGCTGCATGCGGCCGAGCTCGTCCACGCGCAGGGCCAGGTCGTTGAGCGGCGCCATGGTGCGGCGCACACGGCGAGCGCCGCCGAGCATATCGAGCATGCTGATGACCTGCCAACCTACAACAACGATATAGAGGGGCCAAAGTGCGATGAGGTCCTGCGCGAGGGGGAAGGTCTTGGTGGTACGCGCAAGCTCGACGGTATAGGTGAGCGTTGTCGGGTCCCAGCCGCGCGCGGGCTTCAGCGACATGCCGCGAACGGTGGCGCCGGGGATCCATCCTGCGGTAAACGCGCTGTCGGGCAGTGTCTGGTTGTATCCATAGACGAGGATCGCCGCCGCAATCACCACCAGCAACAGATCGAGCCAGACGTAGCTCATCAGGCGGCGCCACATATAGCTCCAGTTGATGGCGCGGGCGATGGAGGTGACGCGCTTGGCCTCGGCGTTACGCGCGGCAGACATAGCCCACCCCGCGCACGGTCTGGATGATGCGGGCGCCGCCGGCGTCCTCGATCTTGGCGCGTAGATGCGCGATGTGCACGTCGACGTTGTTGGTGTCGCCCATGTATTCGTAGCCCAGCGCTTCGTGCGCGATGCGTTCGCGCGTGAGCACGGTCTCGGCATGCGCCATAAGCAGGGCGAGGACATCGAACTCGCGGGCCGTGAGCGCAATGGGCGAGCCGCCGACCGTGACTTCGCGGCGGTCGGGGTCGAGCGCAACCGAGCCCACGGCGAGCGTGGCGGGGGAGAGCGAGGCGGAAACCTGGGTCGAGTCACTGACCGGGGGCATCGCAGTGGCGCCGACACCCGTGCCGCCTGCCGCGCCCGTCCCGATGCCGCCAACGCCCGAAGCCGCCCGCACGGCCTCCGAGCGCTTCAACGCCACGCGGATCCGTGCGAACAGCTCCTCAATCGCAAACGGCTTGGTCAGGTAATCGTCGGCGCCGGCATCGAGCCCGGCCACCTTGTCCATCACGGCATCGCGCGCGGTGACCATTATCACCGGCACATCCTTGTGCTTGCGGACGCGCCGCAGGACCTCCATGCCGTTGAGCTGCGGCAACAGCACATCGAGCAGAATAAGATCGTAGTTGCGCTCCAGCGCCAGGTCCACGGCGGTGCGGCCATCGGCGGCGTGTTCCACCTGGTAGCCCTCGTGCTCCAGCTCGAGCGTCACAAAGCGGGCGATTTTCTCCTCGTCCTCTACGATCAGGATCCGTGCCATGCGTGCCCCCGTTTGCGATTACTTGTCGTCGTTCAGATTTTGCTTGATGTCGTCCGCGGCGTCGGCGGCGTGATCCATAAGGTTGTTGATGCTGCCGGGCACGTCGCCGTCGCTATCGATGCGGTAACGCATGCCAAAGAACAGGCCGATCAGCATCAGCCATATCGTGGCGCCCCAGGCAAACAGGGCGATGATGGGGATCAGGATGGGGATGTTGAGGATGATTGCATCGCGGCGCGTGGCGATAAACTTGGTGTCCAGGCTCAGGCGGAAGAGCTTTTTGAGGTACTCCCACACGCTGTCCATCTTCTTGGAGAAGTCGGTCTTTTCGCTCGACTTCTCGTAGGCGGCCTGCGCGGCGACCATCTCGGCCGAGGGTTCGTCGACCGGCGCGGACTCGGTGGCGGCGTGCGCCGATGTGGTCTGCGTCTTGCCCTGCGACTCGAGCCAAATGATGGCGTCCAAAACGTTGCCGTCGGCGGCGTCGAGCGCGGCTTTGGCATCGGTGTAGCTCACGTTGCACTTGGTGCGGATGGTTTCAACTTTTTCGAGGTCGTCCATGACCTGTCCTTTCGTTCGATGGGCGCGACGCCGGGCGATCTGCTCGGGCGCGAGCGTTGCGTTCGGCGGCCTGCGTTGCGCGGCGCCGCCCCGCCCTTGGTCGAACTCTATAGTGCAGGTTATAGATTAAGCGATTCTTGAGCCAAGATTAACGTTGGATGAGTTTTTGGGTAGCGGTGGGAAAAGTATTAGACCTCGATAGCGGGGGATGTGGTGCCGGTGCAAAACGGCGTCAAAGGTTGGTCGAGCAGGCGGTTTCTCCATTGATGTCCGCACAGCATGTGACACTTACCCTGCCGCCCCGCTCTGCCGCGGCGGCATGCGTCTGAACAACGACCCTCTAAGGAGTTCGATACCGATGAGTGACAACGCAAAGCATCTCGCAAAGAAGTGCGTTAAGGACGCGGGGCCGTGCCTCGCGCTGTGCGTAGCCGGCGCAGCGGTCGCGCTGCTGGCTGTTCTGGGGCCATTCGACGTGCTCCGAAGTGCCAGTTCCCTGCACGTTTGCATGGCCCTTGCCGGCGCCATGATGACCGGCGGCGTGCTCGATCTGATTTTTTGGGTGCTTGACCCGTTTGGATGGAAGAACGAGGGGTAGGTCCCAAAGGATGGAAGGGCTGGAACGGTTGGCTTAGTGATCGTGCAGAATGTGGGCTAGCGACTTACAGGGAAGTGGTGATCCGATGACGGTCTATGTGACGGGCGATATTCACGGCGGCGTCGACATGCAAAAGCTTCGCGACTGGGATCTTGGGGATGGTCTGACGAGTGACGACTATCTCATCATCGCGGGCGACTTTGGCTTTCCGTGGGATTTCTCTGCCGAGGAATGTGCCGACATCGCCTGGCTGGAGTCGCGCCCCTATACCGTGCTGTTCGCCGACGGCAACCACGAACGTTTCAATCACTGGGCGGAGCGTCCCATGGAACTGTGGCACGGCGGCCTGACGCAGCGCCTGTCGGACACCTCGCCCATCCGACGCCTGACGCGCGGCGAGGTTTTTGAGCTCGACGGCTCAACGATCTTTACCATGGGCGGCGTCACGAGCGTGGATAAGGAATACCGCATTCCGTATTCCAGCTGGTGGCCGCAGGAGCTGCCGGACGAGCGCAACTTTGAGGAGGCGCGGGCAAAGCTCGACAGCGTGGGTTGGAAGGTCGACTATGCGATCACCCATACCTGCTCCACGCGCATGCTTTCGCCCACGCTTTACCCGGCACCTGGCTGGAATTATCCCGATGTCGATCGACTCACCACGTTTTTCGACGAGCTGGAGGACCACCTGGACTACAAGCGCTGGTACTACGGGCATTTTCATCGTGACGCCAACCCAGCCGAGTGCCACACCGTGCTCTACGACTGTATTGTCCGCCTGGGCGACGAACTCCAGCCCTGGGATGTCGCGTAGGGGCGGGGTGGCTGGCTACTCGACCGTTACAGTGATGTTTTCCCGATGCGTGCGGATAACATCCCAGCTAAAGTGCTCGACCAGCTGCTCGGCAGAGCGCGGTGTGGCGTCCGGCGCGATGCCTGTTTGCCCGGCGAGCCAGCCCAGTAGTGCCTCGGGCGCGCCAAAGCGGGTGCGGAGCTCGCCCAGGTCCAGGTCGCGGTCGCGCTTGGAAAGGCGGCGGCCGTCCGGTGACATGAGCAGCGGAATGTGCGCGTAGTGCGGCGTGGGAAGTTCCAGCAAATGCTGCAGGTAGATTTGGCGCGGCGTGGAGCCCAGCAGATCGCATCCGCGCACGACCTCGGTGACGCCCATGGCAGCGTCGTCGACCACCACGGCTAGCTGGTAGGCAAAAACGCCGTCGCTGCGGCGCACCAAAAAGTCGCCGCATTCGGTGGCGAGTGCTTCGCATTGGGCTCCATACGTGCGGTCCACGAATTCGATCACATCGTTTGCGAGGTCGTCGACGGCGGGTACGCGCAGGCGCGTGGCCGGAGCGCGCAGAGCGCTGCGGCGGGCAACCTCCTCGGCAGAAAGGTCTCGGCAGGCGCCGCGGTAGATGGGCGTGCCGTCGCTCGCGTGCGGCGCGCTCGCGGCGTGGAGTTCGGCACGCGTGCAAAAACAGGGATAGGTGAGGCCGGCGTCTTGCAGCTGACGCAGGGCGTCCTCGTACAGATCCAGGCGATCGTGCTGGTAGTAGGGGCCTTCGTCCCACTCCAGTCCCAGCCAGGCCAGGTCGTCAATCAATTGAGTGGCAAGTTCCGGGCGCTTGCAGCGATCGTCCAGGTCCTCGATGCGCAGCACGATGCTGCCGCCTTGGCTGCGGGCCGAAAGCCACGAGCACAGGCAGCTGAACACGTTGCCCAAGTGCATGCGGCCCGAGGGCGACGGGGCAAAGCGGCCCACGACGGGGGTGGGCGCTGCCGTTGCTGGTGCGTCCGCGGCGTGTGTTGCTATGTTGCGTGCGTTGATATCCATGCGGACGAGTATAGCGCGGGGCTTGGCAGGGAAGGCGTTGCTGCGCTCACAAGTTGGCGGCGGTGCGCATTGCGCACGGTGGGTTTGCGGCTCAAGGTCTCGATCGCTGCGTACCGACTTAGCCTCACAAACGACAGAAACCCCGGCAGCTCTTCGCAACTGCCGGGGTTTCCGCGGAAAAGGGGGACATGATCCTCGAGCGAACGGCAAAGGGGCAAACCGTTTTCGCTCAACTGCTTTATGCCCCTCGGCTGACGGCTCAATCAGCGCGTGCCGCGCCCACACAAAGCCGCTACACCTGTGACGGAGCTATGAAGTGGTATCTATTGCCGGGGCGGGCTATGCCAAGGGTGTCCCTAATGACTAGTCATTTAAGAACGTCCCCAATGACTAGCTGCCGGGGTGCGGGTGTGACTTTCATCCCGTTTGGCGCTCCGGTCGCCTAGATGTTCGTCATGCGTACCCGCAAACGTGGGACAATGGCGCTGTTGGTTTTACAGACAAAGGATGTGCCTATGAACACCCTCGCCGCCAAAGTCAGCCGGCAGCGCCACCTGTTTGCGCGATTCGCTTCCGTCTGCGTGCTCGTCGCGCTTGCGCTGCTGCTGTTGCCCGCCGTTGCACGTGCCGACGGGTATTCTATGACCCAAACCTATATCGGCGCCACGGTCGAGGCCGACGGCTCGCTGACCGTTGTCGAGGGACGCCAGTTTGATTTCGATGACGACATCAACGGCGTGTTTTGGGAGATCAATACGGGCTCCAACCAGCAGGGTGGCTCGGCGGGCGTCGACGTGCTGAGTGTCGAGGAAGAGGACACCGCGTTTAACAAAGTGGATAGCGCGAACAAGGGTGACTCTGGCGTCTATACGGTTGGGCAGAGCGGTGACGGCGTAAAGATTAAGGTATTCAGCCCTCACGAGAGCGGCGACAGCGCGACCTATTACGTGAGCTATACCATGACCGGTGCGGTCATGAACTGGGCCGATACTGCCGAGCTCTATTGGAAGTTCGTGGGCGACGGCTGGTCTGCGGATTCCGATGACGTCGAGATGGAAGTGCGCTTCGCAAATGCCGCTGCCGGGACGGCGGCCGTCAAGGGCGATAACTTCCGCGCATGGGGCCACGGCCCGCTGACGGGCGACGTGTCACTCGATGAGGACGAGCCCATGGTCACCTATACCATCCCCTGCGTGCATCAGGGCGAATTCGCCGAGGCGCGCATCGCCTTCCCCAGCGACTGGGTGCCGCAGCTTGCCGCCTCGGGCGAAGAGCGCATGTCAACGATTCTGAGCGAAGAGAAAGAATGGGCTGACGAAGCTAACGCCCGCCGCGCTCATGCTCGCATGATTGCCAATGCGCTTGCCGTGCTAAGTGTTGTCGCAGCGGTGGTCTTTACCGGCATAATCGTTGTGCTCAAGCTGCGCCGCCGCAAGCCCAAGCCGCTTTTCCAGGACGAATATTTCCGCGACGTGCCCTCGGCCGACCATCCCGCCGTGCTTTCGGCCCTCATGAGTTGGAACGAGGTGCCCGATCAGGCATATATCGCCACGCTCATGAAGCTCACTGACGACCGTGTGATTAAGCTGGAGCAGGCGACCGCGACCAAGGCCAAGAAGGGTCTGTTGGGGCGTGAAAAAGAAGAGCAGACGTATCGTGTGACGGTGAGCGATGCGGGCTGGAAGTCGGCCAAGGGCATTGACCGCATGGTGCTCAAGGTCTTCTTTGCCGGTGCTAAGCCTGACGAGAACGGCGATCGCTCGCGCACGTTTGACGAGCTGCAGCACTACGTCAAACAGCACGCTACGCCCGTGGGCGACAAGCTCGAGGACTATCAGAACACCGTTAAGGGCAAGCTGGCCGATAGCGAGTACGTTGCCTCGGACGGCATTGTCGCAATGGTGTTTGGCCTGGTCCTGGGCATTCTAATTGCCTTTATTCCTATTGGATCCATTTTCTTTACCGATGGCGCGCAGGCAAACGTTATCGCTGCGATTATCTCGGTGCCCATCGTGCTTGTGGGCATTGGCGTGAGTCTCACCTTCCGCCGCTTTACGCCGGAGGGCGCCGAGGTGGCGGCTCGCTGCAAGGCGCTCAAGCATTGGCTCGAGGACTTCACGCGCCTAAAGGAAGCCGTCCCCGGCGATCTGGTGCTGTGGAACAAGCTGCTGGTGATGGGCGTGGCGCTGGGTGTTTCCAAGGAAGTGCTGCGTCAGCTTGCCGAGGCCGTGCCGCCCGAGGTGCGCGAGGCCGACGGCTTCTATGACAATTATCCCTGCTACTGGTGGTACTACCATCATTACGGTATCGAGTCTCCGCTCGATTCGTTCGATGACGTGTATCACGAGAGCATCCGTGAGCTGGCGTCGAGCTCCGACAGCTCGGGCGGCGGCGGAGGCGGCGGCTTCTCTGGCGGCGGAGGCGGCGGCGTCGGCGGAGGCGGCGGCGGAACGTTCTAACGGTCGTAAATTATGGGATGGGCTTTTCTCGACAGCCGTCGGGGAAAGCCCATCCCCTTTTTACGCGCTACCTACGAAGACTGTCCCCAGCAACTAGTCATTTAAGAACGTTCCCAACGACTAGGTGCGGTTGCTGCCAAGGAGTGTCCCGGGGTGCCGGCACAAAAGGAACGTCCCTAACTGCCGGGTTTAGGCTGTTAGGTCGAGTTCGTAGAGGAAGCTTTCGCGCGGCATGTCGTGACGGCGCTCTTCGCGGTTAGCGCGGTGCGTGGCCGTGCGCTTAAAGCCGTGCAGCTCGTAGAACTTCCACGAGCAGTTGGAGTCGGTGTACAGGTGCGCCCTCGTCGCTCCAAGTGAGGACAGGTGCGAGACCGCGGCATCGAGCAGAACCGTGCCAACGCCCAGGCCATGGACATCGCGATCCACGGCAAGCAGCGTGACCTCGTTGTCGTGCGGCAACGGGCTGCTCTCGAGCAGGCGGTTGTTGGTTCGGATGGTTGCGCGCACAAACGAGAGGTACTCGGCGCAGGCATCGGGCTCCAGCTCACGCATCTGCGATAGCAGCGCGCGTTCGGTATCCATCCAATGTTCCTTAACGGTGGCGCCGGAGCTCTGTCCTGCGCGTGCAAGCGCAATGCCGCGTGCCTGGCCGTCGATTACGGCAACCTGCGAAAACGTCGACGACGAAAGGCAATAGGCGAGGTCGCACGCGGCCTCAAGGCGGTTGTACTCATCGTTATCCGAATTGTTATGCCAAAGCTGCTGCAGAATCAGCGCGATGGCGTCGAAGTCTTCGGTATCAAACGGTCGGTAGAGAACCCGCGAGACCATGGTGCCTCTTTCTTTTGCGGATGCATATCGAGCACAGTTCTACCACGCCATTGGCATCTAATTATGGTGCCCCTGTGTTCCATGAACTCACCGTGCCCGGTGCCATGCCCATCCCCTCCGCTCGCAAACTTTTTCTGCACATGCGCCCGTTGCGGGGTGCATCGATGCGCTCGATGCGCTACATTAAATCAGTATTTTCAATGCCGCTGCGCGAGCGCTGCAGATCGACGTATCACCGACTCACAGAGCACGGCGGCGTACCAGACAGGAGGACTGCATGGGATCTGATGTGAAGATCGCACGCGCGTTGATCTCGGTTACCGATAAGACGGGCGTCGTCGATTTCGCACGGACGCTGGTTGACGACTTTGGCGTCGAGATCATCTCTACGGGCGGCACGGCTCGTGCCATCGAGGACGCGGGCGTTCCCGTAACCCCCATCGAGGAGTTCACGGGCTATCCCGAGATGATGGACGGCCGCGTTAAGACCCTGCACCCCAAGGTTCATGGCGCGCTGCTGGCCCGCCGCGATTCCGAGCAGCACATGCAGGAGGCCGCTCAGCACGGCATTAAGCTGATCGACCTGGTCGTCGTCAACCTGTACGAGTTCGAGAAGACCGTCGCCAACCCCGAGGTCACCTTCGCGGACGCCATCGAGCACATCGACATCGGTGGCCCCTCCATGCTGCGTTCTGCCGCCAAGAACGCCACGAGCGTTACCGTCATTTCCGACCCGGCCGATTATGATGCCGTCCTGGCCGAGATGCACGAGACCGGTGGCTGCACCACGCTTTCCACCCGTCGTCGCCTGCAGGTGAAGGTCTACCAGACCACCGCCGCCTACGACACGGCTATCTCCCGTTGGCTTGCCGCCCAGGCAAGCGATGTGGCGGACACCTCTGCCAAGCTCGAGATCTCGCTGGAGAAGGTCGACGACCTGCGCTATGGCGAGAATCCTCAACAGAAGGCTACGGTCTACCGCTTCGCCGAGGGCTGCGAGAACACCGCGAGCTCGCAGTTCCCGCTCGTGGGCTCCGAGCAGATCCAGGGCAAGCCGCTCAGCTACAACAACTATCTGGATGCCGACGCCGCCTGGAACCTGGTCCGCGAGTTTGACGAGCCGGCCTGCGTAATCCTCAAGCACCAGAACCCCTGCGGTTCCGCCGTTGCCGAGGACATCACGGCTGCCTACGACCGCGCCTTCGCCTGCGATCCCAAGAGCGCCTTTGGCGGCATCATCGCCTGCAACCGCGAGGTTCCCTTTGATCTGGTTGAGCACTTTGCCGATCAGAACAAACAGTTCGTCGAGGTCATCATCGCCCCGAGCTACACCGCCGAGGCGCTCGAGCGCATGGCCAAGCGCCCCAACCTGCGCGTGTTGGCGACCGGCGGCGTGGACCACGGCGCCCAGGTGGAGCTGCGCTCCGTCGACGGCGGCATGCTGGTGCAGGAGGTCGACCACGTGACCGAGGATCCCGCGACCTTTACGTTCCCCACCGACCGCAAGCCCACCGACGCCGAGATGGCCGAGCTCGAGTTTGCCTGGAAGGTCTGCAAGGGCGTTAAGTCCAACGCCATCCTGATTTCCAAGGGCAAGGCCGGCATTGGCATGGGCCCGGGTCAGCCTAACCGCGTTGACTCTGCGCTGCTTGCCTGCGAGCGCGCCGAGGACTTCTGCGAGCGCGAGGGCGTGGAGAAGGGCGGCTTTGCCTGTGCAAGCGACGCGTTCTTCCCGTTCCGCGACAACGTCGACGTGCTTGCTGCACACGGCGTGACCTGCATCATCCAGCCCGGCGGCTCCAAGCGCGACGACGAGAGCATCCAGGCCTGCAACGAGCACAATATTGCTATGGTGTTTACGGGCGCCCGCCACTTCCGCCACTAAGTTCCGCCTTGGGACAAAATAATCTCTGCAAAAGACGGCTGCTCCGTTTGGAGGGCCGTCTTTTTGGTATAAGAGGACGGAATGACTAACACGAAAGGTACAACCATGCCCCAGATTGATGATGCCGAGCTGTTTGGCAATGCCGAGGATCAGCGTGCGTACGAGGACTTTTGCGCTAATCAGGAAGCGGTCGAGAAGTTTACGCTCGACAAGCCCGCGCTTGTCTGCCGCTGGCGCATGTCCAACAAAAAGGTGCCCATGCTCAACCGCCACATTCGCGCGCTGTCCGAGCGCCTGGTGCAGGGCGAGCCGCTTACCCATAACATGCTCAGCTGGGCCAAACAGCACGTTGAGTGGTCGCTTGCCGAGGGCGATTACACTGCGCACGACGGCGTACTCATGCTGGTGATTGACATCAACGGCAACGCCGCCATGACGGTGGGGGAGTATGAGCCGCTCGCCGATACGTCGGCCAAGGCGCTGCGTGCCCGTTCCGCCGAGGCCCGCTCCGAGGCCGACGAGACCGGCGTGGCGCCCGAGTTGCTCGCCGCCGTCAACAACGGCGAGCTTGCCTTTGTGGCGCCGGCGGACGAGTGCCTGTGCGGCACGGCGACGCTCATCGAGCAGCTGGCCCAGACCAAGGGCATCCCGGTCACGCGCGTAGATATTCCCGCACAGCTCAAGGGTGCGCTGTTTCTGGTGAGCGACGAGCACGGTGTGGTTGCCGCCGCCGACTCCGACGCCGCCGACTCCGACGCCGCCACGGTCGCCTTCTTCGCCGAAGGCTACGAAAAGCTCCGTGCCCGCCGCTAAATGATGTTTCTGGGACGGGGATTAAAAACTCATTTAATTCCCGTGCTCGTCGCGAGCGAGGGGCAAGCCTCTGCCACTCGCGAACAGTTCTGTCACTTTGGTGCCGCGTGAGGCGCGTATCTGCGGATCCGCGGTCATAATGGGGCAAGACAACCAAGAGGGGGGCGGAATCCATGGCGCTAATCTATATCGTTGAGGACGACGAACCCATTCGTCGTGAGCTTGTCGACATTCTTGCCCGCGCCGGGTTTGAAATCGAGGCCTGCGAATCATTCGAGCACGTCTCGCGCGATATTCTCGCTGCCGCACCCGACCTGGTGCTGCTCGACCTCACGCTTCCCGTCAAGGACGGCCAGCATATCTGCCACGAGGTTCGCCGCGAATCCGAGGTTCCCATCATCGTCCTCACGTCGCGCACGACCGAGATCGACGAGGTCATGGCCATGACGCTCGGCGCGGACGACTTTGTTCCCAAGCCCTACAGCGCCCGTGTGCTCGTGGCGCGCATCAATGCCTTGCTGCGTCGCACCGCGGCGGCGGGCGAGCGCAGCACGCTTGTCCACAAGGGCCTGGAGCTCGATCTCGTTCGCTCCATGGTCACCAACATGCAGACCGGTACCAGTACCGAGCTCACCAAAAACGAGCTGCGTATTCTCTCGCTGCTTCTGAGCCGTGCGGGCAAGATCGTCTCGCGCTCGGCCATCATGCAGGACCTGTGGGACTCCGACGCCTTCGTGGACGACAATACGCTCACCGTCAACATCAACCGCCTGCGCACCACGCTCGAAAAAATCGGCATCAAGGGGTATTTGACGACGCACCGCGGTCAGGGCTATTCGGTCTAGGGGCCGGCTATGTCGTTCGCCAAATTCTTCAAAGATGCGCTGCTTCCCGTCGCCGTGTGGACGTGCGGCGTGCTGCTGAGCTGCTTTGTGCTGACGGTCGCCGGCGCACCCGTTTCCATCGTGGTCGTGGCGGTCGGCGTGTCCTTTATCTTTGGCATGCTGGGCATCGTGATCGAGTACGCGCGCCGTCGTCGTTTTCTGCGCCAGCTGGAGCGTGCGGCAGAGGAGCTCGAGAGTCCCGCATGGGTGCAGGAGATGGTGCAATGTCCGACCTATGCCGAGGGCGAGCTCGAGTACGAGGTCTTGCGCCGGGTGGGCAAAGCCGCTTGTGACGAGGTTGCCGAAGGCAGGCGCCAGACCGATGACTATCGCGACTATATCGAGAGCTGGGTCCACGAGGCCAAGCTGCCTCTGGCGGCAGCCCATCTGATTTTGGAAAACCTGGACGGCAGCGAAGATGATCTGTCGCGCGTAGATGACCTCGGTCGCGAGCTTGCCCGCGTGGAGCGCTATATCGACCAGGCGCTCTACTATGCGCGCTCGGAAGTCGTGGAGCGCGACTACCTGATTCGCCGCTGGGATCTCAAGACCTTGGTGACGGGTGCGATTAAAGCCAACGCGCGCGAGCTTATCGCGGCGCACGTGGCTCCGGTGTGCGAGAACCTCGACTTTGAGGTCTTTACCGACGAGAAGTGGCTCGAGTTTATTCTGGGCCAGCTCATTCAGAACAGCATTAAATATGCGCGTGAGGACGGCGCAAAGATCGTGTTTTCGGGTGCGTTGCTGGACGAGGGTCTGGCAAGCGAGCGCATCGAGCTTACCGTCGCGGACAACGGCTGTGGCGTGTGTGCGGCAGACCTGCCGCGCGTGTTCGAGAAGGGCTTTACCGGCGACAACGGCCGCACCACCAAGCGCGCAACGGGCATCGGCCTCTACCTGGTGGCGCGCCTGTGCTCCAAGATGGGCATCGACGTCACCGCGGCATCGGAGCCGGGCGAAGGCTTCGTCGTTACGTTTGCCTTCTCAACCAACAAGTTCCAATACTTTGAGTAGTTAGCCCGTCTTACGGTGCGGACGGCTATGTTCCCGAACGTGAACTTAGCTAAAGTAATTGGTGCTATGTTCCCGAACGTGAACATAGCCATGAGGCTCAAATGAATCTCCTATAACAAAAACGTGCCGCCCCAAACGGGGCGGCACGCCATTCCTCTATTCAGCCAACTCGCTGAAGTAAGGCTGCGAAGGCCGCGGGGCCGGGAGGGGTTTCCTAAGGGCACATCCCGCAGCCGCGAAGCGTCGAGCGCGTGACTGTGGAAACCCCGCAGGCCCCGCGGCCGGTGGGAGCAACGCTACTTCACGACCAAAATGTCGCAGTCGGTATTGCGCAGCAGGAACGTCGAAATCGAGCCCAAGAGCGCGTACTTAATTGAGGACAGGCCGCGGGCGCCGCAGAGCACCAGATCGGGCTTGACCACGTCGAGCATCTCATCCTTGAGCGTCTCACGAATGCGGCCGGTGCGAATCATGACCTCGACCTCGGGAATGTCGGGATTGGCTTTGGCCTCCTCGAGCTGCTTGGCGATGGAGTTGTTAAAGGCCTCCTCCAAGCCGTTGACCAGGTCGACCGGATAGGAACCGGCGCTCTCGAGCGCGGTGGAGTCGATAACGTGGCCGATGATCAGCTTAGCGCCGTTGTTCGCGGCGACCTTGATGGCGCGTGCGAGCACAAAATCCTGCTGCTCAGTACCGTCGAGTGAAACAAATACCTTGGTATAGCCCTCGTTCATGGTTTCCTCCTTGGTCTATCGCACGGGCGCGGGGCTCGTGCGTCGGGCGGGCGCGGGCGCGTTGGCCGCCGGACACTTTATCTTGTTGCAGTTATACCCAAGGATTTCGGTTTGACCGCTCGCAATTCTGTGAACGGGCGAGTTTTTTGGTAAGGGTAGGCGCAGGCGCGCCGCCAACGGTTGATAATGGGACATCGCCCGCACCGTCCGCAGAACAATATCGGCGGGTGTCTAACGAGGGGGTCCCTTTGGATATCATCGAGCTTCTAAAATCTGCCTTCATGGGCCTGGTCGAGGGCATCACCGAATGGCTGCCTGTTTCGTCGACCGGTCACATGATCTTGGTGGACGAGTTCGTCAAGATGAACGTGAGCGAGACGTTCTGGAATATGTTCCTGGTCGTGATTCAGCTCGGCGCCATTTTGGCTGTCTGCGTCCTGTTCTTCTACGACCTTAACCCGTTTTCTCCCAGCAAGGGCAAGGAGGGCTGTCGCGACACCTGGGTGCTGTGGGGCAAGATTGTGCTCGGCTGCATTCCCGCCGCGGCGATCGGTCTGCCGCTCAACGACTGGATGGAGGAGCATTTCTACAATGCTCCCGTCGTGGCGTTGGCGCTCATTGTGTACGGCGTACTGTTTATCGTGATTGAGAACTGGCGCGCGAGCAAGCGCGAGGAAATGGCCGTTGCCGGTTCGTTTGGTTCGCGTGCTGTGGTGGCGGGCGGACGTCCCGCCGGTGCGCACTTTGCGGCGCCCGCCGCGGCTACCGCTGAGGATGAGGACGATGACGAGAATTTGGACTTTGGCTCCATCGCCACGCTCGAGGACCTGAGTTGGAAGACTGCGCTGGGTATCGGCTGCTTCCAGGTGCTTTCGCTGGTGCCTGGTACGTCTCGTTCCGGTTCTACCATCATCGGTGGCCTGCTTTTGGGCTGCACGCGTTCGGTGGCGTCCAAGTTTACGTTCTTCCTGGCCATCCCTGTCATGTTTGGCGCGAGTGCGCTCAAACTGGTCAAGTACTTCATCAAGGGCGGTACGTTCGGCGCCAACGAGGTCGCCATCTTGGGCGTGGGCTGCGTTGTAGCCTTTGTGGTTTCGCTCATCGCCATCAAGTGGCTCATGGGCTTCGTTCGCCGTCACGACTTTAAGTGCTTCGGTGTTTACCGCATCATCCTGGGCATCGTGGTGCTCGCGTACTTCTTTGTCCTGGAGCCGATGCTCGGCCTGTAACTTGGTTGACGCTGCGCGGCGGCCAGAGCGACAACTTGTTATTCAAAGGGGGCGGCATGGCCAAAAGGTCTATGCCGCCCTCTTTTCATGCCAATTTGTTCGCTCTGGCCGCCGCTCGCTGCCGTTGCCATGACATCGGTGGCTCCCTGATTGGTGCATTGGGGTCAGGTTACTTTGCAGCAACATGGTGCAGACTAACCTGACCCCATTGCACCAAATCTGCTGGGGTGGGCCTGACGGCGGCGCACGGAGTCGTGGTGTGATTTGCGTCGGTGTCCGCGCGGCTCGGTATACTGGTACGGCTCATACTATGGCGCTGCCCGCAGGCGCGCCGTCCGTCAGATGAGGAGTCGCCCATGACCCAGCCCCTGCCCTGGGAAAAGAACACTGCGGTACCCGTGCCGCCCGCGCCGGAACCCGTGCCGCTCGATGCGTACACCGTCCCCGCCGCGCCGGAACCCGAGCTCGTTCCGCTCGACATCTACGACGCCCCGGCTCCGGCGCCCAAACCAGCCAAGCCGCTCGTCGATATCGATAGCCTGAACCCCGCCCAGCGCGAGGCGGTCCTGACCACCGAGGGCCCGCTGCTGGTCCTTGCCGGCGCCGGCTCGGGCAAGACCCGCGTCCTGACCTTCCGCATCGCGCATATGCTTGGCGACCTGGGCGTTAAGCCCTGGCAGGTCCTGGCCATCACGTTTACCAACAAGGCCGCGGCCGAGATGCGCGAGCGTCTGGCAGCGCTCATCCCCAGTGGCACCCGCGGCATGTGGGTGTGCACCTTCCATGCCATGTGCGTGCGCATGCTGCGCGAGGACGCCGACCTGCTGGGCTACACCGGGCAGTTCACCATCTACGACGACGATGACTCAAAGCGCATGGTGCGCGACATTATGCAGGCGCTCGGCATTGAACAAAAGCAGTTCCCCATCAACATGATCCGCAGCAAGATCAGCTCGGCCAAAAACGCCATGATCGGGCCCGAGGACATGCTCAAATCCGCCGACAGCCCTAATGACAAAAAGGCCGCGCAAGTCTACCTGGAGCTGGAGCGCCGCCTGCGTGCCGCCAACGCCATGGACTTCGACGACCTGCTCGTGCGCACACTCGAGCTGCTACGCACCCGCCCCGAGGTGCTCGACAAGTACCAGGAGCGCTTCCGCTACATTAGCGTCGACGAGTACCAGGACACCAACCACGTCCAGTACGAGATCGCCAACCTGCTGGCCGCCAAGTACCAAAACCTCATGGTTGTGGGCGACGACGACCAGTCCATTTATAGCTGGCGTGGTGCCGACATCACCAATATCCTGGACTTTGAGAAGGACTTTAAAGACTGCAAGACCGTCAAGCTGGAGCAGAACTACCGCTCCACGGGTCATATCCTGAGCGCCGCCAACGCCGTGGTGCGCCACAACTCGCAGCGCAAGGACAAGCGCCTGTTTACGGCCGAGGGCGACGGCGAGAAGATCCAGGCCTTCCAGGCAAGCGATGAGCGCGACGAGGGCCGCTGGATTGCCGGCGAGATCGAAAAGCTGCACTCCAAGGGCACGAGTTACGACGACATCGCCGTGTTCTACCGCACCAACGCCCAGTCGCGCATACTCGAAGATATGTTCCTGCGCGCGGGCGTGCCCTACAAGATCGTGGGCGGCACGCGATTCTTCGACCGTGCCGAGATCCGCGACGTCATGGCTTACCTCAAGATGATCGTGAACCCGGCCGACGAGATGAGCGTCAAGCGCGTCATCAACACGCCGCGCCGCGGCATCGGCTCCACCTCGATCCAAAAGATCGAGCAGCTGGCGCGCGATAACCGGTGCTCGTTCTTCCAGGCCTGCGAGATCGCGTGCGCCGAGACGGGCATGTTTAGCGCTAAGGTGCGCAACGGCCTGTCGAGCTTTGTGTCGCTGGTGCGCGAGGGTCGCCGCATGGACGGCGAGCTCAAGGACGTCGTCGAGATGATTGTCGATAAGACGGGCTTGCTGCAGGCGTTTCGCGCCGAGGGCACCATGGAGTCCGAGAGCCGCGCCGAGAACATCCAGGAATTCTTGGGCGTCGCTGCCGAATTTGAGGAGACGCACGAGGACATCGAGGGTACGCTCGAGAGCTTGGAAGAGCTGCGCGCAGCCGGTGTTGCCGACGTGCCTGCCGGCGCCGAGCCCAAGCCCGTCGTGGTGAGCGCGCCCGCGCCTGAGCCGGGACCGTCCGCCCCGGCATCCTCGTTTGAGGCACTCGTCGGCGCGCGCGATGCTGCAGGTTCCAATCCGCTCGATAGCCTAGCCGCCCCGGCGCTCTCGCCGCAGGATGCCCTGGCCGCCGCCATCGCGGGCAACGCGTATGCCGCGCCGACTGAGCTGCCGGCGGGTGCCGTGCATGCCGACGAGATCGAGCGCACCTACGGTCCGCTCACCTGTAAGGCGTTGCCGGCACTCATGGAGTGGCTGGCCCTGCGCTCCGACTTGGATTCCCTGGCCGGCGAGACGCATGCCATCACCATGATGACCATCCACTCCGCCAAGGGCCTGGAGTTCCCCGCGGTGTTCGTGGCCGGCATGGAGGAGGGCATCTTCCCGCACGTGCACGACTTTGGCGGCAGCGATGATCCGGGTAAGCTCGAGGAGGAGCGTCGCCTCGCCTACGTCGCCATCACGCGCGCCCGCAAGCGCCTGTTCTTGACTTACGCCGCCACGCGTCGCACCTACGGCTCGACCTCTGCCAACCCGCGCTCGCGCTTCCTCAACGAGATTCCGTTTGAGGATATCGAGTTTAGCGGTATCGGCTCTGCCGGTTTTGAGGGCACGGGCTGGGAGAAGCGCGGCGACCGTCACGGCACCTTTGGCTCGGGCATGGGCTCGGACATGTACGGCGGCAAGGTGTTCGGTTCGCATACGCGTTCGACCGGCGGTTCCGGTTCGCGCGGCGGATCGAGCTTTGACGACTTCTTTGGCGGCAGTAGCTACGGGACCGAGCGCCATCGTGGGGTTTCGCCCGACGCCGGCCGTGTTGCCTCGACCTTTGGCTCGGGCGCGCCGCGAGCCAAAAAGCCGTCGTCCAAGGTGTCCCCGACGGTGGAGCGCAAGGTCGATCGCGCTAGCGCGTCGCAGGACTTTGCCGCAGGCGATACCGTGAGCCACAAGACCTTTGGCACGGGTACCGTGATCTCGGTCGCCGGAGACATGATCGAGGTTCAATTCGAAAAGACCGGCCAGACCAAAAAGCTAATGAAAGGTTTTGCGCCAATCGTCAAGCTGTCGTGATCCCGGCGGACCTGGGCGGGCGTATGGGGCAACATCGCCTGCTCGGGCAGTCCTGCTCGCTCGGAGAGCACATTAAGTGCTCTCCGGCTCGTGCGGAACTCGCGATCGATGTTGCCCCATACGCCCGCCCAGGTCCTTGGGTAACGTTGCTGGACGAACGTCGCTTTGCTCGTTCGCTTTTTGATCTGGAGAGCCGGGTGGGCTGATAGATAGATACGAGTAGGGGCTCTCCCGTTGGTGAACGGGGGAGCCCCTTGTTGCGTTTGGGTTGTTGGTGCGACCTAGAGGTGGCTGATGATCAGTTCCATCTTGCCTTTGAGGTCAATGGAGCTGACGGTGCTTGGGGCCAGCAGGTGGCTTCCCTTGTGGACGGGGTCGCCGCAGATGGTGCCTTCGCCGTCGATGACCGACAGGCACATGAAGGGCCAGCGCTGGTCGAGGGTCTTGCTGCCGTCGACGCGCACGCGATCGACGGTGTAGCAGGGGTTGGACTCGAGCTCGGTCACGCCGTCCACCTCGGGCGCGGTTATCGTGCCGTCGGTCGGAGCCTGGGCATCAAAGTCGATGCAGTCGAGGCTCTGTTCAATGTGCAGCGGGCGCAGCTTGCCGTCGGTGCCGGGACGGTCGTAGTCGTACAGGCGATACGTCACGTCGCTCGACTGCTGCGTCTCCAAAATGAGCGTGCCGGTCTTGATGGCGTGCACGGTACCGGAATCGATCTGGAAAAAGTCGCCCTTGTGGATCGGCAGTACGTTGAGCATGTCGTCCCAGCGGCCGTCCTCGATCATCTGCGCGGCCTCGGCGCGGTCATGCGCACGCTGGCCGACGATGATTGTGGCGCCGGGCTCGCAGTCCAGCACATACCAGCACTCGGTTTTGCCCAGGCTGCCGTTCTCGTGCTTGGCGGCGTACTCGTCGTTGGGATGAATCTGGATCGAAAGGTCGTCCTTGGCGTCCAGAATCTTAATGAGCAGCGGGAACTCCTTGCCCTCGCAGTTGCCAAAGAGCTCGCGGTGCTCGGCCCACAGCCACGAAAGCGTGTGGCCTGCATACGGGCCCTCCGCAATCTGGCAGTCACCGTTGGGGTGGGCCGAGATGGCCCAACACTCACCGATGGGACCATCGGGAATGTCGTAACCAAATACGGTTTCGAGTTGACGGCCGCCCCAGATCTTCTCGTGGAAGATCGGCGTCAGTTTAATCAAATCGGACATGTTCATACTCCCATTGTGCTGCGCGGGCGCCGCGTAAAACTGCTCAAAACGAGCGCCCGTATGACCATAAAACCTATGCCAACGTTACGTTGTGCAACTCAAAGCGGTCGCCAACGTTGCGCGAGACCGAATACTCAAAGGCGGCGCCGCTGTCCAAAAAGCCAATCTGGGTGAGCTCGAGCAGGGGAGAGCCAGGTTTGGTGTCCAGACGCTCGGCTTCTTCCTCGGTTGCTGCCACGGCGCGAATGGTACGGTGAAAGCTCGAAATCTTCAGCCCGCATTGCTCTCGGATGAAGCGGTAGAGCGATCCGTACAGGTCCTTCTTTTTCAGCCCCGGAATCAGCTCGAGGGGCATGTAGGTGTACTCGATAACGATAGGCTTCTCATCGGCCTGACGCACGCGCACGACGTGATAGGCAAAGTCATCCTCGGCAATTCCCAGCTGGGCTGCGATGTCCGCTGGTGGATTAACAATCGAGAAATCGTAGACCACCGAGGTCACCTTCTCCCCGCGGTGCTCATACGAAAAGCCCTGGGCACGGTCGTTTTTGCCCTGGAAAAACGCCTGGCCGGGAAGCCCTGCCGTGTCCTTAACGTGGGTACCCGATCCGCGTCGGCTGGTAATAAGACCTTCCTCGGTGATTTGTTCAATAGCTCGTTTGACGGTGATTTTGGAAACGCTATAGAGCTCGCAGAACTCAACGACGGTGGGAAGCTTGTCGCCCGGTTTAAGAGCGCCATCCTCGATACTTCGACGAATATCTGCAGCTATCGCCTCGTATTTGGGAATCATGGAACCTCCTTTCCGACATATATGAATACAAAAGTAAGTATAACCCTCAACAGGGCACCCATATTACTTTTATCTAAGAAGTTCGAGAAAGAAAAAAGAAAAAGACGCTTTACTTATAAAATTAGAGCGCTATAGTTTAAGCAACGAACGGAATCCTTCCGCACAACAGGATCGACCGTTTGGGGACGGTTTTGTTTTGGCGGGTTGGATATCGGTATGACCGGTGCGCGCCCGCGCCGGATAACCTGCCAAAGCAAACCCGTCTCCAACCGGAAGCTCTAGAACACGAAAGCGAGGACTTTGATGGCACAGTATCAGCTGCCCAACGACTTCTTCTTTGGCGCTGCTATGTCCGGCCCGCAGACTGAGGGTCAGTGGAACCAGGGCGGCAAGCTCGAGAACCTGTGGGACACCTGGTCCATCCAGGATCTGGGTTCGTTCTACAACTGCGTTGGCTCTTATGCCGGCAATGACTTTATGGCCAAGTACCAGGAAGACTTTCGCATTTTGAAGGACTTGGGCCTGAATACCTATCGCACTTCCATCCAGTGGAGCCGTCTGCTCGATGCCGACGGCAACCTTAACGAGGAGGGCGCCGCGTGGTATCACGAGCTGTTCCGCGCCTCTCGCGAGGCTGGTCTGGAGCCGTTCGTCAACCTGTACCACTTTGACATGCCCACCTACCTCTTTAACCGTGGCGGCTGGGAGAGCCGTGAGGTCGTCGAGGCTTACGCGCATTACGCCGACGTCGCCTTCCACGAGTTTGGCCAGGAGATTAAGTACTGGTTCACCTTTAACGAGCCCATCGTCGAGCCCGAGCAGCGCTATCAGGAGGGCGTGTGGTTCCCGCAGCTCCACGACTTCAACCGCGCCCGCACCGTGCAGTATCACATCTCGCTGGCACATGCGCTGGCCGTGGCCAACTATCGTCGCGCCTATGACGAGGGCGCTATTCGCGCCGATGCCAAGATCGGCATGATCAACTGCTTTACTCCGGTCTACACCAAGGAGAATCCCAGCGAGGCAGACCTCGAGGCCGTGCGTATGACCAGCGGCATCAACAATCGCTGGTGGCTCGACCTTATTACCAAGGGCGAGCTTCCTGCCGATGTGCTCGACAGCCTGGCCGAGGGCGGCGTTAAGCTCCCGTTCCGTGCCGGCGACCAAGAGATTCTCAAACAGGGTGTTGTCGACTGGCTCGGCTGCAACTACTACCACCCCACGCGCGTTCAGGCGCCGGCGAGCAAGATCGACCAGTACGGTCTGCCGCACTTTGCCGACGAGTACGTGTGGCCCGACGCCGTTATGAACGAGAGCCGCGGCTGGGAGATCTACCCGCAGGGCCTCTACGACTTTGGCATGGACTGCGCTAAGAACTACCCCGATCTTGAGTGGTTCGTTTCCGAGAACGGCATCGGCATCATGGACGAATACAAGAACCGTGACGCCGAAGGAACCATCCAGGATGACTACCGAGTCGACTTTGTGCGCCAACACCTGGAGTGGGTTGCCAAGGCAATCTCCGAGGGCGCCAAATGCCGGGGCTATCACTATTGGGCCGTCATCGATAACTGGTCTTGGGCCAATGCCTTTAAGAATCGCTATGGCTTTGTCGAGGTCGATCTCATGGACGGCTACAAGCGCCGCCTTAAGAAGTCGGCAGCTTGGCTCAAACAGGTCGCCACGACCCACGTGGTTGATTAGCGACCGGGCGAACGCCCAGACCGCGCGCCGCCGCGCGCAACACATGGCACATCTGGTGGCAGAGGGCGACAGACCACCGTGCGCATAGGAAAAGGCCGGATTTGAAAGTTAGGAGCAATCATGGCCAGTGACAACGGAAAGAGCTTCCTCGACAAGTTTGCCGAGGTCTCTGCGAAGGTGGGAAACCAGGTTCACCTGCGTTCCTTGCGTGACGCCTTCGCGACCATCACGCCGCTCTATATCCTTGCGGGTATCGCGGTTCTTATTAACAACGTCGTGTTCCCTCTGTTCCCGCTCGACGCGGCGGGCCTTGCCAACCTTCAGACGTGGGGCTCGGCAATTACGCTGGGCACCCTCAACGTCTCTGCCATTATCTTGGCCGGATTGATTGGCTACAGCCTCGCCAAGAACAAGCGTTTCGATAACCCGCTCGCTTGCGTGGTCGTCGCCATCTCTGCCTTCGTCATCATGATGCCGCAGCAGATCACCGCCTCGCTTGCCGCCACGAGCCCGCTGCTCACCGACAAGATCACCTCCGCTGAGGTCACGGGCGCCCTTTCGACTGCCAACACCGGCACCAACGGTCTGTTCTCGGCCATTATCATCGCTCTGCTCTCCGTCTCGCTCTTCATCAAGATTTCTGGCGTCGAGAAGCTCAAGGTTAAGCTGGGCGAGGGTGTGCCCCCCGCGGTCTCCAACTCCTTCAACGTCATGATCCCGATGCTGCTCAACCTCGCAATCTTCGCTCTTGCCGCAGCCCTGCTCGCCGTGTGCGCCGGCACCGATCTGTGCGCCATCATCTCCACGTGCATCTCCAACCCGCTCAAGAACATCATGAACGCCGGTCCGTGGGCTGTTATCCTCATCTACACCCTTGCTAACCTGCTGTTCTGCGTCGGTATTCACCAGTCCACCATCTCTGGCGCTACCGTCGAGCCGATCCTGACCATGCTCATCGTCGACAACATGGCTACCTTTGCCGCCGGTGGCACCATCCAGCCCGATCACTACATGAACATGCAGATCGTTAACAGCTTCGCCCTCATCGGCGGCTCGGGCTGCACCCTCATGCTTCTGCTCGACACGCTCCTGTTCTCCAAGAACAAGGCTTCCGAGACCGTTTCCAAGATGGCTATCCTGCCTGGTCTGTTCAACATCAACGAGCCGGTTATCTACGGTTACCCCATCGTGTACAACCTGCCGCTCATGATCCCGTTCGTTCTTCTTCCCGACCTGTTCATCGGCATCACCTATGGCCTTACCTGCGCAGGCATCATCAGCCCCTGCATCGCCCAGGTGCCCTGGACCATGCCTCCCGTCATCAATGCCCTGCTCGCTACGGGCTTTGACTGGCGCGCCGGCGTGTGGCAGGCTCTCGAGATTGTCATTGGCATGGCCGTCTACCTGCCCTTTATGAAGATTTCCGAGAAGGCAATCGCCAAGCAGGAGGCTCTTGCCGAGTAGAACGCCTAACGTTCGTCCCTTTCACCTTTGCGGGCACCGGTACGTGGTGCCAGTGCCCGCATCTCTCTTCTGCGTAAGGGCGCAGAAAGAGGGCACAATAGCCGCAAGGAATAAAACCAGTTGTCGTCTGCGCGCCGCGCAGTTATAAGGAGGAAACCATGAAGAAGATCATGCTCTGCTGCAATGCCGGTATGTCCACGAGCCTGCTGGTCCAGAAGATGCAGGCCGAGGTTGCAAACCGTGGTCTGGATATCGAGGTCGAGGCTCGTCCCATGAACGAGGCCCACGATCACCTGGACGAGTGCGACATGTTGCTGCTTGGCCCGCAGATCGGCTACACCAAGGGCGACTTTGAGAAGGAGGCCGCCGGTCGTTTTCCGGTCGAGGTCATCAACATGGTCGACTACGGCCGCATGAACGCTGCCGGCATCATCGACCACTGCGTCAGCGTGATGGGCTAGGTGCTCTGTATGGAGGATATGAACGAACTGCAGATGACCTGCTTCGAGATCATCAGCTACGTCGGTACCGCCAAGAGCATGTACATCAATGCCGTGCAAAAGGCCAAGGAGGGCGATTTTGACGCCGCCGAGGAGCTTATCAAGCAGGGCGACGAGGCCTATAACGGTGGCCACGATGTTCACATGGGGCTTCTGAAGAAAGAGGCCAACGGCGAGCGTAACGGCGAGGCCCCGTTGATTCTGCTGCATGCCGAGGACCAGATGGCCGGTACCGAGACCATGCGCGTCATGGCGACGGAGCTCATCGAGATCCACAAGCAGCTGCAGGCACTTAAGGCCTAGTCGGCGTTATCGCCGCGAAGGACCGTGCGGTCCAACAGACAACATAGTCCCTTTGACGGGCGCCGGGAGTCTCCGCCTCCCGGCGCCTCTATTTTTGGGGATGGTCTTGTGCGGCCTGTTGAGCGGCCATTCGCGTTTTCCCAGATAAAACCTGCCAAAACAAACCTGTCCCTTTTTGGTAGGTTTTTGCCTTGGGAGCGGTACCATACAGGCAATGTTTAAACGAGAAAGGTGGGCTCCCATGGAACCTAAGCAGTACTACATCGGCATTGACGTCGGCGGCACTTCGGTTAAGGAGGGCCTGTTCGAAGAGGACGGCAACCTGCTAGCCAAGGCCAGCGTGCCTACGCCTCCCATCGTTGACGCCGCGGGCTTTGCCGCGGTGACCGAGGCTATCGACCAGGTGGTCGCCAAGGCTCGGATTCCGCGTGCCTTTGTGGCGGGCATTGGCCTGGCCGTTCCGTGCCCCATCCCGGCATCGGGCGATGCCAAGGTCAAGGCCAACATTGCCATTAACCTGCCCGAGCTGAGGATCGCCATTCAAAAGCACTGCCCCGACGCGGTCGTTAAGTACGAGAACGATGCCAACGCCGCTGCCATGGGCGAGGCCTGGCTCGGTTCTGCCAAGGGCGTGCAGAACGTGGTGATGGTCACCATCGGTACCGGCGTGGGCGGCGGCGTTATCGTCAACGGCGACGTGGTATCGGGCGTTGTGGGCGCCGGCGGCGAGATTGGCCACATGTGCCTGAACCCGGCTGAGGAGCGCACCTGCGGCTGCGGCGGCCATGGCCACCTGGAGCAGTATTCCAGCGCCACCGGCGTGGTGAGCAACTACCTTGCCGAGTGCAAGAAGGCGGGCGTCGAGCCCATCGAGCTCACCGGCCCCTCAGATTCCAAGGACGTGTTCCAGGCCTGCCGCGAGGGCGACAAGCTCGCGCTGGCCGCGGCCGATACCATGGCCGATTATCTCGGCCGTGCCCTGGCGCTTATTGCCAACGTGGTCGACCCCGAGATGTTCCTGATCGGCGGCGGTGCGTCTGCCTCGGCCGATGTCTACCTCGACGCCGTTCGCGAGCACTTCCAGCGCTACGCGCTTTCCGCCTCGCGCGAGACGCCCATTAAGGTCGCTTCGCTCGGCAACGACGCCGGCATCATCGGCGCCGCCTACGTAGCCCTGCGCGCCGCCGGTAAATAGCTGGTGCAAGGGGGTCAGGTTACTTTGCACCAACATGGTGTAAAAGGGACAGCCTTGGCCCCCGTGCCTACCCCAAAATATGCCGTGGCCCTTCCGTCTGCGAAGGCTCGGCATCGGCGTGCTACCATAGCTACGTCCAAGTACACATATCAAGTGGAGGATATCCATGGCAAACGTTCTTGTCTTTGGTCACCAGAACCCCGATAACGACGCCATCATGAGCGCCGTCGTCCTGTCCCAGCTGCTCAACCAGGTTGAGTATGCCGGCAACACCTACGAGGCCTGCGCCCTTGGTCAGCTTCCGGCAGAGTCCGCCAAGCTGCTCGCCGACGCCGGCATCGCCGAGCCTCGCGCGATCGAGTCCGTCGAGGCCGGTCAGCTCGTCGTCCTCACCGACCACAACGAGTCCGCCCAGTCCGTCGCCGGCCTTAAGGACGCCACGGTCTTTGGCGTCGTCGATCATCACCGCATCGGCGACTTCGAGACCGCCGGCCCGCTGCACTACATCTGCCTGCCCTGGGGCTCCAGCTGCACCATCGTCACCAAGCTCGCCGACGTGCTCGGCGTTGAGCTTTCCGACGTCCAGGCCAAGCTGCTGCTCTCGGCCATGATGACCGATACGCTCATGCTCAAGAGCCCCACCACCACCGCTGTCGACCGCGTCGTCGCCGCCAAGCTCGGCGAGCAGGTGGGCGTCGACCCGGTCAAGTTTGGCATGGAGGTCTTCCTCACCCGTCCGTCCGGCTCCTTCACTGCAGCCGAGATGGTCGGCAACGACATCAAGATGTTCGAGCCCGCCGGCAAGAAGCTGCTCATCGGCCAGTACGAGACCGTCGACAAGACCCGCGCACTCGGCATGATCGACGAGATTCGCGAGGCCATGCGCGCCTACGCCGCCGAGAAGGGTGCTGACGGCATCGTCCTGTGCATCACCGACATCATGGAGGAGGGCTCGCAGGTCCTGCTCGAGGGCGAGACCGAGGCCGCTCAGAAGGGCCTGGGCATTGCCGACGAGCATGACGGCGTCTGGATGCCGGGCGTCCTCTCCCGTAAGAAGCAGGTCGCTGCCCCCATCATGGCCGCCTGCTAGGTTCTTTTGACCTAACACCGACGACCGGATCGCGGACGCCCCGCGCTCCGGTCGTTTTTTGTGCGCGGCGCCGCGTCGTCTCTTGGACAGGCGTGCCCGCGCCGTTGAGCAAATAATGTTCAACCTGTGGTTCCGCTTTTCGGCCGTGCTTGTGCGCTTGTCGTGCAGGGTAGGCTAGATGCAAGTGTAATACGTTGGAGCGCGGCGCCGCCACTTGGGCGGGCCGTGCTTTTTTAAGACGGGAGCCTTCCCGTGAAAGGAGCCGCCCATGGCAGCACCCGAGCAGCTGTTTAACGTTCGTGAGCGCAAACGCTTTGAGCGTCACGACATTTGGGAGCGCATTGCCGAGAACGGCACGATTTCCGCCGCCGTCATGGTCTTCGCCGCCATCGCCGCCGTTATTTGCGCCAACACCGATGCCTACGAGGCCATCCATCACTTTTTGGAGACCCCGCTGTATGTGGGCCTGGGCAACCTTACGGCCGGTCTCACCGTTGAGCTTTTCGTCAACGACTTCCTCATGGCGATTTTCTTTTTGCTGGTGGGCATTGAGCTTAAGTACGAGATGACAGTTGGCGAGCTCAAGAACCCGCGCCAGGCCATGCTTCCCATGCTGGCGGCCGTGGGCGGTGTCGTCGTTCCCGCCTGCATCTACCTGATCTTTAACCATGCCGGCGCCCACAACGGTTGGGCCATCCCCATGGCAACCGATATTGCCTTTGCGCTGGGCGTGCTGTCGCTTTTGGGCAATCGCGTGCCCAACGGCGTGCGCGTGTTCTTCTCGACGCTCGCCATCGCCGACGACCTCATCTCCATCGCCGCCATCGCCATCTTCTACGGTCAGAGCCCCAATCCGTTTTGGTTGGGCGCCGCCGCGCTTGTGACCTGCGCGCTCGTGTGGCTCAACAAGACGCAGCATTACCGCCTTGCCCCGTATTCGGTACTGGGTCTGCTGTTGTGGTTCTGCATGTTCAAGAGCGGCGTACATGCCACGCTTGCTGGCGTCATCTTGGCCTTTACCATTCCGGCCAAGTGCGGCGTCAAGCTCGATAGCCTCACCGATTGGTTGGGCGAGTGCCTGCCGCTGCTCGATGACCGCTACGACGACGAGGCGCACATCCTAGGCCAGCATGACTTTACCGTCTCGACCACCAAGGTCGAGCGCGTCATGCACCGCGTGACCCCGCCGCTCATCCGCATGGAGCGTCTGATCTCCACGCCGGTCAACTTTGTGATTCTGCCGATTTTCGCGTTCGTCAACGCACAGGTTCGCCTAGCGGGCGTGGACATGAGCACGCTGCTCACCGACCCGGTGACGCTCGGCGTGTACTTTGGCATGTTGCTGGGCAAGCCGATCGGCATCTTTGGCATGACGTTCGCCTTGGTCAAGCTCAAGGCCTGCGAGCTGCCGCACAACGTTAACTGGCACATGATTGCCGGTGTGGGCATTCTGGGTGGTATCGGCTTTACCATGTCGATTCTCATCAGCGGCCTCGCCTTCCCGACGGCCCAGTTTGAGGTTCTGGCTGCCAAGGCCGCCATCCTTGCCGGTTCGGTCACCGCTGCCGTGCTCGGCATGATCTACATGAGTGTGGTCTGCAAACACCCCGCGCCCAAGGGCGAGTAAAAGCTCGAAAACAGACACCAGAACCGGTTTGGATGCGTTCGAAACTCGGATCAGGGTGCTACTGGCCCCCTGCCAGATACCCCCGTGGTCAAAAAACGCCGTTTGTGAGTACTGTCACAAACGGCGTTTCATTTTAGGTGTGGAAAATAATGAACAAAGTTATAAGAGCTGTACGTTAATGAGTGACCATCGACTTCCAATTCGGCGCTAACTGACGGTGATTAGGGAGTTTCAGGTAGCGCACAGAGATGTGGTGTAAGAGGCGGGGCATGCCCCGCCTCCGCCCTTTCTTGAAAGGGAGGGGACACCGCCTAGAATTCGTCGTTGGAGTAATGAAGGTGACGAATGGAAGGAAAGGCGATGCCCCAAGAAGA
>JAUMSH010000082.1 GCA_031292915.1 Collinsella sp.
GGAGGCGCCGCGCGCTCGGGCGGCGCGCCAGGGAGATAGTGGACGAGATAGTCGAGAAGCGCGGCCTCAAGAAGGAGTAACATCGGGGCTTGCAGCGACGGACCTCAGGACACTCTTACACCACGTCTGCGCGCGCCACCATATTCTGATCGCGTTATCGATACTTTTGGAAGAATAAGAGAAGCGATTCAAGCGGCGGCGATGGCCGGAAACGAAATCCGAATGAAGTTCGTGTACATCGCGAATGCGGATTCACCATCGGACGGCGTTAAGATTCAGAAAGAGCAGCTTCCCGCTGCCATTGACGAAATCGTCGGCGTAAGCCGATTTAGTTCTTCGTGTGTTTTAGTTGGAGCAGACGAATTGATGCGCATCTGGTCGCCTCCCGCAGAGAGTGGGCTTGTTATGCGTTTTTCGGGGTCCTATGCATCAGTTCCTCAGAGAACGGATGTCTTTGGCCTGGTGTCTTTGTCGGATTACTACCGCTTCCTCACTGACGACCAAGGACAGCTCCGTAGCTATCTTTTTGAGGCGAACGTCAGAGATTACGAGGGAAATGTTTCAGTCAACAAAGGAATCAGGGAAACGTTGGAGCATCCTAGCGAAGACGATTTCTGGTGGCTCAACAACGGGGTAACGATACTGGCTTCTGAAGCCTACCAAATAGCAGGAGCAGAAGTGAAAATGGAAGAGCCTCGCATCGTTAATGGACTTCAAACGTCGTATGAAATATATAAATTTATGGAGTCTCGCACAGAAGACGCCGAAGATTCCAGAAATGTGATGGTAAAAATCCTTGTGCCGGGAAGCGATGAGACCAGAAACAGAGTGATACTGGCGACGAACAACCAAACTCAGGTGAAAAAGACATCGCTTCGCGCTACTGACCAAATCCATATCCAGATAGAACTCTACATGAAAAGAAATGGACTGTATTACGAAAGGCGGAAGAACTATTACAAAAACCAGGGGAGGAAGAGAGAAGAGATCGTAACCCTCTCCTTTCTTGCGCAATGCATGATGTCGATACTTCTCGGCAGGCCGGATCAGGCAAGGGCAAGACCGTCGACACTTTTGTCTGACGAAGTTCAATATAAGAAAATATTTGGGCAGGATGGCAACCTTGAGGCTTACTACAGAGCCGCTAGTCTCGGAAAACAGGTTTGCCTGAAGTTTCCACAAATTAAGAGAGACTTAGAGGGTTCCCAAATAAGCGACATAAGATTTTACGTGATAATGGGCGTTGCTTCCATGTTGTCCAATAAAGATAGCCTGACATTTGGTGACATAGAGAATCTCGACCTTGACAAGCTTTCAGATGAAATTATTTCAAACTGTTGCGGACATGGTGATGGATGTTTATCTGGCCCTTGGCGGAACATCCAAAGCTGCTAAGTCTTACGCCATGGCAAATAAGGTCAAGGAAAAGATTTCACTACTGTTGCCTTAGGGCAATCCAGGGCTGTTCTCTAGAATGCCATCAGCAGAGAGGTCCTTTTTGCAAAGGGCCTCTCTATTTTCGTTCGGTTCCGAACAGTTTGACGATCACTAATCAGCTCGCGTCGTCAACCGCTTCGCTTTCAGCCCCTACCTTGATGCAGGCGTAGGCGACGAGCGTGCACAGCCCCATACCCATTCCAATCAGGTGCAACAGGAAGGCCATTTTCTCGCCTTACTTTTCGCCTTCGTACGGCTTTTCGGGGGCGAGCCCGTCTGGACGGCGTGCCATGAGCACGGCGCCACCCTGACGGCGGCCGGCGCCCACGAGACAACCGAGGCTATGTACAGGGCGCAGGGGCAGTAGACCACTGTATGCGGATGAAGTGCGCTGCACAGCGCCGGCACTTGGCCCCAGGGAACATCTCGGCGAGCGAGCCGACCATGCCGACGGCCTTGTCGCCGGTGAACATGCGCACGCCGCGAAGCCCTCGTAGCTCGCAATCGAGCTGGCATATGCAGTCCGCTGGTAGTATTTGCAAACTGGCTGATCAGGTAATTCTCACAATGCGCGTTTTATGCTGGCGGCGGGTTGCGGATATCCCAGTCATTGCAAAAACAATTTCCAAAACATGTGTTCTATTTGAAACTACATGAAGGAAGATCACTATAGAATGCAAGCTACAATAGCAAACGAGTATTGGACTCGAGTCTAGCGGAGGATTATGGGGTTCCAAGATATCCTTGCTGCGATTGATATCATCACGGGGCCTGACCCGGCCCTTTCTATCCTGGCGGTTTCGATTGTCGTCGCGCCGGCGTTGCTGTGGTTGTGTAAGCAGGCTTTGGCGCGGTTTTACAAGGCTGATATCTTTGTTGTGGCACTGGCGTTCGTCGCATTGTTTGCATCGGTTAGGCTTAGCCTTTTATGGTTGACGGGTGTGGCATCGGTCTTTCTCGCGGTGTGTCTGCTCGCTCTTCCCGCCAACTATTTTTGGTGTGCGCAGCGGCTAGATGACATAGTGGGCAAGGCTGATCCCTCTCTTCCCGATTGCGCCTACGTAGCTGCCTTCAGGCTGATGAACTCGGTTGACCGTGATCGACTGTCCAGAAGGCAGCTCGCCTGCCTCGACAAGGACAGGATTTTCTGCAACATCTACTTGGGAAACAACGGCGTTGCAAAAAGGATGCTTGAGGACGAAAACTTAGAACCGGCTTTCAGGCATTTCGCCCTCCATATTATCGCGGACTCCGCTTGCGATCGTGCTGGGTCGCAAGCGGAACTCGAAAGCGCCTTGGCCGAGATATCCGACAAGACAGACCCTTTCATCAAAGTCCAGCTTTGGCACAACCGCGCGGTTGGCTATATCGTGAACGGTCAGTTCAAAGTCGCCGACGACGAGTTCAAGAAGACGTATCGTGAAGCCAAGCGTCTGGGCGTTCGGAATAAGTCGTTCCTCTTGCTACTGTTTGAGAATGCAACATTGAATAAAACGAAAATCGGCTTGCCTGATGGCGGCATTGAAGAAGGGTGGGGGTTGATTGAGGAATGCGAAAAGGCGCTTGCGCCGATTGGCCCCAACGATTTTGGGCAGCTCTTCAATCTGCGGCTTCTTTTCATGAGGCAGATAGGGGCAAGCATCGAGGACAGGAACAAGTTGTATTTGGCCGAGGTCGAAAGCACCCTCAGCAATGCCTCCCTTTCCGAGCAACAGCGCGTCGTCGCTATGGCGAGCTTGGGAAGAATCGCGTGGGCCGACGGGCTCGACCCCGCCCCCGTGCTCAATTTCTTCGAAGGATGCGATCGGTTTTTGTGCGTGAGCGACCCCGATGCACGTTACTATGCCCATATGAACCTGAGGGCGATGCTTTCGGGCTTGGCGGTGGATGACCGCTCCCTAAATACTTTGGCTGAGAGCGTAATGCGGTATTTCAAGGATGGGGACGCGGAGCATGATTTGGATGTGATGGAGGATGGCCTTCCTCCCGAGGCGATTCTGCGGCGCTCCCAAGTGCTGCGAGAACGCGCTGCCCTAGCCTTAATGGTGGGAGAGAACGTTGAGCGCGCCGTGTCGTACACTGATGAGGCTATAGGCCTCCTTGAGGGAAGCTTGCAGGTTATGGCGGCGCTCGAGTGTCGATGGCAGCTTGCCCGGCTGACACTGTACGACAAACCCGAGGTGGCAAAAATGCAGCTCTCGATTGCCGAAGAGCGCCTCGCTACGCTCAACAAGCAACCGTCCCTCGGATATCCCTATCTCGAGATGAGCCTGTGCTACGCCTTGCTTGGTATGCGTGCCGAGTGCAGAGGCGCGTATGAAAGGGCCGCCGGCTTCGAGACTCCGATGAGCCATTACGCGCCCGGCATTCGGATTAACATTACCGCCGCCGCCTTCTGTGCCAGGTTCTACATGCTTACGGAAATGCTTGGAAATCCCGAAGAGGTTTGCCCCTTGCTTAAAACTCGAGAGGGCAGGGCGTGGCTGTCTCGCTATCCGAAGGTTTCTTCCCTGTCGAAAACGCTTCTTTGCGGGAAGTTTCTTGGGTATGGGGATGTCGTGCCCGCCATGACGAGGCTATTCTTGGACGAGGCAGGGAAGCTATATGCCGAAACGTGGCTCGTCGTCCAAGAGATCGGGCTCGCGTTCGATCTTGATTCCAGAAAGCCCGGCGAAGAGTATGGGCTGGTTGTCGAGATCCAAAGGCACCCGCTGGTTGCCGATGACGATGCCCTTGCGAGGGTCGCTGTGCAGCACGGGTATACTGTGCTTGGTGCGAGGTTGGACCTGTGCAACGAAGACCTCCTCGGGGTCGATGACGCAGCCGCCGTATTCGATGTGCTGGATGCCTTGGGCATATTGGCCGAAGGACGCGTGCCCACATTGGAAGACATCATGAAGAGTTACCTCGAAAGCTGTGTCGACGTTCCTGCCGGCGGTTGGGGTACCTTTGCCGAGAGGTAGCTTCGTCCTGCCACGCTTCACAAAACGTTTCACAAACTTCTCGTTGCTGGCCAAGTTCTCAACACGTAGCGCTGCAATGGCCCTGCCTGATTTATCCTTCTAGCCCCCTGGGACTGCGGTGGAAATCCTGGGCCAAAAGAGAACCGGTAGGATCATTCGGATGTACAGCGCAGGGCAAAGGGCGAAGACCATCGAAACGTTCGCCGGGTTGGGTGTCAGCACGGCTGACACCATAGCAGAGCTCAGCTACCCCAGCCGCGTCACGCTCCACAACTTCGCAGTGCTGAGACAAGCCCTTCTGGGAAATCGGCACATTCTAACCATGGTGGTTAGAATGGTTAGAAATGAATCGAATCGAGGGGAGTGGTCGCGGCTCTCTTTTGCTATGCCTGCCTGGACGGAAGGCGTAGTGGGCAATTACCTCAGAGACACATCGTTACGCCAATTCGTATCGCAAGGTGCGACCTCCGCCGTGCCTTGCGATTTGCCCCTTATCCACCATCTCTTTCAATATGCGGCCGGCCGTGGACTGGCCGATCCCGAGCAACGTCTGTGCTTCCCTTCGGGTGATTGAGGGGTGCTCTGCCAAGAACTGCAGGATCTCGTCCTCTCGGGAATGGGAAGCAGCGGGTGCCTCCTTGCTGTTTGCCGCAGGCGTTTCCGCTGCCGTTGCTGCGAAGTTCATGTTGGGCAGGACGATTTTAAATGCGTTGTTCGTGGCCATGATTTGCGGCTGAGAGGCCGCACCCGCGTAGGCCCCCATGATCTTCCTCATCCCCGTGCCGTATGCCTCGATGAGCTGCAGGCGGTAGAAGACGTTGGCGAGATGCGGGTTCCGGCAGGCAGAGACGCCCATCATCAAATCCTCCAGCTCCAAGCCGGGCAGAAGGCCGCCGACTGACACGAACTCGATCCTGTCGTCGTAGACGCTGATCAGCGTGCTGGCGTGGAAGGAGTAGTCCCTGTGCACGAGCGAGTTCAGCAAGGCCTCGCGCACGGCGACCTCCGGGTAGTCCCGGGTGTCGACGCGCAGCAGCTTTTGGAAAGTGGCATGGGTCTGATTGTGGAAGTCGATGTAGTCGTAGACCTCGTCGAGCTGCTGCATGAGGGACCCGGAGAACTCCCGGCGATCCTTGAACACACTCTGGTCCGTCCCCTCGAAAACGGCCGCTTTTACGGTATGCGGGCACTGGTCGGACAGGAGCAGGCCGAGGTTTGTGTAGAGACCGTCCGATGAGGCTATCTTCAGGGTCTGCATCTGCGGAGCGCCGAAGGGGATCTTTCGTGTCTCGAATTCCCCTTTCGTCGACTCGAAGGTGAGCGCTTGGTCGAGGGAGCGCATGTCCTCGAAGCTGTCGCCGTCGGTCTCCTTGATCATCTGCCGGATGGCAGCATCGGTCGCCGGGACGGAGGAGTAACCCTGCCGCACGTAGACACCCTCGGGGCGCAGGCCCTTCTTCGCTAGGTAGTAGGGGCGGTTCGTGCCGCGCTGGACCTTGACGGCCACAACCGCCTTCCCGTCGCAGTCGAGCGTTTTATAGCTGACGAACATGGTGACGTCCGGCTTCACGGCGTCTCGCACCATGTTGGAGACCTGCAGGGCGCACGCATCCGCGTCCTCGACGCCCGGCACGGCGCCGTCGTCGGCGACGCCAACGTAGACCGTGCCGCCGCCGCAATTCGCAAAGGCGACGATCTCCTTCTTGATGCCGTCCTGCGCAACGGCCTTCAGCTCGACTGTCTCTGTTTCCTGGAATTTCATGCTGTCCGCCTTCCGATTCTATTCTACCCATATTCTAACCATTTTGCTAACCATGATGGTTAGCAAAATGGTTAGAAATGACGACTTTACCGTGTCGCTCGTTGGGATTGTGCCAAGGACGTTCGCCATGCCGGACGAAAGGGCGTCCAGTTCTCTAGTCGAACGAGACGAGCTCAAGGAGAACCTGCTTCTTGCAAAGTAGATTTTGAGCGTTGCGCCCTGTTGCATGGCGTTATAAGGCACCTGGATCGCTGCCAGAATGCCCATATTTCGAAAGTGCGGGGAAAAATAAGCAACCCCCGACCACAACCCGATTTTTGCGAACAAAACTGCAGGTCGCTGAAGCGTAAAACCAGGGTCTGGTCGCCAGATCTCGGTTTTCCTCGCACTTCCGGAATCGCAAAACGGAAGTCCGCGGCAAATTCCCAAACCCCCGAGCACACCGCCCTTTTCAAGCAAAGAAATCGCAAGCAGAGGCTTTGCCGACTTCTCTCGTGCATGGCATGCTCTGATTTTGCCGCATACTACCGGATACAGCCCCTCTCTAGGGCCTGTGGAACGGGCGCATGGCAATTGCCTTCCATTCAATCGGTAAGTAAAATTGAGACATGATTACGCTTGTCGACATATCCGCTGCTGTTTCTCGTGTGCTGTCTCGTTACGACGTCCGCGAGGCATATCTATTTGGCTCCTTCGCCCGTGGCGAGCAAACGCCAGATAGCGATATCGATTTGCGTCTAGTCTGCGGTGAAACAATGACGTTCGGCACACTATACGAACTCTCCCTTGAGCTCGAAAAAGAGCTCGGGCGAGATGTTGAGATTGTCACCAACCCTCCCGAGCATATGCGTCCTGCATTCCGCAAGAGCATTGAAAAGGATGAGGTGCGTCTCTTTAAGGCGGCGTAAACGGGACGAGGAGCTTTTCCGGAGTATCCATGGAACGATATTAGGGGCTTTCGAAACTTCGTAGCACATGGATATCGAGAAGTAGTTCGATCCCTCGCCTGGAAAGTTATCGTCGATGATATTCCCGAGCCAGAGGAAGCGTTGCGTATTTTCAGGCAGCGCCAGAGCTGATACATCCAGAGGCCGGGCGGGTTTACTGACTGCATTTAATATGTTCCCTCGGCTTTGGATACTAAAACTCATAAACTTGTGAAGGGCGAGGCGCGCGTGGCGCGCGGCCACGGCCCGCCTTTCCGGTGCCATTCCGACCGCTCTACGGAACGCCCGCCACGATAGCCGCCCATCTACTACGTTTGGCCGGCATCCCCCGACCATTCCGTTTTCGTTAATAATAAAACCGCAGGTAGACGGCCTGCGGTTTTTGCGAAATCCGGGATATGGTCGGCTGGTCGGGGTTAAACGTAGTAGATGGGCCGGTTTCGTGGCGTTGCGTCTCCGGAAGCCGCGAAATTCGCCTTGGTACAAATTCCGGTACGAAGAATGTCGATTCGAGCGTCCGCAACCGTTGCGGCCGGTAACGTCGATACCCCAAAAAATGCGTTATGACCCTCGGAAACCGTTCATTCCGTTAAGTTGCGTCGCCTTGCGATCACGGCCCCTGTCTAGTTAAGATTCGAAAGAGGGTGTCTTTGGATGCGCCGCTTTAATTACTAAAGATATAGCAGCTATAGTGTGCCTTAACTCGTCCGTTAACCAATTGCTCTTGGCTCGGAAGCATCAACATGGCGCTCGAAGGCACCTCAAATCGCTGACAAAATGCCTATATTTCGGAAGTACGGGGAAAATTAAGCAAACCCCGAGCACAACCGGTAGCGCACAGAGATGTGGTGTAAGAGGCGGGGCATGCCCCGCCTCCGCCCTTTCTTGAAAGGGAGGGGACACCGCCTAGAATTCGTCGTTGGAGTAATGAAGGTGACGAATGGAAGGAAAGGCGATGCCCCAAGAAGAGAGTGTACTGCGCCTCGGTCGCGACG
>JAUMSH010000020.1 GCA_031292915.1 Collinsella sp.
TTCGTGCAGGTCGGAACTTACCCGACAAGGAATTTCGCTACCTTAGGACCGTTATAGTTACGGCCGCCGTTTACCGGGGCTTGGCTTCGGGGCTTCGCCGAATCGGCTAACTCCTCCGCGTGACCTTCCGGCACCGGGCAGGCGTCAGACCCTATACGTCGCCTTGCGGCTTCTGCAGAGTCCTGTGTTTTTGGTAAACAGTCGCTTGGGCCTCTCCACTGCGGCCCGCCTCCGCTCCCGGAGCAAGTCCGTTCACGTACGCGCGGGCACCCCTTCTCCCGAAGTTACGGGGCCATTGTGCCGAGTTCCTTGACCATGGTTGACCCGATCGCCTCGGTATGTTCTACCCACCCACCTGTGTCGGTTTGCGGTACGGGCGCGCACGCGCCTGCCTAGGGGTTTTTCTAGGGACCTCGGGCTCACTCGCTTCGCTCAGTCGCTTCGTCCGGAGCCTCGCCCTTGATGCGGACCGGATTTCCCTGGTCCGCGGGCCGCGCTCCATCACGGGGACGTCCAGAACCCCGCCGAGCCACCCCCATCCGTCGCCCCGTCGGTCGTAGCGCCGCGTGCGCGGTGCAGGAATGTCTGCCTGCTGCGCGTCGGCTACGCCTACCGGCCTCGCCTTAGCCCCCGACTGACCCTGGGAGGATTAGCCTTGCCCAGGAAACCTCGGGTTCACGGCGGACGAGTTACTCTCTCGTCTCTCGCTACTCATGCCAGCATTCTCACTCCCATGCGCTCCACCGTCGGTCGCCCTCCGGCTTCTCCGCCCATGGGAAGCTCCCCTACTGATTCTAATGAATTAAAATCCCGCCGCTTCGGTGTCCAGCTTAGCCCCGTGTATTGTCGGCGCATGTCCACTCGACCAGTGAGCTGTTACGCACTCTTTGAATGCATGGCTGCTTCTAAGCCAACATCCTGGTTGTCTGGGCGGACGCACATCCTTTGCCACTCGGCTGGAACTTGGGGACCTTAGCGGGCGGTCCGGGCTGTTTCCCTCTCGAGCACACAGCTTAGCCCACATGCTCTGACTGCCGCGCTCTGGGCCGCCGGCATTCGGAGTTCGGTTGGATTCGGTAGGCGGCGAAGCCCCCTCGTCCATCCGGTGCTCTACCTCCGGCGGTGAACGCGCGACGCTAGCCCTAAAGCTATTTCGGGGAGAACGAGATATCTCCGGGTTTGATTAGCCTTTCACTCCTATCCACAGGTCATCCCCTCCGTTTTCAACCGAAGTGGGTTCGGCCCTCCACGGGGTCTTACCCCCGCTTCAGCCTGCCCACGGATAGCTCACCCGGCTTCGCGTCCGCGGCGCGGGACTCAAGTCGCCCTGTTAAGGCTCGCTTTCGCTCCGGCTCCCTTTCGGTTAACCTCGCCCCGCGCCAGCGACTCGCTGGCTCATTCTACAAAAGGCACGCCGTCACACCATAAAGGTGCTCCGACTGCTCGTGGGCGCACGGTTTCAGGTACTGTTTCACTCCCCTCCCGGGGTGCTTTTCACCTTTCCCTCACGGTACTGGTGCGCTATCGGTCACAGGGTAGTACTCAGGCTTGGATGGTGGTCCACCCAGGTTCGGACCGGGTTTCACGTGCCCGGCCCTACTCAGGGACCGCGTCGCGCCGTCCGGTCTGGGTTCGCGTACGGGGCTGTCACCCGCTGCGGCCGGCCCTCCCATGCCGTTCCGCTCCCCAGCCGGACCTGCGCCCGGGGGCGGCAGCCCCCGGATGCGCGGCCCTGCAACCCCGTCGGCGGAACCCCTGCCGGGTATGCCCGCTCGACGGTTTGGCCATCGGTCCCCTTTCGCTCGCCGCTACTCGGGGAGTCTCGAGATTGATTTCCTCTCCTCCGGGTACTTAGATGTTTCAGTTCCCCGGGTTGTCCTCCCCCCGCCTATGTGTTCAGCGGGGGGATATGCACACCGCTGTGCATGGGTTCGCCCATTCGGAGACCCCCGGGTCGAAGGATGTGTGCTCCTCGCCGGGGATTATCGCAGCTTGCCGCGTCCTTCATCGGCTCCCTGTGCCAAGGCATCCGCCGTGCGCCCGTGGTATCTTGCGGGACCGCTCTCGGGCCCGCGGGATATCCACGTGTCGCTAATAAAAATTAATCGATATCATGAATAGCGCTCGTATGTCGCAATTCGGGTATCTCATACCGCGGCACAGTAGTTGAACTGTGCTCGCGATCAGATGCTCCTCACTCATTATTAAGTGAATTCTTCTTGTTTGGATCGGATGAATGATTGCTATCATTCTTACGTTTAATCGCAGAAAAGAATCGAGTCTGGAAGAAATTGATCTTCCATCTCTCTCCTATCGCTATGCGGCTCTCAAGGTACGCGGGTGCGACCCCGGGGACCGGGTGCTGCGGGGAATCATCGCGGGCGACATCAACCGGACGGGCTCCTGCCCTCTATTCGAGTTAAGCTGATCTCTCTAGAAGATTTATCTCCCTAGAAAGGAGGTGATCCAGCCGCACCTTCCGGTACGGCTACCTTGTTACGACTTCACCCCCCTCACCCTCCACACCTTCGGCGCCTCCCCCCTTGACGGTTGGGCCGGCGACTTCGGGTGCAGACGACTCGGGTGGTGTGACGGGCGGTGTGTACAAGGCCCGGGAACGCATTCACCGCGGCATGCTGATCCGCGATTACTAGCAACTCCGACTTCATGGGGGCGGGTTGCAGCCCCCAATCCGAACTGGGGCCGGCTTTCCGGGATCCGCTCCCCCTCGCGGGGTGGCATCCCTCTGTACCGGCCATTGTAGCACGTGTGCAGCCCAGGGCATAAGGGGCATGATGACTTGACGTCGTCCCCGCCCTCCTCCGCCTTGACGGCGGCGGTCCCGCGTGGGTTCCCGGCATCACCCGATGGCAACACGCGGCGGGGGTTGCGCTCGTTGCGGGACTTAACCCGGCAGCGCGCGGCACGGGCTGGCGACAGGCGGGCACCGCCTGTATGGGCTCCTCTCGGCCACGGGGTCTCCCCCGCTTCACCCATATGTCAAGCCCTGGTAAGGTTCTTCGCGTTGCTTCGAATTAAGCCACATGCTCCGCTGCTTGTGCGGGCCCCCGTCAATTCCTTTGAGTTTTAGCCTTGCGGCCGTACTCCCCAGGCGGGACGCTTAATGCGTTGGCTGCGGCACGGGGGGATCGTCCCCCCACACCTAGCGTCCATCGTTTACGGCTGGGACTACCAGGGTATCTAATCCTGTTCGCTCCCCCAGCTTTCGCGCCTCAGCGTCGGTCTCGGCCCAGAGGGCCGCCTTCGCCACCGGTGTTCCACCCGATATCTGCGCATTCCACCGCTACACCGGGTGTTCCACCCTCCCCTACCGGACCCAAGCCGCGGAGGTTCCGGGGGCTTCGGGGGGTTGAGCCCCCCGCTTCGACCCCCGGCCTGCCGGGCCGCCTACGCGCGCTTTACGCCCAATGAATCCGGATAACGCTCGCCCCCTACGTATTACCGCGGCTGCTGGCACGTAGTTAGCCGGGGCTTCTTCTGCAGGTACAGTCTTGACTCTTCCCTGCTGAAAGCGGTTTACGACCCGAAGGCCTCCGTCCCGCACGCGGCGTCGCTGCGTCAGGGTTCCCCCCATTGCGCAAGATTCCCCACTGCTGCCTCCCGTAGGAGTCTGGGCCGTGTCTCAGTCCCAATCTGGCCGGTCGGTCTCTCAACCCGGCTACCCGTTGTCGGCACGGTGGGCCGTCACCCCGCCGTCTACCTGATGGGCCGCGGAGCCATCCCCTCCCGTCGGGGCTTTAGCCGGGGTGCCATGCGGCACCCCGGGGTATCCGGTATTACCCGTCCTTTCGGGCGGCTATCCCGGGGGAGGGGGCAGGTTCTCCACGTGTTACTCAGCCGTTCGCCACTCGCTTCCCTCCGGAGAGGGGTGCCGTTCGACTTGCATGTGTTAGGCGCGCCGCCAGCGTTCATCCTGAGCCAGGATCGAACTCTCCGTCCAAAAAATAAATGGGCTTCGAGCCCGTCCGGTCCTCTCAGACATTCGCTGATCGGTTCCGTTCGATTCATATGGTTTTAGTATAGGAAAAGGAATTTCTCGGGGCCGCCTCTCGGCGGCCTTGCGAAAAACAAATCCAAGTTAGACCATTTCAAATGGTTCGATGTCTGCCCGGATGCGACACAACTGGTGTGTCCATCCTCGCAGTATCCGGTTCTCAAGGTGCACGCCTGCGCTGGTTCCCGGTTCGACCGGGCCGCGCGGCAAGGAGATATATTGCCAGACCGCGAAGCTCTGTGGGACGTCAATTCCACTCTTCACAAGTCCTACACAACATATTGCTTTCTATAGGTAATAGAAAGACTGGTGCGGATCTTCCGCACGTATCAGATGATGACCCTTTGGTTCAGGAATATATAGAGATCGGTCACCTGTAAGTGTTTATCTACCCGCGCTTTTAGCAATGTAAACCGCGCTTCAGATAAAAAGAGGGAGCGCCGCCACAACGCGACACTCCCCTAGCGATCCAAGAGAATCTATTAGGCCTCGAGAGCCTTCTTGGCGATGGTAGCCAGCTCGTTGAAGGACTCGATGTCCTCGTAAGCCATCTGAGCCAGGACCTTGCGGTCGAGCTCGATGCCGGCAACCTTCAGGCCGTGCATGAACTGAGAGTAAGAGATGTCGTTCAGGCGAGCAGCAGCGTTGATACGAGTGATCCAAAGAGAACGGATCTCGCGCTTCTTGTTGCGGCGATCACGATACTGATACTGCAGGGAGTGCTGGACCTGCTCTTTAGCATGCTTGTAAGTACGCGAAGCGGCACCGTAGTAACCCTTCGCACGGTGCATAACGGTACGGCGCTTCTTCTTGGCGGCAACAGCGCGCTTAATACGTGCCATGTTCTATCAACTCCTAGACGGTAAAACGAAAAACGGGAACGCGAACTTAGGCGAGACGCGACTTGATGACCTTGCGGTCGGCAGCGGCGATCTCGGTCTCCTGACGGAAGCCACGCTTACGCTTGGTGGACTTCTTGCTCAGGATGTGGCTCTTGAAAGCCTTGGCGCGCATAAGCTTGCCGGTACCAGTCTTGCGGAAACGCTTCTTGGTGCCGCTGTGGGACTTCATCTTAGGCATGAAATACTCCTTAATCGGTTACAGAACACTAGTTACTTGGTATCGCTTGCCGCTTTATCTTCATCGAAGGCGCCCTTAATCGGGGCGAGCAGCATAAGCATGTTACGGCCTTCCATCTTAGGCTTGGACTCGACCGTAGCGTAAGGCTTGAGATCCTCGGCGAGACGCTCGAGAACGTTAAGACCCTGCTCCGGGTGAGCCATCTCACGGCCGCGGAACATGATGGTGATCTTAACGCGTGCGCCCTTCTTAAGGAAACGCAGAACGTGGCCCTTCTTGGTCTCGTAATCGCCAACGTCAATCTTGGGTCGGAACTTCATTTCCTTGACCTCGACCTTGGACTGGTTCTTACGAGCAGCCTTGGCCTTCATGGCCTGCTGGTACTTGAACTTACCGTAGTCCATGACCTTGCAGACCGGCGGCTCCGCGTTGGGAGCGATCTCGACCAGGTCGAGACCCTGATCGTCAGCGACGCGCTGGGCATCGCGGATGGCGAACAGGCCGAGCTGAGAGCCATCGACGCCAATCAAACGGCACGAAGATGCAGTGATCTCGTCGTTGATGCGGGTGTCATCAGACTTAGCTATTTTCCCTACCTCCATTCATAAAAAAATAACCCGGCGCTTCTTTGCAACCAGGTCGTACACATAGACATCCTCGGTATGAGGAAGGGAATCTAGGTTGTATGACCAGTCAGCTGCTCATTGGCGCCAAAAGGTGGGAACCCTCGGGTTCCTCTTTAGGGCATTGCGGGAACAACGCCTTGCGAATAATAACACGTACCGCGCGTTATCACATTACGTACACGAAAAAGGGGGGCCTTGACCCCCTTGAACGCTCACTTGCATGTATGGTGCCCGAGGCGAGACTCGAAGGGCCTTCGCTTCGCGAAGCCCCGGGCTTCGGGCGCATGGCGCCCTCGCCACGCTCCGCTACAAACAGGCCACAGGCCTGTTTGCTTAACGCTCCGCGCGCTCACGCGAGTTCGGCACGAAAAAGGGGGCCTTGACCCCCTTGAACGCTCACTTGCATGTATGGTGCCCGAGGCGAGACTCGAACTCGCACGTTGTTGCCAACGGTGGATTTTGAGTCCACTGCGTCTGCCAATTCCGCCACTCGGGCACGTAATGCGTGAGTTAGTTTATCACAGCTTTCTGTTGATTAGTCCGAAAATGGAACTTCGAGCATTTCGATGAGTTCGACCGTGCGGAGCATCTCGCGCTGACGGCATCCGCGACCGTCGACCGAAGCCTCACCCATCTGGTTATCGTAAGGGTCCTCGCGCATGCCGTCGAAAGAGGTCTCAAACTCTGCCTGGAATCGATTGTTAGCCACCATACGCCACGGGTCGAGATTGCCAAAGTAGTGACGGCGGCGCCACTCCTCCCCCATCCTGCGAGCAGAAGATCCAAATGACACGTCGGCGTTGAGCCAACCGGTCTGCGGCGTATAGAACTCTGCCCAGTCGTGCGACCCCACCGAATCGGGCGCAACATACAGGCCGCTCTGCCAACGGGCGGGCACACCGGCAATACGGCACATGGTGATAAACGTGAGCGCCATAACGCCGCAATCGCCGCGGAGCGAATGCGCGCAGTCATCGGCAATAGATCCCAAAAGCAAGTACGGCGGCTGATAGCGATAGTCGATATACTGCGTCAGGTAATCATAGATAGCACGGGCGCGATCGAGCGGATCCTCGAGTCCGCCAACGACACCGGCCGTCAGCTGCTGCAGATACGGCGTGAATGCAATGTGCGGACGGTCCTCGGAAATATCCTCGGGCAGAGGCGCGTCCATACGCGGATGAACCGGAAGTGTGCCACCGTAGACATCACAATAAGCAGCATCGATGTGATAACGATAAGTCACCGAGAATGAGCGCTCACTCGAAGAAGACCACGAGGCGGTACGCGCCGAAGCGTTCGCGGGGGCAACAGCACCCTCCGGCGTCATGTCGAGAATCTCGACCTGAGACTGTTGGCGGCAGGTGGCGGCTACGGGAAGCCAAGCGCGAACGGTCTCCCCCTCTAGAGCGCCGGGGACAGACAAGGATGCCTTAAGCGTAATAACGCGAGTCAATCCGTTTTGCGACTCCATCTCCTTGAGCATCTCGTTGCGCAGTGCTATTCCGTCCGTAGAATCGGGACGCATGCCGGGGACCTCTTTGGGATATACGCGAAGCGAATCGAGGAAGTTGTCGAGAACGAACAGCTCACCATCGATAAAGCGCCAGTCAATACGCTTACGGTCAATCAGATCGTTAAACTGCTCCTCGGTAAACTCAGGCCACTCCTCGCGAATCATCGCAATAGCTCGATCGCGCGACACCGAAAAATGAAGCGGCGTCTCAAGCATGCGATACCGCTCGGCACGAACGCAGGCAGCAAGCGAGGGATCGGGATCTTGGGCAAGTAGGCGGTCGCAAGCCTCAATAGCCTGCGAAAGATACCCCGCGTCCTTTAAACGCAGAATCTCGGGTGGCAAGCCAACATCTAGAAAACGGAAGTCATCATTGCAAACATCAACAGAACAACCAACAGGACCCTCGTCAATAACCTTCCCATCCGAAGGCAGCACATTAATAACAGCCATACCAAAACTCCAAGTCACTAGAACGCTTGAAGTCCATTGTAGCGAGATAAAAAAGAAAGCCCCAATAAAGGAACTCTCAACACCGATAAACGGTACCTATAAAAAATGAATTCAGCCCAGTAACCCTGTAGCGAGTTAACGAAGGAGGCCCCGTTTCCCCGGAGCTGATTCCGTCGCGCGGCTTCTGGCAAAGCCAGTAGCCATCTTAATTCAGACTCGTAACCCTGCGGCGTTAAACGAAGGAAGCCCCGTCCCCCGGAACTGTTTCCTTGGCGCGACTTCTGGCGAAGCCAGGTGAGCGCAAAGGAAACAGTGTAGGGGGACGGGGCTTCCGACGGGAAGTTTAGCGACGCTTACGCCTTGTTGACGGAGCCAAACTCCTCCATGAGCTCCTTGGTGCGGGCAACGATGTTGTCGCGACCAGGCTTGAGGAGCTTGCGGGGGTCAAAGCCCTTGCCCTGCTGATCCTTGCCAGCCTCGATGTACTCGCGAACGCCCTTGGCAAAGACGAGCTGCAGATCGGTGTTGACGTTGATCTTGGAGATACCCAGGGAGATGGCCTTCTTGATCTGATCCTCGGGGATGCCGGTGCCACCGTGCAGAACGAGGGGCAGGTCGCCGGTCTGAGCCTTGATCTCGCCCAGACGCTCGAAGGAAAGGCCAGCCCAGTCGGCAGGGTACACGCCGTGGATGTTGCCGATACCGCAAGCGAGGAAGTCGACGCCCAGGTCAGCAATCTGCTTGCACTCAGCAGGATCAGCGAGCTCGCCGCTGGAGGTCACGCCGTCCTCGGTGCCGCCGATGCCGCCGACCTCGGCCTCGATGGACATGCCCTTGGAGTGGGCAAGCTCAACGAGCTCCTTGGTGCGGTCGAGGTTAAGCTGGAAGGTCTCCTCGTGAGAGCCGTCATACATGATGGACGTAAAGCCGGCCTCGATGCACTTGAAGCAGTCCTCGTAAGAACCGTGATCGAGGTGAAGGGCGACGGGAACGGTAACGCCCGTGGCCTCGACGGCAGCCTTGACCATGTCGGCGCAGACCTTGAAACCGCCCATCCACTTAGCGGCACCAGCGGTGCACTGAAGGATCAGCGGAGACTTGGCCTCCTCGGCGGCCTGGAGAATAGCCAGGGTCCACTCGAGGTTGTTGGTGTTGAAGGCACCGAGACCGTACTTGCCGGCCTCGGCCTTCTTGAGCATGTCTGCTGCGTTGACGAGCATAAAAGAAACCTCCTGTAAGGTTGCTCCGATAACGCCTGAGATTTTACCACGACATACCCGAGCATAAACGTTCGTTTGTTCACGAATACCATCCGATTGGACAAATTTTGACCGTTTGCCCCACAGAATCGACCCACTGGGGAAAATAGCTTGACGATTGACCGGTCTTCGTGGTTCGAAAGACGGCTTCGAGCCTACATCTGCATAAACGGGTTCTGCATAAGTTCGCGCGCCATCGTGGTCGAATCGCCATGGCCCGTCAAGCAAACGGTATCGGGCGGAAGCATCTTGGCAAGTTTGGAGAGCGAGCACATAATCGCCGCCTCGTCACCGCCGGAAAGATCGGTACGACCGTGGCTGTCCGGGAAAAGCGTGTCGCCCACAAAGGCGATGTTCCCCTGCTCGGTCGCGGCGAACAGGACGATGCCGCCCGGCGTATGCCCCGGCGCCTCGATCACCTGCAGGCAGACGTCGCCCACCTCGATTGTATCGCCCTCGGCAAGCAAACGCGTCGGCTCACCCGGATCGGGCGTCTCGATACCCCACATGGCGCGCTGCTCCTCGATATTTGCGCGAGGTACCGTCACGTCCTTAGCGCACAACTCATATAGTGCGCTGTCGCCAACGACAGCTCGAACCCCGGCAACCCCGCCAACATGGTCGGCATGACCGTGCGTGCAGACAGAGCCGAGTACGCGCGCCTCGGGATGCGCGGTGTGGATATGCTCCACAAGACGCTCGCCCTCCCACGCCGGATCGACGATTAAGCACTCGTCATTCGAAATCACGGCGTAGCTGTTGGTCTGAATCGGGCCGTTGACGAGCGCCTCAATCGAAGCCGCGCCTCGGGGTGTCAGGTCCAAAGTCATATCGTCCACGCGCATACCCTCCTTCTAAAATACGTTCGAGGCACCAAGCGATGCCTCGAACGTAACCAATATCTATGATGCTGAGAGGCTCTCGCACCTACACACGGCGCTTGAGTTGCGCTCCGCCCTCGCCGGGCATAAGACGGCGAGCGTCGTAGACCGAATCGACACTGCTGATGGAAGCCAGCAGCGGATCCAGGCCGCTCGCATCCGAAATCTCGACCATAAAGCGCAGGGTCGCAATACCCTCGCGGTTGGTCGAGGTGGCGGCGGAAAGGATATTGCCGCCTGCATCGCCAATGGCAATGGTGACGTCCTTGAGCAGGCCCATGCGGTCCAGGCACTCGACCACGATCTCGACCTGGAAGAGAGTGTCGGCAGCACCATCCCACTCTACGTCAATCATGCGCTCGGGGTGCTCCATGAGGCCCTTGACGTTGGGGCAGTTGGCGCGATGCACTGAGACACCTCGGCCACGCGTGATGAAGCCGACGATGTCGTCGCCCGTCACGGGGTTGCAGCAATGAGCCAGACGGACCAGCAGGCCGCTGTTGCTCTCGCCCTTGACGATAATGCCGTTACTTGCGCTCTTGCCGCGCTTTTGCGGCTTGCGGTTGGAGCCGCGAGCAGGCTGTTTCACGACCTCGGCGATAGCCTCGGCCTTGGTGAGCTGTTCCTCGGGCTTGGGGTCCAAGATTTGCTCGACCTTATTGCCCACAGCGCGCGGGGCAACCTTGCCGGCGCCGACGGCGGCAAACAGGTCCTCGAGCTGCTTGAAGTTAAACTGCTCCGCTACGGCGTTGAGCGCACGCGTCGAACGCGGCGTAGAAATGCCATAGCCACGCTTCCGCAGGTCCTTGGCCAGCATATCGCGGCCGGCAGCAGCGTCGTCATCCTTGGTCGCAGCGGCAAAATAGCGGCGGATCTTTGACTTGGCGGAAGGCGTCTTAACGATCTTGAGCCAATCACGCGACGGCTTGGAACTCTTGTTAGTCAGGATCTCGACACGGTCACCCGTCTTAATCTCGTGCGTGAGCGGAGCCACCGCACCGTTGATTTTGGCGCCGACGCAGTGGTTACCGACCTCGGTGTGAACGGCGTAGGCAAAGTCGAGCGGCGTGGAGCCGGCACGAAGCGCCATGACCTCGCCCTTGGGTGTAAAGACAAAGATCTCTTGGTCGAACAGATCGACCTTCAGTGAATGCAGGTATTCCTTGGCGTCCGTAATCTCGTCAGAAGCCGCCCAATCAAGCGAATGTTTGAGCCAGTTAATCTGGTCGTCCAGACGCTGGGCATCATTGGTCTTAGACGCAGACGATCCGCCCGACTTCTTATAGAGCCAGTGGGCGGCAATGCCGTACTCGGCCTGCTCATGCATCTCATAGGTTCGAATCTGAATCTCGAGCGGACGGGCCGTGGGGCCGATAACCGTCGTATGGAGCGACTGGTAGTTATTGACCTTGGGCATGGCGATATAGTCTTTAAAACGACCGGGCATGGGGTGCCACAGCGTATGCACCGCGCCGAGCGTGGAGTAGCAATCGCGCACCGAATGCGTGATGACGCGCAGCGCCACCAGGTCGTAGATCTCGGAGAATTCCTTGCCCTTGCGCTTCATCTTTTGGTAGATGGACCAATAGTGCTTGGAGCGGCCATTGATCTGGAAGCCCTCCAGGCCAATGCGGTTGAGCTCGTCGGTGAGCGTCTTGATGGTCTCGGCCAGATAGCGCTCACGGACCTCGCGCGACTCCGCCACCATGCGCGCGATGCGCTGGTAGGCATCGGGCTCAAGGTAGAAGAAGGACAGGTCCTCGAGCTCCCACTTAATGGAGCTCATGCCCAGACGGTCGGCCAGGGGCGCATACACGTCCATGGTCTCGCGAGCCTTAAACAGGCGACGGTCCTCGCGAAGGGCCGCCAGCGTACGCATGTTATGCAGGCGGTCGGCAAGCTTAACGATAATGACGCGGATGTCCTTGGACATGGCGAGGAACATCTTGCGCAGCGTAAGCGCCTGCTTCTCGTCCATGCTATCGACTTCGATGTTGGTAAGCTTGGTCACGCCATCGACGAGCTCGGCTACCGTATCGCCAAACAGACCGGAAACATCGGCAAGCGAGGTCTCGGTATCCTCAACGGTATCGTGCAGCAGCGCGGCGCACACCACATCGCAGTCCATCTTGAGGTCGGCCAAAATGATGGCAACCTCGACGGGATGGTTAATGTACATCTCACCCGAGCGCCGCTTTTGGTTGCAGTGCTTCTCGGCAGCAAAGCAATAGGCCTGCTCCACCTTAGAAAAGTCGTCCTCATTCATATATTTGAGGCACAGGCGCTCCAGCTTGTCGTAGCTGTCCGCCATAATCTCGGGCGGCAGCTCATCGGCATGCTTATAGTGCTCCATCTCCGAGAACGGCTGGAGGGTGGAATCATGGGCGGTACGGGCTGCGGCATCCATCGAGGTCCCCTTCCCCTAGGCCCGCGGTACGATCGGGCGGTTAACTTTGGCTAGCATATCAGAAGCGCACGAATCGAGTGCCCAGCTCCGGAAAGCCGAGAACTCCATGCGCGAGCGCAAGCCCTCCAAATAGCGAATTGACCTGCTCAATTGCACACGGCCGGGGTTTTCTGCCATCGCGATGCGACGGGTGTCGTCAAACCCCGAAACGCGACAGAAACCAAGCTCTTCGAAGATTCCCAGGCCGCTTTCCACCGAGCGCTCGTCGACCGGCGTGCGGGCATCGATGGCAAGACACATCTGCGCGATATCGATATCGCTCGCACTAAACGAGTCGTCTCCGGTCTTGCCGCGGTTGGAGCGCCACATAGTCTGCAGCGCTCGATAGAGCGTGACGAGCTCGTCGCGCTCGGGCGCGTAGCAGTCGAGCAGGCGCTCGTTAATGCGAGCGTCACGCGACGAATAGAGCAAGTGAATCACGGCAGGCTGGCCGTCGCGACCGGCGCGGCCGCTCATCTGGTTAAACTCAATGCCGCCAAACGGCATGTGGTAGAGCACGACATGGCGAATATCGGGAAGGTTAACGCCCTCGCCAAAGGCAGAGGTCGAGACGATGCAGCTGAGGCTGCCGTCTCGAAACGCTTCCTCGACACGGCGACGATCGGAGCGCGCAAGCCCCGCGTTATAGAACGCGATGCGGGTCGCGCAATCGGGTACCCGCTTGCGCAGTGTCTTGGCAAGCGCCACGGACTGATCACGCGAGTTGACGTAGATGACGGTCTTCTCCCCCGTCGCCACGATTGACACCAGGCGGTTCTCGCGGCTCGCAAGGTCTCGGTCATCCTCGAGCTGCAAGTTCTCGCGCACCGTCTCGTCGACCACCGTGCGGGTAATCGGCAGCACGCGGGCGAGCTCGGCCACAACCGGAGCCGTTGCGGTGGCAGTCGCGGCCAGAACGACCGGGTCGCCCAAGGCCTTGAGGATATCGGGCATGTCGAGATAGGCGCTGCGGTCGCCGCCCTTGGCAAGACCGGCATGATGCGCCTCGTCAATAACGACAAAACCGATGCGCCCCGAACGCGCAAAGCGGTCGCGGTGAATGGACAGGAACTCGGGCGTCGTGAGCACGATGCCGGTGCGGCCCGAAGCCAAGCCGGCAAACACGTCATCGCGCGCCGCCTCCACGGTCTCGCCGGTCAGCACGCCCACGCCAATGCCGAGCGCGGCCATCGTCGACGAGAGGTGATAGGCCTGGTCGGCAACGAGCGCGCGCAGCGGATAGACAAAGATGCTCGCACGCCCGCGAAGGACCGCCTCGCGCGCGGCATGCACATGGAAGATAAGCGACTTGCCGCGCCCTGTTCCCATAACGGCCAGAACACTTTGGTGATCGGCCAGGGCATCGAGCGCCTCGACCTGCGCGCGGTGCGGCTGATTCGAGCCGATAAAGCTATGAATAAGCGAGCGCGTCAGCTCGGTATAGGAAAGCTGGGCGAGCGTTTGGCGCTTGCGGGACTCCAGACGAAGACCGGCGTCCGCAGGCTCCACGCCGCGGCGAAGCTCACATGCCGGGTCGTCAACGCTGGGCGCCGTGGTATCGCGGACCAAGACATCCTTGATCATGAGCTTTGGCTTTACGCGACCTTGCCAATGCTCGGCCACGGCCTCGAACACTAAATCGACGGCGCTATCGCAATTGATGAGCTTATCGATCTGCGGCACGCGGAACATAATGGCCGGCACACTCGCGGCGCCATCGGTCGCCACGAAGCGCATGTGCTCGCCGGTTTTGCCCACCACGGCGCGATTGCACATTGTCACGCCCTCGGCCGCCAACAGCGGCACCTTGTTGCCCTGGCCAAACGGCTCAAGACGGGAGATCTGCTCGATGGTCTCGATATTCAGCTCGGAGAGGTCAACGGTGGCGGCAACCTCGTCGGTGTCCTCAAAGTCCTCGGCGGGAAGCTCGGACAGCACGGCCGAAAGGCGACGACGGAACTCGTCGAGCTTGGACGCCTCGATGGTCACGCCCACCGCACCGGCATGCCCGCCGCGACGAATCAGCAGATCGGAGCAGCGTTCTACGGCGTCGAACAGGTTGACTTTGCCCACCGAGCGACCCGAACCTCGAGCGATACCGTCTTCGATCGAGAACAGCAGCGCCGGCACGTGATAACGGTTGGTCAGGCGGCTCGCTACGATACCCTTGACGCCCTCGTGCCAGCCCTCGCCACCCACGACGATTGCGCGACCGCCATCATAGGTCTCCTCGACCTTTGCCATGGCATCGCGCGTGAGCTCCGCCTCGATCTCGCGACGCTGACGGTTAATCTCCTCGAGCTCGGCCGCCAGCGCGCTTGCCTCGATGGGATCGCGGGCAAGCAGCAGGTCGAGCGCCAGCTTGGGATCGGCCATGCGGCCGGCGGCGTTCAAGCGGGGAATGAGCGAAAACGATAGGCCATCGGCCGTAATACTAGAGAGGTCGGCCTTGGCGAGCGCGGCCAGCGCGATATAGCCGGGGCGGGCCGTCACACGCATCTGCTGGATGCCCTCGGCGACCAGCGCGCGGTTCTCGGGCGTCAGCGGCATCATGTCGGACACGGTACCAAGCGCCGCGACCTCGATCAGCGAACGCCAATACGACGGCTTGCCCAGACGCTCGCCCAGGACCTGCACCAGCTTGAGCGCCACACCGGCACCGGCAAGCTCGCGCGAGGGACCCTCGTCCTCGAGCTTTGGGTCGGTCAGGGGCACGCCCTGCGGCACCTGGTCGGAGGGCTCGTGATGGTCCGTGACCACTAAATCGATCCCCAGGCTCTCCAGATAGGAGACCTCTTCCTTGGCGGCAATACCGTTATCGACGGTCACGATCAGCTGGGGGCGAGCGAGCTCGTTAACGCGGTCGAGCGCCGCGCGCGAAAGACCGTAGCCCTCGTCAAAGCGATGCGGAATAAACGGCGTGACATCGGCGCCAAACGTGCGCAGCGCCTCGGTCAACAGGCAGGTCGACGTAATACCGTCAACGTCAAAATCGCCAAAGACCGCGATGTGCTCGTGGTTGCGAATAGCGTGCTCGACGCGGTCGGCAACGACCGACATGCCCGGGATAATGAGTGGGTCGGCCCAGTCGCGATCAAGCGAATGCGTCAAAAACAGCTGGCCTTCTTCGATGGATGTAATGCCGTGCGCAACCATAATGCGCGCCACCAGCCCGGGTATGCCCAGGCCAGCCGAAAGCTCCTTTTCGAGCTCGGGGCTTTGCTGAGCGACCGCCCAGCGATGCGTCGTCTTAAGCGATGACATAGGCGCCCACCCCCGATAGGGGCAGGTCGCCGCGATACCTCTCACGGTTCATAGCGATGAGTCCTCTGTGTATGCCCGCTTCGGCAGGCAGATCTGTTGAACGGATTTATTATACCGTGCAGCGCGGACGCA
>JAUMSH010000071.1 GCA_031292915.1 Collinsella sp.
CTCGGGGTCGAGCGACGGGTCAACAAAGAACAGCAGTTCATAAGCCTTCATATTGTCACCTCCTCTGGGCAAATGTGGCTTCAGGTCGTGAAGGTGCGCCTGAAGCAGGAAAAGACTTGGTAATAATATCTTTCAACCTCCTAGGCTGCAAGAATATGCAGCTACAACCTCATGACCTCCACATATGTCCATACTCGCACGACATTTCATGCGCATTCCAACCAAATGCTGACCAAAAGCTTGACGAATCTGTGGACAAGATACGGTGCCGCGGGGACAAGCTGAGCCAAGCCACAGGTCAACGGACACAAGGCTGTGGTCGCAAAATGCACACCAGTGGTCCACAGCACCACCCAAAGATTTTTAAATTCATTGCCAAGTCGCTTATGAATACCCCTTTTGAACAATTGAGTTGATCAACCACGCTGGTCGGAAGCCGTTTTTTGGCACCTCAAACCCCACTGCAACGCCAAGCGCGCCCGAGCGTTTTAAAAAATGCCAACTTTTCTGTTTGCACTTTGCGATTCCTCGTGTATACTGACTTTCGCATTTAACGGAGAGTTGTCCGAGTGGCCGAAGGAGCACGATTGGAAATCGTGTAGGCGTCAAAAGCGTCTCCAGGGTTCAAATCCCTGACTCTCCGCCAGTTAATTCCAAAGCAGGCCTTCGAGCCTGCTTTGTTTTTACCCCACGCGGAGGGGTGGCAGAGTGGTTGAATGCGGCGGTCTCGAAAACCGTTTGGCCTGTATAAGGTCACGAGGGTTCGAATCCCTCCTCCTCCGCCATTTAGATTGAGAGAGCTCCCGAGAATGGGAGCTTTTTTGTTATCGAAATACGTCTCGATCCCACGCTTCCCCAAACATGTACGTCACCCTCCAAAACCGACATTTTTCGACATCTTTGAAGGCTGACGTACACGTTTGGATTGAGTTCACGGGAGTGGCACTATTCGGAAGGTGCCTCTTCGTCTCGCATGCCCTTCCAGTTGCGGATAAGCGCCTTGCGTAGTTCGTTTTGCTCTCGCTGGTACCCGGTGTCGGCACAGCGAGGCATGCCGAGTGCTTCGCGAATGTTGTTCATGGCGCGGTGAAAGGCGAGCTGGCTGCCGAACTGAGCCGAAGTGAGCGTAACGATTCGATATCCCATTTGGGAGAGAACGGCTTCTCGCTCCGCATCTGCTCCCTTGCGCTCGAGCTCATCGTGAAAACCGCCCTTATATTCGATACCGAGCTCCCTGCGCTTATAGGTAATGAGGGCATCGATTTTGAGTGTTCGGGCTTTTGTGCAATGCCAGAGACGTTGAGGGATCTCGAGCGGTTTGTTGAGTTCGATACCTCGGATACCAACGCCGCCTTCGCTTGTTGGGAGCGAGAGGGCGATTGCCGAAGCGGTCTCCATAGGCGAGGCCGAGTGATCGTAGATGTGCCTGAGCGCGAGCCGTGCACGTGTGGCACCGGGTTTGCCGGGGTGCCGATCGAGCAGTTTGGTTATTTCATCCTTGGAGGTAGTGGCTGGTTGCCCGGTATAAGGGTCGGCGGGATTGAGCCTCATGCGATAATCGCCGCAAACTTCATAGCCATATTCGAGATATTCGATCCTATCCATCCACTCGGCAGCGAGCACAAAGGTGAAGGCTTCGTCGGTGATGAAGATTCCGGGCGTCAACTCGTTAATATGCTCGTAGGGAAGATTTTGTCCAAGAATGTGACAAACGACGCCTTTGGTACGAATTCGCTCGAATTCGAATACAACCGCGATATCGATAGTCTTAAGCATATCGGACGGAATGCCGCAGTCGGTAAGAGCCTGTCGTATGCGCGCAGCACGTTGCTGGGTGGAGATGCCTTGTGCGCCTATCTGGTAGTCATGCCGCGCAAGAGACTGAACCAAATTCTGGGGTGCATGATGGACAAGCCATGCGGTTTTATGCGAAATGAGAACAGGGGTATCCATTGAGGGCCTCTCGCTCTGAGCCGGTATCCAACTCTTATGTCCGTTGAAGTGGGGAAATATACCGGATGTGAGTAAATCAACTCACTCATGCTGTGAGCTCAATCCAAACATGTACGTCCGCCTCCAAAGATGTCGAAAAATGCCGTTTTTGGAGGGTGACGTACATGTTTTGGATCCCTGGCATTCCAGCAATGCCATGTCAGCATCCGCTGCCAACCGTTTGCCGAGCAATAGGGTCGCAATCGGCGCCGAACATGTACTATGTACGGGCATTGTCTAAACCCGTAACTCAAAGGACCCCATCTTGCCCGTTGCCGCCGCTATGATCGTTACCGCACACGCCTCGGATGCCATGGTTGCCATCCCGTTTTGGCTCGAGATGTTCGCCGTCGTCGCGGCATCGATCTCGGGCGTGTTGGTCGCACGCGAGCACAAACTCGACCTGGTGGGCGCCGTCGCGCTCGCCGTGGTCTGTGGACTGGGCGGCGGTCTTTTGCGCGATATGACGCTGCAGGTGGGCAACGTCTACATCCTCAACCAACCGATGGCGCTCCCGCTCTCCATCGCCACCGCGGCCATCATCTACATCTTCCCGGCAATCGTCGACAAGCCCGAAAAGCTCATTCCCCTGCTCGATATCATCTCGGTGGGTATTTATGCGGCAACCGGCGCAGACAAGGCGCTGGTCTATGGCTTTGCGCCGGCGGTGTGCATCATGATGGGCTTTTTTACCGCGGTGGGCGGCGGCATGCTGCGAGATGGTTTTATGGGTGTGGTGCCGGGTATCTTCCAGCGCACCAACTTCTATGCCATCGCGGCCATCGCCGGATCGGCAAGCTATGTTTGCCTTGTCATGAGCGGCTTGGTCAGCAATGTCGTCGCACTGGTCGTTTGCGTCGTGGTGACCATGGGACTACGCTGGCTGTCGCTGCGCTTTGATATCAAAAGCCCCACCGAGGATGACATCGCACGCTTTTTGCACCGCAAAAAGTAGGTGGCGCGGGCTCATCCTTCGAAATGCAACCGAGAGGTTCTTTTAGAGCGCCCACGCGTTGGGTACCCTGTTAGGTGCATGTCGAGCATCTGACGAAGGATTCACTATGCCCTGTAATCAATTCCCGTCGACCAAGCGCCGTAAAGCGTGGGGCCGCATCACGATCTTATTCGCGCTCATCGCTCTAGCGGTCACCGCGCTTCCCACGGCGTCGTTCGCCGGCACGGACACCGCAGGCAACGTACTTGCGACCGACAATGACGCCAATTCGTCCGGCGTCGAAGGTGACCTGTACTGGGCAGGTCAGGCCCTCAACTTGGACGATGCGTCCATCGGCCGCGACATAATTGCAGCAGGCGAGAGCCTCTCCATCCGCGACTGCACGGTGGGCGGCGCCGTCCGCTTGGCGGCACGCACTATCGATATCGCCAAGACCACGGTTGATGGCAGCGTCACGGTCGTCGGTCAGCACGTTGTGCTCAATTCCGACAGCACCGCCAACTGTTTTTACGCGATAGGCGAGACGGTTGCCCTGCGCGGCTCTACCAAGTCGGCAGCGCTTGCGGGCGACACGGTGACCATCGATGGCACCGTCGAGGGCGATGTCGAGGTTTGGGCCGACAAGCTCATCCTGGGCAAGAACGCCCACATCACCGGCACCGTGAACGCGCACGTCTCCGAGGACCCCGAGCGTGCCGCAGGAGCCGAGGTAGGCACGCTCAAGATCGACCGCACCGAGAACGAGGATACTTCCACCGTTAACGATGTCATCGGCGGTATCGTCGCCGCGGCACTCTCGACCTGCTTTGTCGCTCTGCTGCTCGAGCTCGTCTTTCCGCGCGCGACCGCCAGCGCCGCCGGCATGCTCCACCAGCGCCCCATGCCCCTGTGGGTGAGCGGTCTTCTGGGCACGATTGCTATCGTCCCCGCCGTCCTACTGCTAATTATCTCTATCGCTGGTCTGTCGCTTGCCGGAGCCCTCTTGTGCGGCGTTATCGGCATCGCGTTGGTGTCGAGTGCCTTTGCGGGGTGCGCGATCTCCCGCATGGTCGGACACAACCAAAACCGCTACGCCATGGCAGCCGTGGGCGGCGTAATCGCAGGCGCCCTCACGGGGCTTCCCCTCGTAGGTGACTTCATCAGCGGCGTAGCCTTTGTCTTTATGCTCGGCTACGTTATCCAGATCATCTGGCGCAACGCCCACCTCAAGCCGCAGCAGCCGGCTAACATGCCAGGACTCCCCACCGCTTAGCCACCAACCACCACAAAGGTGCCAGGTTACTTTGCACCAACAAATCAGAACCACCCTTAAAAAGGGTGGTTTGCTCTTAGGGTATAACCCACGGGCCCCGGGCTCGCGTCTAAAGGCGCGGGCCCGGACTTCGTCCAGGCCTAGTGCATCTTGACCCGTGGCGCGCCGGTCGAACCGGCGG
>JAUMSH010000028.1 GCA_031292915.1 Collinsella sp.
AGCGATGGCGCCGTCTTTGCCGTCGAATTCCTGCCTGGCCAGTTTGACCAGCGCGCCGACTCCGCCAGCGAGTGCGTGCAGCTCATCAGCCAGGGCGAGCGCCCCGCCGTGCGCTCCGCCAAGGTCTATATGATCTCGGGCGCTCTGGACGAAGCCGCCATCGAGGCCATCAAGCACTACGTGGTGAACCCCGTCGAGGCGCGCATCGCCTCGCTCGACTTGCCCGAGACACTGTACATGGAGACTCCCGAGCCCCAGCCCGTCGAAGTGCTCGACGGCTTCCGCGAGCTCGACGAGGCCGACCTTGCCGCCTTTATCTCCGAGCGCGGTCTTGCCATGGACGAGGCGGACATCGCCTTCTGCCAGCAGTACTTCCGCGATGAGGATCGCGACCCCACCATCACCGAGATCCGCGTGATCGACACCTACTGGTCCGATCACTGCCGCCACACCACCTTCGGCACCGTCCTGGACGACGTGACGATCGACGACGCCGTGGTGCAGCAAGCCTTCGACCGCTACATGGAGATGCGCCACGAACTCGGCCGCGATGCCAAGCCCGTCTGCCTCATGGACATGGGCACCATCGGCGCCAAGTACCTTAAGAAGACCGGCGTCATGACCGATGTCGACGAGTCCGAGGAGATCAACGCCTGCACCGTCAAGGTGAAGGTCGATGTCGACGGCGAGGACCAGGACTGGCTGTTCCTGTTGAAGAACGAGACCCACAACCACCCGACCGAGATCGAGCCCTTCGGCGGCGCCGCCACCTGCGTGGGCGGCGCCATCCGCGACCCGCTCTCGGGCCGCAGCTACGTGTACCAGGCCATGCGTGTCACCGGCGCCGGTGACCCCACCGTCCCGGTTTCCGAGACGCTCGAGGGCAAGCTGCCGCAGCGCAAGCTCGTAACCACTGCCGCCGCCGGCTACTCCAGCTACGGCAACCAGATCGGCCTTGCCACCGGTCAGGTCAACGAGCTCTATCACCCCGGTTACGTGGCCAAGCGCATGGAGGTTGGCGCCGTCGTGGGCGCTACCCCGGCAAACCACGTTCGTCGCGAGTGCCCCGCCCCCACCGACAAGATCATCCTGCTGGGTGGCCGCACCGGCCGTGACGGCATCGGTGGCGCCACCGGCTCCTCCAAGACCCAGAACACCGAGTCCATCGAGACCTCGGGTGCCGAGGTCCAGAAGGGCAACGCCCCTGTCGAGCGCAAGCTGCAGCGTCTGTTCCGCCGCGGCGACGCCTGCCGTCTGATCAAGCGCTGCAACGACTTTGGCGCCGGCGGCGTCTCGGTCGCCGTGGGCGAGCTTGCCGACGGCCTGTATGTCGACCTGGACACCGTGACCAAGAAGTACGACGGCCTGGACGGCACCGAGCTCGCTATCTCCGAGTCCCAGGAGCGCATGGCTTGCGCCGTCGCCGACGGTGACGTCGAGGAGTTCATGGGCTACGCCGCCGAGGAGAACCTCGAGGCGACCGTTATCGCCGAGGTTACCGCCGAGCCGCGCATGCGCATGGCCTGGAACGGTGTCGCCATCGTCGACCTATCCCGCGAGTTCCTCAACTCCAACGGCGCGCCCAAGCACCAGGTCGCCCACGTGTGCGCCCGCAGCGTGTGGCAGCCCAGCTGGGCCGGCACCACGCTTGCCGAGCGCATGACCTCGCTTGTCACCGACCTCAACGTTGCCTCCAACAAGGGCCTTTCCGAGCGCTTCGACTCCACCATCGGCGCCGCGACCGTGCTTATGCCCTTTGGCGGCAAGACGCAGCTCACCCCGAGCTCGGCCATGGTCGCCAAGTTCCCCGTGGACGGCGAGACCACCACGGCAAGCGCCATGGCATGGGGCTTCAACCCCTACCTGATGGAAGCCGACCAGTTTGCTGGCGCCTACCTGTCCGTGGTCGAGTCCATCGCCAAGCTCGTGGCTGCCGGCTTTGAGCACAAGCGCGCCCATCTCTCCTTCCAGGAGTACTTCGAGCGTCTGCGCACCGAGGCCGAACGCTGGGGCAAGCCCACGGCGGCCGTCCTGGGCGCCCTCATGGCCCAAGTCGACCTGGGTGCCGGCGCCATCGGCGGCAAGGACTCTATGAGCGGTTCGTTTGAGGACGAGGCCGGCGAGCTCAACGTTCCGCCGACTCTGATCAGCTTCGCTGTGGCCGTGGGCCGCGCGGCGCGCGCCGTCTCCCCTGAGTTCAAGGGCCTGACGCACCGCGTCGTCCGCATCGCCCCCGCCACCTATGGTGAGGACTACCGCCCCGACGCCCAGCAGCTGCTCGCCGCGTTTGACGCCGTCGAGGCGCTCACTGCTACCGGCAACGCCCTGGCAATCTCCACGCCCGGCTACGGCTGTGGCGCCGAGAGCCTCTTTAAGATGTGCGTCGGCAACCAGATCGGTATCGAGCTTGCCGAGGATGTGGACGTGGAGAGCCTCTTCACCCCGCTCTATGGCAGCTTTATCGTCGAGCTCGCCGAGGACGCCGAGCTGCCCAAGGTCGCCGACGGCGTTGTCGTCGAGCCCCTGGGCACCACCGTCGAGGGCTATGTCATCGACACCGGCTCCGAGGTCATCGAGCTCGCCGAGCTCCAGGAGGCCTGGGAGAGCGGCATCGAGGGCGTCTTCGCCTACCGCAGCGCCGGCGAGACCCCCGAGGTCGAGACCATCGACTTCCGCGCCAAGGACATCCACGTGTACGGCGGCGCCAAGATCGCCCGCCCGCGCGTGATCATCCCCGTGTTCCCCGGTAACAACTGCGAGTACGACAGCGCCCGCGCCTTCCGTGCCGCCGGTGCCGAGGCCGACACCTTCGTCATCAACAACCTCACGCCCGAGGCCGTCGCTGAGAGCACCCACGAGCTTGCCCGCCGCATCCGTGCAAGCCAGATTGTCATGATTCCCGGCGGCTTCTCGGGCGGTGACGAGCCCGACGGCTCCGCCAAGTTCATCACGGCGTTCTTCCGCGCTCCCGAGGTCACCGAAGCAGTCCGCGACCTGCTCCAGGCCCGCGACGGCCTGATGCTGGGCATTTGCAACGGCTTCCAGGCCCTGGTCAAGCTCGGTCTGGTGCCCTACGGCGACATCGTCGACGCCACGCCCGATGCGCCCACGCTGACGTTCAACACCATCGGTCGCCACCAGAGCCGCCTGGTGCGCACCCGCATCTCGTCCAACCTGTCCCCGTGGCTGTCGCAGTGCAGCCTGGACGACCCCTACACCGTCGCCATCAGCCACGGCGAGGGCCGCTTTGTCGCCAACGACGAGGTACTCGCCCAGCTGATCGCCAACGGCCAGGTCGCCACGCAGTACGTGGGCGAGGACGGCAAGCCCAGCATGGATCTTTCCGTCAACCCCAACGGCTCCGCACTCGCCATCGAGGGCATCACGAGCCCCGACGGCCGCGTCCTGGGCAAGATGGGCCATGCCGAGCGTCGCGGCGACAACCTGTACCGCAACGTGCCCGAGCATGTCCCCGGCGACAAGTTCATGCCGATCTTTGAGAGCGGCGTAGCCTACTTCGCTTAATACGTTCCCATCGGGTACAATCCCTTCGGGTAACATCACCCGCCACCGACACATCCGGTGGCGGGTTCTTTTTTGCTTCGCGCATGTAGGAAGGACACCATGGAAAGCCGCAAGCCGTATCTCGCCACCCTGCCTGGACTCATCCTGGGCTGTCTTGTTTGCTGTGCACTCTGGGGATCGGCCTTTCCCTGCATCAAGATCGGCTACGGCCTCTTTGGCATTCCCGCGCACGACAGCGCCTCGCAGCTGCTCTTCGCGGGCCTGCGCTTCGCCCTTGCCGGCATGCTGGTCATTGTTGGCATGAGCGTGGCCCAGCGCCGTCCGCTCGTTCCGCAAGCGCGCGATATCAAGCCCATCTGCATCTTGTCGCTCTTCCAGACCATCGGCCAGTACTTCTTTTTCTACCTGGGACTCTCGCGTGCCAGTGCTATGTCGAGCTCCATCATCGAGGCCAGCGCCAACTTCTTGGCTATCCTCTTTGCCGCCCTGGCGTTTCGCACCGAAAAGCTCAATACGGCCAAGGTGCTCGGCTGCGTACTGGGCTTTGCCGGTGTCGCGCTCGTCAACCTTTCGGGCGCGGACGGCACTTTTGGCTTTGCGCTCGACGGCGAGGGCTTTATCCTGGCCTCCACCGTCGCGGGTGCCCTTTCGACCTGCCTGATCGGTATCTTCTCGCGCGAGCACGACGGCGTCTTGCTTGCCGGGTGGCAGTTCTTGGTCGGCGGCCTGGTCCTCACCGCCATCGGTTTGTTGATGGGTGGCGCGCTCTCCCCCACGGCGATTGCCCCCGCCATCGCGCTCATCATCTACATGGCGCTTATCTCCGCGGTCGCCTACTCGCTGTGGTCGCGCCTGCTTGCCGTCAACCCCGTCAGCCGCGTCTCGGTCTTTGGGTTTATGAACCCCGTGTTTGGTGTGCTGCTGAGCGCGCTGCTGCTCGGCGAGGGTGCTGGCACGAGCCCCGTTACCGTCATCGTTGCCCTGCTGTTGGTCTGCGGCGGCATCGTCATCGTCAACAAACCCAAAAAAGCTTAACGAACTGCCCTTATTTAGCAGAGGGGATTCATGTACCTTAGCTTAATGGAGTACATCGGTGAGCTGAGGGCCGCCACGCACGCAAGCGTGCGCCCCTTTTTTCTAGCGTATCTGGACGCCGGCCTTCTTTTTCTCGGCCTTGACGCGGTAGAGCTCCGCATCGGCAGCGCGAAGTAAGTCTTGCCAGGTATCAACACTATCGCCGATCCGCGCGTAACCGACGGACATCCGCAATGCATACGGCACCTCGGCACGAGCGAGCTCGTCGTTAATCGCCGAACACAGGTCTATGATGTCCTGTTCCGCCGCAGCCTTCTGGAGCACCACAAACTCATCGCCGCCATAACGTGCGATAAAACCACCAGACGCCGAGCAGACCTCTTTGAGCGTAGCAGATATGACCTGGAGAGCATGGTCGCCCTCCACATGTCCATAGCGATCGTTAATCAGCTTAAAGCCGTCGGCGTCCATCATAAGCAGATACACATCATCGGCTGATCAGCACCCGAGAACAGCGACAGCATATAGGTCTCAAAACGGTTGCGATTGTTGAGGCCAGTCAACGGGTCGGTCGAGATCAGCTGCTCCTGGTAGATGATGTAGAGCAGCAGGATGCTCAGCGTTATACCGACACAAAGGCCCGGTACCGAAAACAAAACCTGGAAGGTACCGCCCACCAGAGCGGGAACCACAAAAAAGGCGAGGGTGCGATAAATGGCCTTCGTTTGCAGGCTTTCGACTTTTCGAGCCTGAATAAAGGCATGCAAGGACGTATATATGATGTAGCAGTAGCTAACGATAGGTTGAATCATATAGAGCGCTCCGCGACGATATACGCCCTGCGCATCGATATAGAACATAGTGTGCGTCCAGTAGCTGGTAAATGCCAGCACGACCACCAATACGGTTGGCAACGTCACGATCGCAACCCTATAGCGCGCGGTCAAAAGGCGAGAGCCCTGCACTGTCTCGGAATAGAAAAACCAAATGAGGCACGCGATGGCGAACAGCGAAAACGAGACCGCGTTGGAAATCCAGTTGGCCGTGATGCCTACAGGAGTGCTCACGCCGTCTGAGAGCGTCCAGATCATATCGAAGAAAATGTAGGCAGCAGACGTGTAGCCGAGCATGCTAAACAAGAGCTGCTGGGTGCTCGAGAACAAGGAGCGGCGGCTTCGTGCGGCAAGCCCGATAAGAACAATCATGCATAGCAGGAATATCTCAATCTTGAGTGCCTTAACCACCAGACGCCATCCCTTCAATATCCAAGTGGTCAGAATCGCCCGATTCGTGTCTGGGCAATAAACGCCCCTACTCCGCAGGGGTAAGGGGAATAATAGCAGAGCGCCCGAACGTCACTGCAAGACAGTTTTCGTTCGGGCGCTCAAACGGCGCGAATTGCACGCCAGCTTGATTGACTCGCGTCGACGATTACTCGCCATCGATGTCGGTCGCAACGGCCTCCTCGATGGCCTCGACACCGGCAGGCGACAGATCCTCTTTGCCGTGGCAGAACTTCTTATCGACCCAGCCGGTCAGAATCGGGGCCATGATTGCCGTGATGATGACGGCGGTGGCGATCTGCGCATACGCGGTGGGCGCAAGCTCGGCATAGCGCGGAGCGACCTCGGCGAGGGCGACCGGCGTGGTCATAGCCGTGCCGGCAATGGTGGAGCATGCCACAGCCGCCTTACCGTTACCGCCACACAAGCGCTCGAAGGCAAAGGTAATGGGGCCGACGATAAAGAGCGTGATGAGGCCCAGCAGGATGCCCGAAATACCGCCGGTGATAAAGCTCGAAAGGCTCATGGACGCACCGAGCTGAAAACCGATGACAGCGATCGCGGGATTGGCGCCGGGGACCAGCAGGTTCTTGATAAACGGGAACAAGTTGCCCAGGACCATGCCGATAACAAGCGGCAGGATGGATCCGATGATGGTGCCGACGGGGATGTTGGCGAGACCCGAGACACCGAGGATGATCATCGTGACGGCGGGGCCGGCCGTAAAGAACAGGATACCGACAGCGCCCTGTTCGGACTCATCGCCGAACTCGCCCATGATGCCCGTATAGAGCGCCATGTTGCAAAACGTGATGCCGCCGATGATAGACACGGAGCTCAGGCCCAGGAAGTTGTCGTTAAAGAAGTACGCGACGCCCAGGCCCAACGCGGCTGCCACCACAAGCTTAGGGATCAGCACGACGATGCCGGTCTTGATAGCGCTCGGCGTGGACTTAAAGCTGATGCCGGCACCCACGAAGAGCAGGATCGCAGCGACGATGGTATTGGAGCCGCCGCGGCAAGCGGCGGTAAAGAAGCCGCCGATCTCAAAGACCTGCGGGCAGAAGGTATTGAGCAAAAGGCCAACGATCATGGGATAGATCATGATGTCACCCGGGATACGCGGTACCTTGAATTTCTTTTGCTCGTTGGCGGTCGCTTCCTGTGCCATGAAACCCCCATTTCCGCTGACGCAGAACAAAAGCCCACGTCACGCTTTGCTACAGTAAAGTTTGACCATGGTACCAGAAGAAGCAGACCGGCTCGGTGAGAAATTCGATTCGTTGGGCCGGGACGCTAAACGCGCCCTTGCTTTTATACAAGGCTCAAAACGATATAGAACACGATGCCCGAGACGCAGCACCACAACATCGACTTTGTCTTGATTGCCACCGCCACGACACCGGCAGCCGCAATCCAGGGAATCAAGCCCTGCCACAAGCCGGCGTCGAAAGCGCCAGGGCTTATCAAATCGTTAGCGACCAGCGCCGCAAAGGCGGCGGGCGGAATATAACCCAAGGCCTCGGTAACGCGGGGCGACAGCGTTCTCCCGCGCAACGCAAACGCCGGGGCAATGCGGAAAAACGCGATGGCCGCCCATGACGACAGCCATAGGACCAAAAACTCATTAACGGGCATCGCGAGCACTCCTTCCTTCGGCGAGAGCATCGCACGCAAGCGCCGCGGCAACGCCGACGAGCACGCTTGCCGGCACGGCGATATTCGTCCACCCCAAGAACTTGCATATGGCGACGGACACCGCAGCCAAACCGGCAGCTACGACATTGCCGCGCGACAGTCGCTGCGAAAAGAGCAGGCAGATAAAGAGCGAGGTGCAGACAAAACCCGCAATAGCGGTGGGAACATCGACAACGGCGCCGACGATGGCGCCCGTCGTGCACGAAACGCCCCATGTCGCGATGAGAATCGCGTTAAGCACAAAGGACTCGAGCAGACCCCAATCCTCCCCTTCAACCAACTTGGCAAGCGAGATGCCATATGCCTCCTCGGTGAGCGTCGCGGCAACGGCCAGCGTCTGACGCTTCGAGGCACCCCTCAGATGGGGTGCGATCGATGCCGAATAAAGTGCAAAGCGCGAGGAGATTGCGGCCACACTTGCGACAATCGATGCCGCAGGCACACCTGCCAGCCACAGATTGCAGACCATAAACTGCCCGCTACCCGTCACAAACGTGCTGCTCAGAGCAAAAACCATCCAGGGCTCCATTCCCGTCTGCGCCATAATCATTCCGCACGGCGCGCCTATCGCAACATAGGTAAGCATCACCGGCCAGACGGTTTTAACTATTTTGAGCACCATAGGGCTCCTCGTCCCGACAAGATTTCCGAGCCGCATTCGACGACGCGGCAGAATCATCGCCCGGTGGCAACCGAGTTCACCTACAATTGCCACCGGATCGAAAGACACAGCTTTTTAGGAAGTCATTATGACAGCTATCGATCGGGGCCGGGCGACCGCGGCCTTCAAACGCTATACCGATGCCTACGACGCCACCAATCCACGTATCGCGCTCAAAATCGAGCATACGTACCACGTTGCCGAGGCATGCGATGCCGTGGCGCGCGAGCAGGGCTGGTCGACAGAGGATATTGACCTGGCCTGGCTTTGCGGCCTGTTACACGATATGGGACGCTTTGAACAGTTGCGGCGCTGGGACACCTTTAAGGACGCCGAGAGTATGAGCCACGCAGCGTTGGGCGTCGGGGTCCTCTTTGGCGAGAACTCCGACGACGCGCCTGCCACAACAAGCATCCGAGATTTTATCGAGACTGACGAGCACGACGAGCTCATCCGCGCAAGCATTGCCTATCACAGCGACTTTCGCCTGCCGGCACAACTTGACGAGCGCACGCGGCGCTTCTGCGATATCGTGCGCGATGGCGACAAGATCGACATTATGCGCACCATCGCCGACAGCACCGTCGACACTATCCTCAAGGTTAATGAGGACACATTTCTCGCCAGCCGGTTCTCGACACCGGCTCTCGCTGCCTTTGACGAGCGCCGCTGCGTCGCACGCGATGAACGCAACGAGCCCGCAGACTACCTGGTGGGACTCATCTGCTTTATGTTTGAGCTCGTCTATCCAGCGAGCCGCGCGCTGGCGCGCGAGCAGGGCGATATCTACCGCCTGCTCGATGCGCCCTTTGGCATTGCGCGCCCCTTTACCGATCCCGCCACGCAAGCGACCTGGGAGCGCCTAAAGGACGAGATGCGCGACTGGCTGGCGCGCGCCTAGCGCTCAAGCTGGGCCAGCAGCTCCTCGACGACCTCGACGGCATCGCCGACAACCTTGTACTGGGCAGCACCAAAGATGGGGGCATCCGGGTCCTCGTTGATGGCGATAATGCACTCCGCCCCACCGATGCCGGCAAGATGCTGGATGGCGCCCGAAACACCGATACTCACGAGAAGCTTGGGCGAAACCGATACGCCCGTCTGACCAATCTGATGGCGATACTCCAACCAGCCGGCCTCCACGACAGGTCGCGTGCAGCCAAGCTCGGCTCCCAGGGCCTCGGCGAGCCTTCGCATCAGCGGCAGGTTTTTCTTGGAACCAATGCCGCGACCCACCACGACCAGGCGCTCGGCATCGGCAATTGATGCCTGCTGTCCCCACTCCTCGGCGGAAATCGAGATCTCGACACGAGCCTTAGCATCATCCGCAAGTGATATCTGGGTGATCGTGCCGGAGCGGCCGTAGTCAAAGTCGGACGCCTTAAAGATGCCGGGACGCACCGTTGCCATCTGGGGACGATGATTGGGGCAGACGATGGTGGCCATCAGGTTGCCGCCAAACGCCGGACGCGTCTGTTGCAGCAGCCTCGTCTCCGTATCCATCGAAAGTACGGTGCAGTCAGCCGTAAGGCCCGTCTGCAAACGCACGGCAACGCCAGGCGCCAGCTCGCGGCCAAAGGCGGTCGCACCGTACAGAATGGCTTCGGGCTTACGCTCGGCTACCAAATCGCAGATGAGACGCGCGTAAACCTCCGCATCGTTCTGGCGCAGACGCTCGTCGCGACAGACCAGGACCTCGTCTGCACCGGCGCAGACCAAACGCTCCAGGTCACCGAGAGAGCCCTCGGGGCCCATACCGACCAGCGCCACCAGACGGCAGCCGCGAGCATCGGCAAGCTCGCGGCCCTTGCCCATGAGCTCATAGGCAACGGGAGTCACCGTATCGTGCTCGTCGGTCTGCACGAATACCCAAATGCCTCGATATGCATCAAGGTCCACCGCGCCAGCGGCCTCGTCACGCTCGATCGAGATAGCGTTGACAGGGCAGGCGTCAACGCACCCGCCGCATAGGATGCAGCCGTCGGTTACGCGGGCGCAACGGTTGGGCCGCTCGCCTTCCACTACGATGCCGCCCGAGGCACAGGCGCGAACGCAGCGACCGCAGCCGATACAGGCTTCGCTATCGATACTCAGTCCGCTCATCTATGCCATCCCCTCGATAATCTTGGCAAGTTTTGCCGCCTGCTCGGACGCCGTTCCTTCAACGGCCTCGCACGTTTGGTCGCGGTCGGGCACAAACGATCGCACGACCTGTGTCGGCGAGCCGGCAAGGCCGCAGCGCGCGGGGTCGGCATGCACGTCGGCAGCGTTGACCACGCGTACATCCGCCTCCTCGGCCGCACGAATACCGGCAATGCTCGGCATGCGCAGTTGGCCAATCTCCTTGGCGGTCGTCATCGCGCACGACATCTCAAGATAGACCGTCTCCTCGCCGGCATCGCAGCCGTGAACAAGCGCCAGTGAACCACAGGTCGTAAAGCCCGCGCTCTGCACGCAGCTCACGTCGGTCACGCAGGGAATCTCAAAGGCACCGGCAAGCTCGGGACCAATCTGGGCCGTATCGCCGTCCACCGCCATCTTGCCGCAGATGAGCAGGTCGAAATCCTCGTCGAGTGCCTCGATGCCGCACTTGAGGGCATAGGTGGTTGCCAGGGTATCGGCACCTGCAAAGGCGCGGTCGGTCAGCAGCAGTGCGTCATCGGCGCCTCGGGCGATGCAGTCGCGCAATAGCGATTCGGTCGCGGGGATGCCCATCGACACCACCGTTACGCGCACGTCCATGCCAAAGCCGATAAAGTCATCCTTCAGCGCCAGCGCGCATTCCAAAGCGCTCGCATCGAACGGGTTAATGACCGCCTGCTTGCCATCGCGCACGATGGTATTGGTCTTGGGGTCCATCTTGACCTCGGTGCTGCCCGGCACTGCCTTGACGCACACCACCATATGGAAATCGCTCATCTTCACGCGCCCCCTTTCTGGACGAGCTCATCCAAGAGCTTCTCCGAAAACAGGTTACCGCGACCCAGCTGCCCGGCAGGATCGAGCTGGAGCTTGAGCCGCGCCGACTCGACCATGGCCTCGTGACCGTACATCGTCTCCAAGAAGCCCGCCTTGATCTTGCCGACGCCGTGTTCGGCGGAGACGGCGCCACCCATGGCCGTGACCTCGGAAGCCCACTGGGCAAAGAGTTCTCCGCCGCGGCGGTAATCCTGCGCATCGCGCGGCAGAATGTTCACATGCAGATGGTTGTTACCGATGTGCCCCCAGGCGGCAGATTCAAGCCCGCTTTCGGCCAACGTACGGCGATAAAGGGCGATGACATCGGCCAAGCGTGCGTTGGGCACCGACATATCCGAACCCAGTTTGGTGATGGTGGGATCCGTGCGACGACGCTCGTCGATGAGCATGTTGACGCTCTCGGGCACCGCATGGCGGAAGAATCGCTGACACTCGCGATCGACCTCGGTGCGCGCGACCCATGTCGCATCGTCGCTTCCGCCCGCAAGCTCCAGTACCCACCCCAAGTGATACAGCTCCTCAGTCGCCTGGGCTTCGTCGTCGCAGTCGAGCTCCACGTAGACACAGACCTTGGCGTCTTTGTCGAGCGCCGGCAGCGAGGCGAACGCGGTCGACTGCTCACGCTGACGACGCAGGATATCCAGGGCGCCCGCATCGAAATATTCGATGGCAGCCGCGTGGGACAGGACGGGACGCACAGAATCGGTGAAGGACACGGCCTTGTCTTCGCTATCAAAGAAGCAGCTCACGCCCCAAACGACCGCAGGCGCCGCCTGCAGGGCAATCTCGAGCTCGGTGATGACGCCGAGTGTGCCACACGCACCGATAAACAGATCGATGGCATCCATATCGTCAGCAACGAAATAGCCCGAAGCATTTTTGGTCTTGGGCATGGTGTAGTCGGGAAGGTCGAGCTCGAGCGTGCGGCCCTGCACCGTGACGAGCGAAAGGCGGCGACCCTGTGCAAAAACCTCGCCACGGTGAAGCTCGAGCAGGTCGCCATCGGTCAGCACGACATGAAGGCCCGTGACGTGAGGGCGCATGGGGCCGTAAGCGTAGCTACGGGCGCCGGAAGCGTTGCATGCCGCCATACCGCCCAGGCAGGCAGATGCCTCGGTGGGATCGGTAGGAAAGAATTGTTCGGGAGCTTCCTGGAACTCCTCGTAGGCCTCAAGCGATGCCTGGTCCCAGCCGGCAGTCGGCAGCACTTTCTTGCCCAGTTGCTTGCGCAGCTCAGACAGCACGACGCCGGGCGCCACACGCAAAAGAAAGCGGCCCTGCTCATCGCGGCGAATGCCTAGGTAGCGATTCATGCGGGAAGTATTGAGAATGTGACCGCCATGAGGCACGGCGCCGGCGGCAAGACCGGTCCGGGCGCCCTGAACCGTCACCGGGACACGCTCGGCATGGAGCTTTTTCAAAATGGCGCGGACCTCGTCCTCCGTTGTCGGAAACGAGATGCTCGAGGCCTCGCCCGATGTGCGAGACTCATCGCGGCCATACTCTTCGAACTCGTCGGTGAAGGGTTTGATGGTTGCCGACACGCGAACTCCCCCTTTAGCTAACTACAGTGTTTGCAGGGAGATGTTACCGCATCGTTTCGTCGACGTGTTCGAGACCGTCTCCATAATTAGCGATTTTTACGTACGTGCAATTCGGCGAGCGGCAAGGTTTCCTCGGCAGACGATGCTTTTGGCACATGTCGCCTTACCGCCAGCGACCACGCAATTGTCGCTCGAAAAAAGTTGAAGTAATTTTTACCATCTTTTACCTGCGGAGATGTCAATCCGTCAAGCATTTGGTCAGAAATTGGTCAAGTAGTGACTGATACGGTCGGCATCGACAGCCAAAACCAATGGAAGTTTTGGCCCCAGAAGCAGGGAGGTTCCCATGGCATATTACTGGCCCCAGTACGGCGTCGCCATCGAGGTCGACGACGATCCCTATCTCCTGCCTTTCGACGAAGAGGCGTTCCCCGATACGGCGGTCTACCACGTCACCACCGATGTTATCTGCGACCCCGAGTCGTTCTCGGCGCTCGCCCACCACATCGCGCGTATCCACAACATCGAGCTTCCTCACGACTTCGACGAGCTCATCTACTCGCGCCGCCTGATGCTTCACATGCTCTTTGGAGCGGACTCGTCCACGTTCGCACGCGTCTACACCACCAAGGACGCCGCATGAGTGCGAAAAAGCCGCCCCGCCTTGCAGGGCTGGGGCGTCGCAAGAAACTCGTCGTTGTCTGCCTGGCTATCGTCTGCGCCCTCATCGCCGTAGGGCTATACGCCTGGCAGTCGCAGCCCGTGCCCGAAGCGGGCGCCTCGGTCACGACGGCCGAGGGCAAAACGCGTCAGGAAATCCAAGATGAGCTCGACGCCATCGTCCGCGACAACATGATGACGATTTCGGTCGCACCGGTCGCTCAGCTACAGGAGGACGGCAAGCTGCGCGTCAACGTGCAAAACGTC
>JAUMSH010000073.1 GCA_031292915.1 Collinsella sp.
CTTCTTGGGGCATCGCCTTTCCTTCCATTCGTCACCTTCATTACTCCAACGACGAATTCTAGGCGGTGTCCCCTCCCTTTCAAGAAAGGGCGGAGGCGGGGCATGCCCCGCCTCTTACACCACATCTCTGTGCGCTACCCGCTGCGGCCTGTTCGGAAGCAAAAGTGGGCGCTAAGCGCTGTAGCCCATCGCTTGCAGAACAAACATGACGACCGTCAGCACCGTAATCACGCCGATAGTCGCCCAAGTGAGCACGTTCCATACGCGGCCGTTGCGGTTGGCGCCCATAATGTGGCGATCCGCCGCGATAACCACCTGGAATACCAAGACTACGGGCAGCAGCACACCGTTGATGACCTGCGAGGTCATCATAATCTGGAACAAATCGACGCCAGGCATGAGCACCAACACGGCAGAAATGCCGATGATGGCCGTAATGATGCCGCGATAAACCGGGGCCTCGTCCCAGCTGCGATCGGCGCCGCGCTCCCAACCAAAAGCCTCGCAGATGGCACTCGACGTAACGCCCGGCAGCACGCAGGCAGCCAAAAAGCTCGCTGCGACCAGGCCCGAGGCAAACAGCACCGTGGACCACTGGCCCGCGATGGGCTCCAGCGCGCGGGCGGCATCGGCGGCATCGCTAATCTGAATACCCGCCGGGAACAGCACCGTACCGGTCGTGATGATAATGAAGCCCGCAATGAAATCAGCAGCGATCGAGCCGCTCACGGTATCAATACGCTGCAGCACGATGTCGTCCTCGCCCGCATTCTTATCGACCACGTTGTTCTGAGCCAAGAAGATCATCCACGGTGCGATGGTGGTACCGATCGTTGCGACCACGAGCGACACGTAGCTGGGATCGTTCTGAATATTGGGGACGACCAAGTCGACCGCGACCTCGCCCCAGTTGGGGCCGGCCATAAACGCGGCGACGATGTAGGTCACGAACACGCAGCTTACCAGCAGCAAAATCTTCTCGATGCGCTGGAAACTGCCCGACATGGTAAGCATCCACACCAGCAGCGCCACGAGCGGCACCGAGATGCTCGCCGGAACGCCAAACAGGGCAAGGCCGCTCGCGATACCCGCGAACTCCGAGATGGTCACCGCCGTATTGGCGATCAACAGCGCCGCCATGGCCAGCACGCTCTTGCGCACGCCAAAGCGCTCGCGAATGAGCGACGCCAGGCCCTTACCCGTGACGCATCCGCAGCGCGCCGCGGTCTCCTGCGTCACGATAAGCAGCACGGTCATGACAGGAAGCATCCAGAGCATCTTATAGCCATAGCTGGCGCCCGCGCTGGAATACGTGGCGATGCCGCCGGCGTCATTGCCCGAAAGCGCCGCCAGAAGACCGGGGCCCATGGCGCCAAAGATGGCCGCGATGGTCAGCTTTTGCTTGGTGCTCGGCTTTTGCTTCGTATTTTGCACGCGACCACCTACCCCATGACCGACATGGTGAGCAGCACCGCAGCAGCACAGTACGCCACACACGAGATCATGACGGCGATGACGTTCATGGCGGTACCCGACGTATTGAGGTCGTGCTCATCGCGCCAGAACAGCACCATCAGGTAAATCACGGCGCTCATGTTGCCCACCAGGCAGATGATGGCCGCGATGTTAAAGCAGCCGGTAAAGAGCTGCTCCTCAAACATAGGGGCATCGAGGAACGCGGCGGTGCGCACCAGCTGCGCACACAGGTAGGTCACGAACGAAAGGATCAGGCCCATACCCGTGCTCTGGAAGAAGAATCCCAGGTACGGTTTGGGCTCGTCGTCGTGACCGTCGTACTCCAAGAAGTAGTTCTTGACAAACGACACCATGCGCGAGGCAGCCAGCAGCACGAGCGGCATGGCGCACATGGGGAACACCACCAGGTGCGCGGAGCCCAGCGCCGTTCCCAGCACCGTCGCCATAATGCACGAGGCGATGCCCCACACGACGACCCAGTACTGACGATGCACGAACCAGCTGAGCACGTTCGTCGAGTCGTCCGACGCGCTATCGCCCGATCCGACACCGGCGATCTGCAGGTCCTCCTGATGCTCCTCGGCGATAACGTCCATGGCGTCGTCGAAGGTCACGATACCCAGGATATGACGGTTCTCGTCGCAGACAGGGATGGCAACCAGGTCGTACTTGGTCATCTCGTCCGTCACGTCTTCCTGGTCCTCGTCGGGCGACACGTAGACCAGATCGCGATAGGCGAGCTGGCCCAGCGTGGCGTCGCGGTCGGCCACGATCAGCGTGCGCAGCGAAAGCACGCCCGTCAGCATACCGCTCGGATCCTCGGTATAGACGTAATAGACGCTCTCGAAGTCCTCGTCGAGTTTGCGAATCGCCTCGATGGCATCGCCGACCGTCGCCGTGGCGGGCAGGGAGACAAACTCCGAGGTCATGATGCGGCCGGCGGTGTTGTCCTCATAGCCCAGCAGGTTACGAATCGCCTTCTCCTCCTTGACGCCCATCAGGCGCAGGAGCTTCTCGGCCTTCTCATAATCGAGCTCGTCGATCAGGTCGGCGGCGTCGTCCGGGTCCATCATGGCCAGCATCGACGATGCGTCGGTATCGGACAGGCCCTCGAGCATCTCGGTCATGAGCTCGTCGTCATCGAACTCCGAGATGGCCTCGGCGGCCTGGGCGGTGTCGAGCTGCGCGAACACCTGCGCGCGCAGGCGCGGGTCGAGCTGCTCGATGATGTCGGCAATGTCAGCAGGATGCAGCTCGCCAAGCGTCTTGTGCGACACCGAGAGCTGGATGTTCTTAGTCGAGCGATCGAGCAGGTCCATATAAGACCAGGCGATAATGTCCTCGCTGAGCGGTTTGCCCAGGTGCTTCATAAAGCCCTCGACGACGTGCTCGAGCGCAGGGCTGATCGCGCGCAGCAGACCGCGGGCGCCAACTTCGGCACCCAGCAGGCGCAGCTGATTTTCGCCCGACATGGAAAACTTGATGTCGTTTACGCGCACGACCTTCATGCCCTGCGTGTCGACGATCTGCTTATTGAGAACGTCACGCGCCAGCAACAGCTCGGTCGGCTGCAGGTACGAAAAACGGATTTCAGTGGCCGACGTCTTAAGGTGTACACCCGTCTCGTCGATACGGTCGACCCATTTGCGCCAGCTGATCATAAACGGCGTCTTGCCGGGACCGCGGAACGCGAGCGACGTCACGTGCGGAAAAACTTCGCCGGTTGCAATGCCAAAATCGTTAACCACGCCGAGCTTTTCGCCGTCGACGTCCAAGACCGGCAATTTGAGCATCTCACTCAGATAATTCAATGGTGCTCCCCATCATTATTCCTGCGGACCGCGCGACCATGCCGGCACGCAATCCGTGGACTTTTAGATATGTATACGCATGCGCGGGCGGCACGCCGCTCGGCGCTCACACCCCGTGCACGCGCAGAAAGCACCTGCATGGGGTCATCGACTGTATGGTCGAGGTTTGGATTTCACCTGTAGCCTTTCTCTTGACCCTCATTAACCGCAGTAACTATAGCATCAGCATCGCGCTGCGGCACCGAATTTATGCGCTGCACATTGCAGGCATACCAAACGCTGACGTCCCCAATGACTACTCTGTGGTGTCGTCGTCCTCGGGGAGTTGGGGGAACACGGCGTTTTTGGGCATGGAAACCTTGGTGAGCGAGGTGAGCTTTTTGCTCAATGCCGTGTCCGTCTTGACCAGGTCGCTGAGCGTCACGATCTTGTAGCCGTCGGCGACAAGGCCATCGATAATCTGCGGCAGCGCCTCGAGCGTCTGCTCGGCGCACTCATCGCTATCGGTGAGCAGCACAATATTACCCGGCGTCATCGAGTCGAGCACGGTCGATACTTGCTCGTCGGCGCCGTTGAGCAGCCAGTCACCCGAATCGATATTCCACGAAACCACGGCGGACACCAGGTCCATCGAGTCGATCCAGTTTTGCTCGTCAAACGCGGCGTAGGGGGCGCGCAGCAACATCGTCTCAACGCCGGTCGCCGACTTAATCGCCTCGGTGCCCTTCGTGATCTGTTTGCGCACCGTCTCGCGATCCTCGCCCTTGAGTGAATCATCGCTGTAACTGTTGGAACCGATCTCGCACCCGGCATCGACAATCGCTTTGGCAGTAGCGGGCGAGGCTTCCGCGGCATCGCCCGAAAGGAAGAACGTCGCCGTGACGCCCTTTTCCTTGAGCACCTGCAAGATCTGCTTGGTCGCGCCGCTCGGACCCTCGTCAAATGTCAGGGCCACGTACTTTTCGTTGCCCTTGGGCGCTACGCTTGCGCACTCGACTACGCAGTCGGTGGCGGGCACGACCTCGCCGCGGTCCTGCGTCTTGCCCGACTGCTCGCCGACCCATACCTCGGAGCGGCCCTGAACGCCCCAGGTTTTGACATACTCAATGGCACCCGTGCCCTCGACCTTAAGCTTTGGCTCGATGGTCGTGGCCTGGACCTCGTGCTTTTCGTACACGTTGCGGCCGTCCTTGACCGTCACCTTCTCGCCACCCGTAAGCTCGCGACTGTCCCATTTGCCTTGCTTCACGCGCTTGCCGTCGACCTTCACCGACAGCTTTTCGCCGCCATGGCGCTTGAGCACGCCGTCGTCGACGGCCAGCAGATCGCCGGCGTCGTACGTTTCGGTCAGGCTTTGATCGTCGATAAGATTCTGCAACGTAGAGCCTACGCGCACCGCGGTCTTTTGCCCGTTGAGTTCCACGTCCACGCTACGGTTGACGTAACCCACGACGGCAGCGATAAACAGCACGAGCGCGCAACCCACGGCGATGAGCGCATAGGGCAGGCGGGACGGTCGGCGCGGCGAGCGCCCGTTGCCGATGCGCGCGCTGCGATCGCTAAACCCACGGCTATGGTTGAGGTACATCGCGCCGGGCTTACGGCGGCGTCGACGCTGGCCGCTGGGCAGCTGCCCCAGGTCGCGGCGCGCCGTCGGACGCGCACCCGAGGGCCCGTTTAAGTTAGATCCGTTTTGGCGCATGTGCCCTCCCCCATAAACACAGCGAGCCGGAGCAACATGTCTCCGGCTCGCCTCCCATCATTTGGTACGTCGCTATTTGCTAGCTTTTGACGAGCCCCCGCTCGCCTTTTGATATTCGTCCTTAAAGGCCTTGAACATACCGCGCGTCTTGCCGAGCTGCTTGCCCAGTGCGCGGCTGCCCTTGTCCACGGCGACCGATCCCTTGTCATCGAGCACCTTGGCGCCCTTCTTGACCTTATCGCCCACCACGACACTGGCCTCGGCAGCCTTGGCGGCCGCGCCGCCCGAATACCCGAGCGCCTTGACCTCGTCCGAGACAATCATCGCGCCGTTCTCGTAGCCGCGCAGCATCGTCGGCGGCACCTGCGTGTCGCCCACCAACATGCTCGATGCGGCGCTGGCGGTCACATAGAACGTCTGCACAATGCCCGAACGCGGCTTGAACTCAACGTCCGAGCAGTAGCCCACGGCATCGCCCGATTCCGTGCGCACGTCCATGCCAACCCAGATGATGCAATCGTCCAGGTTGATATCGAGGCGCTTGGCCGCGGCGGCATCATAGGTGCCCTTGACGTCGTCGACCGCGACAGCACCCTCATAGACGCCGATGGCATCGAGCGCCACAAACCGGTCGGGGCGCTCGATCATGCCCGCGATATCGGACTGGCGAACCATAAAGCCCACCACGCGCGTGCCGCCCGGGGTAAAGACGGGAAAGTGAATCTTGCCGAGCTTTTTAGGGCTGCGCGGCGTGCCGTCCTTTTTGGTGCGCTTGTCTTCGGCAGGCTTACGGTAAACCTTGACGCCGACAAAATCCCCTGCGCGCATTATGCCTCGGTCGAGGGCTCCGTGGCCTCGGTGCCGGCCTCGGTGACGTTCTCGACCACGACGTCGGCAGCGGGCGTCACGTTGCCGCCCGAGATGGCGTCGTTGAGCTGCTCGCGAAGCTGGTCCATGCGCTCGCGGGCCAGGTCGACCTTGGCGCGCAGGTCATCGGTCTTGGCGTCGACCATCGGACCAAAGTCGTTGACCGCGGCACGGGCCTCCTCGGCACTGTGCTCGTAGGTGTCACGCATGTTATCCCAGGCATCGTTGGCGATATCGGCGGCCATGGCGCGGGTCTCGGCACCCGAGCGCGGGGCCAGAGCAACGCCGATGATAGCGCCGGCGGCAGCACCAAAGAGCGCACCGGAGACAAAGCTGAAAGTCTTTCCCATGATCATTCCTCTCCTGCGGGCACCTCGATGCCCACCGTTTGAATGCTGTCCATTATACCCGCAGCGCAACACTTGCCGTCGCGCTCATCTGCGTACGGTAAAAGCGCAGGTACATGATGGTGATAAGCGAGTAAACCTACTCCTGCGGCATGGCAGGCATGGCCACCGTGGCGGCCGGGTCCTCGCCGGCGCCATCGACGAGCGGCAAGTTGCCCTCGTGCGCCGAGCCGGACGGAGCCGTTGCCGCACCACCAAAGACGGCCGCGGGGGCCTCGTGGTTCTCGGCAACCGCACCCTCGGTATCGATTGGCATCTGCGGCTCGTCGTCAAAGCTCGGGACGCCTTGGGGCTCCGCAGGCTCGGGCTCAGCAGGCGCCTCGGCAACGGGCTCAGCGTCGGCGTCGGCAGGAGCGTCGCCCTCGAGCGCATCCTCGGCCACGTCCTCGCCGTTCGCAGCGGCAACGGCCTCGTGCGGGTCCTTGCCCTCGGCCTCGGCACGCATGCCCAGCACCAGGTTGCGCAGGCCCGCGACCGTGCCTTCCACGTCGGGAGCCGGCTGGTCGGCGTGCAGGTAGGCCCAGTCCATCATAAAGGTCGCCGAAGACAGCGCGCCAATGGCCAACGCGTCATCGGGACACGAAAGCTCAACCTCGAAGACACGCTCGTCATGCTCGCTCACGCGCGTGCGACCGCACGAGATGCTGCCGGCAAGACCGGTCTCGTTCATGAGCTCGACCGTCACGTGCTCCAGCAGGTGGCAAAGCTCGGTCTGGCCCATGCAGTCCTGGAACTCACGACCAGAATCACCCAGGCACAGGTGCTTGGCAATCGCCGGCACCAGGTAATACACGCGCGCCGTGGCCTCGATATCCTCCGAGGTCATGAGCGGCATGCCGGGGTTCACCAGCACATGCGCGCAGATCTTGTCCTCGCTGACGGTGACCTTAAGGATGTTGAACAGGCCTGCCATAACTCTCCCCTACTCTTCCTTGCCCTACTCATCGCCGTCGTGCGGATCCGCAGAGCCCGCACCCGACGCCGCCGGCTTCTCTGCCGAGGACTCGGAATCCTTCTTATCGGTTTCGGCCGGAGCGATCACGCGAATGAGCGAGATGCGCTGGCCACGCATCGACTGTACCTTGAACTTGTACCCTGCGACCTCAAACACCTCTCCGATGTCGGGCACCGAGTCGCAAAGCTCCAAAATCCAGCCGGCGATGGTCTCATAATCATCGCTTTCCTCGAGCGGCCAACCAAGCTCAATCGCGTCATCGCACGAAAAACGCCCATCGACGAGCCACTCGCGGCGCGAGAGGCGCGTGAGGTACTTGTTGTCGGGGTCGAACTCGTCCTCGATCTCGCCGACGATCTCCTCGACGATGTCCTCGATGGTGATGATACCGGCCGTGCCGCCGTACTCGTCCACGACCACTACGATCTGGTCGTGCGAGGTCTGCATCTCGGACAGCAGCGGCAGGATGTCCTTGGTATCGGGCACAAAGGTGGCGTCGCGCAGGTAATCGGCGATGGGCTGGTCGCCCTTGCCGTCGAGCGCGGGCTGGATCAGGTCCTTGATGTGCGCGATTCCCGCGACGTTGTCGGGGTCCTCGTGATAGACGGGAATGCGGCTGAAGCCGGTCTGGCGCATGGTGGACAACACGTCGGCGACCGTCTCGTCGTCCTCGCACATGGTGGTGTCCACGCGCGGAACCATGACCTCGCGAGCCACGGTGTCGCCCAGGTCGAAGATCTCGTGGATCATGCGCTTTTCCTCGTCGAGCAGGTCGTCCTGCTCCGAGACCATGTACTTGATCTCTTCCTCCGAAACGTTCTGGCGGTCGTCGGCGCTCTTGATGCGCAGGATGCGGGCCAGACCATCGGAGCAAGCGCCGGTCAGCCACACGAGCGGACGGGCGATCTTTTGGAACACGGAAAGCGGTCCCACGACCTGCTTGGATACGCCCTCGGCGTTAGCGAGGCCGATGCGCTTGGGCACGAGCTCGCCGATCACGATGGACACAAAGGCGACGGCGACGGTGATGATGACCGGCGCCAGGCCGCGCGCGATGGCGGAAAGCGGCGCGATGCCAAAGCTCATGAGCCACGTGGCAAGCGGGTCGGACAGGCTCGTCGACGCGACGGCGGACGAGGCGAAGCCCACGAGCGTGATAGCGACCTGGATGGTGGCCAACAGCTGATCGGAGTCGGCGGCGAGCTGGACGGCGCGCTCGGCGCGCTTATCGCCCTCCTCGGCATCGTGCTCCAACACGGCGCGCTTAGCCGTGGTGAGAGCCATCTCGGACATGGAGAAGTAGCCGTTGATAAGCGTCAGGACGAGGGTAGTGATAAGGGAGATGGTTATGTCCATCGGGAGTTTCTCGAACCTCCAAGATTCGGGACGTCAGGGTAAAACGTTGATGGCGGATACGGCAATTGCGCCAGTCACCCGTGCGAGCGGGGCCGTGGGCGCGGTCGCTAGATTACGAAGAGGATCACCGCCATGAACTGGAAGATACTGCCGGCGAGCACCCACAAGTGAAACACACTGTGCAGATAGCGCACGTTTTTGGCGATATAGAACGGCACGCCCACGGTGTAGCACACGCCGCCGACGGCGAGCAGGGCAAGCGCGACGGGGTTCAACAGCGCCACGAGCTCGGGCAGCTTAAAGACGACGAGCCAACCCATCAGCAGGTAGACCAAGCCGCTTACCCAGTGCGGTTGACGCTCGCGCATAAAGCACTCGAGTGCGATGCCGATGATGGCAATGGCCCACACGGCAAAGAACAGCATAGGGCCGCCGTCGTTTGCGAGCGTGATGAGGCAAAACGGCGTATAGCTGCCGGCTATGAGCAAGTAGATGCAGCTGTGGTCGATAATGCGGAACACGCGCTTGGCGCCCGCGGGCTGAATCGCGTGATAGAGCGTGGAGGCCAGATATTCGAGAATAATGCTGACGCCATAGACAATCGCCGCGGCCATGTGGGCCGGGCCTCCGCCGCGCAGGGCAGCGAATACGATCAGGAGCACCAGGCCGGCGATACCCAGCAGGCAGCCGACACCATGGGTGACGGAGTTCATGATCTCCTCGCCCACCGTGTAGTGTGGAACGGCCGCGGTCTTGGGTCGCGGCTTAGAACTGTCGCTCGAATCGGACATGCCGGTTACATCCTCCAACGTAAAGAGTTCTCAACACTATATCAAAGCGTCTGGGTACGTGCGAAATTTGCACCATACGTGACCCTTTGTTTACCCATTCTTTGCCTGTTGACGCATCAACGGCGAACGTCCATAATGCGCTTGCATTAAATGTTGATGTATTAACATCTTATAGGAGAGTACTGCATGGCTCAAAACGCACGTTCCCATCGAAAGCTCAAGATAGCCGGCATCGCTGCGCTAGTGGCTGTCGTTGCGCTGCTCGGATTTGCCGGCAACTTTTTGTTTGACTTTGCCCTGAACCCCCAAGCGCCGTACACCATGAAGATGATGCAGGATAGCAAGAACGACAAAGAAGGTGAGCAGCCGGATGCCGAGGACACCGAGGCGCGGGCGTGGTTTAAAGAGAATCGCGAGAGCAGCAGCCTCACCGCAGATGACGGAACCGAGCTTGCCGCTTGGTATTTTGCTGCGTCGGAGAGCACGCACGACTACGCCGTCTGCCTGCATGGATATACCAACGAGCCCATCGGCATGGCCCGATACGCCAAGCGCTTCCATGACCGCGGCATGAACGTACTCGCACCCGCCGCCCGCGCCCACGAGCGCTCCGGCGGCGACTATATCGGCATGGGCTGGCCCGAGCGCCTCGACATCGTCGCATGGATCGAGCGAATCGTTCAGGCTGACCCCGAGGCGCGCATCCTGGTCTTTGGCGAGTCGATGGGTGCGGCAACCGCCATGAACGTCGCGGGGGAATCTCTGCCCGCAAACGTGAAATGCACTATCGAGGACTGCGGCTATACGAGTGTTTGGGACGAGTTTTCTCTGCAGCTCAAGGACGTGTTCGGCCTGCCCAGCTTTCCCTTGCTCGATGTAGCAAACTTGGTATGCAACGTGCGCGCGGACTACGACTTTCATAAGGCGAGCAGTGTGGAGCAACTCAAACACGCGACGGTTCCCATGCTGTTTATCCACGGCGACCAGGACACCTTTGTGCCGTACGACATGCTCGACCAAAACTACGACGCGTGCGCCAGCAAGATCAAGCAAAAGCTCACCATCCATGGCGCCACCCACGCCAAGAGTGCGCAAGTTGACCCCGAGCTCTACTGGAATACGGTCGACGACTTTCTCGACGAGTATTTTTAGGCAAAAAGCAACGTCTGGGGCTTTATCTGGCCCCCTGTTTTCGGAAGTGCGGGGAAAATCGCGCGAAGCCCGACCAGACCGCAGTTTTACCAACGATTTATCAGGGGTTTTGTTGCCAAAAAACGGTTTGTGGTCGGCGGTATTCGATTTTTCACCGCACTTCCGAAAAGCCGCCCGTGGGCGCTGTGCTCACGGGCGGCTTTTGCTAACGTTGCGCTACAAATGCGCTTGTTTTGTCCAATAGCTAGGCGCTACTTGACCTCGATGAGCTCGTACTCGCTCGTGCCCAGGCCGATTTTTTCGGCGTGCGCGATGCACGCGCGCCAGTCGGTGTCGGGATGCGTGATGCAGAAGGGGTCCTTGGCCTGCTCGCCTTCCAGATGCTCGTGGTTGTGCTCCATCTTGGCCGCGCTATCGGTGAGCTCGGTGTTGGGCAGCGGCTCGGATGCCATGACGGCATCGGCGCAGGCCTGGTCGATGGCGACCGGGTCGAAGCTCGCGAACATGCCGATGTCGTTGACGATAGGCGTGTCGTTTTCGGGATGGCAATCGCAGTTGGGGCTGATATCCATGGCAAGCGAGATATGGAAGCTCGGGCGGCCGTCGACGACAGCCTTCGTATACTCGGCGATCTTGCAGTTGAGCACGTCGGCCGCAGCGTCATGGCCGGGCTTGATGGCGTCCTGGTTGCACACGCCGATGCAGCGGCCGCAGCCCACGCAGCGATCGTGGTCGATGGCAGCCACGTGGACCGTGCGGGTGTTGCCGTTGGCAAGCTCGCGCTCGCGGGTGTCGTCAAACGAGATGGCGCTGTGCGCGCAGATCTTTTCGCAGGCACGGCAGCCAATGCAGTGCTCGGTCGCGACGTTCGGCTTGCCGGCGGCATGCTGCTCCATCTTGCCGGCGCGGCTGCCGCCTCCCATGCCCAGGTTCTTCATGGCTCCGCCAAAACCGGCCTGCTCGTGGCCCTTAAAGTGGGTGAGGCTGATCACGATATCGGCGTCCATGAGCGCCTGACCAATCTTGGCCTCGTGTACGTACTCGCCGCCCTCGACCGGGACGAGTGCCTCGTCGGTGCCCTTGAGGCCGTCGGCGATGATGATCTGGCAGCCCGTGGCATACGGGGTAAAGCCGTTCTGATAGGCGGTATCGATGTGCTCGAGCGCGTTTTTGCGGCTACCAACGTAGAGCGTGTTGCAGTCGGTGAGGAAGGGCTTGCCGCCCAGCTCCTTCACGACATCCGCGACGGCGCGGGCGTAGTTGGGACGCAAAAAGCTCAGGTTGCCCAGCTCGCCAAAGTGAATCTTGATAGCGACGAACTTGTTCTCAAAGTCGATCTGCTCAATTCCGGCGTGACGGATGAGGCGCTTGAGTTTGTCGAGCTGGCTCTCGCGAGCATGCGTGCGCAGGTTGGTGAAGTACACCTTAGCGGGTGCTGCGGGTGCAGTTGCGGTCATAAATCTATCCCCTCGGTCTATATGGCGTTACAGACATAAGAGGATGGTACCCGTTGAAGTAGGGTCAAAGTCAAGCGCGAAACCCAGTCATTGGGGACAGACTTAAATGACTGAAACCACTCATTGGGGACGGACTTAAATGAGTGTCTCGCCACCTGGCAGCTAAGGACGCTCCTTTCCCGCCGGAAGCTGGGGACAGTCCTTGCCAGCCCAGCCGGCGAGCTGGCAAATCGGCAAAGACCGTCCCCGATGACTAGTCGTTTAAGAACGTCCCCGATGACTACTCTTGGACTTTGAGGGCTTCGGCCAGGCTGACGCGCTTGATGGAGCGCGTGTGCAGCAGCGCCACGACCAGGTAGGTCGCAAAGCCAATGCCGACGCATGCAGCCATGGACCAAGCGGGCACGTAGATCTCGATATTGCCGTTGTAGGCGAGCAGCATCGAGCGGAAGATGGCCGTGAGCGAGCCAATAATGACCGGCAGGCTCAGCACGAGCGACGCCGCCACGCACAGCGTAATCGAGCGGATGTACAGATGCGAGATCTCGCTATCGCGATAGCCAAAGACTTTCATGTAGCTGATCGAACGGGCGCTGTGGTCGATCACAGCCTTGGTCAGCAGGTACATAAACAGCAGGAAGATGAACACCGCAAGCCCAACCATCATTCCGATCATTTTGCTCATCATGCCGATGAACTGGTCACCCACGGCGCGCATGTCGTCGGGCGTGGTGTCGCCGGCAAAGTAACGAGCATCGAGGTCGAGCTTCTCGTCGCTCACATAGCCGTTAAAGTAGGCGGCGTCGTTGTCGAACAGCTCGTTAAAGTCATCGATACTCATATAGTTATTCATGTCCGACTTGGAGCCCCAGACACAGTCCTTGCCCGCGTACTCAAGGGAATAATGCTCGCCCTCGTACTTGTCGCCGAGCGTGACCTTCTGACCCTCGCTCCAGCCAAACTTATCGAGCAGACCGCCGCCAAAGACGATGCGCCCATCGCCGACGTTGAGGTCTTTCCAATAGCGAGAATCGGATGAAATGCCGTAGACGGAAATCGTCTCCTCGCCATTTCCATCGCCGCGGTCGTATTGCAGCTGGTAAACAGCATATTTCTCAGCCTGCGCGATTGTGCCCCCGCCATTGTCGGTCGTATTGACCGGGTGGATATCGTCGTTGTCAGTGTCGATCTTAGAGGCTTTGTTGATCAGGCCGATGGCCTCATCGCGGTCGCAGCCGAGGGCATCGGCAAGGTCATCGAGGCGCGCGTAGAGCGCATCCTTCTTGTCCTGGACCTTGGCGAGCGCGTCCTGCGCCGCGGCCAGGCTCTCGGCAGACGAAGATGCGGTCGCGGTATCGGCTGCCGTCTGCGCTGCATCGGCCGCGTCGTCAAGCTCGTCATCGGCATCCTGGGCGGCAGAAAGCAGCGCGCCGTCAACCGACTGCAAGCGCTCGAGTGCCGACCACTGCTCGCGCTCCTCGGCGGTGCCCTCGAGCTCCAGCGGCGCCTTGAGCGTGTACTGGTGCTCGGCGACCAGGCTCGTCTCGAGGTTGTCCGCGTAGTGCGTCATCGTGGGCAAAATCGCCAGGCCAAAGAGCAGCAGCAGCGAGGCGAACGCAATGCCCACGAAGAGCGTGGCGAAGTTGCCCAGATTGCGCAGGAAGATACGCAAGCGGAAGCGGGAAACAAAACCCATGCGCTCCGGCAGCTGCAGGCCGCGCTTGGTGCCCGATTTGCCGCTCGCCTCGTGACGAAGGAATTGCAACGGCGTCTTGCCCATCTTGCGAAGCAGGCCCACCAGCGTGATGAGGATGAGCGCGGCGGCGGGAACCACGGCGCACTTCACAAAGATCTCCCAGCTCCAGTACACCTGGAAGGGCGGCAGGCTGTACGAACCGTAATAGAGGCTGCGCATGGGCTCGGTAAAGAACACAACGCCGAGTGCAGTGCCCAAAAGCGCCGCGAGCACACCCACGATGGCGGGAAGCGCCAGGTAGTGGAGTACAATCTCGCGACGACGATAGCCGCTGGCGAGCAGCGTGCCGATGATGGCGCTCTCCTCCTCGATGGTCGCGTCGGTAAGGACCACAAAGACGAACGCCATAATCACGATAATAATGTCGAGCAGCGTCATCCACATCATGGAGTCGCCGTCCACGTCGTCGCGCGCATAGCCAATGCCCTGATTGGAATCGGCGTCGATGAGGTCATCCACGCGCGCATGGGCATCGGTCAGTGCCTCGACCATATCCTGCTCCGCATCGATGCGATCCGCAGTGGGGAGGTCGCGATCGGTAAAGGTAAAGGAGTAGGTGTAGGCAGGCGCGCCGCCGGCATCCTCGAGCGCGGCAAAGCCGGCGTCGGTGACCTCGGCCACGCCATAGGTGATGGTGTTCACCGTAAAGTCCGAATTGTTGAGGAACAGCGCCTGGCTGTCGGGCTGGGTCATGATGCCGCAGATGGTGTAGGTGCGCCCCTCGAGCTCGACCTTATCGCCCACGGCGAGGTCGTTGTTGGTGGCAAAAACGCGGTCGATTGCTACCTCGTCGTCCGCCTTGGGCTCCTTGCCCTCACAGTAGGACGCGATATCGACCTTGGTGCGGTGCGCATAGGTGCGCAGCGTGCGCTTGGTGCCGTCGTCGCCGGCGGTCTTTTTGATGATGGCGTCGATGGAGAAATTCTTGTAGAGCGTGACGCCGCCGACGTCATCGGCTGCATCCTCGGCTGCCTTGAGCTGGTCTTTGGTGGCCTCGAAGGAGGTGGTCACGCGGCCGTCCTCAATCGTGTACGCATCGCGCATGTCGTCGATAAGGCAACCGACGGAATGCGCCGCGAGCAAAAAGCCCGAGGTGAGAGCGATGCTTCCGCACATAAGCAAAAAGATGCCCAGGTACTTGCCGATATTGCGGCGCAGCTCGCGCGGGAGACGTTTTGCGAGAGGTGTCATGGCGCCGCCTACCAATCGAGCTCGGCGGCCGCGACGGGCGACTCGTTGAGCTCATCCTCGACGATGCGCCCGTCGCGCAGACGCAGCACGCGATTGGCCATGCGCGCGATGGCGGCATTGTGGGTGACGATAATGATGGTGCAGCCGTACTCGCGGTTGACGTCTTCCATGAGCTGCAAGATTTCCTTGGACGTCTTGTAGTCAAGCGCGCCCGTGGGCTCGTCGCACAGCAGCAGGCCCGGGTTTTTGACGAGCGCACGGCCGATGGCGCAGCGCTGCTGTTGGCCGCCCGAGACCTGGCGCGGAAACTTGTTGCGGTGCTCGTAGAGACCCAGCGAACGCAGCAGGTCGTCGATGTTGAGCGGCTTTTTGGACAGGTGCGCCGTGACCTCGATGTTCTCCTGGATGGTGAGATCGGGCACCAGGTTGTAGAACTGGAAGACAAAGCCCAGCTCGCGGCGGCGATACTCACCCAGGTCGGCGGGCTTGAGCACGGTAAGGTCGCAGCCGTCCACCATGATGGAGCCGGCGTCGGCATCCTCCAGGCCACCGATCAGGTTAAGAAACGTCGACTTGCCCGAGCCCGAGGGCCCTAGCATGACGCAGATCTCTCCGCGGTTGATGGACGTGTCGATGCCGTCGAGCACCGTCAGGCGTGCATCTCCATCGCCGTAGTGCTTTTTGAGCCCCTTGACCTGGACGTAGGCTTGCTTCGTCGCCATGCTATCCCCCATTGTTAGCCTTGTACTACTTTATGAGGGTAATAGTAAACCTTGGCGAACTATTTTTGGGCGAGAGCGGGGTTTTGTTTCAGACTAGTCATTGGGGACGTTCTTAAATGACTAGTCGCTGGGGACACTCTTTCGCCGCCCGGCAGTTGGGGACGTTCCTTTCCTACCGGCAGTTGGGGACAGTCCTTGGCAACCCGACCGGCAAGCCGGCGGTTCGGCAAAGACTGTCCCCGATGACTAGTCGTTTAAGTCTGTCCCCAATGACCACTCTTGGTCGTTTAAGTCTGTCCCCAATGAGTACCCAATGACTAGGTGGCTAGGCGCGGGATTTGTTGCGGGCGAGGGCCAGGCCTGCGGCGGCGATGGCCATGGCAAAGAGCGCCGTGACGCCCAGGTCGCAGGCGATGTCGCCCAGCACGGTGGACGTCAGGTCCGCGGCGAGCGCCTTGCCGATCGCGTCGTTCACCCAATATGTCGGCACAAAGTGCGCCACGGCCTGCACGGCCGGGCCCATCAGCGACAGCGGCATCCAGGCGCCGCCCAAAAACGTCATGAGCATGCCGAGCAGGTTGCCCACACCGTTGAGCAGCTCCTCGCGCGCGCCCAGGCTCGAAAGCGCAAAGCCAACGGCCAGCGGCGTGCACGCCAGGGCAAACGTCGCCGCCAGTGCCAGACACACGCGACCCACGCCGACCTCGGCAACCGCGCCGGCAAAGCCCACGACGCCCATCATGCTCGACACAAACCAGATGCAGACGGTGAGCACCGCGGCAGCCGCAAACACGGCAAGCGAACGCTGGCGCCCGGAGATTGGGCCGGCCTCCATGCGGCGCACGCGCTCGGGCTCGTTCATGCCCGAGAACACCAGCCCCACCGACACGATGACAGACGAGATGATCGCGTACGCACCAAAGTTGAAATACGACTCGAGCGTGGCGGCGGCTGTCGAGTCAACCTTGACCTGCTCGATCTCGACCTTGGCGCGCTTCGCAGCCGCATGCTCGGCAGCCTTGGCGACGCTACCGTTAGAGGCGGCGGGCTCAAGTGCGGCCGCAGCGCCCGCGAGCGAGATCCAGCGCGAGGCCTCGGCAGACGAAAGCGCTGCCGCCATGGTGCCGGAACCATAGGTCACGTCGAGTTTGGGCAGAGACTCCCCCGCGCGAGCGGCTGCAACGAGGTCGTCCTCAAACCCCTCCGGGATAAAGAACACGCAGTCGGCGCTACCCTTGGCGCTGTTGCTCTTGGAAAGCGCGTCCGCAAGATCGTAGGTGTCGTCGCCGACGCCCGTGACCAGCTCAAAACGAGAACCCAGATGCTTGGTAAGCGCCCGCGAAAGGTCGCTATTGTCGCGGTCGACCACGATCACGTTGGTGTCGTAGGGCTTGTACTCGGTAAGCTGCGACGAGTTCCAGCTCACCGAGGCCGCGATGAACACGCCCATGAGCGAGATGAACACCGTGTAGATGAGCAGGTAGAACGGGTGCGCCCGCGCCATGCGAAGCGCGGTCTTAAAGGTGCTCATAGCGGCTCCTTCCAAAGATCAGCGTAGCGGCGGCGACAAACACCAGCGCCATAAGGACCAGCGCGCCGGCGCGAACGGCAAAGGGGCCCAGGTCCTCAAAGAAATACAGGCGGTTGAACATGTCGCAGATGAGCTTGACGGGGTTGAGCCAGCACTCGGCCGGGCAGGCGCGGGCAACGTCGTCGGCAAGTGCCATCGCCGGCTCGCCGTAGAGGCCGGCGAACAGGGCGCACGTGGTGGCAAAGCCCGTGAGGATGCCCGACTTGGACGCCTTGCCGCCCTTAACGGGAAGCGTGCCCACAAAGAGCCCCAAGCCCGTGGCGGCAAGCGCGGATGCAGCACCGCCCAGCAGGCACAGCCCCTCGCGCCCGCCAAAGTCAACGCCAACGACTAGGCGCACGTAGCTAATCGCGACCGCCATCGAGGCAAAGGAAACCAGCCACGAGCCGACAAAGATGCCGGCTAGCGACGCCGTCTTGGAAAGACCGCCCACACAGCGACGCGCACCAAGGCCCGACAGATTGGGCTGCAGATCGACGACGCTCAAGGCGGCAAACTCGGCAGACATCATCGCGACCAGGCCAAAGAGCGCGTAGTAGTAGACGACCGTACCATCGGGCGTGGTGCGTGTCAGACTTACGCGGCGGGTGCCACCCTCGAGCGACAGGGCGCGCGCAACCGCCTCCGGGTCGGCGAGCGCCGCCGGGTTGTCTTGGGCAATCTGGGACATGAGCTCGGCATTTTGTGTATACGAGCTTGCCACCGTCTCCAAAATGCTGCGGTCGGTGAGCACCGTCGACGCACGCGAGCTGTCATAGCTCGAAAGCAATGTGAGTTTGGGCGTGCCCGCGGTATCCACCGTGTAAATGCCCGCGACTTCGCCGGCCTTGAGCGCTTTGCGCGCGGCAGCCAAGTCTTCGCACTCGCTCACATCGAGCAGCTGGTCGTCGCCTTCCTTGGCAAGCGAAGCCGCCACGTCCTTAAAGGTCGAGGCGTCCCAGGCCTCGTCCGCCACGACGGCAACCGGCACCGGGTCAATCTTGCCGTCGGAGCTCAGATTCGCAAACATAAACATGAACATCGTGGAGAGCGCGACGGGAAAGATCGCGCCCCAAACCCACGTGCTCGGCCGGCGCAGCAGCGTCTTGATCGTAATGACAATGGTGTTGAACATGGCCGCCCCCTAGTCGCGCAGCTCGCGGCCGGTGATCTCGAGGAACACGTCGTTGAGGGTCGGCGGCTCGCTCCACACGCGGCCGAGCGCCACGTCGGCGGCGCGCAATGTGTCGAGGATGTCGACCAGGTTGTGCGGACTCGCCTCGCAGGTGCAGACGAGTTCGCCGCCGGACAGCTCGACGCTGAGCACGTGCTCGAGGGCGCGCAGCCGCTCGACCGTGGCGGGCTCGACGGCGCCGACCTCGACGGTCACGCGCTCGCCCATCTGGATCATGCGCTTGAGCTCGTCGTTGGTGCCCTGCGCCAGCACGCGGCCGCCGTCCATGATCATAATGCGGCTGCAGATCTGCTCGACTTCCTCCATGTAATGGCTGGTATACACCACCGTGGCCCCTTCGTCGCGCAGGCGGCAGATGCCCTCCAGGATGGCGTTGCGGCTCTGCGGGTCGACCGCCACCGTGGGCTCGTCAAAAAAGATAAGCTCGGGCTTGTGCGCGATACCGCAGGCGATGTTGAGGCGACGCGCCAGGCCACCCGAGAGCTTGCCGGGGCGGAACTTGGTAAAGTCGCCCAGCCCGACAAAGTCGATCGCCTCGTCCACCAGCGCGCGGCGGCGCTTGCGGTCGTTGATGTACAGGCTACAGAAATAGTCGATGTTCTCGCGCACCGTAAGCTCATCGAATACCGCCACCTGCTGCGGCACCACGCCGATGCGGCGCTTGAGGTCGTAGCGGGCGGGCGTCATGGGCTCGCCGAACAGCTCGATGGTGCCTTTGTCGTAGGCGAGCAGCTGCAGAATACAGTTGATGGACGTGGTCTTGCCCGAGCCGTTGGGTCCGAGCAGGCCAAAGATCTCGCCGGGGGCGATGCTCAGGTTAAAGTGGTCGAGCGCAATAAGGTCGTCATAGCGCTTGACGAGGTTTTCGACGTGGACGATATCTGTCATGAGGCGGCCCTTCTGTTGATTGCGGCCCGGTACAATTGCATCATCGCAGGAGCCGCCGGCGCGCGCCAGTGAGCTTTGTCACGAGTGCGAGGGGGCGGAGGCGAAACCCCCGCTCGCGCGAGCGATCGTCCCCGCTTTGCCGCGCGGGAGGAATGTCACAGTTGCGCAGGCAGCCCCTCCACCACGCGCGGCTTCGCGTACAATACCCGTATGAACAGGCTTTTCGACAAATCGATCGTGCTGGCGTGCTGTATTGCGGCCGCCACGGGCCTTGCTGTGGACGCTTGCCTGGTCGCGGCGTTTTGCCTTGGAGTTATCGCCACCTCGCTGGCCGAGGTCGCACAGGGAGAACGCACGCGCCGTGTAAGCGAGGCCGCGAGTTACGCTTACATCATCGCGGCCGTCTTTGTGCCGCCGTTTGTGCCGCTTGCGCCTCTCGCCCTTTATGACATCGCGCGGCGCGTGCGCCGCGAACACGCCTGGGTCGCGCTGGGCATTGGTTCCGTCTTTGCCTTTGCGCTCGTCGCGGACCTTCGCACCGACGCGCTCACCTCCCGAACGCTCCTGCTGACCGCCATCCTTTCGGTTGCCGCCACCTTGCTATCGCTACGTACCGCCCAGTTGGAGCGCGAGCAGCGGCACATGCGCCGCACCCGCGACGAGCTGCAGGAACGAGCCCTCGCGCTCGAAGCGCGCAACCGCGATCTTGCCGACCGCCAGGACTACGAAGTCGAGCTCGTCACGGTCGCCGAACGCGCCCGCATCGCGCGCGAAATCCACGATAACGTGGGCCACCAGCTCACGCGCGCCTCACTGCAGGCCGAAGTCTTGCGCGTGGTCCATGCCGACGAGCCCGGCGTCGCCGCCGATTTCGCCGACGTCAAACGCACGGTTGACGAGGCGCTCCAGCTTGTGCGCACCAGCGTCCACGCGCTCAACGACAACGCCGTCGACCTTTCCGTGCAGCTCGAACGCATTGTTGAAGGCGCGCGCTCGGACGGTGGCCCGCAGATTGAGCTTGAAGTTATGACCGAACATGCGCCCGCAAACGTCGCGAACTGCTTTACGGCGGTCCTGCGCGAGGCGCTCTCCAACACCATGCGCCACGCTTGCGCCCATACTGTCACCGTACGGTGCATGGAGCATCCGTCGTTTTACCAGCTCATCGTTACCGACGATGGCGTGGGCGGGGTCCAAGCAATCGGCCGTGGCGCCGCGGAGGGCATGGGGCTCGCCTCCATGCGCGAGCGCATCGAGGCGCTTGGCGGCACCTTCACCGCCGGTCCGCGCGCCGGCGTCGGCGGCTGGCGCGTGTTTGCCACCGTTCCCAAACAGCAAGGAGATGAGGACCGATGAGGCTCATCGTTGTCGACGACGACCGCTTGGTGGTCGATTCGCTCAAGATAATCCTGGGCGCCCAGCCGCAGATCGAGGTGGTGGGTACCGGCGCCAACGGCAACGATGCGTTGGCGCTCTACGCCGAGCACGCACCCGATATCGCACTGCTCGACATTCAGATGCCGGAGCGCGACGGCCTTTCGGCGGCACGCGAGATCCTCGAGCGCGACCCTGCGGCGCGCGTGGTGTTTCTGACGACATTCTCGGATGACGAGTACATTGTGTCGGCGCTCAAACTGGGTGCCCGCGGCTATCTGATCAAAACCGATGTCGCCGCCATTCCGCCAGCGTTGGCGCAGGTCATGGACGGCAAACGCGTGCTCGAGGGTAAGGCGATCGAGGATATCAACTTTGATGGGGCGGACGTCGAGGCCGGCGCGACCCGCCGGCCCGCCGCCTTTGCCAGCCTGACCGACCGCGAGTTCGAAGTCGCCGAGCTCATCGCCCGCGGCCTCGACAACAAGGAGATCGCCGCCACCGCCTATATGGGCGAAGGCACCGTGCGCAACCACATCAGCTCGATCCTTGCCAAAATGGGTCTGCGCAACCGCACGCAGATCGCCATCGCCTACCTGCGGGGGTAATTGCCCGAAGACCGACCGCCCCGGCAAAGAAAAATAGCTGCTACCGATTTAATGCCATTTCAAAACTATGTCGGATTACGGGGCAAAAGTCGGAGCCCTCATCCATAGCCTCATTTTCTGCAAAATGACAGCCCATCTACCTGCGGTTTTATTTTCACGGATATCGGCATGGTTGAGGGCTCGTGACTCAGCCCCGTAAACCGGCATTGTTTTGTTCGGGCGGCCCTGCACGAGCGCCTCCGCAAGTCTCGCGGGACCAAAATGATCCGTTTTCCTCCGCCCGCGGAAATCGGCCGACGGCGCCCGCCACGAAATCGGCCCATCTACTACGTTTAACTCGATACCCCCGACCATAACCGCTTTTCATGAAAACCGCAGGCTATCTACCTGCGGTTTTGTTTTTGCAATTTTCTGTATGGTCGGAGGTTCGCTATCCAGCCCCGTAATCCGGCATGGTTTTGTTCGTGGCGGTACAACCGCGCGTTTAAGCGCGGGGCCGGTGGGGCAGTTTTGCCCCACCGGCCCTATCCCAGCGCTATACCAGCCCCAGTCCAGAGTTATTCCGGTTTGGTTTCTACCGTGGGAGTCTTGTTCGCCGCAACTGGAGTGCGGGCGGTGTCCATGCTCAGACAGTGCTTGGGGCAGCTCTCGATGCACTCGCCGCACACCACGCAGGCGTACGGGTCGATCGACCAGGTGCCGCCTTTGCGATCGACCGCGAGCGCGCCCGCCGGGCAACGCCGCGCGCACATGCCGCAGCAGATGCACACGTCCATGTCATTGACGATATGCCCGCGCAGGCGCTCGGGCGCCGTCAGCTTCTCCTGCGGATAGCACACCGTGACCGGCTGCTTGACCATAGAACCCAAGGCCGTCTTGGCAAATGTCAGTAAACTCATGCCGCGCCTACCTTTCCGTGCAGCTAATGCAGGGGTCGATGGTCAGGATAATCATGGGCACGTTGGCAAGGAGCACGCCCTGCAGCGCATGCGTCAGACCCGCCAGGTTCTGCGACGTCGGCGTACGCACGCGAAAACGGTCCAGGTTCTTGGTGCCGTTACCGCGCACATAGTAATACGCCTCGCCGCGCGGCTGCTCAATCACAACCTCGCCACGCGCGCCGTCGGCCGGCGTGAGCTTGGTGCGCCCGCCGATGCCGTCGTGCGGAATCTTGCCCACAAGCTCCTTGATGATGTCCATGGCCTGCGTGACCTCGGCACAACGCACCAGGCAGCGGGCATAGCAGTCGCCATCGCTAGCAACGATAGGCTCAAACGCGGCCAGGTCCGCATAGGCGCCGTCGCCGAACATGCGCACGTCGTAATCCACGCCCGAGGCGCGACCGAACGGGCCGACCATCGACAGATTAAGCGCTTCCTTCTTGCTAATCACGCCCACGTCATGCAGGCGCTCGCCGCAGCTATTGTCGTCCAAAAACGTATGCACCAGGGCCTCGTAGTCGGGGCGCATGGCGTCAAGCGTCTGGACAATGCCGGCCAGCTCGGAGTCCTCGATATCGTGCTTAAGGCCGCCGATCTCGTTAATCGAAAGGATCACGCGGCCGCCGCAGGTGCTCTCAAAAATCTTGAGAATCTGCTCGCGCAGGGTCCACGAGCGATAGAACAGCGCCTCGAAGCCAAAGGCATCGGCGAGCAGGCCCAGCCACAGCAGGTGTGAGTGAATGCGCGAAAGCTCGTGCAAAATGGTGCGGATATACTGCACGCGGCCGGGCACCTCGATGTCGAGCATGCGCTCGCAGGCGCTGGCATAGCCGCAGCTATGGCCCACGGCGCAGATGCCGCAGATGCGCTCGGCGATGTACCCAAACTGATGCATATCGCGCTTTTCGGTGAGCTTCTCGAGTCCGCGGTGCACAAAGCCGATCTGCGGAATTGCCTCGATGACGCGGTCGTCCTCGATCACCAGGTCCAGATGAAGCGGCTCGGGCAGCACCGGGTGCTGCGGGCCAAACGGAATAACGGAGCGATGTGCCATGGACCTTACGCCTCCTTTTTCTGCTTGTCGCGGGCGGCCTTGGCGGCAAGCGCCGCGCGGACCTTGGCCGCTTTCTCGGGATCCATGGCGGCGAGCTTTGCTTCCAGCTCGGCGGCTTTGAGCGCGGCCTTGGCGGCAGCTTCATCGTGCTGAGCATCGGAGCCGGCAGCCACAGCGGGCTGAGCGACAGTAGCACCCGCAGCACCCTCCCCCGCAGCGGCCGCGGCAGCGGCGGCCTTCTCGGCCGCAGCCTTGCGCGCCTTGGCCTCGGCAGCGGCACGGACCTTCATGGCCTTCTCGCGCGCAGCCTTCACCTCGGGCGTGATAACGCTCATGGGTTCGGCAGTCGAGACCTGGTAGAAAAAGCCCTTAAAGTCGAGCTGCATGTCGGTGATGGCAAGTCCAAATAGGTCGTGGACCTCATTTTCAAACGGGAACACCGCGGAGTAATACGAGCTGATGGACGGAATCTCCTGGCACTGGTCGATGCCCTCAACCACCAGGTTCTCAATCGCATAGCTGCCGTCCTGAGCGATCCGCTCCTGAGCAGCACGAACGTTGATAAACGTATAGACCAGGCGATACGATCCGTCGTCCACACAGCGCTCGGCGTGCATTTGCACAAAGCGCGCGCCGACGCCCTTGAGCGCCTGGACATGCGACAGGAGCTCGTCGATCCCGACGGTGGTATAGATTGCCTTTTGCATTACTCGGCCTCCTTTGCAGCGACGGGCGTCTCAGCAGGTGCGTCGCCAGCGGCGGGCGCGGCGGGCTTCTCGGCAGGCGCGTCACCGGCACCGTCAGCCCCGGCCCCCGCAGCCACAAACCCGTCCTCGCCCAGCTCAACGCCACCGTCCCAGGTTGCGGCACCGCCCACGGTGAGCGGGTCACCGCCAGCACGCATCACGGCCTCCTTCTGGTCCAGGATGCCGCACGCCTCCACAATGGCATCGATTACGGTCTCGGGGCGAATGGCGCACCCGGGCGCGTACACGTCCACGGGAATCGCGCGGTCCACGCCGCCGATCACGTTGTAGGCATCGCGGAACACGCCGCCCGAGCACGCGCAGATGCCGCACGCCACCACGCACTTGGGCTCGAGCATCTGGTTGTAGATCTGGCGCACGACGGGCAGGTTCTGGGCATTGACCGAACCCGTCACCAAAAAGATATCCGCATGCTTGGGGTTGCCGGTGTTGACCACGCCAAAACGCTCCGCATCGAACAGTGGCGTGAGCGAGGCCAGCACCTCGATATCGCATCCGTTGCAGCTCGAGCCGTCGTAATGAATAACCCACGGCGAGCGCGACATTTTATGATCCATGGATGCCGCCTCCTAAATAAACACGTCGACGAGGATGGGCATAAGGTTGAGCAGGCCAAACACCAGCGCCACGCCCCATCCGAGCTTAAAGCAGCTGCGCCAGGTGCTGCGGGCAAAGGTGTTGTCGATGAGCACCTCGACAAAATACGTCGCGGCCATCACGACCAGGGCTACGACCCAGCTCACCGGGTTGTCCCAAACAAAGAACATGCCCACCCACATCAAAAACAGCACGGTCTCGCACCAGTGCATAAGGGTCATCTTGGCCAGCGTGCCGCCGCTCATCTCGGTGGCGACGCCCTGGACGATCTCCTGATGCGCGTGATGCGAATACGAAAGATCGAACGGCGACTTGCGCAGCTTGATGGTAAGCACCGCGAGCAGCGCGAGGAAAATGGGCGCGCTGTACACGATGATGGGGGCCGACTGCCCCGTCACGGCGATGGAATCGAAGCTGTCGGTGGCAAGATACAGGCCCACGCTCATCAGCAGAACGGCGGGCTCGTAACTCATAACCTGCAGCAACTCACGATCGGCGCCGACCTGGGCAAACGGGCTTTGCGTCGAGGCGGACGCCAACACCACAAAGATCGCGGCGAGCGTAACCATAAAAGCGCACAGCAGCGTGTTGGAGCCCGACACAAAGATGCCGCCGCCCACCACGGTAAAGATGAGCGCACACGCCATGTAGGTATCGTCCATGGTGTTTACGCTGGCAGGGGCCTTGCGCAGCAGCTTGGCAACGTCGTAGAAGGGTTGCAGCAGGCGCGGGCCCACGCGGCCCTGCATGCGGGCGGACAGTTTGCGATCGATGCCGTCGACCAGACCACCAACCAAAGGCGCCAGCAAGGCAAACGCCACGGTGCCAATAAATATGCCCACGACGCCCGAGCCTTCGAAATACTTGCCGCGCAGCACCGAGGGCGCGCTCATGGCAAGCCGCTCGGGCCCAATCCACGCGCAACACAGCAGCGCAAACAAGATAATGCTGCAGCACACGACGCTACCCGCGGGGCCAATACGCTTCTCGCCAAGGGCGTCCTCCGAGTACCAATTGCGCTTTTCGGCCTTCACCTCGCGTCCCATCGAGCCGCGGAAATGGCGATATTTATCGGTTCCCACGCCCGAAAGGTACACGTTGACGTGCGGCTTATTGCTCACACGGAATGAAGTCAGCAGCACCACGGCGATAAACGCCACGATAACCACCATCAGATACATGGCGTCCTTGCCAATAACGTACGGCACGCGGCCAAACACCATGGCCAAGTAAGGCGACACCAGACCGCTCGAGATGAGCGGAAACGCCACGCAGCACAGAATCAGCAGCGCGGCGATGGTGTTGAGGGCCATCCATTCGGTCTTATGGACATTGACCTCAACGTTTTGAGCCGTGGGATCGACGCCCGAAAGCTTGGCGAGCCACTTGCCCCAGAAGAAGAACGTCGCGGCCGAGCCAAAGGCAAGCACCATGATCATGAGCACGTTGCCGGTCTGCGCAAACGCCACCAGGGCGCCCCACTTGGACACGAGCATGCCAAACGGCGCCACAAACATGCCCATGATGCCCAGCATCATCAGGCGCGTCAGGTGCGGCATACGGCTGAACATACCGTCCATGTCCTCGATATTGCGGCTGCCGATATGGTGCTCGGCAGTGCCCACACACAGGAACAGCAGCGACTTTGCCACCGTGTGGAAAAGGATCAGGAAGATGGCCGCCCATACGGCCTCGGGCGCGCCGACACCCAAGCAGGCACTGATGAGGCCCAGGTTGGAAATGGTGGAGTACGCGAGCACGCGCTTGGCGTTGCTCTGCGAGATGGCCATGAGGGCAGCGAGCAAAAACGTGATGGCACCCACACTCGTGACCATAAAGCCGGTCACGGGATAGATAGCATAGAGCGGGCTCAGCTTGACCATCAGGAACACGCCGGCTTTGACCATGGTTGACGAGTGCAGCAGGGCGCTCGTGGGCGTGGGGGCAACCATAGCACCCAGCAGCCAAGTGTGGAACGGCATCTGTGCGGCCTTGGTGAGCGCGGCGAGCGACAGCAGGATGACCGGCATCACCAGCAGCGCGGACTGCGCGGTTCCGGCGCCGGAAAGCTCGATCATACCCGAGATGGTCAGCGGCATGCCGTTAACGTGCAGGAACATAAGGCCTGCCAAAAACGCGATGCCGCCCAGCATGTTGAGGATGATCTGGGTGAAAGCGTTTTTAATGGCCTCGGGCGTGCGCGTGTAGCCAATCATGAGGAACGAGCACACGGTGGTGATTTCCCAGCCGCAGAACAGCCACTCAAGGTTGTCGCTCGTCACGATGACGAACATGGCCGAGAGGAACAGGAACATGAGCGCCAGGAACTGTGGGCGACGGTCGGGCGCGGTCTGCCCGCGCAGCGCGGCCTCGTGCTCGTCATGGGCCTGGAAGTCCTTCATGTAGCCCAGGGCATACACGCAGATAAGGCTGCCGACGATGCCGACGGCGAGAACCATGATCACGCTCATGTAGTCCAGGTAGAGCGGGGTGGCGGTGACGGCTTCGGTCGCGGGCAGCGTCATGGCTGCAAAGGCGAGCGAGCCCACCAGCTGGACTATGCCGAGCACCGTGGTGAGCGCGTTCCTATATTTGTACGCGTTGTACAGGATGACGGCGCACAGGATGACATCGATGGCGGAGCTGATGATGGAGAGCACGTGCGAGGCGCCGGGGGCAACCTCAAAGCTCTGCGGACCCGTGCCAAAAAACATGACGGCGACTACAACTGTCACCGCCATAATAATGCCGGAGCCTATGAGCCCCACCGCATCGCGGGCGCGGTCACCGCCCGCGAACAGCATGCCCAGTGCCGGTACCAGCGGAAACAGGGTAAGGAAATACAGTAGCGTCATACCATCACTCCCCCATGCAAAAACGCTGCAATTGTTTAACGTTATAGCTCAATTGAGGAGTAGCAGCGGCAGGTTTTCGGTCAACTGGGGAGTTTTAGGCGTACGGGGCAAGGGCGTGTCCGCTTTGGAGCAGAGAGGCGACGCTCCCCCTATTGCAGCGATGGGCGCGCGGGCACTGCACGCGGTTTATTGGCCACTTTGAAGGATGTCCCGATAGGCACGCGGCGATCCGAAAAGTTGGCACGGCAAGAAAAATGCGCCCCCGTGGGCGCACCATCCCGTTCGCTATTCCGCCTTTTTAACGCGCGGCTTGCGACCCCGCGGCTTATCGACCAGCGCCGCCTCGCCGCCGTCGCGGTACAGGCGGCACCAAGCCTTGACCGAAGACTCGCTGGTGATCTTGTGCTTGATCATGGCCTCGCGAACCGTCAGGCCGTTTTCCAGACGATCCTTAACCACGGCGAGCTTTACGTCGTACGAATAGGTGTGATGGCGAGCGCCCGCGTTGAGCACAGCGTCGGCACCGCCCACGGCATATGCACGGGCCCACTGACGAGCCGTGGCCTGGGGAATGCCAAGCTTTGCAGCGAGGGCGCGGTGACCGACCCCCTCTTGGAGGATCTCGACGGCACGCTGCCTAACCTCGGGCGCATGCGTGCGAGTCCTAGTTGCTTCCGACATACCTGCCACTTCTTAGCCTTAACCGTTAATCTGCTTTCTTACGTGCACGCTAGATAGTAGCATTTTGCTGTTTGCTCAAAGTAGTTAATTAAAATAGACGCGGCGTTATCTGGGCATTTGACACCTATTTACGACATTTCTTTATCGATTATTTACGCTGGTAGCTAGCTCGCAGCTAATCGTCATCCGTTTGCCAACAAAATTGACATCTCTTTATGTCCTTTGGTCTAGAGGGAATAATTATTAACCCCTCCCCCAATAATTTTGAGCGGCCTGCAGGGCAGTGACGCCTCACTCCTCATGATTACCGCGCATTGCCATCCACCCGAGCAAAACAAAAAGGACGGGACCTGCTGCGCTTGCAGACCCCGCCCCGGTTGACACCCGATGGGACGCAGTCGGGCGAGGCAGGTCCGTGCTGCCGCCCCGCCTGGCCGCGATGTTCAACTACAGCTCGTTGGCCGCGTGATACGCCGTGCGAATGGCACTCGCAATGTCGGCGGTGCGCTCGCCCGAGCAGTCGCCCACGCAGGTCACGGGCACCGTCACGCCGTCCAGGTCAAACGCGTTGGCCTTGGAGCCCACGGCCATCACCACGTAATCGCAGGCGATCTTCACCGGTTCCTCGGCGCCGTCCTCGGTGGTGCGAATGGCCTCCACGCCCTCGTCGGTAATGGCGGTCAGGCGGGTCTTCACGTGCTGCTCCACGTTGTGCTCTGCAAAGTCGCTCATAATCAGCGGCAGAATGGTCTCGGACTCGCCCGCGGCAATCTTGTCGAGCATCTCCACGATCGCCACCTCGCAGCCGTGCTGCAGCAGGTACTCGGCAGTCTCGGTGCCCACCAGGCCACCGCCGATAACGGCGACGCGGCCCGTAAGCTTCACCTTGCCGGCCAGCACGTCCCAGCTCGAGACGACTTTCTCCGAGTCGGCACCCGGAACGGGAATGACCACGTCGTGCGCGCCCACGGCCACAATCGCGGCGTCGGCGGCGTTGAGGTCCTCAGCGGTAGCAACATGGTTGAGCTCGACCTTCACACCCAGGCCGGGCAGAATCTTCTCGTAGTACTCGACCGAGCGCATGATCTCGTCCTTGCGCGGAGGCGCGGCCGCCAGCACAATCTGGCCGCCCAGATGATCGCTCGCCTCGTAGACGGTCACGTCGTAACCGCGCTTGGCCGCCACGCGCGCGGCCTCCAGGCCGGCAATACCGCCGCCCACCACGGCGATCTTCTTGTCGCCCTCGCCCGGCTTAATGGCGATGGTCGCCTCGTCGCCGTTCTCGGCATTGAGCACGCACGAGATGTACCTGCGGTTTTGAATCGCGTCGACGCAGCCCTTGTTGCAGTTGAGGCACTCACGGATGGGCTCACCCGTGGCAGCCTTCAGCGCAATGTCGGGGTCGCACATGAGCGAGCGGCCATAGGCGATGATGTCGGCTGCGCCGTCTTCCAGAATCTTCTCGCCAGCCTCGACCGAGACAACACGGCCGACGGTTGCCACCGGCACGGAGACCAGGGCTTTGACGCGCTCGGCCACGGGCAGCGTCCAGTTGTAGGGCATGGCGCCCATGGGCGGAATGGTGTCGCCCATGTTGCCGGTGTGGTTGGCCTGCGCGACCTGGATCATATCGATGCCGGCGCCCTCCAGCAGCTTGGCAAACTCGCAGGCCTCGTCAGGCTGCAGGCCGCCCTTGCCGCGCGGCGTGCCGTCGGGGTTCTCCATGATCACGGGGAGTTTGTACTCCACCATCAGCTGCGGCGCGGCCTCCTTAATGGCGGCGACGACCTCCAGCGCGTAGCGGACGCGGTTCTCGAACGAGCCACCGTACTCGTCGGTGCGCTGGTTGAGGATGGCCGAGCACAGCGAACCCACCAGACGGTCGCCGTGGACCTCGATAGCGTCGATGCCGGCCTGCTGCGCGCGAGCGGCCGAGGCAGCGATGGCCTCCTTGATCTGGGTGAGCTGCTCTACGCTCGCCTCGTTCACAAAGTGCTGCATGTCGTGGTGCAGCTTGGCGTATGCCTGGTTGCGGATCTCGTTGGACTCGGCCATCTTGGCGGCAAAGGTCTCCTCGTCGCCGGCGGCCTTGGCCTCCTGCGCGGCCTTGGCGGCGACCATGGAGCCCATGACCATGCGGCCGACGCCGGGCACGTCGTACTCGGGGTGGAACAGCTGCAGCGCGACCTTGGCGCCGTGCTTGTGGACGGCGTCGGCCAGCGCCTTAAACGTGGGGATCTGAGCGTCGGTTGCCAGCTTGGGCGTGGGGCTTGCGGTCATAACGGGAGCGACGTCGCCGATGACGATGTAGCTCACGCCGCCACGGGCCAGGCGCTCGTAAAAAGCCAGGCTGCGTTCGCCAATGGAACCGTCGCGCTCCTCGTAGCCGGTGGTCAGCGGCGGGAACATAATGCGGTTTTTGAGCTCAAGGGGGCCAACCGTAATGGGCTGGAGCAGCTTGGATGCAGGTGCGGTCATGGACATTCCTCTCTTGTAGGCGCGGCGGCGATGATGCCGCGTAGTTGTCTAGAGGATATGGCATGGGAGCACGGCGGCACAACGAAAATCGGCGAATATCAGGTGGCGGCAGGTGGATGGGGCGAGGCGGCCCGTCGGTTTGTCTCAATCTGTAACAGTTACTCAGCAAAACCGGGTCTTACTGTTACAGATCGAGACAAACCAAACCCGCCTGCTAGAAAATCTAAATCTGTAACAGTTACTCGGCAAAATCCGTCCCTCGTGTTACAGATTTAGACAAACACGACCCAACCCACCGGTATATCTCGATCTGTAACACCTAGCCACCCAAATCGGGTCTAGATGTTACAGGTCGAGATTTTGTTTGAGAGGCCGAGAATTGGACCGAAAACACGGTCCCGGAATAACAAAAAAGCTCGCCGGCTAAACCGACGAGCTGCAAGTTCTTGGTCGCGGGGGCAGGATTTGAACCTACGACCTCCGGGTTATGAGCCCGGCGAGCTACCAGACTGCTCCACCCCGCAATGTCTGGGCGCCTCATGTGCGCGAGAAAGAATATTACGCGGGAGTTCGGTAAACGGCAAGGAAAATCTCGTAGAGCATAATTCCTTCATATTTAAACCCCTCAGCCCCTATCACCGTAAACGAATCGCAGCTGAGCGCCGTCGACGGCACGTATACAATGGTGCGCGTCCTTTTATGCCGACACCGGGAGTAGACATGCTGCTCGCTATCGATATGGGAAACACGCAGACGGCCATGGGCCTGTTTGACGGAGACGAGCTGGTGCAGTCGTGGCGCATGCCCACCGACCGCTCCTATACCGCCGACGAGATCCATGTGCGCCTGATGGGTTTCTTTAAGATGTACGGCCTTTCGCTCGATGCGGTCGACGCGATCGCCTTTGCGGGCGTGGTGCCGCAGCTCTCGCGCGAGTGGCACGCCGTGGCCGACCGCATTGCCGCGGACGCCATCGTCATCGGGCCGCAGACGGCCGCCGTAACCAAGCTGCGGGCGGCGCGCCCCCAGGCCGTTGGTGCCGACCGCATCGCCAACGCCGTCGCTGCCGAGACCTTCTATGGCGCGCCGGCGATCGTGGTGGACTTTGGCACCGCGACCAATATCGACGTCATCGATGAGGACGGTTATTACATTGGCGGAGCGATCGCGCCGGGCATCCGCATTTCGATGGACGCGCTCGCCGCCCGAGCCGCCAAGCTCGCCAGCGTTCCGCTCGAGGCGCCCGAGCACGCCATCGGCCGCGATACCGAGGAGTGCATCAAGGTCGGCGCCGTGATGGGCGCCGCCGCCATGGCTGAGGGCCTGGTCGCGCGCATGAAGCGCGAGCTGGGCCGCGAGGATGCCACCGTTATCGCCACGGGCGGCCTCGCCAGCATCGTCGCCGATTCGACCGACGCCTTCGACGTGGTCGACGGACAGCTCACCATCAAGGGTATCTGCGAAATCTACCGCCGCATGCAGGAGCTGGGATAGAGCAGGGGCTTAAGTCGAGCACGCCCGATGCCACAGCCCCGCAAACGTTCGCCAAGCCTATTCCTCAAAACTGAATAATTTTCAATTTTGAGGAATAGGTCCGAGGTGCTACCCCGCAGTCACGCAAAGCCCTCCCCGGTGCAGGCCGAGGAGGGCTTCGTTGTCATCGTTGTCTTTGAGCGCTGGCGCCTCGCGCTACAGCCCGCGAATGCGCACGGCCTCGGGCGGAAACTCTTGCTCGCCGGCGTCGGTCTTAATGGTCGCGCGGCCCCAGATGTCCAGGCCCGCAAACACGCCGACCGCGAGCGGCAGGCCGTTGGGCGACACCGCCGCGACCTGACGACCCAGCAGCGGCACCATATCGAAGTACTCACCCAGCACCGGGGCCAGCGGGCCGGCAGCGCCCTGTGGCGTGTTGGCGGCAACCGCCCAGACGCCAACGCGAGCGAGCACCGCCGCGGCCAATGCCTCGACCAGCGCTTCGTCAGCCACATCCACACCAAGCTCGCCCAGCGCCGCGCGCTCAATATCCACCGTCACGGCACCGAACATGCCCGCGGCACCGGCACCGCCGTTGACGGCGACGCGCGCGAGCGACGTCTCAAACGCAGGCGCGCCGCACACGATGTCGCTCGGCCACTGGATGCCCACTTTGCCGGCAAGCCCCAGGCCCGGCGTTGCGGCCGTGCCCGCGAGCGCGTCCATCATGCCCATTGCGGCCACAAACGGCAGGCCGTGGAAGGCGTGCATGTTCACATCGGGGCGCACGACCAGCGAAAACGTCAACGACGCCTCGCCCGCGCTCCAAGCACACCAGCCCGCGGACATGCCCTCGCGGCCCGCGTCACGCGCCGCGTCGAGCTCGGTACCGGCGGCAACAGCATTCATCTCGATCATCTACATGCGCCCCAATTCGCCCACGATATGGCCCACGCGGTCCTCGGGCTCCTTGACCTCGACGCCGTTGTAGCGGAAGAACCGCGCCGGGTCGTGCATCAGGTCCTCGAGCGGCACCAGCACAAAGTCGCGCTCGCCGATCAGCGGATGCGGCAGACGCAGCTTCTTGCCGCCGTGGGTCTCGCCGTCCATCCACAGCAGGTCCAAGTCGATGGTGCGCGGGCCGTTTGCCTTGGCCTTTTTGGAGCGGTCGCGGCCCAGCTCGGCCTCAATCTTCATGAGCTCGTCGAGCAGCACCAGCGGCGCCAGCTCGGTCTTGATCTCGATGACGGCGTTGGCAAACGCGTCCTGGCGCGTCTCGTAGGCCGGCTCGCTCTCGTAGATGCGCGAGCAGTTGGACACGCAGGTGAGCGGGATCTCGGCAATCATGTCGCGCGCAGCGCGGATGTTGTCGCAGCGATGCCCCAGGTTGGAACCCACGGCCACAAACGCGCGGCGCGGCTGCGGCTTGGCAACGGCCCAGTAACCGTTCAGGAACTGCGCAAAGCCCGCAACGTCGTGCACGCGCACGACGTTGGCACCGGCCTGGATGGCGCCCAGGCACACACCAAACGTGGCGGCATCGCGCGCGGCGGCCTCAGTCACGCCCGAGACGGCGCCCACAAAGCGCTTGCGTGACACGGCGCACATGAGCGGATAGCCCAGCGACGCCATCTTGGCGGTCTCGCGCTGGATGACGATGTCTTCGTTGGCCGTCTTGCCAAAGCCCGGGCCGGGATCGATGCAGATACGGTCGCGCGACACGCCGGCATGGATGAGCGTGCGGGCCTGGTCGGACAGAAAGCCCATGACGCGGCGCATGATGGGCGCAGAATCGGGCAGGGTAAAGCGGCGGAGCTGCGAGGTGGGCACGTAGGCTTCCTCGCGGCGGGCGCTGCGGCGCATCATGGCGGCCAGGTGGTCGCTGGGCTCTGGTGCGGCTTCGGTAGCTGCGGGCACGGTCTCGGGCTCTGCAGTCTCGGCGGCAGGAGCGGTCTGCTCGGCAGCCGGCGTCTCTGGCTCGGACTCGGGCGCGGGCTCCGGTTCGCCAAACGGCAGCGAGGGCTGTACCACACCGCCCGGAAGCTTGGCCTCAACCTTGGGCTCGCCCAGCAACTTGCCGCGACGGCGACGGGCCGGCTTCTCGGCCTCGCGCGCAGCCTCGGCAGCCGCTTCGCGCGCCTTCTCGGCAACAAACGCCGCAGCCGAGGTATCGAGCTGCACCGTCGCGTGTGTGCGTGCGGGCGCGGCGACCTCGCCGGCGTGCATTACGATGACGCCGCAGGTGCTCGTCTTAACGAACTCAACCATCTTGGGATCGGTGAAGCCCGTCACGTCGTTGACAATCGAAGCACCGCAGCGCACAGCCGCCTTGGCAACCGCCACATGACGCGTATCGATCGAGACGATGGCGCCCTCTTTGGCCAGCGCGCGCACGACGGGCAGCACGCGACGCGCTTCCTCGTCGGGGTTGACCGGGGTAAAGCCGGGGCGCGTGGACTCGCCGCCCACGTCGATGATGTCGGCGCCGGCATCGAGCATCGCCAGGCCGTACTCGATAGCGGCATCTTGGTCAAAGTGCTCACCGCCGTCGCTAAACGAATCGGGCGTCACGTTGAGGACGCCCATGATGCGCGGACGGTCAAAGCTGAGCTCGTACTTTCCGCACCGCCATGTCTTGCTGTCGTTCGCCATGAACATCCTCCTAAAATGCCCACGCCGCCGCGCTCGGGCGCTGGCGGCGGGGTCGCTTTGCAATCAGTCTTTCTATTGTATCCGCGCGCGTGGGCTAGAACGCAAACGCGGCCGCGATGTCGCAAGAAATCAGCAGGTCGGCATTTGCATCCTGATCGGTGGGCGCCAAATTGCAAATGGCCAGCGTATCGCCAGTAAAGTAACGCGTGAGGCCCGCCGCCGGATACACCACGAGCGAGGTCCCGCCCACGACGAGGGCGTCGGCTGCGGCGATGGCAGCAACGGCGCCGGTAAGCACACGCTCATCGAGCGGTTCTTCGTAGAGGACCACATCGGGTTTGATGCGACCGCCGCACGCAGGGCACACGGGCACGCCCGCGGTATCCTCGTGCTCGCGCGCGCAAATCCATTCGGCGCTGTAGACCGCGCCGCACGTCTGGCAAATATTGCGGTGGACCGAGCCATGCAGTTCAAACACGCGCTGCGAGCCGGCCATCTGGTGCAGGCCGTCGATATTTTGCGTCACCACGGCGTCGAGCTTGCCGGCGCGCTCCAGCTCCGCCAGCTTGGCGTGGCAGTGGTTGGGCTTGGCGTTAAGCGCGATCATCTTGGTGCGGTAAAAGTCGAAGAACTCCGCAGGATGCGCCTCGTAAAAGCTATGCGACAGCATGGTCTCGGGCGGGTAGACAAACTGTTGGTGATATAGGCCGTCCACGCTGCGGAAATCGGGGATGCCACTCGCCGTGGAAACGCCCGCGCCGCCAAAGAAGACCACGCGCTTGTGGGTGCCGAACAGCTCCGCCAGCGCGGCGGAGGCCTGTTTGGAGTCCGTTATCGCCTGCGTCATATGAGTCCTCCGTCCTTGTTGGTCGGGCAGCGTCGGGCGATGTCCCAGCATACGGCCTTTGGGTCAGCACGCGCGGTGCCCACCACCGCCCCTGTTGCGCTAATCTTAAGCCTGCCAACCCCGTCGAAAGGACACCATGCCTCAGACTTACACTTTCGCCTCGTGGAACGTCAACGGCCTGCGCGCCGTGCTCAAAAAGGACCCGAGCTTTATCCAGATCGCGCAAGAACTCGACGTCGATATCCTGGCGTTGCAAGAGACCAAGTTGCAAGAAGGCCAGGTTGATATTAACCTGCCCGGCTATCGCCAAACCTGGAGCTACGCCGAGCGTAAAGGCTATTCGGGCACTGCGGTCTTTAGCCGCCAGGAACCGCTGCGCGTGCTGCACGCCGACGCGCTGTTACCCTACGCCGGCGAGGGCAAGGCGGCCGAGCTCGTCGCCCAAGCCGCAACCGAGGGCCGCGTCTGCGCGTTGGAGTTCGACAAGTTCTGGTTTGTGGATGTCTACACTCCCAACGCGCAAAACGAACTCGCCCGCATCGACGTGCGCATGGCCTGGGATGATGCCTATCGCGGCTTTTTGAGCGCGCTTGAGCGCGAGAGCGGCAAACCCGTCGTGACCTGCGGCGACTTTAACGTGGCGCACGAGGAGATCGACCTTAAGAACCCCAAGTCCAACCGCGGCAACGCCGGCTTTTCGGACGAAGAACGCGGCAAGTTTACCGAGCTGCTCGACGCCGGCTTTACCGATACCTGGCGCGCGGCAAATCCGGACGTCGAGGGCGTCTACAGCTGGTGGAGCTACCGCTTTAATGCCCGCAAGAACAACGCCGGCTGGCGCATCGACTACTTCCTGGTAAGCGACGCAATCGCCGACAACGTACGCGACACCGGCATCCGCGGCGACATCTTCGGCAGCGACCACTGCCCCGTCACCCTCACGCTAGAGTTCTAGCCCCAAGTAATTCCTCTAGGGGACAGAGGAAAACAGATCATGTGACCCCTCTCCCCCCATAAGTTGCGGTGGAATAGTTCCTGTTTGGGCAGCAAATAGCCAAAAACGAGAACTATTCCACCGCAAGTTCGTGAGGGAACGCGAAATGCCTTACAGCCCGTATTTCACGACGACACGGTTAATGCGGCGACACCAAGGCTTGTACAAGGCGGCCAAAAACGCGCAGGTCGCAGTGCCGTGCGTAATATCGAACGGCACTGCCGTGGCAAGACGCGCCACGGCTCCCGCCCACGTGAGCGGCTGCACAAAACCAATGATGTCATACGCGTTGATCACGACGCCATAGAGCAAGCCCGACGCAAAGCCGTACGCCAGTAGCGCCGGCAATCGCGCGGTGCCGTCGGCGCGGTCGAACGCGCCCGCATGCGCCAGCGCGCCGCCAACATAGCCAACCAGACCCCAGGCATACATCTGCCATGGCGTCCACATGCCCTGTCCAAAAAAGAAATTGCTGGTCAGCGCTGCCAGCGCACCGACCATGAAGCCGTTGCGTCGACCCAACGTCGCCCCCGCGATAATGGCGATGGCACTCACCGGTTTAAAGTCGGGAAGGGGCCCAAACAGGATGCGCCCCGCCGCCGCCAGCGCCGCCAGCACCAACGTGGGCATAATCTGGCGCAAACCCGGACGAGATGCCTCGTAACCCGCAAAGAACAGCGCGAGCACCAGCGCCACCACAACCAGCATGGCCAACGCTGCCTGCTCAACACCCGACAGCAACGCCGCAGCCATCACGGCTGGCACCGCCAGCAGCAGCGGGATTTCCAGTTTTGCAAGCAAGCGCGAGAAACGACAGTCCGTCATCCCATCACGCCCTATAGAACACGTTGTCGGCAAAGAAGTCGGCCGGGGGCTCCATGCAGGCAATCTCGCCGTCAAACATCATGGCGACGTCGTCGGCTACCTGCTCGGCAAAATCCAGATCGTGCGTGGCCATGATGACGGTGCCGCCAGCCTTCGCATGGTCACGCAGGGCGCGGGCGATGATGCGGCGGCTCTCCAGGTCCAAGCCCTTCGTGGGCTCGTCAAGCAGCAGCAGCTCGGGGCCGATCAGCAGCAGCTTTGCCAGTGCGAGCAGCTGGCGCTGTCCGCCCGAGAGGTCGTAGGGGTGGCGCGTCTCCAGGCCGTCCAGTCCAAGTTGCACCGCACGCTCCCGCGCCAAGTTCTCGTCATATCCGCAGGTCGAGGCCCATTCCATCAGCTCATCGCGAACCGTCTCGGCAACCAGCAATGCTTTGGGATTCTGAGGCAGCAGCGCCGCCGAGGCCGCTCCGCGCACCATGCGGCCGCGCTGCAGCTTGGCGGTCTTCGCCAGCACTGAAAGCATCGTCGACTTACCGCATCCGTTGCCGCCCACGGTCGCATGCACCGCACCGGCCGAAAACGCCACGTCGAGCCCACGCAGCACCCAACCGCCCGCGCGATTGTAGCGAAACCAGCCTTCCGACAAGGTGGTAGCCGACCCGCCGTACATTTTTTGGAGTATTCTGCTTCCATCCGTGCGCGGGAACGCTTCCGAGCCGTTCTCGAGCGACGTTTGCGCCACAAATTCGGACGATTTGTCCAATTCCGAACTTTTTTTCGTGCCCGATACGTCCCCGGGCGGCTCCAGAGAGCCCAAATTGTCCTCACGCCTGCTGAATACTCCGTTTTTTGCACATCGGATGGCACCCCACCCCAACATGTCGTCGGAAAACAGCGATTCTCGGCGTCCCAAAGAAGCCATATCCGCCACCTCGCGCACGCGACCGTCCTCAATCCGGTACGCACACGTCGCGTATTCGAGCATTGGGCGCGGCTGATGCGTCGCCACAACAACCGTGCAGCCCAGCTCGCGATTCACACGAAACAGCGCGTGCAGGAAATTCTTCTCCGCAACCGGATCGAGCTGAGACGTGGGCTCGTCGAGCAGCAGCACGCGCGGGCGCAGCGCCAAGACGGCGGCAAGCGACAGCAGCTGCTTGCGGCCACCCGAAAGCGTATCGGTATCGCGGTGAAGCCAATCTTCCAGCCCAAAGAAATAGCTGGTCTCAGCTACGCGACGGCGCATCTCATCACGCGCTAGCCCCAAGTTTTCCAGGCCAAACGCCATCTCGTGCCACACGGTCTCGCACACGATCTGGTTCTCGGGGTCCTGAAACACATAACCCACGCGCTCCGCCGATGCCCGCACGTCCATGTCGGCAACGTTCTCGCCCAGCACGCGCGCATCGCCAGTGCGCTCGCCCGCTGGAGCGATCTCGGGCTTGAGCAGCGACAGCAGCGTCGACTTACCCGATCCGGTACCGCCAACAAGCAGCGCAAATGCACCTTGAGGAACACGCCAATCAAGCCCCTCGAGCACCGGTGCCTCGGCCCCGGGATAGGCAAAGCTCAGGCTCCGCACCTCAATCGCCGGCGTGGCCGAGCCATATGCCACACCCGCCGCCGAGCTCCTATCCAACCGAGCCATCAGCCAAACCTCTTCTCATCAATCGCGTGCAACGCGCAAGGCAGCACCATCCAGGCAACGTACACGACATAGCCCGGCCACGGCGCCGGCACCGAGAGCTGCGGATAAAACGAATACTGCGTCGTCGCGGTCCACGCCACCGCCACCGCGGCAGCACCAAACAGCGCGAGCCCGACCAGCGCGGCAACGTCGCTGCGCGCCAGTCGATACCGCGCATACGTCGTACGACGCGTCGCGGCACCCCACCCGCGCGAGCGCATCGCGTCCGCGCGCTCCAGCGAATCTTCCATGCCCCAGCCCATCAGCACGCTCGATGCCCGTAGGCGCGAACGCACGGGGTTGGCCGGCGCGCGCCCCGGTACATCAATCGCATCCTGCACCGCCAGTACCGTACGACCGCGGCGCAAAAACTGCGGAATAAGCCGCATGCACATCGAAATCATGAGCGCGATCACCGGCGCGGCATTACCCAAAAGCGCAAGCACCTTGTCGTAGCTAAGCATCGATGCCGCCGCCTCAAACCACAGCACGCTCGCCACAAATAGCCCGCCCATGCACAGGCCGTATACCATGCTCTCCAGATACACCGCGCGCATGCCAATACGGAACAGCTCCGTCGAGCCCGAGGCGCTAAACAGCGGGTTGAGCACCGCGATGATCAAAATCACCGGCAGCTGCCAGCGAAGCGCACCCAATGTACGTGCGGCGCCGCGCGTCGCAAGCCCGTACGCCAACCCACCCGCAAGCGACAGCGCGATCAGCACCGGTTGCATCGAGAACATGGTGAGCCCCAACGTCAGCACCATGTAGAGCGCCGGCACCGCCGGATGCGACATCGAAAATGCCGCGACGGGCTCGTTGCCCGATTCCTCTCGCATGATATCCACGGGCACCCCCATCCCCTCGCTCAAACGCCAACGCCGCAGCACCGCCAACGCCGCACGCAAGCAGCGCAAACGCCACGACGGCGGCGCAAGCCCCAACCGCCGCAAACCAATCGCTACGCGCTCAACATACGCCTGCGGTATCATATTGCGCCGTGTATCGTTTCCAAACACACGTCTCTATAACGTAACAGGAGATCACATGGACGCAACCGCAATTATCCTCGCTGCCGGCGAGGGCACCCGCATGAAGTCGAACCACTGCAAGGTTTCGCACAAGATCCTGGGCAAGCCCATGGTCCAGTGGATCGTCGACGCTACCATCAAGGCCGGCTGCAGCCGCGTCGTGGTCGTCATCGGTAGCCACGCCGATGAGATGCGCGCCCTCATCGACGGCGCCTACGCCAACAGCGCCACCAAGGTCGAGTGCGTCGAGCAGACCGAGCGCCTGGGCACCGGTCACGCCGTGAAGGTCGCGCTCGAGGCCTGCGGCATCACGCAAGGCCCCGTCGTCGTGCTCAACGGCGACTTGCCGCTCATCACCGCCGACACCGTCGCCAAGTTCGCACAGACCGTCGCCACCGGCGAGCTCGCCTGCACCGTCATGACCATGACCCCGCCCGACCCCTTCGGCTACGGCCGCATCAAGCTGGGCGCCGACGGCCAGATCGAGCGCATCATCGAGCAGAAGGACTGCACGCCCGAACAGGCCGCCACGCTGCTCGAGTGCAACGCCGGCTGCTACGCCTTCGACGGCGCGCAGCTCGCCGCGCACATCGACGAGATCGGCAACGACAACGCGCAGTCCGAGTACTATCTGCCCGACATGCTCGAGATCCTCAAAGGCCACGGCCAGGCAGTCTCCATCTTCCACTGCGATGACTACCGCGACGGCCTGGGCGTCAACAGCCGCATCCAGCTCGCGCAGCTCACCGCCATCGCGCGCGACCGCATCAACGAGCACTGGATGGCCGAGGGCGTTACTTTCATCGACCCCACGCAGGCCTGGATCGGCCCCGACGCCGTTATCGGCCGCGACACCGTCGTGTGGCCGCAGACGCATCTGATCGGCCACGTCACCGTGGGCGAGGAATGCCAGCTCGGCCCCAACAGTCGCCTCACCGACACCACCGTCGGCAGCGGCTGCACCATCGATGAGACCATCGCCATCGAGGCCGTCATCGAGAACGGCGTCGACTGCGGCCCGCGCGCCTACCTGCGCCCGGGCACCCACATGCTCGACGGCTCCAAGGCCGGCACGCACGTGGAAATCAAGAAGTCCACGATCGGCGAGGGCTCCAAGGTGCCGCACCTGTCCTACATCGGCGACACCACCATGGGCTCCGGCGTCAACGTGGGCGCGGGCTCCATCACCTGCAACTACGACGGCGTGCACAAGCACAAGACCGTCATCGGCAAGGACGCCTTCATCGGTTCCGACACCATGATGGTCGCGCCCGCCCAGATCGGCGACGGCGCGCTCGTGGCCGCCGGCTCCGTCATCACCGAGCCGGTCCCGGCCGACGCACTCGGCCTGGGTCGTGCCCGCCAGGTAAACATTGAGGGCTGGGCCGCCGATTACCGCCGCCGTCTGCACGAGGACGACGAAGCATAACGTTTTATCAAGCACAAAAGGAGCTGTTCCCATGGGGGGCGGCTCCTTTTTCTATCGTGACCTGCGCAACCGGATGAGTGGTCGGTTCGTGTCCGTTGACGGTAAAGACGTTATCAAGACTCGATAAACCCCGCCGCGCGGTTACAATGCAAAAAGGCATCTATATGGCATTCGATGTATAAAGGAGAAGGGTAATGCCGATTAATGATCCCGAGAAGTCGGAGAATATGCGCAAGTCCATCCGCGTGTATTCCGGTTCCTCCAACCGTCCCCTCGCTCAGAAGATTGCTGAGTACCTTGGGGTCGAGCTTTCGGGCCTTACGCTAAAGCAGTTCGCCAATGGTGAGATTTACGCCCGCTACGACGAGACCGTCCGCGGCGCCGACGTCTTCCTGATTCAGTCCGTGGCCGGCGGCAACGTCAACGACATGCTCATGGAGCTGCTCATCGCCACCGACGCTGCCAAGCGCGCATCCGCCCGCTCCATCACCGCCGTTATCACCCACTACGGCTATGCCCGCCAGGACCGCAAGGCCGGCCCGCGCGAGCCCATCACCGCCCGCCTCGTCGCCAACCTGCTCGAGCGCGCCGGCGTCAATCGCATCATCACCCTCGACCTGCACCAGGGCCAGATCCAGGGCTTCTTTGATATCCCGGTTAACCACCTGTCCGCGCTGCCGCTGTTTGGCCAGTACTACAACGACATGCACTTCGACACCGACAACCTGGTTGTCGTCTCCCCCGACGTGGGTCGCGCCAAGGCCGCCAAGAAGCTGTCCGACATGCTCGGCTGCGACCTGGCCATCGCCCACAAGGGCCGTCCGCGCCACAACGCCGCCGAGGTCATGGGCATCATCGGTGACATCAAGGGCAAGACCTGCATCATCAACGACGACATGATTGACACCGCTGGCACCCTGTGCGCCAACGTCAAGGAGCTCAAGGCTATGGGCGCTGGCGATATCTACGTCTGCGCCACCCACGGCATCTTCTCCGGTCCGGCCATCGAGCGTCTGAACGACGCCCCGATCGTCGAGTGCCTCGTCACCGACGCCATTCCCGTCGAGGTCGGCGGCAAGATCAAGACCATCTCGGTCGCCGAGGAGTTCGCTCAGGCCATCTCCGCCGTTTACCACGAGGAGCCCGTCTCCACGCTCGTCGGCGGCGACTTCGCGCTGTAGTCGCTCGACCCTCGCATCCCTCCGGAAGCCCCGGACGCGCCTGCGGGGTTATCACGCGAACGTCCTCGCCGCTTTGCGGCTGCGGGATGTTCGCTTTGATAACCCCTCCCGGCGTGTCCGGGGCTTCCTGCTGTCTCGGGGCAGCTGTTTTCTGAAATGACTTTGCTGCAACCTTTCCTCACCTTCGGCGGGCGTGGTAGCCTTTGTCGTTGATTGAACTATTTACGTAACGGAGGACAAACATGGCAGTTGCACAGCCGCTTAAGATTCGCATGGTTGCCGGACTTGGCAACCCTGGCGATGAGTATGCCGAAACCCGCCACAACGCTGGCTTCAAAGCGATCGACGAGTTGGCCCGTCAGGCCGGCGTCACGTACTGGAAAAACCAGGCCGGCGCCGAGATCGCACTCATCAATATCAACGATGTTGAGGAAGAGGGCGGCAAGCGCCAGATCGTGCTGGTCAAGCCGCAGTCGTATATGAATACCTCGGGTGGCCCCATCTCCAAGCTCTGCCGCGAATACAAGATCAAGGCCGAGGAGCTGCTCGTAATCCACGACGAGCTCGACATTCCCGCCGGCGACGTGCGTGTTAAGGTGGGCGGCGGCCATGCTGGCCACAACGGCCTGCGCTCCATCATCGACAAGATGGGCAGCCGCGACTTCAGCCGCATCCGCACCGGCATCGGCAACCCTCCCGGCAAGATGGCCGTCGCCGACTACGTTCTTAAGCAGCTGCGCGCCCGCGAGGCCGAGGATTTCCAGGACACCTGCGCCCGCGCCGCAGATGCCGCCGGTCTGGCCATCGTCCACGGCGTAATCTACGCCCGCGATCACGTAAACGGCGCCGCTTCCGCCAACGGCAAGCACTAGAACCTACTATTTAGGGACAGGTTTATTTTGGCAGGTTCTGTATGCGGAAACACCGCAGCGGCCGCACCGCAATAAACCCTGTGCCGCCATACATATGCAGCGCTCCAATGGGGGCCGGTCTCACCGATGTGCGAGGCCGGCCCCCTTTGCCGTTTTGCCTGATAAAACCGACCAAAATAAACCTGCCCCTATTTGGTAGGCCAAAGTGGATAAACCCTGCTCCCAACCGCCGAAGACACACGTAAGTGACATGTCCATGAGGGTATAATTTGCACCGTATGTCTGCACAACGCCTGTGCGCGTACGGTTTTATTCGGGCTACCGTCCATTTCCGTGGAGGCACGGTTCGGCGGCCCTAACAAGAGAGGGGTTCTATGTATAAGATCCTGGAGAAGACGCAGTTCTCGGAGAAGGTGTTCAAGTTCCGCATCGAGGCGCCTGCAATCGCCAAGCATGCGCACGCTGGACAGTTCCTCATGGTTCGCGCCAACGAGACGGGCGAGCGCGTCCCGTTTACCCTGGCCGGCTGGAACGGTGACGAGGGCTGGGTCGAGTTCATCTTCATGGTGATCGGCAAGACCACCGAAATGCTTTCCACCTACGAGGCCGGCGAGTCGCTGCGCGACGTCGTGGGCCCGCTGGGCGTTCCCACCGAGATGGCCGAGGGCCCCTGCGCCGTCATTGGCGGCGGCGTCGGCCTGGCAATTGCCTTCCCGGTCGCCAAGCACCTGGTCGAGACCGGCCACGAGGTGCACGCCATCATGGGCGCCCGCACCAAGGACCTCCTGCTCATGGAGGACCAGTTCCGCGAGCTCCTCGACGAGGACCACATCCACATCACCACCGACGACGGCTCCTACGGCGAGCAGGGCGTTGTCACCGCTCCGCTGGAGCGCTTGCTGCAGGACAAGGCCGTGAGCCAGGTCTTCTGCGTCGGCCCCGTTCCGATGATGAAGTTCTCGACCCTCACCGCCCAGAAATACGACACCCCCATCACCGCGTCGCTCAACCCCATCATGGTTGACGGCACCGGTATGTGCGGCTGCTGCCGCGTCGAGGTGGGCGGCGTGACCAAGTTCGCTTGCGTCGACGGCCCCGACTTCGATGCCACCCTGGTCGACTGGGATGACCTTCGTGCCCGCCAGGCCGCTTACCGTTCCGAAGAGGGCGAGTCCCTCAAGGCCTATGAGGAAAAGAGCTGCGCATGCCACTAGTTAACGGTCGTTTCGTTGCCGATATGAAGTCGCCCCGCACCCCCGATAACGAGGAGCCGGCTGCCGAGCGCGCCTGCGACTTCCGCCCCGTCGACAAGGGCTTCACCGAGGAGATGGCGCTGGCCGAGGCCGAGCGCTGCCTCAACTGCAAGAAGCCGTTCTGTGTTGAGGGCTGCCCCGTCAACATCAACATCCCCCGCTTTATCGAGCAGATCCGCGCGAAGGACTTCGGCGGCGCTCTCGATACCATCCGCGAGGACTCCATGCTTCCCGCCATCTGCGGTCGCGTCTGCCCGCAGGAGAACCAGTGCGAGGGTAAGTGCATCCGTGGTAAGAAGTCCGAGCCCGTGGCCATCGGCCAGCTCGAGCGCTTCCTGGGTGACCGCCCCGAGCTCGCCTCCACGCCCAAGATGGCTCCCAAGAACGGCAAGAAGGTCGCCGTCGTCGGTTCCGGCCCGTCCGGCATCACCTGCGCCGGCGAGCTCGCCCGCAACGGCTTTGACGTCACCGTCTTCGAGGCCTTCTTTACCGGCGGCGGCGTGCTGGTCTACGGCATCCCCGAGTTCCGTCTGCCCAAGGCGGTCGTCAAGCGCGAGATTGACGGCCTGGAGGACATGGGCGTCAAGTTTGAGTACAACTCCGTCGTGGGCAACATGGCCACGGCCGAGGAGCTGTTCGAGCAGGGCTTCGACGCCATCTATGTGGCGACCGGCGCTGGCCTGCCCAAGTTCCTCAACGTCCCCGGCGAGAACCTGCCCAACGTCTTCTTCGCGAACGAGTACCTCACCCGCGTGAACCTGATGAAGGCCAACAAGTTCCCCGAGTACGACACCCCCACCAAGCACGGCAAGAACGTCGTCGTCTTTGGTGGCGGCAACGTGGCTATGGACGCCGTCCGTACCGCCAAGCGCCTGGGCGCCGAGCACGCCATCATCGCCTACCGTCGTACCGAGGACGAGATGCCCTGCCGTCGCGCTGAGCTGCACCATGCCAAGGCCGAGGGCGTCGAGGTTCTGCCGCTCGTCTCCCCGCTCGAGTTTGTCGCTGGCGAGGACGGCTCCGTGTGCGCCGTCAAGGTCCAGAAGATGGAGCTCGGCGAGCCCGACGAGTCCGGCCGCCGTCGTCCGGTGCCCATCGAGGGCGCCATCGAGGAGATCCCCTGCGACGTCGCGATCTCGGCCATCGGTACCAACGCCAACCCCTTCGCAAAGAAGATCGGCGGCAAGATGGAGCTCAACAAGTGGGGCTACATCGTTGCCGACGAGGAGACCGGCCAGACCACCGATCCCCGCATCTGGGCCGGCGGCGACATCGTCACCGGTGCCGCTACGGTCATTCTGGCGATGGGCGCCGGCAAGAAGGCCGCTGCCTCCATCACCAAGAGCCTGCTGGGCGAGTAATCACCTGCAGCGCTAGCCATCAAACGGCAAAGTCCCCGTCGAGCACACGCCAGGCGGGGACTTTTTCTATGCCGGCCGCCCGACCACCACAAAGGGGACAGGCACCTTTGTGGTGGTTTGGGGACTTGCCCGGTCGTTTTGTCTCAATCTGTAACACCTGGAGCCCGTTGAGCCTTGTAGTTGTTACAGATCGATATATTGCTCCAACCGCCTCCGCTTTGTCTCAATCTGTAACAGTTAGAGCCCAAATTCCTCGCTACGTGTTACAGATCAAGACGTTAGGTTGGGGGTCGAACAGTTCATCTCAATCTGTAACATCTAGAGCCGTTTTGGACAGTTTGGTGTTACAGATTGAGATTTTGCTAAAGCCGAGGATGGGCGCTGTCGCCAAAACCTAACGCTTGCGACGCTTAGTCGCGGCGATGCCGGCCGCGGCAACGGTTGCGCCAGCGATGCCCAGAGCGGCGACTGTCATCGCGGCGGAGTCACCCGTGCTGGCGAGCTCCGTGCCGCCAGACTTCTTGCCGTTCTCGCCCTTACCCTTGGGCTTGTCCGTCGTCACCGTGGTCGTCGTCGAAGTCGAACTGCCCGCAGGGACCCCGGCGCCACCAGAGCCATCCGTACCGCCACCCTGCTCGCCGCCGTCAGGCGTCGGCTCGGGCTCTGGCTTCAGACCGGGATCGGGCGTCGGCTCAGGCACCGCCTCATCGGTCACCGTAATCGTAATGTTCAGACGCTCGGAATACTCGCTGTACGACATGCCAGGTCGCTGTGCCGCACTGCGCACATACATGTTGCTATCGAGCGCAATAGGCTCGGTGTACTTTACGCGGCCTTCGTCACGGCAGGGGCAGGTGTCGTTGATGGTGTACCAAATCGTCGTGCCATCCTCGGCCGAAAGCTCCAGCTTCGTGCCCTTGGGCACCGTAATGTAGTTCTCCTTGGGCGACCATGCACCAAACGTCGTCGCACCAATCGTCGCCACCGGTCGCGCCGGTCGCACTGCCTCGGCAGACACGCGAACGTCGACCTGCTTGGACAGCGCCGTGCCGCCCACCGCCGCCGTCAACGTCGTCAAACCGGGCAGAGCACCATGCAGCACAAACGTCGCCGCACCGTCCTCGCCCGTCACGGCCTGGGTGGCATCGACAGAGCAGATAGCCGAGGACTCCAGCCCAACACTAACCTTGGCGCCCGCAAACGGCTTGCCCGCCTTATCGGTCACGTGCGCCACCAGCTCAAAGTCACCGCCATCAAGCATGGTCACGGCCTGCTCCACGTTGAGTTTGAGCTTGTCGGCACGAACGCCCACGACAAGCTCGCCACTTGCCCAGCGCGCCATGGCCGTGCCGGCGTAGTTGCGAGCACCGTCGAGCTCAAACGCCACCGTCGAGCCCGCCTCACGCGCATCGGCATAGCGAATACGCAGCACGCGCGATAGCGGCTTGCCATTGGGATCGTCCTGTTTGTCGAGCCACGTATACGTCACGTCGCCTAAGCCCTGCGCGCACAATGCGACCAGGGCATCGTCGCTCGCATCCATATACTGCGCAAACTCAACCTCGATGCAATCGGTATAGGCATGGGCCGAAGCCACCTCGGGTGCCGCCGTCGACACCAAGCCAATGTTCACCTCAGTCTGAATCGGCGGCACGCGCAGCCAAGCCGAACGCGCCTCTTCATACCTGTCCTTGGTCACGCGCACCTGATACCAGCCGGTCGGCGTATTCCAGTTGTATGCACCGTCCGCACCCGTTGCAAGCGGATTGTCCTGCTCATACTCCTCGGCATCCCAACGCACTGCATTGGTGCCGGCTGCATCGTCGGCGCTCCACAGCTCAACCGTCGCGCCTTCAACCGTATTGGACAGCAGGCCCTCGTACACCACGCCCGCAGGGTCGGGTGCAGCCTTGGCAGCCACATTGCGGTAACGCGCCTCGAAGATCGACTGCATCTTCTCGTCCGAGATCAAGCCGTCCTTGTTGGCCTTGTAGACCTCGGAATCGGTCAGCTCGCCCCAGTTGACCGTAATACGATTCTGGCACGCGCGCTCCACCTGCTCGCAGGCAACATCGTAGGCGCATTCGGCGTTGGTCAGCTTAATCGCGCGCTCCGAACCTACGCTGGTCGAAGCCGCATCATAGGCAGCGCCCACCACGGTCCCCGCCGAACCGGCCGTCAGCACGCCGGCGATTGTCATAATGGAGCCCACTGCCACATCGGTGCTATCGTGGCAGAGCTGGCGATACAGCAGATCCTCAAACGCACGCGCCTTCTCCATGGCGTCACGCAGCGCGTAAATGCACTTCCAGTCGTCCTCGGTCTTCTCGGGCTTGGCAAGCAAGCGCGTATGCTGAAGCTCATAGCCCTCGCGCTCGCCCTTCACCTTCTGCATACGGACGTTCACGTTCTCCCAGTTCTTGCTGGCATCGTTCACGCCGTAAATGCCGGTAAAGATGCCGATGCCCTGGGTCGCCGCGGGAAACGCCTGGCCGGCCGCCTTCCACGCGTCGGTCTTAAAGACCTGTCCGAACATCTCGCACTCGATCTTATAGCTCTTGAGCGAACGGATCGTGCGGATGAGCTTCATATGGGCGCTCATGTCGCCGTTGAGCTTCCAGGCCATGAGCCATCCGCGCACCTTGGAGTTGTTGAGGCTATGGACCACATTCCAGTTGTCGTACAGGTTGTCCAGAATGTCGCACTGCATGGCGATCGAGTTAAACAGAAGCGCCTGGTTCTTGTTGTTATTGGAGTTCTCGATAAATTCCGACTCGATATAGGCCGTCTGCTCGCCATCGGGCGCGGCGACCTTAAAGCCCTTGACGGTATCGTCATCAGCCGCCTTGTAGCTCAGCGAGCTGCCGAGCGCCTGGCCCAAATCGTTAAACCCGCTCGTCGACTGGCCGTTGTACTCGCTAGCCTTAATGCCCGCACACTTGTTGAGCGCCGCAGCGGTTGCGTCATTCCAGCTTCCGTATTGGTTGAGCTGGCCGATACCCATCGACTGGCCCACCAGATCCTCGGCCTGCTGGGCAATAAACTCCGCTCGCGATGCATGGTCGACGAGCTCCTTGATGGCGGCCGCATCCGCAGCGTTCGCGCCCTGGGCCGCCGCGAGTTCCTGATACCAATCCTCGCTGGTGCCGTAAGCATCCTCAAAGATCATCTTGTCCACATTGACGCCATAGCTGTCGCCCTGCTGGGTCAGCAGCGCCGACGACCCGCCGACCGCGGCCTTGAGCTCAGCCGCAAACTGCGCGGCCTCGTCGTTGCCAGCACCATCACCCTCGCCGTCGCTGGCGGCAGGGGCGCGACGAGCCTTACGCGCAGCTCCACCTTGGGCTTCGTCCTCTTTACCGTCCTTGTCCTCTTCGGCAAACGCATCGGCGACCATCTGGTCAATCGCGTCGTTAAAGGCCTCGTCGACATCATTAAACGAGTTATCCATCATATACTCGTGCCACTGCTGCACGGCATTCGAGAACTCCTGCTGGCGCTCCTCGGCCGCGGCGGAATGCTTTTTGGCCGAAGCTTTGGCGTCAAAACTCAGCATGGTCATAAGCTGGGCATTGGAGATGCGGTAGGTCTGCGGCATAAAGATTTGCTCAAAGTTGCCGCAGTTCACATAGGTCGAGTCATTCGCCTTGTTAAGCTCATTAAGCAGCTTAAGGTAACCCTCGTCCACATACTCCGCCGCATAGCGCACGCGGGTGCCCTCGCGCGACTTTTGAGTCAGAGGAATCGTCACCGTCTTGCCATCCACGCAGTCCACGTACAGGTCGAGCGTGTCGGCGGCCTCTTCGTTTCCCACCTCGAGCGTGATGTCAAAGGTCCAGTAGGCATTCTTCTTTTGTGGCAGATGATGGAAGGTCCACAGGCCCTTGCCGGTGTCCTTGCCGTCCTTGACCAGGTTTTGCGTACCGCCACGATACGTCACATCAAAGTTCCAGACCGAAGCACCCGGAACATAGCGCACATAATTGCGAGCCGTTACCTCGGCAGCAGCGGCGGCAACATCGGTCGAGCCCACGCGCGCTTCGAGCGTCACACGCTCGGCGGCAAGTGTATCCTGCGGCAGTACGTATTCAATCTTGGCACGGCCGAGTTTATTGGTCTTGCCGGTGTACTTTGCAGCCGACGAGCCCGTTCCCACGGTGAGCTGCACGCTCTTGCCCGGCGCTGCATAAACGTAGGCTACATTGCCCAGCAGGCTGTGAACATCGGTGTTGTCGACCTCGATGCGCGATCCACCAACCTCGAGTGTGGTGCTTCCCAGCGGCAATGTCACCTCGCCCAGCGTAATAAGCGGCGAGACGGCATAGATGCCCGCGGCCTTGGGCTTAAAGCGCACAAACACATCGGCGCCCATGCTCTTCTTCATATCGAGAACGAGGTTGTCGCCCTCCCAAGTTGTGCCAGCCCACATGGCATCGGAGCTGGCGCCGGCTTCGCGAGCGCCTGCGGACACATCCTCGACGGCATCCTTGGCAAGCGGAATCTCAATCTTGGCAGCCTGGCTGTCCTTGAGCTCGTAATGAATGCGCAGCTCGGTCTCCGCGCCAACGACCGCGGACGAATCAGCGATAACCGAGCCCGCCGTCAGCCCGCGCTCGGCACGATACGTCTCCACGTCAAACGTGGGGACGTCGAGCGTCACGTCGAGCTGTTTGCCGTCCTCAATCTTCACCTGCTTTTGCGCGGTATGCTTACCCACGGTCAGCCCTAGGCGGCTAAACGTGGAATAGCTCGTCGCTTGGATGTCGTAGCTCGTCT
>JAUMSH010000004.1 GCA_031292915.1 Collinsella sp.
ATCACGCGCAGGGCAACGGCATTATGGTTCGTCTCGTTTCCGTATCTCGTGTTCTCAAAAGCTCCCCACTCTATCATTTCCACGCTTTTGGGTAGCACAATCTCTTTGCCGGCAATCGCAGGATCAAGAGAGGCGAACGCGAGCGCCCCGATAGATTTGACACCATCGCCAATCGTCACCGACGACACATGCGAGCACCCGTCAAAGGCATAGCGCTCAATCCGCTCCACCGTGCCCGGCACGTTGATCTGCGTAAAGGTGAGTACCGTTGTGTCCGAGACATAGAACTGCGGTACGCCGCAATTGGCGAAGGCGCGATAGTCGATAGTCTTAACCGAAGGCGGCAGCGTTGCCACCACATTGTCGTCAAGTTGTTCGCAGCCCTCAAAGGCCTGCTCGGGAATCGTGGTAAAGGCCGCGTTGTTGGGCCAGGTCACCGTGTGAAGTGTCTTGCTTCCGGTAAACGCATTCCAGCCCAGTTCCTCAACCGAATCGGGCAGTGCGATTTCCTTGATGCTGCTGCCGCCCAAACCGCCCACAGAGCGGATATGCGAATCGAGGGCAAACGTAATTGATGTGAGCGCAACGTTTCCCATGCCCTTAAGACTCACGACATTTTTGCCGTCGATGGTCGAGGGCACCTCCAACGTGGTAATGCCCGCGTCGCCATACTCGATAGAAATTTCGTTGGTGAGGCTATCGATCGAGAAGTAGTACTGCGCAGGAGTCTGCTCGCCGGCCACGTAGCCATCATCGTATTCGCCTTTTACGCCCGTAGCGCCCTTCGAGGTCATCCAGAGCCCAAGATCCTCATTCCAGGTTGCTTCGGCTTCGGCGGTCTCCTCCTGCTTCTGCTGCTCGGCGAGTTCCTTGCCCTCGACAAGATCAGTGGCGAGCGTACCCGCAGGTGTGCTCTCGGTCTGCCCGGCGCCCGTTAGGCCCGCCGCCGATGCAATCTCGGAGGGCGGGGGCGTAGGGGTATCACCGCTATCGAGCACTGTGGGGTCGGCGGCGCCGGCATCGGGCGCGGGGTCGGCGGAAGCAGAGTCTGACGTTTGGGCGTCAGCCGAATCGGCGGGAGCGGCGTCGGCTGCTTGGCCGTCATCCGTCTGCACAAAAGTGCCGTCGGTGTTGAGGGCCTCAGCAAACGCGCCCGCGGGAAACGAACCCGTCACCATCGCGAGGGTCACCGTGGCAACCGTCAGCCGTCGGCAAAGCGCTCGAGCAGTAGTCCACCTCATGGTCGTTCCTTTCCTGCAAACCAAAAGTCATCCAGCGTAATCGTTGTTCAAAAACAAAGCGAACGGTAGGTTCATATATGCGAACCTACCGTTCTACCTGCGCAAACCACCGCAAAGGGGACAGGCACCTTTGCGGTGGTTCTGGACTCGGCCGGCCAGTTTGTCTCGATCTGTAACAGTTAGAGGTCAAATTCCCCGCCTGGTGTTACAGATCGAGACATTAGATTGGCGGCCATTCGGTTCATCTCAATCTGTAACATCTAGAGCCGTTTTGACTGGCTTGGTGTTACAGATTGAGATTTTGCTAAAGCCGAGGATGGGCGCCGCCGCCAAAACCTAACGCTTGCGGCGCTTGGTTGCGGCGATGCCGGCAGCGGCAACGGTTGCGCCAGCGATACCTAGGGCGGTGACCGTCATTACGGTGGTATCTCCCGTGGTAGCCAGGACAGCATCGCCCTTCTTGGTCGGCGCGGCTTTCTCAACCGTCTTGGTCGTGGCGGTTGTCGTGGCCGGCTTAGCCGCGGGTTTGGTCTCGGGTTTCGTCTCAGGCTTGGTTTCGGGCTTGACCTCGGGCTGCGGCGTCGGATTGGGATCCGGCGTAGGCTGCGGATCGGGAGTCGGCGTGGCTTCAGGCGTAAAGGTCAAATCGGTGTTGAGCCACAGAGTGAAGATACAGCCGCTCTCGGGATCAACTACACTCGCTTCGCCCATCTGGTAGCCGCACTCCTGGCCGTTGATCACCAGCTTGGTGTTGGGCGTAAAGTAGAATCCGCGCGCGAGCTTGAGGTAGATACCGTAGCGATAGGTCACGCCAGGCTTAAAGGCGTCGATGTGGTTCGTGATGTTCTGATCCCAGAACTCCTGAGAGTTCACTTCGCTGCCGTCGCTACCCGTCCAGTACTCACACTGAGGAAGGAAGTTGGAGCCCGTCGGAACATTCGCCGTAAAGACCGGCTTATCGCCTGCCTTGAAGGTGGTCGTGGCGCCGTTGATCTCGATAACGTCGATGGCCCGCCATTCGTCGATCGGCTGCTCGCACAGCATATTGTCAGCGTTTGGCGCGAAGACGCCGTTGACGGTCTTGATGTGGTGCGTCCAATGGCCGTTGACGTACATCATGCAGTCATTGCCCACGGTATTGTCGCCCTTGAGCCTCAGCTCGACGGAATACATGTAGAACTTGCCCTCTTCGAAGTGTTCGATCCTCCTCGCGCCCGTCGGATACTTGGCGGGGTCGGAATACCAGAAGGCAACGGGCGTGAGCTCCGCGGGGTCGCTGCCATCCATCTCCTCCCAGCACTCGTAGGCGATCTCGTACTTGTCGGCGTCAGCAGCGGGAATCGTCGCGGTCGCGCGGGGCGCCTCGCCGGGCGCGTAGTTGGTCTTCACGTCGTTGACGTTCAGGTTATGGAGGGCTTCGTTTTCTGACGCAACGAGCGTAATTTCGCTATTGATGGCGTAGCAGAGGTAATAATCGTACCTGGTTTCGTTGAGGATAGTCGAGCTGCCTTCATAGTCAGTTCCGGTATACTCCAGTGCCGTGCCAATATAGAGAGCCTCATTGCGCGTGAGTCGATACGAGCCGCCTGCCGCGCCACCCGTAAAGGTCAGCGTCAGCCTCATGTGATTGCCAACGGGTTCGAAGCGAGCCGTCACGTCGGACATGGACGCATCCTGAACTTCGACCAGAATGCCCGAAGCGGCATCGGCCCTGTAGTACTTAACCTCGACGACTTCGCTCGCAAGCGTTTCTGGAATGCCGCCCTCAACATCGGGAAAATCATAGGTATACGACTGGCCCTTTTCGAGTGTGACATTGCTCGGAAGCGCGCAGTCCGTGTAGCGGGGAACCACGGTCGTATTGACCCTAACGTCGCTGCCGCCAACAACATCGGTCACACCGCAGGGCATGATGGCGTTGCTCGCCGGCATGGCGGCGTTGTCGTCGCCAGAAGCGTTTTGCCCAGCGAGCGCAGCACCGCTAGACTCATTGGCGGCATCGGCTGGGATTGTCTGCTGAGGCTCAACGGTGGCTTGCGCCGCCGGAGCAGCATCGGTTGCAGGCGCGGTCGAAGCAGCTGATGCGGTCGTTGCAGCCGTATCCTCCGCAACCGTCGGCGTCACCGGAGCCGCGGCAACCTCATCCGTCCCGGCGGCGGGATCGGCGCATTCCGTCGCCAGAGCCACGCTCGGCAGCAGCAGCTGGCCGACCATAAGCGCACACGCACCAGCGCAAGCGATTTTGGCACCCACACAACGCCAGGTACCGTGAACCAGCGAGCAGGTACGCTCGCGTTGGGTTTGCTTGTCAAAGTGGCTTCCGTACATAACGGCCTCCTTGGTCGTAGGGACATACCACCAAGATGTGCCAAATGACTCCATATGCCTAGGTTCGTAGATGTGAACCTAGGCCTCTACCTGCGGTTTAATTCAATATGATTTCGCCATCGCCACACTCGTCCCGGGAACGCTACAATCGAGGACACGATTATTCGTCCACCCAAAGGACCGTCCTTGAACCTGAGCAGGTCTAAAATCAACGCGCTTCTGGCACTCGCGCTCTTCACCTTCGCCTTCCTTGCCGCCGAGTTTCGCTTCGACGTCAATGTCGGGCTGCTCGCCGGTGCCGAGCGTGTTGTAATTGCGCAGGGCTTCATCCTTGGCGCCAGCGTCATCGGCTTTATCGGATATGCGCCGCTGCTTGGGCTCGCACAGCGCAAAGGCCGGCCTCAGGCAGTTGTCAGCGCCGCCGTTCCCATCGCCATCTTGGGGTTGACTCAGATTCAGTCCCCCACGAGCCCGCTTGCGCTCGAGATTCTGGGATGCCTCTCATTCCTCGGACTCGGCCTACTGGGCGCCGCAGCGCACCATGCCTTTTCGTTGGCATTCCAGGATGACCCCAAACTCGCCACCGGCGCAGGAGCAGCCTATGCCGCGGGCATCCTGATGCAGTTCGTCGTCAACCTGATTGATTGCGGTGGCATCGTCGAGCTCATCATTCTTGGCGCGGCAACGATCTGCATCTCCGCCCTCAGCGTCGTTCCCCAAAAGGCTGCCGAGAGTTCCAGCCCCGCCATCAATCCCTTTGCCGAGCCCTCGCACGCCCTCGCCAAGCAGGCGTGCTGGAGCATCGCGCTCGTCGTGATTCTCGCCTGCCTGTTCTCGACGCTCGACAACGTCGTCACGTTCTCCAACGCCCACGGCACCATCGCCGTACAGACCTGGCCGCGCCTCTTTTTGGCGGCGAGCGGTCTCGTCGCCGGTATCGTCTTTGATCTTGCCGAGCGTCGCTACATGGGCCTCATCATGCTCGGCGTCACGGTACTTTCCACCATCTCAATCTTGGCTGTGGAAGCCGGTGCCGATCCCAACCTGGGCCTTGTCGTCTTTTACCTGAGCTCGGGCTTTTTTGTCACGTTCTTTACTGCCAACTTTACACAGCTGGCGCCGCGCATGCATACGCCCGCACTGTGGGCTGGCATGGGCCGCGCAGCCAACAACGTGTGCGCGTTCACTACGTCGGGCATCTCGCTGGCACTTGTGACCTCGGGCAATGTCGCCATCATCATGATCGGCGCGCTCATGCTGCTTGTGGCGGCAAGTGTGGCGTTTGTAGCTGCGGGCCTGTTCCGCCTGCCCCAAACCGAGCAGGAGCGCGAACACCAGCAACGAGCCGAGAAAGCGCTCGCTGCGCCGAGCATCGAAGAGCAACGCCAGGCCTTCATCGCCAACCACGCTCTCACCCCACGCGAAGTTGACGTGCTCATAGCCGTGACACAGGACGAACGCCCGCTCAAGCAAATCGCCGAGGAACTCGGCATCTCGATGCGCATGGTACAGCGCCACCTGAGCTCTAACTACCAAAAGACCGACACGCAGACGCGCGCCGGTCTCACCAAGGCCTTCCCCTCCGCCTAAAACAAAAACCACCACAAAGGTGCCTGTGAACTGCCTCCCATTTCTTGGACATCGGGAAATGGGAGGTTTTCCATGAGTATAGACCTCAGGGTGAAGCACGACCTGGAGTCCAGGAGGCGGGCCGTCGAGCTCTTCGACGCCGGCG
>JAUMSH010000079.1 GCA_031292915.1 Collinsella sp.
CTTCTTGGGGCATCGCCTTTCCTTCCATTCGTCACCTTCATTACTCCAACGACGAATTCTAGGCGGTGTCCCCTCCCTTTCAAGAAAGGGCGGAGGCGGGGCATGCCCCGCCTCTTACACCACATCTCTGTGCGCTACCCCAGCGCCGTGGTTTCGCCCTTTCTGCGCCGAAGCGATACACTGTTGCCGTTTGATTTCTTCGCTCAAGGAGGATGCGCATGCCGTGCACAACGATTCTGGTCGGTAAAAACGCAAGCTACGACGGGTCGACCCTGGTCGCGCGTAACGAGGACTCGTCCAACGGGGTGTTTGAGCCCAAACGTATACGTGTGGTGCATCCCGACGAGCAGCCGCGCGTCTACACAAGCGTCCTGAGCCACCTGACCGTTGAACTGCCCAATAACCCCATGCGCTACACGAGCGTCCCCGATGTTGTCCCGGGCCACGGCATCTGGGCCGAGGCCGGTTTCAACGAGCTCAATGTGGGCATGTCCGCAACCGAGACGCTCACCACCAACGAGCGCGTTCGCGGTGCCGACCCGCTTGTGGACTACGTGCCCGCCAAGGGCAACGAGGGTGAGGACGGCTATGTGCCGGCGCAGCCCGGTGGCCTGGGCGAGGAGGACATGGTGACCCTGGTGCTGCCGTATGCCAAGTCCGCCCGCGACGGCGTGCGTATCTTGGGCGACCTGCTCGAGCGCTACGGCACCTACGAGAACAACGGCATCGCCTTTAGCGACGTGGACGAGATCTGGTGGCTCGAGACCATCGGCGGCCACCACTGGATCGCCAAGCGCGTGCCCGACGACGCCTATGTGACCATGCCCAACCAACTGGGTATCGACAGCTTTGACCTAGACGACGCCGAGGGCGCCCAGACCGACCACATGTGCTCGGCCGACCTGCGCTCCTGGATGGCCGAGTGGCATCTGGACCTGACGTTGGGCGTCGAGGGCGACGGTCCGGCAACGGTCTTTAACCCGCGCGAGGCCTTTGGCTCGCACAGCGACAGCGACCATGTCTACAACACGCCGCGCGCCTGGTACATGCAGCGCTGCCTCAACCCCGGCGACGTGTGGGACGGCCCCGACGCCGACTACACGCCCGAGAGCGACGATATCCCCTGGAGCCGCGTGCCCGAGCGTAAGGTGACCATCGAGGACATCAAGTACGTGCTTTCGAGCCACTACCAGGGCACGGAGTACGACTGTTACGGCAGCAAGGGCACGCCCGCCACGCGCGGCGCCTATCGCCCCATCGGCATCAATCGCAACAGCCAGCTCGCCGTGCTGCAGCTGCGCCCCTATGCGCAGCCGGCCTACCGTGCCGTGCAGTGGATGGCCTTTGGCTCCAACTCGTTTAACGCGCTGGTTCCGCTGTACGCCAACGTCGAGACCATGCCCGAGTACTATGCCGACACGCAGGCTCGCGTGACGTCCGAAAACTTCTACTGGGCCAACCGCCTGATCGGCGCCCTGGCTGACGTCCGTTTCCATGAGTGCGGCCGCGCTGTGGAGGACTACCAGGAGAAGGTCGGCGGCATGGGCCACAAGCAGATTCACGACGTTGACGCTGTCGTAGCCGCGCTGCCCGAGGCCGAGGTGCCTGCCGAGCTCGCCCGCGCCAACGAGGCCTTTGCCGAGCTCGTGCGCGTGGAGACCGATGCCCTGTTGGGCAAGGTGCTCTACACCACGAGCTGCGCCATGAAGAACTCTTTCGCGATGAACGACAACGTGAGGTAGGGATTTCCCGTCGATTGAATAGCGCTAAAACGCTTTGTCGCTTTCGCTCAATCTTGGGTACAAGAACGCCAATGCAGTTGTTTGTGATTGGAGACAACCATGGTTATGAAACTCGATCAGCTTGTTAACGGTGCCATTAACGTGGGCTTTGGCGCTGCCGCCGTTGCTGTCGAAGGCGGCAAGAAGGTTCTCGACGACCTTAATACCAAGGGCGAGCAGGTTCGCAAGGACGCCGGCGCTCCCGATATCGCCCGCAGTGTGTCCGACATGTTCGAGCAGGCCGGCGGTACCATCTCCGATCTGACCGAGCGTCTGGGCATGCAGGGCGAGACCGCGGCCCAGCGCGTGCTCGATGAGCTCATCCTTGCTCGCGTCCGCGTTATGACCGCGTCCGAGCGCACGGCCTTCCTGGCCCACGTGCGCGACATCGTCGATTCGGTCGAGGACAACGTGACCTCGGTGCCCGTCGAGTCCGTTGAGCCCGACGATGCGAAGGATACCGAAGAGGCCGAGTAGCAGCGCAGATGGCAGATTCCACCACCGATTACAACAAACTAGATCCCCTGGGTGACGAGGCGGCGGTTGTCGATGAGGTCGACGCCGCCGTCTCGGGCGCTCGCAAGAAGCCGCGCGCTGTCGATATGGTGCCCGAGGAGCCCGACGCGATGGCGCCGGACGAGGAATACCAGCTCACGCCGGCGGGTCGCCGCGAGCGTATCGGGCAGATTGTTCGCCTGGTTAAAAAGTACCGCGTGTGGGATAACCTCACGCCGGTTCGTTTGCGCCGCCTGCTCGAGGAACTCGGCCCCATGTTCGTCAAGATGGGGCAGATTCTGGCCAACCGGTCCGAGATTCTGCCGCAACGCTTTTGCGATGAGCTGCGCCGCTTGCGCTCCGACGTGGAGCCGGTGCCGTACGAGGTAGTGCTCCGCTGCTTGGAAGAGGAATACGGCCTGCGCCTGGGGGAGATGTTCGATGCGATCGACCCCAATCCGCTTGGTAGCGCATCGCTCGCGCAGGTGCACCGCGCTCGTCTGGTGACGGGCGAGGACGTGGCCGTCAAGGTGCAGCGCCCCGGTGCGCAGCAGGTTATGGCACAGGACATCGATATCATCCGCTCGGTGGTGCGTATCGTTTCCAAGTTCGTCAATACCGATCAATTCGTTGACCTGCACGGCGTAGTCGAGGAGCTGTGGACCTCGTTTCGCGAGGAGACCAACTTTTTGGCCGAGGCCAAAAACCTCAACGACTTCTACGAGTTCCATAAGAGCGTTCATGGCGTGACGTGCCCTAAATCCTATCTGGACCTGTGCACCGAGCACGTGGTGGTCATGGATTACGTCGACGGCATTTCGATCGCCGATCCTGAACGCTTAGTGGCCGAGGGCTATGACTTGGAAAAGATCGGTGCCGCAATCGTCGAGGACTATTCGACGCAGGTGCTCGACGACGGCTTTTTCCATGCCGACCCGCATGCGGGAAACATCATCCTCAAAGACGGAATTGTCTACTTTATCGACTTGGGCATGGTCGGACGCATGTCGAGCCACGACCGTGGCATCGTCAAGGATATGATCTTTGCCGTGGCCGAGGGCGACGTGCCAAAGCTCAAGGATTCGCTCATGCGCTTTGCCGTGACGCGCGGCGATTCGGCCGAGCTTGACCATTCGGCCTTTTTGTCCGACTTGGACTTTATTGTTGCCGACTTTGCCGGGCTCGACCTTAAAGACCTGGATATCGGCGAGTTTTTGACCTCGCTGTTAAACCTCGCGCGCAAAAATGACGTTGAGCTGCCGAGCGTGGTGACGATGTTCGCCCGCGGCATGGTGACGCTCGAGGGCCTGTTGACCGAGTACATGCCCAACGTCAACATGATCCAAATCATCCAGACGCATATTAAAAACGAGAAAAGCACCTATGCGCGCATGCGCGAGATGAGCCGCGACTTTGCAGCGAGCAGTTATCGCGCGGCGAAGGGCTCGCTCGAGGCGGCCGAGTATCTGGGCTTGGCTTCGCGTATGCTTACGCGCGGCCAGCTTAAGGTGAACACGCAGATCATGAGCAGCGATAAGGCGCTGCGACAGCTAGGTGGGATTATCGACCGCATGTCGATGGCAATTGTGATCGCCGGTCTGTTTATCGGTTCGTCGGTGGTGTACTACGCGCGCATCGAGCCGGTTGTGTTTGGTATCCCGGTCATTGGCTTTATGGGCTACGTGAGCGCGCTGGTGCTGGCGCTTATGTTGGGCCGCAATATCTGGCTCAACAGTCACGGCGGCAAGCACTAGAGGCTGCGGCCGTCACCGCATTTTCCTATCGCAAACAATAGCTTTTACCTTGGGCTTCGCCTGCGTGCGAGGCCCTTTTGCGTGATACCATTTTAACGGTAATAATCGATGGCCTAGATGGTGGTGCGGAGACGCACGAATGCGCGGTTATCCTGCGCATTTGGGAGAATCGGGGTGCAAGTCCCCAGCTGTACCAGTAACCGTAATTCCTCTTGGCTCGGGATGCTCGCGTCGCAGATCGGACGACGTGCCCGAGTCGTTAAGGTTAAGTCGGATCGCCTCCCGTCTTGCATGCGGCTGCGGCTTTTGCCGCCGGTGTGCATAGGGCTCTGGAGGGAAGGGGGACCCCGATGGGGGAACTCGAGCGCAACATGCGCGATGACGTGGGGCAGTCTCAAGGCAACGCTCCAAGTGCAGACAGTAGGAGACAAATGGATATGTTTGAGGACGAGCGCCAGCGCGTCTCGCATCGCCGTGGCGCAATTGCGCGCGGCGTAGCCAAGCGCGGCCTGGTGGCATTCCTGGCCTTCGCGATGGCCTTTGGCACCACACCGGCTCAGCTGTGGGCCGAGGGCGCCGAGGGCATTGCCGAGGCTGTGGCTCAGACTGCGACGCCGGGCGAGGACGCAGCGCTTGCGGGCGGTACCGCTGAGCAGAGCGGCGCCGAGGTTTCGGATTCCGAGGGCGCGCCTGCAGCTAGTGCAGCCACAACAGAGGCAGCAACTGGCGACGAAGGCTCGGCGACGGGGGAGAGCCCTGCCACGAGCGAGCAGTCTTCGACGGCATCCGCTGGCCAAGTGGGATCTGCCGCCGCGGCTGCCGTTCAGACAGAGAACCCGACAGAAACCGGCGATGTTGCCAAGAAGCAGGTCGAGGTCTCGTTCTCGATTATCGGCACCGATGCTGACGGCAAGGCTCAGACCTGGGTGGCACCTACGCAGCTCAAGCTCGACGAGGGCGCGACGGCTGCGGATGCCTTCATTAAGCTGCAGGAGAAGACGGGCTTCAAGGCGAAGTACGATCCGAACACGGCATACGGTTTCTACCTCGAAAGCATCACATCCCCGAGCGATGGCCGCACGCTTGCCTACGATCCGACGACCTATGCCTACTGGCAGCTGTTCGTCGACGGCGCGTCTTCCTCGGTTGGCGCGAGCAGCGTCAAGCTCACCCAGGGGCAGAAGATTGAGTTTGCCTATACGGCTGGTAGCTCGTCCCCTGTCGTTAAGGACCAGGTTGCCGCAAATGTGACCGTCATTGGTCGCGATGCCCAGGGCAAGACTCAGACCTGGGTCGATAACGCGCAGTATGTGGTGACGTCCGGCTCGAGCGCACTTGACCTTACGAAGGTCGCGCTTGAGGCGAATGGCATCGACGCCGTTGCTGCGGGCTCCTTCATTCTGAGCCTTAAGTACAACGGTGTTGAACTGGGTACGCCCCAAGATTATTCGACCTATTGGCAGCTGTTCATCAACGGCAAGTCGAGTGACTATACGGCGGACAATGTCACCATCCATGTTGGCGATACCGTCACGTGGTTCTACGGTGGCTGGGGCGACCAGCTGCCCTCTGATTCCGTTCATGCTTCCGTTCAGGTGCTTGGTAAGGACAAGGACGGCAAGCAGCAGATTTGGGCTTCGACGGGCCAGACGAGTCTCAAGGCAGGCTCTACTGCCAAGGATCTCCTTGAGCAGACCGGCCTTACTCTCGATGCTGGCGAATCGTCTTGGGGCTGGTTCCTCAACGGCATTACTTCGCCGTTTGATGGTAAGTCCTATGGCTGGGATGCTGCGACCAAGAGCTATTGGCGCTTCTACGTAAATGGCAAGTTCGCCGACGTTGGCGCCGGTGCCTACAAGCTCCAGGAGGGTGACGCCGTCACCTTTATGTATGGTGCTGACGCCGATGCCCTCCCCGGTCAGGTGCTTGGATCCGCCGATGTTATCGGTCCCGATGTCAACGGGAACAATACGCGTTGGGGCACGGCAAGCAATGTTTCTCTGCCCGAAGGCTCCACGGCCCAGAACCTTATTGAGGCAGTTCTGAAGGCCAAGGGCGTTGCGTACAACGGCTCCCAGAGTGGTGAGTACTGGTTCCTGAATTCCATTACTTCGCCGTTCGATCACAAGCCGTATGGTTGGGATGCTGCGACCAATAAATATTGGCATCTGTATATCAACGGAGAGCCCTCCTTACTCTGCGCCAATCAGATTACGCTCAAGAGCGGCGATAAGGTCACGCTTGCCTATACCACCGATAATTCGCCCATGCCCGATCCCGACAAGATTGTCGTGGATCCGAGCGCGACGACTCCTGATTGGGATGCCGAGTGGGCCGGCTACGGCAACAGTGGCAACGGTTCGACCGTAACGGATGCCAAGACGCCTGCGCAGGCTTCCGGTCTTAAGTGGGCCTTCGATTGGAAGGCCGAGTCTGGTCAGCAGTATGCCAACTGCAGCGAACCTGTCATCGCCAACGGCTTTGTGTACATCGCGACCGAGAACGAGCTCATTAAGATCGATTCGTCCACGGGCAAAAAGGTTGCCTCTGCGCCGCTTGCCTCCAAGGTGAGCTATACCTCCCGTCCGATCTATACCAACGGCCTTATCATCGTTCCGCTCAACGGCGGTGCGGTCCAGGCGATTACTGCAGACAAGCTGATCTGCAAGTGGCTGACGCCTGGTTTGACGGACTTGACGCAGAGCTCCTGCACCGTCGTTTCGGACGGCGAGTACGTCTATGTAGGTACGGCTGATGGGAAGAAATACGTCAACGGTTCCTTTACGCGCATCAAGATCACCACAGGCGAAGTCTCTTGGCAGAACATCGACGCAGCTGAGGGCTATTATTGGACTGGCGCTGCCCTGACGGATAAGTACGCCATCGTCCCCACGAGCGCAGGTACGCTTAAGTGCATTGATAAGGCAACGGGCGATGTCGTTTCGACCATGAAGCTCGGCACCCTTGCGAACGCTGACTGCGTCGCCGATCCGTCCAATGGCTCGACCTTCTATCAGATGACGCACGACGGAAAGCTCCATGTGATTTCGCTTTCGGCGAAGGGCGTGCTGAGCGAGCAGAAGACGGTCGACCTGGGTCTTACGAATAACATGAGCGCCCCGGCGATGTCTGGCGACAACTTGATTGTCGGTGGGCAGACGGCTACTGGATCTGCTCTGGTTCTCTATAATCTGAAGACTGGTAAGACCACGATGGTCACCGCTGCTGACGGTAAAGAGCTACCGGCCGGATTTAACGGTATTGCTGCTACTCCGCTGGTGAGTGTTCAGGGCGGCAAGACCTATGTGTACTTCACCGTTAATAGCGCGGATAGCAAGGACTACGTCAGCTACTCTGCTGGTGGTGGGGTGTATCGCTATACGCTCGGCGATGCAGAGGCGACGCAGATTTATGATGCGGCTGGCCATTACCAGTACTGTGACTCTCCGGTCATTGCCGATGCATCTGGCAACCTGTACTACATCAATGACTCGGGCACGCTGTTCAAGCTTGGGGCCGTTGAGTCTTGGACGGTTGCCTTTAATTCCAACGGCGGGTCTGCTTGCGACACTAAGTTTGTTGCCACGGCCGATGGCAAGCTGGTCAAGCCGGCCGATCCGACGCGCGATGGCTACACTTTCGGCGGTTGGTATACCGATGAAGCCTGCACGCGGGCGTATGACTTCGCCACGCCGGTGACGGCCGATCTGACGCTGTATGCCAAGTGGACCAAGAATGCCGTTAACCCTGGCGGTAATGGCGGCGCAGGTTCGAATGGCGGCGGCGGTTCTGGTACCGGTACTGGTTCCGGCACTGGCGCTGGCACTGGCACGGGTTCCGGCTCCGGCTCGAAGGGCGGCGCTGTCGCCCCGGGTCATAAGCCGACGACCAAGACGACGGTGTCGACCAAGGCTGAGACCAAGGAAAACAAGTCCGACAAGAAGGATGAGAAGAAGTCTGACAAGAAGGACAACAAGTCCGACAAGAAGTCCGATACGGGTGCTGCTTCCACGACCACTGCTAAGAAGTCCTCTAGTGCTTCCGAGCAGGAGACTGGCACCAACCCGCTCGCCATTGTTGGCGTTGCCGCCGGCGTCATCGGTCTCGCCATCGTCGGCGTGTTCGTGTTCACCAAACGTCGGTAGGTGAGGGCTGTGTCCAATAAATCCAAGGACGCTGACCCCAAGCAACCGGATTCCTCGTTCATTCAGTTCGACGATGCAAAGCAACAGGGCGCCGCTTCGGCGGCGTCCGCCTCTCGTCGCAAGGCGCTCCTTGGCGTTCTGACTGCCGCGTGCACCATTCTGATCGTCGTCTCGCTGGGTTTCGTCCATCCTTCCACAAGCGGAGCCTGGTCCATCGACTGGATCATTCAGACCGTGACGGGGGAGAGCGTCGTCGCCAAGGACACCAAGGCGTCTGGCTCGACTACGATTTCGGGCGAGGCCAGTTCCAAGGATTCCAAGTCATCGAATGATGCAAAAGACGAGCCCAAGGGTTCGAACGACGCCAAGGACGATTCCGAGTCTTCAAACAAGGAATCGGACAAAAACTCGGATAGCAAGAAGTCCGAGGACCGGGGCGGCAAGAAGTCTGGCGATAAATCCGCTGCCCAAAATACGGGAGCCGGTGATACTTCCAATGCGTCTGGCGGTGCTTCTTCGGGCGGTGGCCAGTCGTCTGATGGAGCCTCATCCTCTAATGGTGGAAACGCCTCCTCGGGCAGCCAAAGCGGCTCACAGGAGTCCAACTACGTTACGGTGACGGTTTCGGTCACATCGAGCGCTGTGGGCAATCCCGTGTCCTCTGGCGGCACCTTTACCTTTAACGAAGGCGCCACCGTTTACGATGCCCTGTGCGCGCTGGGCCTTTCTGTCAACGCACATGGCTCATCGTACGGCACGTATGTTTCTGCGATTGGTGGTTTGGCCGAGAAACAGTACGGCGGCACGAGCGGCTGGATGTACTCCGTCAACGGCACAACACCCATGACGGCCTGCAGTAACTACGTTCTCTCCAATGGCGACAACGTCGTTTGGTATTACGTAACGGGCTAGAGGCCTCGACATAGCGCGCCAGACGGGCGGTTCGGACCAACATCCGGACCGCCCGTTTTTCATGCGAATGGGACTGGGTCGCCGGGTCTCTCGGCAAACAAAAAACCGGTTGGAATGGGAATTCCAACCGGTTATACATTCAAGCAAATAGTGAATCGACTATGACCGTGCGCCCTCGAGGAAGAAGCGGCGGCTGAAGTAGTTGTACCAGGTGACGAGGAACGTGGCGATGGCCTTCATGGCCTGGTAGCCGATGCTCAAAAACGTGACGCCCACAAACATGTACAGGTCGTTGAGGCCCAGGCCGATCACCGACAGGATGGTGAAGATCGTGAACTCGCGCTTGCGGCTCATGCCTTCGCGGTGGTCGAACACGTACTTCATGCTGAGCCAGTAGTTGACCACGACTGACGTGATAAACGAAACCGTGGTGCTCATCAGAAAGTCGAGGTGAAACAGCTCGACGAGCGCAATGAGCATGCCCCAGTCGATGCCAAAGGAGATAAGACCCACGACAGCAAACTTGAGGAACTGCTTGGTATGAGGTTGTGCCAGCGCCTTGCGCACGTAATCACATCCAATGCGTTGATGAATCGAGCAGAGGATACTTTAGAGCTTTTACAAGGGAAACGTAAGGTCTTTGCCAAGAACTATATGAACTCGCCAAATTTTCAAGAGCTAATCCGTAAACGTTGAAAATTTGCCCGTAAACGAGCGGCGCCCACGGACGATGCTGCGCTGAGTGCGCATCGTCCGTGGGCGCCGTAATGCTGCAGGGGTGTTGAGCTATTTGGTCTCGTTGCCCTCCAGGAAGATCTTGCGGGTCATAAAGTTGTAGACCATGACAAGCGCGGTGGCGCAGATCTTGGCGATATTGGCCTCGAGCCCCAGACCGGCGTTGAGTGTCAGCACGATGCCGTCGTTGAGCGCCAAACCGATTACGGACAGCACGACAAAGATGATGAACTCGCGGCGGCGGCTCATGCCTTCCTTGTGCGCAAACACGTACTTCATGCTTGCGAGGTAGTTAAAGATGAGTGAGATGATAAAGCCGCTGGTGTTGGCGATTAGGATGTTGAGGCCCAGACCGTAGTGGAGCAGATTCATAATGCCAAAGTCGATAACCGTGGCAATGACACCGACGACGCCAAATTTCATGATCTGCGCAAGGAGCTTTTGCATGGTACCTGCCTTAAGCTGGCGCCGAAGCGCCGCGGGGATGACAAACTCAGCAAGTTTAGCCAATCCCCGCGGGTGGTGCTAGGCGCGCTCCTCGATAGCACCGTTTCTATATGCATCGAGCAGCTGACGCAGGTCTTGGATTTGGCTGCGGATCTTGGCGCCAGTATCGGTGTCGCTCACCATGCGGCGACGGTCCGCTTGGTCAAAACGGTTGGTCTCGCTTTCGATGTCCACGTTGCGTGTGAGTGCCTCGGCAACCGTCGTAAAGGCCCGGTGCGACTTGAGGCGGCAGCCGCGCGAGCTCGAGATGAGCGTATAGCCGGCGATACCCGTCTTGGGATGGTAAGCGCGGCAGAAGCCGCCATCGATGACCAGCAGCTTGCCCTCGGCGCGGATGGGCTGCTCACCCTTGGTGGTTTTAACGGGCGTGTGGCCGTTGATGATGTGTCCGGTCGGCGAACATGCCATGGGCACGACGCCAAACTCGCGCATGATGTCATCGCAGACCGAGGGCGACTTGGTAAGCGTAAAGTACGGGTCCATCGGCTCGACCCAGGTGCTCCTATCGGCGATATAGGCGCGCTCAAAGGTACGCACTAAGCGTCCGCTGGCGGGTGAGTTAAAGCCAATCCACAGGTACCACATCCAGTCGAGGGCGTCGCGGTCGCCCACGCGCCAGGCGCGGCGGGCGATGTGGTCGCAAAAATCGAGATAATCGCGGCCGGCGTGCCAGGTACCCAGGCAGTTCATGCTGCTAAAGGTGCCGTCTTCGTTGAGCGGCACGCAGCCATGGAACAGCAGGTTGCCGTTGGCGACCTTGTACATCGAGCCGTGGGAATAGAGGAAATCGATATGGCAGTGCAGATGATCGGCGGTGACAAACTCGGACACGAGCTTGTCGATGATGTGCTGCTCCTGAGACGTGAGCGTGTAGGGGTCCGCCGGGTCGACGGTGGGGAAGTCGTTGGTCGTGAGCGGCCACACGCTGCCGTCGGCGAGCGTGACCGTGCCGGTGTCGTGGTCGATCTTGTCGAGTAACAGGCGGTCGGTCATATCGAACTCGGGGTGGCGCTGGATAATCTGGCCCTCGAGCTTAAAGAGCAGCACGTTGATGGCCTTGATCAGCGGGGTGATGGACTCACCGGCGGTATAGGTGGCATCGGCAAAGGCGACAAGCTCACGCAGCGAGATGCCGTAGTCGTTCTCGAGGATCTCGTAATTGTCGTAACGCAGGTTGTTGCGCAGCACCGTGGCGATGCATGCAGGCTCACCGGCCGCAGCGCCCATCCACAGCAGGTCGTGGTTGCCCCACTGGATGTCGAGTGAATGGTAGGTGAGCAGACGGTCCATAATCTTGGCCGCGCCGCCGCCGCGGTCGAAGATGTCGCCCACCAGGTGCAGGTGGTCGACGGCCAGGCGCTTGATGAGCGAGGCGAGCGACTCGATAAAGTCGTCGGCGCTGGCGGTCTCCAGGATGGACTCCACGATGCGCTCGTGATAGCGCACGCGATAGTTGTTCTCGTCCGGGTGCGTGTGCAACAACTCGTCGATGATGTAGGCGTAGTCGCGCGGGATGGCCTTACGCACCTTGGAGCGCGTGTAGCGGCTTGAAAGTGAGCGAGCGACCATGATGAGCTGGTCAAGCATCGTCTTGTACCAGGTTGGCGAGTCCTCGCGCCGGCTGCGGACCAGGTCGATCTTCTCGCGCGGGTAGTAGATGAGCGTACACAGCTCGCCCTTTTCGTCAAAGGAGAGCGTGTCGCCAAAGATCTCGTCGACATGTTCGCGCACGACGCCCGAGCAGTTGTTGAGGATGTGCATAAAGGCTTCGTACTCACCATGCACGTCGCTCATAAAATGCTCGGTGCCCTTGGGTAGGTTGAGGATGGCCGAGAGGTTGATAATTTCGGTAAATGCGGATTGTTCGGTGGGGAACTGTCTCGACAGCAGGCGCAGATACTTAAAGTCTTGCGGGTTGCGATCGAATGCGACCATGAAACACCTTCCGATGGGGCTGGTAAAACTGATAAACAGCGTCAAACGTTTATCAGTATGCGCCGCTTTTGTTTCGATTTTGCGCCAGCGGCTGAATTGTCGGCTGAATGGTTTGGTAAATCGATTTAGTGAAGGTAGATGTGTTGGTTGGGTGGAGACGACAGAGGGTGTTTTCTCAGATATTTATGCGTGGGGCCGGTGGAGACGATGGTGGTAAAGATGTTCACTATTTTTGGTTCGATTTGGTAAATAGTGGACATATGTACCGCATGTAGGCTCACTGTGCGATAATTTGCGCAGCAATGAGTAAGGAGCCTCATATGAGTGATTTTGTCCTGACCTGTGAATCCGCCGCCGACCGAACCCGTGAGTTCTTTGCGTCGCGCAATATCCCTGTCGTGTGTTTTCATTACGAGATCGACGATGTTGTCTATACGGACGATCTGTATCAGTCGATTACGCCGGACGAGTTTTTTGCCCAGATTGCCGCGGGCGCCATGCCCAAGACGTCTCAGGTGAGCGTGGGTGAGTACGAGGAGTTTTGGGAGCCGTTTGTTGCCGAGGGTAAAGACGTGCTGCACCTGACGTTGTCGTCGGGTATTTCGGGCACGTATGGATCGGCCTGCGTCGCGGCGCAGATGCTTGCGGATCGCTATCCCGAGGGCGGCAAGGTGCGCGTCATCGATTCGCTGGCGGCGTCTTCGGGCTTTGGCCTGTTGTTGGAATATGCCGCCGATGTGCGCGATAGTGGGGCTTCACTCGACGAGACGGCTGCCTGGATCGAGGAGCACAAGCTCAACCTGCACCACTGGTTCTTCTCGACCGATCTGTCGAGCTACCTGCGCGGCGGTCGCATTTCGGCCGCGAGCGCGATCATCGGCACGGCGCTTAAGATTTGCCCGCTTATGACGGTCGATTGCGAAGGTAAGCTGTCGCCACGTGAGAAGATTCGCACTAAGAAGCGCGCGATTTCCGAGATGGCTAAGACCATGATGGCACACGTACAGGACGGTGCAGATTATTCGGGTAAGTGCATCATGTCGCAGTCGGCGTGCCGCGAGGATGCCGCGGCGGTCGCGGCGCTGATTGAGGAACAGGTTCCGCAGCTTAAAGGCAAGATTGAGATCAATGACATCGGTACTCTGATTGGCTCGCATACCGGACCTGGTACGGTGGCGCTCTTCTTTATGGGCGACAAGCGCGTGGATTAATTTGCCCCATCACGTCGCTGCATGATTGCTCAAACGAAAACGGCCCGCCTCACGTTTGTGGGGCGGGCCAAGATGTTTTGCTAGCGTTTCTTTCCGCGGAAGAAAAAGCCGTGCAGTGACGGCTTGAGGCCGCGGTTGGCGCGATGCTCCTCGACGCGCTCGTGGATCGAAGCGACGCGCTCGATGACTTCGTCGGGAATCGGCACATCGGGATTCATGTTCTCGACTTGGCTGACCTCGGCGGCGGCGACCTGGTCGATAATGGGCACGTCGTCGCGCGAGATGACAGGTGTGGCGTCTTCCTTCATCTTGCGATAACGCTGCATCATGTCGGTCTGTAGCTGCTGGGCCGAAGGCGGCGTCCAGATGATGGCGTTGGCGCCCGCGGCGATGGTCTCGCGAATGCTCTCGGGCGTCTTGCCGCCCGGCGCGATAAGCGGCAGGTTGGGATAGTGCTCGCGCAGCTCGCGTAGGACCTGGGGCGTGTTCTTGCCGGCGGCGATGTTGAGAATCTTGGCTCCAGCGCGCACCTTGGCGTGGGCATCGTCGTCGCAGCGAACGACCGTGGCGATGACGGGGATGTCGGCGATGTTGGTGATGTGCTCGACCATCTCGGCAGTAGCGGGGGAGTTGACCACGCAGCCCGCCGCGCCCTGCATCTCGGAGACGGCTGCCATCTGCACGGAGCGCTTACCGGTCGTAGCTCCGCCACCCACGCCTACAAAGACCGGGCACTCGGCGACGGTCAGCAGCGCTTGCGTAATGGCGGGCTGCGGCGTGAAAGGGTAGACCGCAAAGACGGCGTCGGCGTTGGAGTTGCGGATAACCGCGACATCGGTGGTGTAAATGAGCGACTTGATGCGTCGGCCAAAGAGTGTGAAGCCGCTGGCCTCCTCGATCTCGTCGGGCATGCGAAGGGCAGCCTTGCGCAGGCGTCCGTCGATGGGCTGGGGCTCCATAGGGAGCAGGCCGTTGGGCGTGACGGCTACTTGGGGCTCGGTGAACTCGTCTGCGAGCTCGACCTCGGAAAAATCGACCGAGGCGACGATGTCCTCGTGCACCTCGGCGGGCACATCGATGGGAGCTTGGCCGTTTGCCGCCGCAGGCGTGTCGAAGGAGCTGGTGCCGACGAAGGCGTCGACGCGCTCATTTAGATCGTTGAGGGTATCCATGGAGGCTCGATTCTATGTGATGATGGCCGGCGCGATGCAGCCGGAATTGCGAATGCTAAATCGTTTGACGAGTTGATTTTTCCCCGCCGCGCCATCCGTTAGACCGAAGGGCCGGCGAACGTGAAGGAGCTGTGGTGGCGGGGATCGAGGTGCTATCTTGAAAGTCCCGTTTAAAAGAGAGGTGACGCGGTATGGAATTGACAGCAATGTTTGGCTCGATTGGCCTGTGTGTGGGCGCAATCGTTGCCGCCGCGGTCATCTACTTTGTGGTCACGGCCATTAAGGGCAAAAGGGCCGAACGCAAGGAGCGCACGATGCTTAAACAGCATCGCGACCAGCAGGGCAAACGCGCACGGAGATAGCTTGTTGAGTTTTTGATCCGTGCGCTAGCTGCGTTTTCGGATCAGGGCAATGTAGAAGCCCTCAAAGTCGCGGCTAGGCGGAATGGTCAGCGTGCCGGGCATACCGTTGGCGACGGACGAGACGTGGCCGGCGGCGATGGCCTCGGTGAGAGCGTTGCTCTCGATATGCGGCTCCTCGCCGGCATCCTGGGCACGGCGCGTTTCGCTTTCGCTCGGCGTGCCGTCGAGGGGGATGAGCTCGCAGTCCATGTGCTTGTCGAGGGCCTCTTGCAGGGCGTCCTCGTTTTCCTGCGGCAAGATTGAACAAGTCGAATAGACGAGCGTGCCGCCCGGTTTGAGGGCACCCATGGCGCGGTCCAGAAGCGCACGCTGCGAGCGGGCGCACTTGCTCAGCAACTGCTCGGTCAGGCCGCGCAGGCTTTTCTCGTTGCCGCTGATGACGGTGCCCGTGCCGGTGCAGGGAGCGTCGAGCAGGATGCGATCAAAGCGGAAGAACTCGTCGAGCTCGCGTGCGTCGATGCGCATGACGGGCACGTTTTTGGCACCTTGACGGTGGAGGTTGGACTCAAGCTTTTCGGCGCGGGGAATGCTCATCTCACAGGCCGTGAGGTGTGCCTGGCCCTGGGTGAGGGCGGCGATCTGCGTCGTCTTGCCGCCGGGGGCCGCGCACATATCCAGGATGTCCTCGCCGGTCTGAGCGCCCAGGACCAACGGCGGCATCATGGACGACAGGCTCTGCAGATAGATTTTGCCGTCGCGGTAGATGTCGAGATCCCACAAGTCGGATACCTGAGCCTCGGGCAGGATGAAAGCGTCCGGATACCAGGTAACGGTTTGGTGCGCGATGCCAGCCTCGTCGAGTGCGGCGGCGATGTCTTCGGCGGTCGCCTTGAGCGTGTTGGCACGCAGTGTGACTGGGCGTGTGGCCGCGGCGCCAAAGCCTTCGATCATGAGCTCGGCATCGGTGGGGGCATAGGCGCCGGCAACCGTGTCGACCAAAAAGCGCGGCAGGGCGGCGGCGCAGGGAAGGGCGGCAAGCTGGTCGGAAAGCTCGGTAGCGGCAAACTGCCTAAGCTTGAGCTCGGCCTTGACCTGCTTTTTCTGCTTACGACGACGCGGCTTGGACATCCGTCTTTCCTTCCCATTCCATTACATGTCGAGTGTTGTTTTAGTACTGGCTCTCGTGCTTGCTGAAGAAGTCGAAGCGCGGGGGCAGCGGCTTTACGCGGTGCTCGCCGGGCTTCTCGCCCAGGCTCTCCACAAACTCGTCCGTGGAGGCAAAGATGTTATCCCAGCTAAAGAAGGCGACCGGATCGACGTCGAAGTACTCGCAGATGAGCTCGCAGCCGGCCGGGACGATGCCGTGCATAAGCACGGTCGCCACGCGCAGTTCGGTAAAGGCGTCGACGAGGGCCTGCGTCATTGCGGCGTTTGCCGGCTCGCCCTCGAGCTTGTTGGCGGCCTTGGAGGCATCGCTCCAGCGCTTGTTGGCGGCACGCAGGTAGTCGTCGCACACGGCGAGTGCGCGGTGCGTCTCGAACTTGTACATGGCCTGCTCAAAGGCGAGGGCTGCCTGCTCGGCGGCTTCGACCACGGTGGTGGAGGCAGCACCGGCGGGGATGCAGCCGTTGCGGTAGGGGCTCTCGTCGCCCTCCTTGACGGCGACGCCGTAGAAGCAGCTGCGGGCCAGACGGTTGAACACGCCGGTCAGCAGCGCGCTCTCCTTAAGGGCAGGATCGATGACGCGCTTGTCGTCGCAGGCGCGCACCTCGTTGCCGTCCTTGTCCTTGCCGGTCACGCGCGTGTCATATGCCTTGGGGCTAAAGCTTACCGGCTTCTCGGACAGGCCGAGCGACAGCCAATGCGCGCGCATCTGCTCGCAGGTGTAGTGGTTGAGCAGGTCGTCTGCCGGCGGGGGAGGCGTCTGCGAGGACGAGCTGGCTTTTTTGCCCATGTAGAGCAGGTGATAGCAGGCGCTGACGGTGCTCTGCGTAAGGTCCCAGCCCAGGGCCTCCCACATGGCTGTCTGAGCGATGCAGTAGAAATAGATGTTGTCCTGACCGATGAACTGGTAGATCTGAGCGTCGTCAGAGCACCACCAGTCGCGCCAGTCGAGCGAGCTGTGCTGGTAGGTGGGCGCGGGGACCTGCGTGGAGTCGGCAGCGGGCTCGCCCATGAGTGCGGCATCCTGGGCGGCGACGCCCTCGGTCACGCCGGCGGCCTTGGCATCGCGCGCGAGCACGGTACGCGTATAGCTGATGGGCGCCCACAGGCTCTCGGGCCAGCACCAGCAGGTGACGTCGGAGACGCCATCGACCTCGGGCACCGGAACGCCCCAGTCGATGTTACCGGTGATGCGGAAGGGCACGAGCGCCTTGCCGCTGCGGAAGCGCACGCCGCCGTTGGCGAGCACCGCGTGGGCGTCGTCGCGCTCCTTCCAGCTGGGGAAGGTGACGGTAAAGCTGCTCTTGTTGCCCTCGGGCTCCAGCACGGTGTGCTCGGGAAGCTGATCCTCGACGGCATCGAAGGCCTCGCGGAACTTGTTCTGGATATAGAGCTGAGCCGGCAGCAGCCACTCCTCCATAGTCTTGGAGACCACGGAACGAACCTGCGGGTTCTGGGCGAGCTTGGCGGTATAGGTCTTCATAAAGTCGAGGTAGGCCGGCAGGTCAAAGTAGAGGTTGTCGACCGGGCGCAGCTCGGGCACCTCGCCGGTGAGCTGGCTCTTGGGCGCGATGAGCTCCTCGGGCTCAAACTGGTGGCCCAGGTCGCACTCGTCGGCATAGGCCTTCTCGGACTTGCAGCCCTGGATGGGGCAGCGGCCGATCACCTGACGGCCGTTGAGGAACGTGCCGGCCTTGGCATCGTAGAACTGCAGCGTGGAGCGCTTGGAGATGGTGCCCTGCTCGTGCAGGCGCTTGATAATCTCGGCGGTAACCTCGTTGTGAATCTGCGCAGCCGGCTCAAGGCCCGAGCCGCCGTAGATATCACAGCTGATGTTGTAGTTGTTGAGGGTCGCGGCCTGGCGGGAGTGATTGGACTCGACGTACTCGTTAATGGACTTGTCGTAGCCCTCGTTCTCCTTGAGCTTGCGGTAGCTCTCCATGATGGGCGAGCCGTAGCAGTCGGTGCCCGAGGTGAAGATGACGTTCTCGCGGCCCAGACGGTCGCGCAGGAAGCGGGCGAAGAAGTCGGCCGGGACAAAGACGCCGCCGACGTGGCCAAAGTGAAGGCCCTTGTTGCCGTAGGGCTCGCCGGCGGTAACGATGGCGCGGCGAGGCCAGCTGGGACGGTCGTTCATGGAGTATTTGGATGCCATGGGACTCCTTCGCATATGGTGAGAGCGCGGCCGGGCGCAAGGCCTGGCGACGCGGTGGTCAATTCGTGCATATCGTTCGACATTATCGCACATGCGGGCGGGTACGTGGCAGGGGCGCTATCCTAAGATGCTATGAATGAGATTTCCAACATACATGCGTTTGAGGACGAGAATTTTCTGCACGCCTGCTTTGTGTGGGGGATGGCCGCGCTCGGCGCATTTGCCGTGTGCCTGGTGCCGGTGTTTATGCTGATGGGCGGGCCTGCGGACTTGGATGCGGCTGACGCGGGCGGCTGGACCACGGTCTTGGGCTGGATAGTCGGCTTGGCTGCGATCTCAATGGCGTCGTTCGCCGTGCACGAGCTGGTGCACGGTGTGTTTTTTAAGCTGCTGGCGCCTGCGGGCGCGCAGGTGACCTTTGGGGCGAATCGCGAGACGGCGATGATCTATGCCTGCGCCGAGGGCGTGGTGTATTCGCGCCGGCGGTACGTGGCAGTTTGCCTGGCGCCGACGGTTGTTGTGACGACAGCGTTTGCCCTGGGGTTTGCGTTTTCGGGCTATCCGCTGCTGTGCTACCTGGCGGCCGGCTTGCATTTGTCGGGCTGTGTGGGCGACTGGTATTACGTGCGGACCATTTTGCGCGACCGCCGCATTGTCGCCTGCGAGGACACGTCCTTCGGCGTGCGCTTTTTCGGGTGAGGAGATGTCGATGAAGCCGTTGTTGTTGCACGCCTGCTGTGCGCCGTGCTCTCTTGAGCCGGTCCACCTGCTGCGCGAGGAAGGGTTTGAGCCCACAATCTGCTGGACAAACCCCAATATTCAGCCGCACGATGAATGGCAGCGGCGTTTGGACGAGCTGCGCCGGTGGTGTGCCGATGGCGACATCGAGCTTATCGAGGCGGGGGAGGACCGTGAGCGCTGGGAGGCCGGCGTGGCACCGCTGGGTGCCGATCGGCCCCGTCGCTGTCGTGCGTGCTATGCCCTGCGCTTGGCTGAGGCGTGCCGCGTGGCCCAGGAGCGTGGGTTTGAGTTTGTGGGTACGACGCTCGCCGTCTCGCCGTATCAGTTGTTCGAAACCTGCAATGATGTGTTGGAGCGTCTGGCTGCCGCCCGCGGTCTCACTCCGGTGATTCGCGATTTTCGTCCGTATTACCCCGAGGCGACACGTCGTTCGCGCGAGCTGGGCATGTATCGGCAGAATTACTGCGGCTGCCGATTCTCGGCCGTCGAGGCGGCCATGGACCGCGCCCGCATCCGCGACGAGCGCAAAGCGTCCAAAAAGTAGTTCATTTTGGGCTGGGGCTTTGAGCTGTCTGTGCGGTACGGTCGTTTTTGGGAAAGTCGATTTAATTAAGCGTGTGATCGTGGCTCGCTTGATACCAAACGACGACTCCTATGATTCTAATCCTCCGTTTGTTAAACATCAGATCCGGACTTGCTGTTGCATATGAATGGGACGACAGCACAATCATGTCGTTTCCTTCTGCAAATCGCCTAATTACCGGTGTTTTACCGTCTGCGAGCGCCAATACAGCACAGCCGTTCCAAGGCTTTGCGGTGGTATCGACAAGTAGTAAGCTGCCGGGAGGGTAAATGCGGGACATTTCGTCACCTTTGATTTTAACGAAAACGCTATGTGGGTGACGCTTGGCTACGTCTACAGGCGCGCAAGCATTTTGTTGGCTGTGCGTGATGCGGCGCTTTTGCGATTCGATATCGATGACGGGAAATGCACCCTCCATTTCGTGGATAGCAGGGTCTTCGTCGGTGACGATTCTTTTATTTGCGAGCTTTACGGCCAAACCGTTTTCCTCGCCAACAAGTTCATCGCGGGTGCAACCGAAGAGCGCTTGTAACTTTTCAATATGGCGCTCACGGGGGGCATACCGACTTTTTTCCCAACGACAAACGGTCTCTTTAGATACCCCCAACATCTCTGCAAGTTGCGCCTGACCAAGATGCTCCATGGTGCGGAGTTTACGAATATTTGCCCCGAAGCCCATGGCTATAGATCCTCTCGCCACAGAGGGAGGCATAGACAGTTTGTGCCACCATAGCCTTTGGTGAGCTCGTCAATGGATAACGGGAATAATTCCATTCCTGCTTTCTCAAGCGCTTCGTTGGTCCAAACGTTTTCTTCATATACGCATAGTTTTCCTGGCGAGAGCGCAAGGATAGACGTTGCGTTGTTCCGGCGCTCTCTTTCGTAGGCGGTTTGATTCCCGCCTCCGCAGTCAATTACTTTTATTGGTTCGCAACAGGCTGCAGAGAGTATTTCCGGAATCGTGCGATCGATAGGAGTGATCGTAAGGCCCTTTCCGGATCGTTTTAGTTGAATGCTGTATGCATCAACGGCATTGCATATCTCACGATCGATGAGGAACGCGTCGTGATCAATTCTACTTATGAACGTATCGAGGTGGATACGCAGCCCGTCAGAGGGGACTCGAATCGCAATTAGCTCGGTAGTCTGGAATTTATTTGAGGTCAGGAGCTCTTTGGCAAGTGACTCGACGGCGGCGGGTTCAGTTCGGTCAGAGATTCCAACTAATAATGTCTTAGCACTGATAACAAGAATGTCTCCGCCTTCGATATGGTAACTACTCCTGTTCAAATCACATACCGGGGTTTCTCCCATGATCTTGTGGTGGGTGAATATCTGCCGGTATAAGGCGACCTCACGATCACGCTCAGGCCAATACATATGATTTAGGATGATGCCGTCTCCGACTACCACAGCAGGATCACGAGTGAAAAAAAGCGTGTTGAGGGGATTGACCAAGAGCGAGGCGGGGTCAAATTGCTCGTGCACGAGCGCCCGTAGTGTTTCCGACTGGTTTGAACATAGCTCAGTGTCTCCAAAGCGAATGCCGTTAAGTACTATATTCACCAATTCCTGGGTGTTCTTAGCGTTCTCAAACAGCTGGGTTATTGTCTCGAGGAACTCTCTGCCTGTTGCCCCACTGCAACGGAGGTAGTCATCAATAAAACATTTAAGTGATTGGGGCTCAGTTTCAAGTGAGTCTTCGAGAAGGTCCCTAATTTCAATGGTTTCTACGCCATGCTTCTCAAGCAATTGAACCATGGAATCGTGCTCATATATTGCTTTGTCGAGGTCAAAACGACCGCTCCATTTTCGCAGGGAGAAAACTTGGCTGAAGTCGGCATCAGGGTAGTTTTGTGTTTCAGTTCCTGGTCGATGGACAAGTACGGCTTTTAAATGACCGATTTCATTTGTTATGTGTACGCCTTGCATGTCTGTCTCCTGTCCTGCTGGTTTTTATATAAGGCTAAGGCAGGTTCCTTGTTGTTTTGCGGAAAAGTTAAAAGACGTATGTAATTGATAAATAACATCAATTTTAAATATCAGATTGATTAATAACGTCACTTTAGCTGCCGTTCATAGGTGAAAAGCGACACGATGGCGATGGTTGGCCGACCACCGCTGAGCAACCTCATACATTTATGGTGCCAGCTGGATAGATGGGAAAAGGAATGAAGGAGGAGATATGGCAGCGGAAAGTTCGAAAGGCATCAAGCAGTTCAAGGTCCCGCACGTATATGCGATCATCTTTGCACTTATGGTCATCTTCGCTGTTCTCACGTGGATTGTTCCCTCTGGGTCCTATCAGCGTCAGGAGGTGAACGGTCGTGAAGTCACTGTCGCAGGTACGTATGAGCAGAGTGAAAAGACATATATTGACGAGGAAACCGGGGATGAAGTAGATCTCAGACAAGGCGTCTTCGATGTTCTTCAGGCTCCAACGCGCGGTATACAAGAGGCAATTGAGGTCGTTGCATTCATCTTGATTGTGGGCGGTTCGTTTCAGGTTATTACTAAAACGGGCGCTATCACGAGCGGAATGGGTCGTGTCGTTCGCCGCTTTAAGAACAAAGACATTCTAATTATTCCTATTGCGATGGTTCTCTTTGCATTGGGCGGAACGAGCTTTGGCATGGCGGAAGAAACTCTCCCGTTCTTTGCGATCTTCATGCCAATTATGATGGCTATGGGCTTCGACTCGATGACGGCGTTCATGGTCGTGTTCGTTGGAGCGCGCACGGGTTACATCGCCTCAACGATTAATCCGTTTAATGTTCTCATTGCGCAAGGTATTCTTGGTATTCAGGGCAACCCCCAGCTGTGGCTGCGTATGATTGCCTGGGTTGTTTTGACTGCCGTTGCAATTACTTGGGTTGTCCTCTATGCACGAAGGGTAAAGAAGAACCCTGAGTCATCGATCACATTTGAGGATGATATCGCCAAGAAAGTCGAGTTCGCTGCCGATGAATCTGCCCTTGACGCGGAATTTACGGGTCGTCAAAAAGGCGTGCTTGCGGTATTTATCGCTGGTATGTGCCTTATCATCTGGGGACTTGTGACCCAGGGCTGGTATATGAACGAGATTTCTGTGGTCTTTTTGGCCATGGGCCTGTTGGCTGGTGTTATTGCGGGCTTTAGTCAGGACGTCATCGCTCAGGAATTTGTTGCGGGTATCGCTGACTTTGCTTTCTCGGCAATTGTCGTTGGACTTGCGCGTGGCATCCTTGTCATTGCCTCTGACGGCATGATCATCGACACCATCCTCAATGCGCTCGCCACTGGTCTGGGCGGCATCCCGGCGGTTCTCTTTACTACGCTTCTTTATGCGGTTGAGAACCTCCTGGCGATTCTGGTTCCCAGCTCGTCTGGCCTTGCAGCACTGACCGCTCCCATTTTTGGACCTTTGACCGAACTCATGGGCCTTAATCCCGAGGCCGCCGTGTGGGCTCTCTCCATGGGTAGCGCGACGATGTCTTTGATCTGTCCTACTAGCGCCATTCTTGTAGCGGGTTTGGGCGTGTGCAAGATCAAGCTTGGCCAGTGGTGGAAGACCGTTTGGAAATTCTTCTTGGTCGTGTCGCTCATCAATATCGTATTCGTAGCAATCTCGGGACTTATTGCCCTGTAGGTTTCATGGCTGAAATGGAGTAACAGGAATGTCTAAAGGACTGAATGTACACAGCGAGATTGGTAAGCTCAAGAAAGTTGTGCTTCACCGCCCCGGTCGTGACCTTGTGAACGTAAAGGCAGAAGAGTTCGATGATGTCTGGATTCACGACTGTTTCTATCTTGATGTGGCTCAAAAGGAGCATGATGCCTTTGCGGATCTTCTGAGGAGCGAAGGTGTTGAGGTTCTCTATATGGAGAAACTCGTTGCTGAAGCGCTGGATGCATGCCCCTCGGCTCGCGCTGAGTTTACCGATACATTTATGGCTGAGAGCGGGATTGTCAATCCTATGCTTGAGCAGGCTGTTCGTGAAAAGCTCGACGCTATTTCAGATTCGTATCAGTTTGTACTTGAGGCTATGGGGGGGTATCGTTATCGTGACCTTGAGCTGCCTCGCGTTTCGACTACGCTTAGTATGATGGATAATGAGGATGCGAAGCCCGATGATTTGGTGTTGAAGCCTCTTCCGAGTTCATATTTCTCTCGCGATCCTCTTGCTTCCGTGGGCAAAGGCGTTCTGCTTCACCATATGTATTGGAAACAGCGAGATCGTGAAGTGCCCTTCTACGAAGCGATTTTCAAATACCATCCCGATTATGCAGGGACTCCGATTTGGTACGACCATAAGAATCCCTGGCATATCGAGGGCGGTGATGTGCTTAACATTAACGCTCATACCTTGGCTATTGGAATTAGCCAGCGAACTGAGGCGGCTGCGATTGAGGAGCTTGCAAAGAATTTGTTCTGGGGATCTGGGAATTCTGAGATCGATACCGTTTACGCTATTAAAATCCCCAACGGCTATGCTTACATGCATCTTGACACCGTTTGCACCATGGTGGATTTCGATAAGTTCACAGTTTATCCCGGTATTTTTGAGACCCTTCGTGTTTATCGTCTGACTCGTGGTGACTCTGAGGGAATGGTCGCTGTTCAAGAGATTGATGACACGCTTGAACATATTCTTGAAATGGCTACTGGCGTGGAGAAGGTGCAGCTTATTGAGTGCGGTGCCGGCGATATGGTTGAGGCATCTCGCGAGCAGTGGAACGACGGGTCGAACACTCTTGCCGTTGCTCCTGGTAAAGTCTGTGTTTACGAGCGCAATGTTGTCACAAATGATGAGCTCTACAAGAACGGTTTGGAACTTTTGGTCGTTCCCTCCGAGGAACTGTCCCGCGGTCGTGGTGGCCCGCGCTGCATGAGCATGCCCTTCTGGCGCGAAGATATTTAGTTGCAAATCCACTGTGATGGGAGATGGCGAATATGGGTGTTAATATCGCTGGGCGCAGTTTTCTGAAGCTGCTTGATTACACGACGGAAGAGATTGAGTATCTGCTTGAGCTTTCTGCTAACTTCAAAAGCATGAAGCGTGCCGGTGTTCCGCATAAATACCTTGAAGGCAAGAATATTGTTTTGCTATTTGAGAAGACTTCCACGCGTACTCGCTGCGCCTTCGAAGTTGGTGCACTTGACCTTGGCATGGGTGTAACTTATTTGGATCCGGGCTCGTCTCAGATGGGCAAAAAGGAGTCGATTGAGGACACGGCTCGCGTCCTTGGCCGCATGTATGACGGAATTGAATACCGCGGCTTTGAACAGGCGAAGGTTGAGGAGCTTGCTGCAAAAGCTGGGGTTCCCGTTTGGAATGGGCTGACTACTGAATTTCACCCGACTCAAGTGCTTGCCGATATTCTGACCATGCGTGAAGAGTTTGGAGAGATTAAGGGCAGGAAACTTACATTTTTTGGTAAGGCGGCCGGAAACGTCGCTGATTCGCTCATGGTCATTTGCGCTAAGCTCGGCATTAACTACTGTTCTTGCGGCCCAATCGGGGGAAATTCGGAGGGGGCTACATCCTATGATCCTGAACTCCTTGCAGAATGTAGTCGTATTGCGGCCGAGCATGGATCGACGATTACCATTACAGAGGATATTGAGGAAGGCGCTCGTGATGCCGATGTAATTTACACGGATGTTTGGGTTGGCATGGGTCAGCCCGCAGAGCTGTGGGAAAGCCGCATTAAGCTCATGTCGCCGTATCGTGTGACCGCTGAGGTGATGTCTATGGCAAAGCCCGAGGCGATTTTCCTCCACTGCCTTCCGAGCTTCCACGATACTAATACTACTGTTGGTGCCGAAATTGCTGAGAAGTTTGGAGTTACCGAAATGGAAGTCACGGACGAGGTTTTTGAGTCCGATAAGTCTCGTGTTTTCCAAGAAGCGGAGAATCGCATGCATACGATTAAGGCGGTGATGTACGCAACGCTTAAGTAGCGGGGCGTTGAGAAAACAGTCGCAAATCTGTTTCAATACTATATTTCTCTCAACAAGCTGATAGGATACAGGGGAGAATGATGCGCGCGTCAGTCGATTTTTTCGACTGACGCGCTTTGTGAAAGAGGCAAAGATGCGTACCGATGATTTTGACTACAACCTTCCCGAGGAACTGATTGCCCAAGCTCCTGCCGAGCCGCGCGACTCCTGCCGCCTGCTGGTGGTTGATCGCAAGGGCTCCCAGGCGGGAACGCCGCTGGAGCACGGCGGTACCGTTGAGCACCGCATCTTCCGCGACATCATCGACTATATCGAGCCGGGCGACGTGCTCGTCATCAACAAGACGCGCGTGATGCCGGCCCGCCTGATCGGTCGCAAGGCCGGCTCGGGCGGCGTGGTCGAGACGCTGCTGCTCAAGCGCCGCGAGGATGTGGATCCGCTGGGCCATGTCTGGGAGTGCCTGGTCAAGCCGGGTAAGCGCCTGAAGCCCGGTGCTCAGATTGAGTATCGTGCGGGCGGCGCCCATGCGCCCGAGGGCGCGCCCGTGGTGCTGACGGCCGAGGTCGTCGACTTTGTCACCGATAGCCGCGGCGGCCGCCTGGTGCGCTTTGAGCCGGCCGGTTACAATGCCGCCGGCGAGCCGCGCACGCTCGACGAGGCCATCCATGCGGCCGGCCACGTGCCGCTGCCGCCCTACATTACCGATTACGAGGGCGATCCCGAGAAGTACCAGACCGTCTACGCCATGAAGGAGGAGCACTCGGCTGCCGCTCCTACGGCGGGTCTGCACTTTACCCCCGAGCTCATGGCCGCTATCGAGGCCAAGGGCGCGAAGTTTGCCGCCGTCGAGCTCGAGGTGGGCATCGATACCTTCCGTCTGGTGGAGGAGGACGACCCCACGCAGCACGTGATGCACACCGAGCGCTATCACGTGTCGCAGGAGGTTGTCGACGCCGTGCATAAGGCGAAGGCCGAGGGCCATCGTGTGATCGCCGTCGGTACCACGGCGGTGCGCTCGCTCGAAAGCGCCTTTGACGCTGAGGCACCGGTGTCCGATCCGGCCGTGACGGCGCGCTATTTTGAGGGCCGCGAGGACGGGGCCGATACACTTGGCCGCGGTGACATCGTGGTGCGCGAGAACGCCACGACGCAGCTCTACCTCATGCCCGGCTCGACCTATCACGTGGTCGACGCGCTGATCACGAACTTCCATGTGCCGCGCTCCACGCTCATGATGCTCGTGAGCGCACTTGCCACCCGCGACCAGATCATGGATGCCTACGCCGCCGCTATCGAAGAACGTTACCGCTTCTTCAGCTTTGGTGACGCCATGCTCATTCAGTAGGTTACGGCGTTTTACAAACGCCGTAACCGGTCGACGCTGCGCGGGCCGCATTTGGACAATCTGACGTTCAACTTCAAGGGCGCGACCAGAAGGTCAGCGCCCTTTCGTTTCACGTCACCTTGTCTCAAATGCGGCCCGCTCGCTGTCGTTGCCAAAACACCGGCATTTCTTTGGTTGTCAACAAAACATCGGTGTAGTCATTGGGGACGTTCTTAAACGACTACCTTGCATCAATCTAAATAAGTTGCGGTGAGATAGTTCTTGAATTGGCCTTTTTGGGCTAAACAAGAACTATCTCACCGCAACTGCGTTGAGCGTTTTTTTGGCAGCCGGTTTACTTGCTTGCGAACAGCCAGACTAGGATGATCACCAGGATTGCGGCGACGATGCAGACGATGGCGCCGGTGAATTTGATGCGTGAGTCGCGGGTGCGCTCGCGCACCGCGTCCTCGGTGGCCTCGAGCTGGGCGACTTCTCGCTCGGTCTCGGCGTGTTCGGCTTTGTCTCGGGCCAAGGATCCTGCAAGCGACTCAGTGATCTCTGGATGGTCATGTACCTCGGTCGCCTGCTCGATGATCGACTGTGCATGTGCGGCATCTGCTTGGGCGTTGGCGATGCTTTGCTCTTGGTCGCGGCGTGCCTTGTCCTCGGCGGCGATCTTCTCGCGCAGTTCGCGCTGGCGCGTCGTGGCGGCAGTTTTCGCCGTCTGCAGCTCGTCGCGCGCGGCATCAGCCTCAGTCGTCACGGCTTGGTGCGCGCGTTTGGCTTCGGCAATGGGGGCTTGAGCCTGCTCGACGGCCTGCTCGGCTGCGGCAAGCGAGTGCTCAAGGTCGGCGGTGATGCGCGGGACATCTTCTTCGGCTTTACGCAGGGCATCTGCCGTGTCGGAGATCTGCATCGAGAGCTTGCTGGTGCGCACCGTATAGTTGGCGGGATTTGCCGAGGGATTGCGTTGCAGCTCGGCATACTCATGACGCAGCGTCTCGAGCTGGGCGCGCGTGGCGTCGACGGTTTGTTGTGCGGCGGCAATGCCGGCGTCTCGCTCGGCCTGCACCTTGTCGCGGATGCGCTTGGAATCCTCAAGACGTCGAACGAGGCGGTTGCCGGTCTCGCGCGAGCTTGCCTCGCGGGCCTCCACGGCGTCGAGCGCGGCCTTCAGGCGGAGCTCAGTCGCGTCATCCTCTGTCTTCATTTGTTCGAGCTGACTCTTGAGCTCTGTCGCTTTGGCGGCGTGGGCATCACGGTCAATCTCGGCTGCCGCAGCGGTCTTTTGCGCTGTGGCGATCGCCTGACGCTGGTCGGCGACGATCTGGTCGTAGCGGCCTGCGATATCCTGGCGCGTCTCGAGCTCCTCGGCCTGATCGACAATGCGCTGCTCAAGTTCGGCCAGGTGGGCGCGGGCATCGGCAAGTGCCTTTTTCGCGGCGTTCATCTCGCGCATGGCCGAGGCGCCCTGGGCAATAAAGGTGCCCACGGCGTTCGCGGTGTTCGAGACAGCGGTCCCCAGATCGCGGTTCGCGTCGGGGGAGTGCGGGGCGATCGGGCGAGCGGTGTCGACAGCGTCCGCATCGGCAGCCTGCGGCGCGGCGATATTGCCGGTACCGCCCTCGACCACAGAAAAGCCCGCTGCGTGCGGATCGACCGCATCGGCGCCAATCGTGGGGTGCTCGAGCTGCAGAAACGAGGGCATGGTGCTGCCCTGGTCGGCAACGGGGGTCTCGCCGGGTACAAAGGTCGAGGCCGCCTCGGCGGCCTCCTCTTCCTCGGCATCAATATCGGCATCGGCCACGGCGTCTTTCATCGCTTTGACGGCATCCATCATGGAGTCCATGACGGCATCGAGCTCTTCTTCCGAAGACACCTCGATGGGGCCCGCTGCTTGCGGGGCGGGGTCCGTGTCAGGTTCGGCATCGCTCGGCTCCGGCTGCTCGCTTTCATCATGCTCGACAGTATCGTCTGTGTCTGTTGCCTTATCCGCACCGGCGTGCGCATCTGCGGTGGCGGGCGCATCGGTGGAGGCGTCGACGCAGGTAGGAGTATCGCAGTCGTCGACGGCGTCTTCGGAATGATCAATATGCTGCTGAGTCTGGGGGTCCAGCTCGTCTGTCATAGGCATGTGCTCCTCATCGTTGTTTGTCACCCTATGATAAAGTCTCGCGCCGACATCCCACGCGCTGCAGCAAAGTTTCAAAACGTGTTCGATGGCTCGATCTGATAACGATAACTCGGCCGCTTTATCCAGTTTGTACTTGACAATCCCTTCGCCGAACGACGTGGTGCCGTTCGCCTACCGCGGTCTTTTATTTTCGCTTGAACACGCTAAAGTTGCATCTCAGCTTTTGGCGCGTGAAGTTGGATACGCGCAGTCGGCGGGCGTGCCCGTCGCGATTTGAAAGGACTTTGTATGGGACTTTTCACTGGTAAGACCGTGATCGTCACCGGCGGCGGCAAGGCCACGCTTAAGGACGGTTCCGCTGGCTCCATCGGCTACGGCATCGATATCGCATTTGCCAAGGAGGGCGCGAACCTCGTCATCACCGGCCGCAACGTCGCCAAGCTCGAGGCCGCCAAGGAGTCTCTCGAGGCCGAGTACGGTGTCAAGGTTCTGCCTGTTCAGGCCGATGTCTCGGCTGGCCAGGATAACGAGGCCGTTGTCCAGAACGTCATCGACAAGGCCATTGAGGAGTTCGGCCGCATCGACGCCGTCGTCAACAATGCTCAGGCCAGCGCCTCGGGTGTGACCATCGCCGATCACACCATGGATCAGTTTAACCTGGCCATTTACTCCGGTCTGTATGCTACCTATCTGTACATGCAGAAGGCCTATCCGCACCTGAAGGAGACCAAGGGCTCCGTGGTCAACTTTGCCTCGGGCGCCGGCCTGTTTGGCAACTATGGCCAGTGCAGCTATGCTGCCGCCAAGGAGGGCATCCGCGGCCTGACCCGCGTTGCCGCCAACGAGTGGGGCAAGGACGGCATCAACGTCAATATCGTTTGCCCGCTTGCTTGGACCGCTGCGCTCGAGAACTTCCAGGATGCTTACCCCGAGGCTTTCAAGGCCAACGTCCACATGCCGCCGGCAGGCCACTACGGCGACGTCGAGAAGGAGATCGGCCGCGTGGTCGTTCAGCTCTGCGGTCCCGACTTTAAGTACATGAACGGCGAGACCGTCACCCTCGAGGGTGGCATGGGCCAGCGGCCGTAGGGGTTACGCGGTTTTACCAAACCGCGTAACAAGTTGACGCTGCAAACCCGCCAGAGCGGCAATCTGACGTTCAACTTCAAGGGCGCGACCAGAAGGTCAGCGCCCTTTCGTTTCACGTCACCTTGTCTCAAATGCGGCCCGCTCGCTCATATGACCCAATCCGCTGTCAAGAGCCACAATGGCCCCGCCGACCGCTTGCAATCGGTCGGCGGGGCCTGCCGTTGAACCCGTCCCGGTCCGCCCCCGGCATGTCGTCGACGCCTTCGGCTCAGTCTCATATCCGCGGATACCGTTCTGTCGGCCCGCACTCCATTCCTTCGGCGGGGTTCCCCAAGTCTGTCGAGGCGCATGCGGAGGGCTCCGCGCGCACAGCGAAATAGGGGGTATCCCCGAAGGCCGCCCGGCTCGCCGGGACGGGGGCTATGTCTATTCGGTTGCCTCCCGGCACATCGCGCCGAGGGCCCACAGCCACCTCACGAGCTCGGCGGCGGTGGCGGCGTTCGCCTTCGCCTGGGGCATGCCCCTGGCGAGCATCTCCTCGCGGCGCCGGAGCAGGCGCTCGGAACCCTTCCTCCCGTGCATCCTTACCTCGAGCGGGACGCCGCTGCCCTTGGGCATCAGCTTCGGTTGGTGGCTCGCCTGGACGTAGCTCCAGGACCCCTCGACTGCCAACCTCCTGACGAGCGCGTTGCCGGCCCCGCTGATCCCGCCGAGGCGCACGGAGTCCGCGCTCGACCTCTGCTTCGGGGCGAGGCCGAAGTGGGACGTCACCTGCCTGCCGGAGCGGAACCTCGAGAAGTCGCCGACCTCGGACGCGAAGGCGGCGGCGAGCGCGAACCCGCACCCCTTGATCGACTGGAGCGCCTCGACCTCCGCCGAGAGGGGGCCCGCCGCGACGGCGGCCCTGTACTCGGCGAGGAGGTCGTCGCGCGTCTCGGCGGCCGCCTCGACCTCGTTCCTCAGCGCCGCAAGCGCCCGGATGCCGCCGTCGTCGGCGGGCCGGACCTTGTCGAGCCACCTGAGGAAGTCGTACGTCCAGTACCTCCGGGGGTTTCCGGCCGGCGTCGTGCCGCCGTAGGCGTAGCCGCGGCGGGCCAGGAACGCCAGGAGCCGCTGCCTCGCCGCCGCGAGCCTCGCGGTCGCCGCGTCGTGGGCCCCGGCGAGGTCCCTGAGCCCCTCGATCTCGGGGGACGGCACCCATACCGGGGAGATATCGTGCGACAGTATCGCCTTGGCCATCCTGGCCGCGTCGTTGCGGTCGTTCTTGGACGAGAGGTCTGCCGCCGACCTCGGGACCTTGGAGACGGCGGCGACGACGCAGTCGACGCCGAGCCCGGAGAGCTCCCTCTGCGGGGCGAAGCCGAGGTAGCCGCTCTCGTAGGCGGCGAGCGACGGGCCGGGGAAGCCCGACATCCACTCCGCGACCTCGCCCCAGGGGTTGCCGCGGAACCTCCTCGTCACGGCCTCGCCCGTCTCCGCGTCGAGCGCGCAGACGGTGGTGGACCTGAGGTGTACGTCCATTCCGAAGGCGGTAGAATATCTAGGCACGGGAGCCTCCCAACCTCGTTGCGGCGCGGCTGCGCCTCTGGCACTTCAACAACATTGTCGCAGCCCCGACCCGCGGTCACGAGCGGGGGCTCCTGTCGTTTCCGTGCCTTCGGATTGGGTCATAGTGTCTGACTTATGCTCAACCTGTGGCGCCATTTTGCCTGAAGGCATCTTGCTCGCTCTGGCGGGTTTTCGCTGTCGTTGACAAAGCATCGGCGTTCCCTTGGCTGTTGGAGATGATCCCGTAGTCGTTGGGGACGTTCTTAAATGACTAGTCGTTTAATGCACCAGTTTCTGTCGAGTCGGTGCTTCTCGCGGGTTGCCCGTATAATGTTTTGCGTATGAACCGCAACCAAGGAGTTCCAGTTTATGGACCAGAGCCTTTTTAAATTCGACCTGATCGCCGAGGATCCGACGACGCATGCGCGTGCCGGCGTGCTGCACACCCCGCACGGCGACATCGAGACGCCGATCTTTATGCCCGTGGGCACCAAGGCAAACGTCAAGGGCATCCCCACCGAGACCGTCAAACAGCTCGGCGCCCAGATCGTGCTTGCCAACACCTATCATCTGTCCATGCGTCCCGGCGAGGACACTATCGCCGAGCTGGGCGGCCTGCACAAGTTTATGAACTGGCACGGTCCTATCCTCACCGACTCGGGCGGTTTCCAGGTGTTCAGCCACAACGACGCCGTCAAGCTCACCGACGAGGGCGTGCGCTTTATCGTCAACGATTACGACGGCCGCCACGTGTTCTGGACACCCGAGGACAACATGGAGATCGCCATGAAGCTCGGCTCCGACATCTGCATGCAGCTGGACCAGTGCCCGGGCTATCCCGCCACGCGCGCCTACGTTGAGCGCGCGGTGGAGCTGTCGAGCATGTGGGCCGAGCGCTGCTACAAGGCTCACACCCGCGATGACCAGGCGCTCTTTGGCATCGTCCAGGGCGGCATGCATTTGGATCTGCGCCTGCGCTCTCTGCGCCATCTGGAGGAGTGCGGTGACTTCCCCGGTTACGGCATCGGCGGCTACTCGGTGGGCGAGGACCACGAGACCATGTTCGAGACCCTGGCGCCGCTTGTGAGCGAGTACATGCCCAAGCACAAGCCGCGCTACCTGATGGGCGTCGGCAACCCGACGACGCTCGTGCGCGGCGTGGGCGTGGGCATCGATATGTTCGACTGCGTGCTGCCGACGCGCACCGGCCGCATGGGCACGGCATTCTCCAGTGAAGGTCGCCTTAACTTCCGCAACGCGCGTTTTGCGCACGACGACGGCCCCATCGACCCCACCTGCACCTGCCCGGTGTGCACGGGCGGCTACAGCCGCGCGCTCATTCGCCACATGGTCACGCAGAAGGAGATGCTCGGCGGCATCCTGCTTTCGATGCACAACATCTACTACCTGCTCAACCTTATGCAGCGTGCCCGCCAGGCCATTATCGAGGGCCGCTACGGCGCGTTTGTGAGCGACTGGATGAACAGCCCTGCGGCGGTGGACTACTAAGAGCGGCGCGGGCGCTTGCAGAGCGCGGGCAACGGCAAGGGGCGAGCGACGGCCGGTCGTCACATTTGCTGACACCGGCCGCACGACCGCTGACCGATAGCTTGCAAGCACTTGATGCATCGTGGGTACCATACCGAATAGTTGATGTTCGGGCGGGTGTTTGGCGCATGGCGTCGACCCCGCCCGCTTTTCTTTTTCTCGATAGGAGTGCCCATGATTAAGAATGAGAACGTCGAGGGCGAGCCTGCCTACGACGAGACGTACCGCCGCGGCCCCGTGGTCATGCGCGGCCCCATGATTCCTAAGGACAACACCTACGCCAACCTGCTGGCGCCCGAGGAGTCGACCGACTGGCTGCATGCCGATCCGTGGCGCGTACTGCGCATCCAGGCCGAGTTTGTCGATGGCTTTGGCGCACTTGCCGAGTTAGGGCCTGCGGTGACCATCTTCGGTAGTGCCCGCACGCCCAAGACGGACCCGGCCTACAAGGCGGCGCGCACGGTCGGCCGTAAGATTGCCCAGCGCGGCGTGGCGGTTATCACCGGTGGCGGCCCCGGCATCATGGAAGCGGCCAACAGGGGAGCGGCGAGTGTCAACGGCAAGTCAGTTGGCCTGGGCATTGAATTGCCGCACGAGCATGGGCTCAATAAATACGTGAACCTCGGCATGGACTTCCGTTACTTCTTTGTGCGCAAGACCATGTTCGTCAAATACAGCTCGGGCGCCATCGTGTTTCCCGGCGGCTTTGGCACGCTCGACGAGATGTTCGAGGTGCTCACGCTGGTGCAAACGCACAAGGTCAAGCGCATGCCCCTCGTGCTGGTGGGCACAGAGTACTGGCAGGGCCTGTTCGACTGGCTCAACGGCCCGGTGATGGACGCCGGTATGATCAGCCCGCTCGATCCCGAGCTCGTGCACATCACCGACGACCTCAACGAAGCCGTCGACATCGCCCTGAGCGGGCTGATGTAGATCAATCGTGCCCACGCGACATGAATACGCATGGCAATCTGATGTTATTTAACATCAGATTGCCATTTATATTGGGTATACTGGTGTAAAAGACGAGGGCGAGGAGGTCGCAAATGTCTACAGCAACAGTTAAGCCTACGACGGTTCGAATCGAAGAGGGGCTCAAGGAGCAGGCGACTGAGTTCTTGGATTCGGTCGGCCTCAGCCTCAATTCCTATCTCAATCTTGCCGTTCGGCAGCTGGTAAATCAGCGAAAGATTCCTTTTGAGATTGTAGGAAGGGCGGAGGTGCCCAACGAGGCGACGAGGCGTGCCATGGTGATCGCCGAGGCTCATGAGTTGGGGATTTTGCCGGACGATAGCCCGTCATTCAATAACGCTGATGAGCTTATGTCATTCCTCGATGAGGAATAGCGATGTTCGAGATTAAAGTCGAGGCTCAATTTAAGGTGGACTACAAACGAACGATGCGCATGCATCCGCAGCTAAAAAGTGAGTTTAAAGCGGCGGTTGCAGAGCTTGTGGCTCATGGGTCACTTCCGGCGGAGTATGGCGCCCACGAGCTCTCAAACCCGGGCGGAAACTACAACGGCCACATCGATTTCCACCTATCCGATGGCTTGGTCGATGTGGTCGTTCTTTATCTTCCCCATAAGACTAACCCAATGGTTAGGCTGGTGAGAATGGGCACTCATCAGGAGCTGTTTCAGGGTCCGCTGGGCTGATCGCCGATTTCCAAGTTGTGGTGGAATAGGGATTGATTGGCGGCTAATAAGCCAAAAACAGTCCCTATTCCACCGCAACTGATGTGGGCGTCCCTAGTGAGTTGGCTGGTAGCGGGGGCAGTAGCTGATGGCGATGGCGTCGATGCCTACATGGGTGGCGATGGTGCAGCCGATGGGGCCGGTGCCGGCGTCTACATAGTCTTGGCCTGCGAGTGCATGGCTGACGAGCTCCTGCTCCTCGGCGGCGCCGGTCGTGAGCACACGCACGCTGGAGCCCGGATGCTCGGTCAAAAATGCGAGGCAATCGGCCATGGTGTTGGCAACGATGCGCTTGGCGCCGCGGCCCTTTTTGATGGCCTTGATCTCGCCCGATTTCCACTCCGGCGAAACGGCCAGGCGAATGTTGAGCATCTGCGTGAGCTGGCCGGCGAGTTTGGGCGCGCGGCCGTTCTTAACGAGGTTCTCGAGCGTGCGGGGAATCAGCAGCAGGTGGGCGTCGGGCAGCGTCGCTCGGATCTGCGCCTCGGTCTCGTCCAGGCTGCGGCCGTCCTCGCGCATGGCCAGCGCGTACTCCACCAGCAGGCCCTCGGCAGCCGAGCCGGTGCGCGAGTCGATGCAGCGCACGTCGAGCTCGTGGGTATCGGCAACCTGGCACGCGTTGGCGTAGCAGGCAGACCACTCGCTGCACAGCGAGATAAAGATGGCGCTGTCGTGGCCGTCGGCGAGCACGCGATCAAAGAGCGCCTTGAACTCGCCGGCGCTTGGCTGCGAGGTGTGCGGCAGCTGCTCGGAGCCGGCCATGCGCGCGACGTACTCCTGGGCGGTAATTTGCACCTGGTCGAGCAGGTCCTCGCCCTCGATAATCACATGCAGCGGAATCACGTAAATGCCGAGCTCTTGAGCGCGGGCGGGGGAGATGTCCGACGTGGAGTCGGTTATGATGGCAAAAGACATAATTGCACCTTTCGTTGGGGCGCTTTCGCGCCGCCTTCTGAGAGCAAAGTGCGACAAGTATAGTGGAGTTGCTCTACATTGCTAGGTTCAATTGTTGAATAGTCAACAGTTTGAAGTGTCGGTGTGGAAATCATCAACTGGGGAAGAGGAGTGCCGATGGCGGCATTACAGCTATGCGAGCGGCCGGTTGTGCTGTTCGATTTTGACGGCACGGTGGCCGATACGGGCCGGGCGGTGATGACCTCGACGCGCAAGACGTTGGCCGCGCGCGGGTTTTCGGAGGCGCAGATGGGTGACCTGCGCCGCATGATCGGGCCGCCCCTGTGGAAGAGCTTTCACGTCTTTTATGGCTTTTCCCGCGAGGAGTCGCTTGTGGTGGCCGACGAGTACCGTGCCTTTTTTGATGAACTGGGACCGGAGGAGTATCCCGTGTTTGACGGGATCCCCGAGCTGCTGGATGGGTTGGTCGCCCAAGGCAAGCGTATGGCCGTGGCGACGTCACGCATGGAGGCAAAGTGTATCGACATGGTGGGAGAGCTGGGACTTTCTCAGTTTGAGGCGGTGGTTGGCATGAATCCGCCGCAGGGGCGCGAGACCAAGGCCGATTCGGTCCGCGATGCCCTGGCAGAGCTCGGTGCGACGGCGGGCGATGCCGTGATGATCGGCGATCGCTTCAACGATGTGGAGGGCGCGCACGCAATGGGCGTACCGTGCATTGGTATCTATTCGGGCGCGGCGGCGCCGGGCGAGCACGAGGCGGCGGGTGCCGATGCAGTGGTGCACTCGGTGGCCGAGCTTGCTAAACTTTTCGCTATCTAATAGACGTAATGTGAGGGGCGGGCGTACCCGTCACTCATTGGTGAGGAGGTCGTCCATGAATCAGGTGGAGCAGAGCGTTATCGAGTATGTCGACGAGGTCTGGGAAGATGTCGTCGCCGATATCGAACAACTGGTGAGCTATCCGTCCGTGGCCGTTGCTGCCAATGCAGAGCCCGGTGCGCCGTTTGGCCGACCGGTCCGTGATGCGCTCGATTGCGCGCTCGGCATTGCGCAAAAGCTCGGCTACCAGACGGGCGACGACGAGGGCTATGTGGGCATTGCCGATATCCCGGGTCGCGGCGACAAGCAGCTCGCGACCATCTGCCACGTGGACGTGGTGCCCGCCGGCCCCGGCTGGAACACCGATCCGTTCGCGATGGAGCGTCGCGAGGGCTGGCTGCTCGGCCGTGGCGTGATTGATGACAAGGGTCCGGCGGTGCTGTCGCTCTACGCCGGTGCCTACCTGCTCAAGCACGGCATTGTGCCGCGCTATACCTTCCGCGCGCTGCTGGGCTGCGATGAGGAAGTGGGCATGTCCGACGTTCACCATTATCTGGAGAACCACGCAGACCCCGACTTTTTGTTTACGCCCGATGCCGAGTTCCCGGTCTGCAATGCCGAGAAGGGCCAATTTGGGGCGACGTTCGTGAGCCCCAAGATCGACGGCGGGCGCATCGTGTCGTGGAGCGGCTCCGAGGCGAGCAATGCCATTCCGTCGCAGTCCATCTGCGAGCTCGCGATTGCCGCCGATGAGCTGCCGGCGCCCGTTGAGAACGCCGACCGCCTGGAGATCACGGCGCTTGATAACGGGCGTGCGCAGATTTTCGCCCACGGTATTGGCGGCCACGCTTCGATGCCTGAGGGCACCATCAACGCCGTCGGCCTGATCGTGGCGTATCTGCGCGAGGCCGAGGACGCGTTTGGTGCACGCGACGAGCGTCTGCTGACGCCTGCCGAGCACGAGTTCGTCAAGTTCCTGGCCTTTGTGCATGCGGATGCCTATGGCCGCGGCCTAGGTATCGATGCGACGAGTCCGGCGTTTGGCCCGCTTACCTGCAACGCTGGAGTCATCCGCGTGGCGGATGGCCATATTGAGCAGGTCATCGACGTGCGCTTCCCCGACAGTACGAGTGCCGATACCATCCGCGAGCAGCTCGACCCGCTCGTGGGCCGTTTTGGCGTGACGTGTCAGCTGGGTCGCGCTAAGGTGCCGTTCTCGGTGTCTGCCGACGATCCGGCCGTGAAGGCGCTTATTGATACCTATAACGAGTTTACGGGCAAGCATGCTGAGCCCTTTGCTATGGGCGGCGGCACGTACGCGCGCAACTTTGCCCGCGCCGTCTCGTTTGGCCCCGAGGAGACCGGCCTGGAGCTGCCCGAGTGGGGCGGCCAGATGCACGGTCCCAACGAGTGCGCCAACGAGGACCAGCTCAAGCAGGCGCTCAAGATTTATATCGTGGCGATCCTGCGCCTCAACGAACTTGAACTGTAGGGCTTCCCCAGGCACCCGACCTTGCCCCTCAAACCGTCGCTTGCGTACCAAAATACGCGGCGCTCCTCTTTCGGGGTAATCTCGGGCACCTGGGAAACCCCTATATCCTGCTTGGATACAAACTTGCATTACGAGCCCGGTGCTTTTGCCCGGGCTTTTTCTGTTGCGGTGGGGTAGTCATTGGGGACGTTCCTTTGGTGTAAAAGGTGCGCCATGTTCGGCGCTGGATTGTTATCCGTTTGTAAAGGCTGGGCAGAGCTTGCGGTAAGGGTCTATCAATAGCCCGTAAGAAACCGCAGATAAGGCGGTCGTCGCCCGATCGGGGTCGTATCTTTCCAAACAGCAAAGCGGGCGGGGTGCCCGCGAGTCGCATGTATGAAAGGAAGATCATGCTCGATCAGGCTTATTCTCGTCGTCAGTTCCTCGGCCTCGCTGGTGGTCTTGCCAGCATCGTCGGTCTCGGTCTCGTTGGTTGCGGCGGCTCCGGCGCATCCGACGCCGCCGACAAGGGTAGCGCCGCTGCTGCCGAGTCCGTCTCCGGCGAGGTGACCTACGACGGCGCCTCCTCGTTCCAGGCTCTCGTCGAGGCCGCTGCCGAGAAGTTCATGGATGCCAACCCGGACGTCTCCGTCTCCGGCTCGGGTAACGGTTCGGGCAAGGGCCTGACCGCTGTTGCCGCCGGCACCGTCACCATCGGCAACTCCGACGTCTTCGCCGAGACCAAACTCGAGGCCGACCAGGTCAAGAAGCTCGTCGACCACGAGGTTGCCGTCGTGGGCATGGGCCCCGTCGTCTCCAAGAACGTGACGGTCGACGACCTGTCCCTCGAGCAGCTCAAGGGCATCTTCTCCGGCCAGATCACCAACTGGAAGGAGGTCGGCGGCGACGACGCCAAGATCGTCGTCCTCAACCGCAAGGCCGGCTCCGGTACTCGCGCCACCTTCGAGGCTGCCGTCTTTGGCGACGAGGCTGTCGACTTTAAGGGCGACGCCGAGCTCGACAAGTCCGGCGACGTCCAGACTCAGATGGGCAGCACCGACAACGCCATCTCCTACCTCGACTTCTCGCACTTCGACGACTCCAAGTTCAACGCCATCAAGGTCGAGGGCGTGGAGCCCAAGAGCAAGAATGTCACCGACGGCTCCTTCAAGATCTGGGCGACCGAGCACATGTACTGTGCAAAGGACGCCGACGAGGCTACCAAGGCCTTCCTGGAGTTCATGCTTTCCGACGACGTCCAGGGCAAGCTCGTCGAGGAGCAGGGCTTCATCCCCGTCTCTGCCATGAAGGTCGTCAAGGACGCCAGCGGCAAGGTCTCCGCTAAATAAGTAGTCGCCCCCGGAAAGGTTTGCAATGGCAAAACAGCTGCCAAAGCGCGACCTTGAGAACGTGGGCCTGTGCGTCACGGGCGCGTGCGTAGCGCTCGTGACGCTTGTCGTTGCCGCGCTCATCTTTATGGTCGCCCAAAAGGGCCTCTCGGCTTTTGTCAAAGACGGCGTCTCGGTCGTCGAGTTTTTCACCGGCACCAAGTGGGACCTGGCCAACACGGCTAAAAACGGCCTGCCCTACACCGGCGCCCTGCCCCTGATCGTCACCTCGTTTGCGGTCATGGTGCTCTCCACGCTCATCGCGTTGCCCATCGCCATCGGCTCTGCCATCTTTGCGGTCGAGATCCAACCAAAATTTGGCTCCAAGATCTTTCAGCCGCTTATTGAGCTTTTGACCGGTATTCCCTCGGTCGTCTTTGGCTTGATCGGCTTTCACGTTGTCGTCGGCCTTATGAAGAGCGTTTTCCACGTGAGTACGGGCCTGGGCATCTTGCCCGGCGCCATCGTGCTGGCCGTCATGATCCTGCCGACGATGACCACCCTTTCGGTCGATGGCCTGCGCGCCGTACCCGACGGCTACCGCCAGGGCTCGCTCGCGCTGGGCTACACCCGTTGGCAGACCATCTGGCACGTGGTGCTCAAGTCCGCCATGCCGTCGCTCATGACCGCGGTTATCTTGGGCATGACCCGCGCCTTTGGCGAGACGCTCGCCGTGCGCATGGTCATCGGCGGCATCGAGGCCATGCCGACGTCGCTGCTGTCGCCGGCTTCGACCATCACCACCACGCTCACCACGTCCATGGCAGTCTATGCCGAGGGCTCGGCCCAAGACGATGTTCTGTGGGCGCTCGGCCTGCTGCTGATGGGCATGAGTCTCATCTTCATCCTGATCATCCACCTTATCGGCCGCAAGGGGGCGAAGGCTCGTGGCTAGCACGCGTATCCACATCGACGAGGCGAGGCTCGGGCGTGTCCAAAAGCAGGACCGCTTCGCCACGGGCGTGTTGACGGCGATCGTCGCCATCGTCATGCTCATCGTCGTCTCCATGGTGGCCTATATCCTGTTCGAGGGCATCTCGACGCTGTTCCAGCCGGGCTTTCTCACGGAGCCGTCGCGCGCCAACGGAACGCAGGGCGGCGTGCTCTACCAGCTGTTCGACTCGTTCTACCTGCTGCTGATCACCCTGATCATCTCGGTGCCCATCAGCCTGGGCGGAGCGGTCTTTTTGGTTGAGTACGCGCCGGACGGACCCATCCGCGACATCGCCTCCACCGCCATCGAGACGTTGTCCTCGCTGCCTTCCATTGTCGTCGGCATGTTCGGTTTTCTGGTGTTCTCGGTGCAGCTGGGCTGGAAGTACTCCATCATCTCCGGCGCCGTCGCGCTCACCATGTTCAACATCCCCATCCTGGTGCGCGTGATCCAGCAGGCGCTCGAGGACGTGCCGCAGGCCCAGCGCGATGCGTGCCTGGCCATGGGCCTCACTCGCGGGGAGGCCACGCTGCACATCCTGATCCCCGAGGCCATGCCTGCCATCGTGACGGGCATCGTGCTTTCGGCCGGTCGCGTGTTTGGCGAGGCCGCAGCACTGCTTTTTACCTCGGGTATGAGCTCGCCGGTTCGCCTGAACTTCTTGAGCTTTAACCTGTCGAGCCCCACCTGCGCTTGGAACGTGTTCCGTCCCGGCGAGTCGCTCGCCGTGCACATCTACAAGATCTATGGCGAGGGCAGCCCCGAGGCCCAGCAGATCGTCTGGGGCACCGCTGCACTGCTGATGATTTGCGTGCTGCTGTTTAACGTAATCGCCCGCATTGTGGGCAAGCAACTGGCAAGGAAGATGACGGCCGAATGAGCGAGATGAATGTAACGCCCGCAACCGAAGCGGCATCGTCCGACACCCGGGACTTCCTGTCGAGCGTGGGGGAGAGCGAGAAGCGCGTGCGCGTGAGCGGCAAGGCCGTGAGCGACGAGGTTGTGCTCTCCACCAAGGACGTCAACGTGTACTATGGCGACCACCATGCACTGCACAATACGTCGCTCGACTTCCACAAGGGCGAGATCACGGCGCTCATTGGGCCTTCGGGCTGCGGTAAGTCGACCTTCTTGCGTAGCCTCAACCTCATGAATCGCGAGATTCGCGGCTGCCGCGTGGAGGGCGAGATCAACTATCGCGGGCGCAACGTGAACACCAAGACCGAAAACACCTACGAGCTGCGCCGTTCCATTGGCATGGTGTTCCAGCAGCCCAACCCGTTCCGCAAGTCCATTCGCGACAACATCACGTTTGCGCCCAAGCGCCACGGCATTACCGACCGTGACGAGCTTGATCGTATGGTCGAGGAGAGCCTGCGCGGTGCAGCGCTGTGGGACGAGGTCAAGGACAAGCTCGACAAGAGCGCCTACGCGCTTTCGGGTGGTCAGCAGCAGCGCCTGTGCATCGCGCGCACGCTGGCGCTCAACCCCGATGTGATCCTGTTTGACGAACCCTGCTCGGCGCTCGACCCCATCTCGACGCTGGCGATCGAGGACCTCATGTCGTCGATTGTTGCCGACCGCGCCATCGTCATCGTGACGCACAACATGGAGCAGGCGTCGCGTGTGTCCAACCGCACGGCGTTCTTCTACATGGGCGATATGGTCGAGTATGACGAGACTGACGAGATTTTCCAACGGCCCAAGGATAAGCGGCTGAATGATTACCTCACCGGCATGTTCTCCTAGTCCGGGACATGCTTGAGGCCCGCGGCGGCCACGGTTGCCGCGGGACTGATTGGAGAGGCGGGTCATCTCTTGTGGGAGATGGCCCGCCTTTTTGTGTCGTGTGCGGCCTGCCTTTTCGCTGCTATCATGGACAACGTTGAATTTCTACGAAGGAGCAGGGCATATGGCGATTCTTTTGGGATGCGATTCCGTCAGCCTAGAGTTTCCCACCAAGCATATTTTCGATAGCGTGACGCTCGGCGTGGGCGAGGGCGACCGCATTGGTATCGTCGGCAAAAACGGCGACGGCAAGTCGACGCTGCTGAGCGTGCTCGCCGGCACGCTGGAGCCCGACGACGGCCGCGTGACGCACCGTCGCGGCACCACGATCGGCCTGCTCGGCCAAAAGGACCAGCTGGTCGATACCGACACCGTGCATCATGCCGTCGTCGGTGACACGCCCGAATACGAGTGGGCCTCGAGTCCGCGTACGCGCCAGATTCTGGCCGGCCTTATTAGCGATGTGCCCTGGGAGGGCACGGTGGGCGAGCTTTCGGGCGGCCAGCGCCGTCGCGTGGACCTCGCGCGCCTGCTGATCGGCGACTACGACGTGCTCATGCTCGACGAGCCCACCAACCACCTGGACATGCGCACCATCAACTGGCTCGCGCGTCACTTAAAGGCCCGCTGGCAGCGCGGTCAGGGCGCCATGCTCGTGGTTACGCACGACCGCTGGTTCTTGGACGAGGTCTGCACCAGCATGTGGGAGGTCCATGACGGCCAGGTCGATCCCTTCGAGGGCGGCTACTCCGCATATATCCTTCAGCGCGTAGAGCGCGACCGCATGGCCGCGGTTACCGAGGAGCGCCGTCGCAACATGGCGCGCAAGGAGCTCGCGTGGCTGAGCCGCGGCGCCCAGGCGCGCTCCACCAAGCCCAAGTTTCGTGTGGATGCCGCTCGCGAGCTCATCGCCGACGTACCGCCCGTACGCGACGAGCTGGAGCTTAAGCGTCTGGCGGTGAGCCGCCTGGGCAAGCAGGTTATCGACGTAGTCGACGTGGATGCCGGCTATGCGGATACCGATGGCGCGCCCAAGCAGGTGCTCTCCGATGTGACCTGGCTCATCGGTGCGGGCGACCGCTATGGCCTTTTGGGCGAGAACGGCGCTGGCAAGTCGACGCTGCTCGATGTGATCCAGGGCAAGATTGAGCCCACGCGCGGCCGCGTGAAGATTGGCCAGACAGTGCGCTTTGGCGTGCTGTCGCAGCAGCTCGAGGAGCTCGAACCCTACATGGGCGACACGATCCGCGAGGTGCTCGGCAACTATAAGAAGTACTACGTCATCGACGGCAAGGAGACCTCGCCCGAGAAGCTCTGCGAGCGTCTGGGCTTTACGACGCAGCAGCTCTGGAGCCGCATCGGCGATCTTTCGGGCGGCCAGCGCCGTCGCCTGTCGCTGTTGCTGACGATTCTGGACGAGCCCAACGTGCTCATCCTGGACGAGCCCGGTAACGACCTGGATACCGACATGCTCGCGATTGTCGAGGACTTGCTCGACGGCTGGCCCGGCACGCTGATCCTGGTGACGCACGACCGCTTCTTGATGGAGCGCGTGACCGACCAGCAGTGGGCGCTGCTCGACGGCCACCTGACGCATATGCCCGGCGGCGTCGACCAGTACCTGCGCCTGTGCAACGCCACCGCCGAGGGCGAGCCCGTGGGTGCGCCGAGCGCCAAGACCGGCACGTTTGACACCGGTGCCGCGGCGGCTGCGGCCGAAAAGCCCAAGTCGAGTGGCCAGCCCAATGGCCTTTCCAACGCCGAGCGCCAGAAGCTCCGCCGCGAGGTGAGCTCGCTCGAGCGCAAGATGGAGACGCAGCGCGCCCGCGTGGAGGAGGCCGAGGCCGCGATGGCCCAGGTCGACCCCACCAACTACACGGCGCTGGGCGAGCAGCAGGCAAAGATCGACGAGGCTCACGCCGCCATGGACGAGCTGGAGATGGCGTGGCTCGAGGCGAGCGAGAAGCTCGAGGGTGAGGAGTAGGCGAGGATGATCAAGGCCGCGTTTTTCGATATCGACGGCACGTTGCTGAGCTTTAAGAACCATCGGATTCCGTCGTCGGCGCAGCAGGTGCTCGACAGTTTTCATGAGCAGGGGATTGCGTGCGTGATTGCCACGGGCCGCCCGACCTACCAGATGCCGGATTGGCTGTTCGACTTGGGTTGGGATGCGTACATTACGCTTTCGGGCCAGCACTGCTTTGATGCCGAGGGCGTCTATCGCAGCTGCCCGATCGATCCGGACGACGTTGCGGTGATTGTGGACCAGGTGGCGCAGGGGCGCTACGACTCGCTGTGCATGCAGGGCGAGAACTCGTTTGTGAACCGCCTGTCCGAGCGCGTGGTGACGGCCGGCAACAACGCGGGGATCGTCTACCACGAGGAGCCGTTTGAGCACGCCTTTGACGCACCGGTCTACCAGTTTTGCGCCTTTGTGGATCCAGCCGACGAGCATATCGTGACTGATGCGGTGTCGCATTCACTCACTACGCGCTGGTGCGACCTGTTCTGCGACATTATTCCTGCTAACGGCGGCAAGGACCTGGGCGTGGCGGCGACGCTGGAGCGCCTGCGTGTCGACGCGAGCGAGGCGATTGCCTTTGGCGATGGCGAAAACGATCTGTCGATGTTTTCCGCCGTGGGCACGAGCGTGGCCATGGGTAACGCGCAGGACACGGTGAAGGCTGCGGCGACCTTTGTGACGACCGCCGTGGACGACGACGGCATCTACAACGCCGCGAAGCACTTTGGACTGTTATAACTGCGGCTCGGCACTTAGGGATGCTCCTTTTCTGCCGGCAGCTGGGGACACTCCTTGCGGGGCGTCCCCATTTTGTTTTCGTCCCGCATGTTTTGTGAAACACGGCTAACTTTTAGGCAAAGTAGTAAGACATGGGCAACTTCTGCGGTAAAGTTAGTCGTGGAAAGTATCCAAAGGCTAACTAGCAATCATCGCGAAAGGCGGCCCATGGCCCTACGTGAATCCGGAGAAGACTATCTCGAATCGATCTACGTTCTGTCGGAACGTCAGGGCATCGTGCGCTCGATCGACGTTGCGGAGTACCTCGGCGTAACCAAGGCGAGTGTTTCCAAGGCCATGGCGACGCTGGAAAGCAACGGCTATGTCGAAATGGGCAAGCGCGACGTTCATCTGACGGAGCGTGGTCTGGAGGTCGCTCGTCAAATGTGGGAGCGTCACTGCTTTTTCGTGGGGCTGCTAGAGGATGCGGGTGTTTCGGCTGAGGTCGCGTCGCAAGAGGGCTGCCACATGGAGCACTGCCTAAGCGAGGAAAGCTTCGAGAAGCTGAGGGCGATGCTGGGACGGGAAGATGCGGCGGGCCCAACAACGGAAGCCTAACTGACTTACAGTGGCGCGGAGTTCGCGCAAAGCGCGAACCAGCGACCGGGACCAGTAGCCCCGCCAACCAAGTCCAACTCAGACAAGGAACCCCGCCAGCAAGCGATGCCCAAGAACCTTCAGCTGTGTCAATGCAGGCCGGGACCGGGTTTGGTTTTGAAAACACTCCGCAGCGCGAGGCCCGCCTTTCCGTTGCTCCGCAGGAGCAGGAAAGACGGGCCTCATGCGCGAGGACGTTTTCAAAGCCAAACCCGGTCCCGGCTGGAGGGGCCACGAGTGCTACAGGTTCTTGACACCCATCGCGCGCATGGCGTTCAGGATGGCGATGATCGCCACGCCTACGTCGCCGAACACGGCAAGCCACATGTTGGCGATGCCCAGCGCTGCCAGCACTAGAATCAGCAGCTTAATGCCCAGCGCAAAGATGATGTTCTGCCAAACAATCGCCATGGTCTTGCGCGCCACGCGGATCGCGCGGGAAATGTTGGACGGCTTGTCGTCCATGAGCACGACATCGGCGGCCTCGATCGCAGCGTCAGAACCCATAGCGCCCATGGCAATGCCCACATCGGCGCGCGTAAGCACGGGCGCATCGTTGATGCCGTCGCCCACAAAGGCGAGCTTGCCCTTGCCACTCTCGGTTGCAAGCAGCGCCTCGACGCGCTCGACCTTATCGCCCGGCAGCAGCTGCGCGTGGAACTCGTCGAGACTGAGTTGCTTGACCACAGACGCCGCAACCTCCTCGCGGTCGCCCGTGAGCATGACGGTGCGCTTGACGCCGGCGGCGTGCAGGTCGCGGATCGTCTGCTCTGCATCGGCCTTTATGGTGTCGGCAATTACAATGTGGCCGGCATAGATGCCATCGACTAGCACGTGGAGGATGGTGCCGACGACCTCGCAATCGGGCGCTTCGACTCCGGCCGCGGCGAGCATCTTTGCGTTGCCAACGACGACGTGCTTGCCGTCGATGGTTGCCGTCACGCCGTGGCCCGCGTCGTTGGCGGAGTTGCTAACGCGCTTGGGGTCGACCTCGCCCTGGTAGGCGACACGTACGGACTGCGCGATGGGGTGATCGGAGAACGACTCAGCAAGGGCTGCGACTTCGAGCAACGACTGCTCGGTATAGCCGGCCTCGGGGTGTACCGCGACCACCGAGAACGTGCCGTTGGTGAGGGTGCCCGTCTTGTCAAAGACGACGGTGTCCACGTCGGCGAGCGTCTCGAGGTAGTTAGAACCCTTGATGAGAACGCCCAGCTTGGACGCGCCGCCGATGCCGCCAAAGAAGCTGAGCGGGACGCTGATCACGAGCGCGCACGGGCAGCTGACGACCAGGAAAGTCAGGCCGCGCAGGATCCAGTCGGACCAGGCGCCGGTGACCAAGCCGCCGCCGAGCGCGAGTACCGCGGCAGCGCCGGTGACGGCGGGCGTGTAGATGCGGGCAAAGCGCGTGATGAAGTTCTCGGTGCGCGCCTTCTTTTCGCTGGCGTTTTCTACGAGCTCCAGGACGCGTGCGACGGTGGACTCGCCAAAGGGCTTGGTGGTGCGCACGTGGATGAGCCCCGTCATGTTGATGCAGCCGCTGATGATATCGTCTCCGGTTTTGGCCGGGCGGGGGACCGACTCACCGGTAAGGGCGGCGGTGTCGAGCTGGGTTTCGCCCTCGACGATGACGCCGTCGATAGGCACGCGCTCGCCGGGCTTGACCACGATCACGGTGCCGACCGCGATGTCATCGGGGAAGACCTGTTCGAGTGAGCCGTCGGGTTGCTCGACGTTGGCGTAGTCGGGCGCGATGTCCATCATGGCGCTGATCGATTTACGGCTCTTGCCCACGGCGTATGCCTGGAACAGCTCGCCGACCTGGTAGAACAGCATGACGGCGGCGCCTTCGGCCATGTGCGGGTCGGTGTCGGGGAAGAGCACCATGGCAAACGCGCCGATGGTCGCGACGGCCATGAGGAAGCTCTCGTCGAACGCCTTGCCGCGGCGGATGTTGTTGTATGCCTTTTGGAGCACGTCGTAGCCGGCAATCAAAAAAGGCACGAGGAACAGTGTGAAGCTGGCGTAGATGTCGCCCGGGGTGCCGAATGCGGCAGTGAGGGTGCCGAGCTCATCGAGGGCGTACACCACCGCAAAAATGCCTAGCGCTACCAGGATACGATTGCGCTTATGCTCAAGGGACTCTTTCTTCTTACGCTTCTTCTTTTTCTTTTTGGGATCGGCGGTGGTCATGACTCGTATCCTCCCATTTGAATGAATGAACACTCGCTCATATAATTTCGCGAGCAAAGGCCGCGGCAAGCGCGGCCTTGCAGGTTGGCGTAAACCCGGGCTAGAGAATGATCTCGCAGTCCGGTTCGGCGTCGGCCGTAAACTCTACAACGCGGTTGAGTACCTCGTCGAACTCGGCGTCATCGGCTTCGAGCGTCAACTTCTGGGTCATAAAGTTGACGGACACGGATTTGACGCCCTCGAGCTTGGCCAGCTCGTCCTGAAGCTCACGCGCGCAGTTGGCGCAGTCGATCTCGTCGAGTTTAAACTGCTTTTTCATGGTGGGTTCCTTTCTCTGTATTTGCGGCTTGGGTGCAGGCCGCGCTGGTACCGTGGTTGGTCGCTATTCGCAGATGTGGCTCATGCCCTGGTTGAGCATGGTGTAGACGTGGTCGTCGGCGAGCGAGTAGAGGATATTGCGCCCGTCGCGCCGGAATTTAACCAGGTGCGACTGCTTGAGTGTGCGCAGCTGGTGCGACACCGCGGACTGCGAGGTTTCGGTCGCTTCGGCGATGTCTGCCACGCAGAGCTCGCGGCCCATGAGGGCATAGAGGATCTTGATGCGCGTGGTGTCGCTGAAGACCTTGAACAGGTCGGCGAGGTCGTAGAGAAGCTCCTCGTCGGGAAGGTCCTCGGGCGAGCAGGTGGTCGGGATCGCGGGTTCGGTGGCCTCGATGTCGAGTTTCGTTTCATCAACGCGGATGCTCATTGCAATATCCTTTCATATGAACATGCGCTCATATAATTTACTCTAGATTATATGAGTGCATGTTCATATGTCAATGACGTTCAGGTAATTCGTTGTACAAAATGATGGGGAATAGTGGACGAGATCCCGGACTGAGCGTTTTTTGATAGTCGATGCCAAGGTGGGCACCCTCGTGCCGTGCAAAAAATGGAGTATTCTGCAACTATAGGGGGTCCGCTAATTTATTGCAGGTCATATAATGCAGTTCAAGAGTTATCTTAGGGTGTTAATCCGATGAGTTCTTCCTCAAATGTTGCCTAACGCTCTCACGCAAGAGCGTTTCGCTTCACATTTGGATCCACTCGAGGGTGATAGACACCCGACCCTGCTGAATATTCGCAATTTTGCACGTCGCTAGGGTACCTACCTTGTTAGCCGGCCTAGTCTCCGGCCCCGAAGACCCTGCCCTCGGGCGCGAGGCTGCTTGTTTGGGCAAATGATGGACTGTCGGATTCGACAGTCTGCATGTCATCGAGGTGGCGCGCGCAGACGTGGTGTAAGAGTGTCCTGAGGTCCGTCGCTGCAAGCCCCGATGTTACTCCTTCTTGAGGCCGCGCTTCTCGACTATCTCGTCCACTATCTCCCTGGCGCGCCGCCCGAGCGCGCGGCGCCTCC
>JAUMSH010000017.1 GCA_031292915.1 Collinsella sp.
GGGACCTCGGACGTTTTTCCGGACCATGCCCCGGCGCTATGCCACATAGCCCCTCTCCTCGCGATACTCCCTAATGGTCTTCCATCCTAGGTCCTTCTTGAGCTTGCCGTCCCTGTACCACTCGATATATTCGCCGAGCAGCCGGGAGAACTCGTCGAACGGCACGCCGGTCCAGTCCCTGCCCTCGAAGAAGTCGCACTTGAGCGTGCCGAAGAACCCCTCGGCGCGCGCGTTGTCGGGGCTCCGGGCCCTCCTCGACATCGAGCGCACCACCCCGGGGCCGCACGCCTCGCGCCACTCGCGCCCCATGTAGACGGCGCCGCCGTCGGTGTGCACCGTGAGAGGCCGCCCCTCCGTCGGGCCGACTATCCCCACCAGGTCCCTGAGCATGCCGACCATCAGGTCCGAGTCGGCGTGGACCGAGACCCTCCAGCAGATCGGCCAGCCGTCGAAGCAGTCGATCGCCGGCGACAGGTACGCCCTGTACCCGTCGAGCCTGAACTCCGTGACGTCGGTGACCACGAGCAGGCCGGGCGCGGCGGCGCGGAAGTCGTGCGTCCCGTCCCCGCGCAGGGGGACGTTGGCCGGGCGCTCCGCGAGCTCGCCCCTGTAGCTACAGTACCTCGCCCTCCTGCGCATCTGCGCCGCCTTTCGGGCGACCAGGCCCTCCTCGCGCATGATCCGGCGCACGACCTTCTCGGACGCGACGACGGGGGTCTCGGCGTCCCCGGGCGCGAGCGCGCGCCACGAGACGGGCTCGCCGGGCCCCCTCCTGAGGTCGGCGGTCACGGACTCGGGCCCGTAGGCGCCGCCGCTCGCCTCGAACGACGCGCGCACGCGCTCCCTGAGCGCGGCCTTGGGGTCGGGCCTCGAGATCCTGGACGCCTGGTCAAGATAGGTGCTCTTCGGGATCGACAGGGTCCTGGTCACGTCCGCGAGCCTCACCGCCGGCGAGAGCCTCCTCGCCGCCTCTCCCGCCCTGTGCTTCTCCTCGTTCGTCAAAGAGCCAGGGCCTGGTGCTTTTAGGACGTCCAACACCGCCAGGGCCTCGGCGAGCCTGACCTCGGCCTCGCGGGCGCGCTCGGCGGGGTCGTCCGGAAGCCCCTCCAGGCCCCAGTCCTGCCAGTCCGTCTGCATGGGCGGCTCGCCGCCGGCCCCTCCGCGCCCGGTTCCCTTCATCCTGCCCGCGCCCCCTTCGGCTCGACGCTTCCGCGGGGAGGCGGGCTCGGCGCCCGCGCGCCTCGCGGCGAACGCGGGGCTGCCCTCGCCGTGCGAGCAGTGCATGCGCTCCGCCCGGCCGGGCATCTCGCGGGCGGTCAGCTCGCCCGCCTCCTCCAGCTTGAGCCAAGCATACAGGTTGTCCTTGTTCGGGAAAAGCGGCAGGCTCCTGCAGGCGGCGGGGGCGGACAGGCCGCTCCGGTGGAACTCCCAGAGAATCCCCTCGCGCTCCTCTTTCGTATACATCGGACTCCCTCCTGGACCCAAATTGGGTCCGAGATTTTGTCCGAGGTCCCAAGAGGCCCGTTTCCCTGGGTTGGGGAAACGGGCCTCTTTTCTCTCTGGGTTTGTGGATTGGCGAAGGTGGTATGCTCTGGCAGCTATTTTGAGTTCCTGATGCGGCGTGTGGCTGTGGCGGTTATTCCGAGGCCTGCGGCGGCGACTGCTGCGAGTGCGATTGCGCTCGGCGCTGTGTCGCCTGTGTTTGCGAGCTTGCCGGTGGTCGTATTTGCTTGCTTGGTGGAGCTCGATGGAGCGTCTTTGCCGGTCGCGGGCGAGCTGGCGGGCTGCGCCGTCTCGGCCGGTTGCACTGAGCTGGAGGGTTTTGTCGTCTCGGCGGGTTTCGTTATCTCGGGCGAGGTGGCCTTATCTGCTGCGGCTTTTGCCTCTTCGTATGCCTTGCAGGCGTCGTTATAGGCCGCTTGTGCCTTTTCCAAATCGCCGAGGAGCGCATCTCGCTTGGCTATGTCCTCGTCGATATGGGCTTTGACATTCTCCGCATCACTTTCAAGGTTATTAATCACTCTTTCCTGGCTCTCGAGCCTATGCCGAACTTGGTCAAGCTCCTCTTCACAAAACTCTTCTTGCCGTTTTGCCGCCATGATCTCCGAACGCAACTGCTTAATGGTTTCGCTAATAGCTTTGCTAGGCTCCTCGTCGCCGAGGTCCTTAAGCACCTTATCTAATTTTGCCTGAAGGCCGCTTGTCCGGTTGCGGGCCTCATCGTATCTGGCTTGGGCTGCATCGACGTTCGCTTGCATGGCGGGAAGGGGTCCCCTGCATTTGGCGGCTTCCGCCACCAGCTTGTCGTAGATCTCTTGAAGAGCGGCAATGTCAGCATCGATTCCCGCAAGTTTCTCGGAACTTGCGGCGTCTTTTGCGGCTTCGAGGTTTTTGAGCGCTTCCTGCATGGCCGCGTACGCCTTTTCTTTTGCGGCGGCCGCATCTTCCGTCTGCAAGGCAACTGCATCGATGGGGGAGCTCGTTTCTGCCGCGATTGCCGTTACGGGGGCGATTCCCGCGACAAGTGCCGCGGAAAGGGCGATGCCCACAGTTGCTCGTCTTGCTCTTCTTGCGAGAATGTCGTTCATCTCGGCACCTCATTTCAAGGGTCGGCGACTAACTTGGTAGCACTAATGTAAATATACCATGCTAGTTGACCCGACACTGGCTGGGTGTGCGCGTATACCCCTCTGAAAACTGAATCCCGTTAGAAATGACGAGTTGTTTACGCTTCTTTTGGGGTGGCGGTACTATCATGGTTCGAATTGAATGTGGATGATGATAGGGAGCGCCTTCTATGATTGAGCTGCTCAGGCGTTTTGGTGGTAAGTTTCGCCGGTATATGGTGATTGGTCCTGCGTGCAAACTGATCGAAGTGATCTTTGACCTGCTGACGCCGCTGGTGATTGCCCAGATGATCGATAAAGGTATTGGCGCACACGATGTCAACGCCGTCGTCCACTACGGTATGCTGCTTGCCGTCATGGCTGTGATCGGCATCTCGTTTACGCTTGTCTGCCAAAAGATGGCGGCGCTGACCTCGCAGGGTATGGGCACCGATATCCGTGGTGCGCTCTACGAGCACATCAATAAGCTGAGCTATGCCGAACTCGACCGCTTTGGCACGCCGTCACTCATCACGCGCATTACCAACGACGTCAACCAGGTGCAGCTCGCTGTGGCGTTGGGCGTGCGCATGCTCATCCGCTGGCCCTTCTTGGCGGTGGGCTCCATGTGCGCGGCCCTTGCCATCGACCTTAAGCTCGGCGTGATCTTCTTGATCTGCACGCCCGCCATTGGCCTGGTGTTTTGGTTTGTCATGGCGCGCTGCATTCCGTATTACAAGCAGTTGCAGGCAAAGCTAGACCGCATCGCGCTCATTTGCCGTGAGGGTCTTTCGGGCGCCCGCGTGGTCCGTGCGTTTGTGCGCGAAGACCACGAGCGCGAACGCTTTGCCCAAGCCGCCGACGACCAGGCTCATACCGCCATCGCGGTGGGCAAGCTCTCGTCGATCCTTAACCCCGTAACGTTTTTGATGATGAACCTGGGTGTGTGCGCCATCCTGTGGGTGGGCGGCATCCAGGTCAACGTGGGCGAGCTTACGCAGGGCCAGGTCATGGCGTTTGTGAACTACATGACGCAGACCCTCACCTCCATCGTCTACGTGGCCAACCTGGTCGTGGTCTTTACCAAGGCGAGCGCCAGCGCTTCGCGTATCAACGAGGTGCTCAACTGCGAGCCGAGCATCACCGACGAGGACAACGAGCCGGTCGCACTACCCGAGCCGAGCGAACTGGCGGGCGGCGCTGTTCCGGTCCCTGCGCTGAGCTTGAGCCATGCGAGCTTCTCGTTTGGCGCCGGCGCGGCCAATGCTGTCAACGATGTGACACTGGAACTCCCGCTGGGCAAGACGCTCGGCATTATCGGCGGCACGGGCAGCGGCAAGTCCACGCTCGTCTCGCTTATTCCGCGCCTGTACGATGCGAGCACCGGCAGCGTGTGCGTAATGGGTGCCGACGTGCGCGCCTGGCCGCTCGATCAGCTGCGCCATGTGGTCGCGACTGTTCCGCAGCGCGCGTCGCTCGTGAGCGGCACGATCCGCAGCAACCTAACCTGGCGCGACGAGTCGGCAACCGATGAGGAACTGTGGGCGGCGCTCGATATAGCGCAGGCCAGCGAGTTCGTGCGCAAAAAACCTCAGGGTCTGGACGCGCCGGTCGAGGCGGGCGGCAAGAACTTTAGCGGTGGCCAGCGCCAGCGCCTGACCATCGCACGTTCCCTGGTGGGCTCGCCGCAGATTCTGATCATGGATGACTCCGCCTCGGCGCTCGACTTTAAGACCGATGCGGCGCTTCGCCATGCCATCCGCGAGCGCAGCGTGCGCGGTGCCGCCGAGGGCGGGCTGCCGCTCACGACGGTGATCGTGAGCCAGCGCGTTTCGACCGTGCGCGACGCCGACATGATCTGCGTGCTCGATCACGGCTCGGTCGCGGGCCTGGGCACGCACGATGAGCTGTACGCGACCTGCCAGCTCTACCGCGAGATCTGCCAGTCGCAGCTTCGCCGCGAGGAGCTCGAGGGCCAGCAGGGGAACGCGACGCCCGTGTCCGCCCCGATCGCCTCCGCATCCGTCTGCGCAACGGAGGGTTGCTAGATGAACCCGTATACTTCTTCCGGTTCGGTCGCCACGATGACGGCCAACGTGTCCGGCAACGATAGCCTCAACGACTTGGGCGACGGCCCACGCCAGCCCGGCGACCCCGAACGTTATCCTGTGGGTGCGGTGACTCGCCGTCTGATGGGCTACGTCCGTCCGCACCGCATTTCGTTTGTAGCGTCGTTTGTGAGTGCCGCCGCCTCGGTGATTTTGCAGCTCTACACACCTATTCTCATCGGCGAGGGCATCGACCTGATCGTCGCCGCCGGGCAGGTGGACTTCGACGCGCTGCTGCCGCTTGTCACCAAGCTCGCGATTGTCGTCGTAGGTGCCGCGGCCTTCCAGTGGCTGCAGGGCTACTGCGTCAACCGCCTGTCCTACGAGACGGTGCGCGACATGCGCGTGGAGGCGAGCGACAAGCTCAGCCGCATGCCGCTCAGCTTTATCGACAGCCATGCTCACGGCGACCTCATGAGCCGCGTGGTCAACGACGTCGACCAGGTGGGCGACGGTCTGCTGCAGGGCTTCACGCAGCTCTTCACCGGTGTTATTACCATCGTGGGCACGCTCGCGTTTATGCTTTCCATCAACCTGACCATGACGCTTGTGGTGGTACTCGTCACGCCGCTTTCCATTTTTGCCGCCGGCGCCATCGCCAAGCTTTCCAACAAGAGCTTTACGGCCCAGCAGCGTATTCAGGGTCAGCTCGGTGGTCATATCGAGGAGTACGTGGGCGAGCAGAAGCTTGTCGACGCCTTTGCCTATGGCTCGAACGCTCAGCAACGCTTCGATGCCCTCAATGCCGAGCTCTACACCGCGGGCGAGCGCGCGCAGTTTATGGGTTCGCTCTCCAACCCCGGCACGCGCTTTATCAACAACATCATCTATGCCGTGGTCGCCGTGATCGGCTGCGTGGGCGTGATCACGGGCGTGCCTGCGGCGCTTACGGTGGGCGGCGTTCAAATCTTTCTGTCTTATGCCAACCAATACACCAAGCCGTTCAACGAGGTCACCAACGTCATTACGCAGATCCAGACCGCGTACGCCTCGGCGCGCCGCATGTTTGCGCTGCTCGATGCGCGCGAGCAGGAGCCCGACGCGGAGGATGCCGTGGAACTTGCCGTCCCGCAGGGCGAGGTGACCTTTGAGCATGTGGACTTTAGCTACGTGCCCGACCGCAAACTGCTGCAGGATATCTGCATCGAGGCTAAGCCCGGCATGCGCTTTGCCCTGGTCGGCCCCACGGGCTGCGGCAAGACGACGCTCATCAATTTGCTACTGCGTTTTTACGATATCGATGCCGGTCGCATTGCGGTCGATGGCCGTTCCTCGCGTGACTACACGCGCGCAAGCCTGCGCCGCGCCTTTGGCATGGTGCTGCAGGATACGTGGCTGTTCGAGGGCACGGTGGCGGAAAATATCGCCTATGGTTGTCCCGATGCCACGCGCGAACAGGTTGTCGAGGCGGCCAAGCGCGCGCACGCGCACAAGTTTATCGTGCAGCTGCCAGGCGGCTACGATACGGTGATCGGCGAGGACGGCGGCACGTTTAGCCAGGGTCAAAAGCAGCTGCTGTGCATCGCGCGCGTCATGCTCACCGACCCGGCGATTCTGCTGCTGGACGAGGCGACGTCGAGCATCGATACCCGCACCGAGCTGCAGGTGCAGGCGGCATTCGACGAGCTCATGGCCGGCCGTACGAGCTTTGTGGTGGCGCATCGCCTGAGCACGATTCGCAACGCCGACTGCATCCTGGTGATGCGCGACGGCCAGATTATCGAGCGCGGCACGCACGACGAGCTGCTAGCGGCAGGCGGCTTCTACGCCGAACTCTACCGCAGCCAATTCGCCCAGTAAGCAAGCCCGTGGGGCAAATTAATCAATCGACAGACGGTGGTTTACATCTGTCACGTTAGTACTAAGATATTCATCTAATAAATTGCATTAGTGGCTTTAGTTTTGGGGGAAACGAGGCAACGTGACTATGACGTGCTCTTTGGTGGTTAACAGCAAGAGCGGTAATACCAGGATGGTTTCGGGCGCGATCAAGCGCGCTCTGCAGGCTGCGGGTGTTGATTTTGTCCATGCCGCGGCGTTGAGCGACGATGCGGATGCAGATCAGGTTGCGCTCGAGGCGCAGGGCGCCTGCGCGGCCGACACAGTGCTCGTCGGTTTTTGGTGCGACAAGGGCGCGTGCACGCCTTCGGTCGCGGCGTTGCTCTCCGCTTTGCACGGCAAGCGCGTCTTCCTGTTTGGCACCTGCGGTTTTGGCGCCGACCAGAGCTATTACCAGCAGATTATTGATCGCGTAACTTCTAATTTGGCTGGGGATGCCGAGCTTGCGGGCTGGGCGATGTGCCAGGGCAAGATGGGCCCCGCGGTCAAGCAGCGCTACGAGGCCATGCTCGAGCAAGGACCCGAAAACGCGCGCTATAAGATGCTGCTCGACAACTGGGTTGCCGCAAAGGACCATCCCACCAAGGAAGATCTGGACAACATGGCTGAAGCCGCCAAGAAGGCCGTGCTGGGGGAGTAGCTCCCATCGCTGACGGCGGTCGGTCCATCTTTCTAAATGAAACGTCCTCCCGGGCGTCGGGGCACGAAGTTCCCTGCTCTACAGTCCTGCGCAAGACGAAGGCCACATTAAGTGGCCTTCGGTGCGTGCGGAACTCGCGATGAACTTCGTGCCCCGCCGTCCGGGAGGACGCCTCTTTATTGATGGGAGGCCTGATAGGTCGATGGTTCCGTGCCCGGATGCGTCCAAAGTGGGACGGGCGGGACCTCGGACAAAATCTCGGACCCAATTTGGGTCCAGGAGGGAGTCCGATGTATACGAAAGAGGAGCGCGAGGGGATTCTCTGGGAGTTCCACCGGAGCGGCCTGTCCGCCCCCGCC
>JAUMSH010000055.1 GCA_031292915.1 Collinsella sp.
GGCTCGGTATAGGGCAGGATCGGCAATGCAATGCGAAAAACCGTCTGATATGTTCGGCACCAGGCACGACGGGCTAGATGCATAAAGGAAACTCCTTCATTTGTTGATAGGTCAACATTTGCTCGCCCGATTGTACTCAGCAGAGATCGCAGACGCCCTCCAAATCTTTAACCAATCAACATCTTAATATCTCAAAATTGTTTTATAAAAAATCATTCCTATTAGGCTTCACATTTGGTTGCATTTATGGAAAATAGAACTCGTCAAGACGCACGTCCGGAGAGGGCCCTTACGGGACCGGACGAGCGCACAATCGCCATCGATCGAAAGGATCGAATCATGAAGTTTGTTTGCCCCGTTTGCGGTTATGTGGAAGAGTTCGACGGCGACCAGCTGCCCGAGGATTTTAAGTGCCCCCAGTGCGGCGTTCCCGGTTCTCGTTTCCTGAAGCAGGAGGAGGGCCAGCGCGAGTGGGCTGCCGAGCACGTCGTGGGCGTCGCCAAGATGGAGGGCGTCTCCGAGGACATCGTTGCCGACCTGCGCGCCAACTTTGAGGGCGAGTGCTCCGAGGTCGGTATGTACCTGGCCATGGCTCGCGTCGCTCATCGCGAGGGCTATCCCGAGATCGGCCTGTACTGGGAGAAGGCTGCCCACGAGGAGGCCGAGCACGCTGCCAAGTTCGCTGAGCTCCTGGGCGAGGTCGTGACCGATTCCACCAAGAAGAACCTCGAGATGCGCGTTGAGGCCGAGAACGGCGCCACCGCCGGCAAGACTGATCTTGCCAAGCGCGCCAAGGCCGCTGGCCTCGATGCCATCCACGACACCGTCCACGAGATGGCTCGCGACGAGGCTCGCCACGGCAAGGCTTTCGCCGGCCTGCTCAAGCGCTACTTTGGCTAAGCCAGCCGTCTGAGAGACAATCTCTAGCTTGATAAGGCCCGGACCGCACGGTTCGGGCCTTTTTGTGTCTCGAGGACTCGTTAACGCCCTGAAATTGGACCGCCTTCGGCATCGGTTTCTCGTCAAAAACTAAGTGAGTAGACTTTTTGAAACTTGCCGAGCACACCAACCATATTGCTTTATAAAGCCGCAGGTAAATGACTTGTTGCAAAACGGCCTGGTCGCCAAAGTGCCAAAAGTCTACTCACTTAGAACCGCAGCCGTCCACGATCGAGCTGTTTTGCGTCTAACGGGCATCTTTCCGTCGATTACTCCCAATTTTGTCCAGTCAACGAATAGTTCAGACCGGAGTAATGTCTCAGCCCTTTGCTCATCTTGGCTTTTATCACGATATTCAGCATCGAGCATCCTGCATACGGCCTTAACGATCGCGCGGAATCTATCCTCATCGGATATCTGTCTGTGTGTCAGGAGAAGTACATCGTAGCCCATGGCCTGAAGGGCCGTCATGCGGTCTGCGTCACGCAAGCCATCCCCTACGCGTCCGTGCGAGGCCTTTCCCTGACATTCAATGGCCACCTGTCGCCTGCCGTCCGGCGTAGAAAGTAGTAGGTCGATATATACACGGGACTTTCCCACAATCGCTCGAGCACTTGTGCTTAGCGCCACTTCGACATTGAGCTCTATACCGCAAAACCCTTCGCCTCCCAGGGCTCGCGGCAGCCCGAGCAACAAATACGCCTCGACCTCAAAAGGCGACGCGGCACCCAATGGGACGAGTTGCGATACCGCCATAAATCTATTGCCGTAACGCATCCCGCAAACATCTGAACAAAAACGGTCAAGGTCTCCGCCCAAAACCAAAGCGTCTCGACGCCATAAATTTGAAGTGGCGCCGTCCTCGGACGGGCAGCGCACCCAACCGAACGTTGTCGAAATCGCGCCCGAATCAATTGCACGCGTAAGCTCCGCCTCAAGTGCCGCCGGCAGAGCACACACCGCAAACAGGCCGCACATCTCCGCCAACACAAAAAGAAGCTGAAGATCCGTCAGATGCCGCGACATGATGAATGCCGTCAGTAGAGGAGACGTAATCAAAAATCCATGCTCCGTTTCCAGCACGGATTCCCTGGGGAGCTCACCAAGGAACAGCCGCTGCCTAATGCTGGCAGGGCAAGTCCGTTTGTTTCTCGTACGAACCAATGTATACAGCGGAAAACCGAGCGCAACCGCAGCCGTCGGGTTACGGGCGAGATCATATCGCTGCCGGTCTTCTTCCGGTCGCGGAAGCGGCGGACACAAAGCGCGGACTTGAGGAGGCAAACGCCAGTACCTAAAAGCCGATATGTCACAAAGTAGATCTTTCATAGGCACAGGAAAACACGAATTTCAACCCAGCCTGTCTCGCATTGGGGCGAACGCACCAAAAATGGCACCGAACGGACTGTTAAGTTTTCAACAGCCCTCCCCAACTGGCCAAAAGCTTGCCAAAAGCTGGACGAAGCCCCGTTGAAAACCCCATTTTTTTTCTTATGCAGAAACTTTGCGCGGCAAGTGAGTAGACTTTTTTGAACATCCCGAGCAGGCCGGTCATCCTGCTTTTCAAAACCGCAGGTAGATAGCTTGTTACAAAACTGCCTGGTCGCCAAAGTTCCAAAGGTCTACTCGCTTAGGTTGCAGAGTGCCCCCATGAGCTGCAATTCCAAGGTATTAAGCACTTTTGGACTCAAATCGTCATACTGAACAAGAATTTGAGTTGAGTTTTCAGGGACAGATGCGCCATCGGCACACCAATAGCAGTCACTGACATCGACGAACGGGATACCCGAGCGCGTGAGGGCCCGCACAAAAGAGCTTCCACCCGCTCCGCGCTCTGCAGCCACGGTGCAGTAAAGGCCCGCGTCTGCATGCTCGATCGAGACCTCCCCTGCCGGGAACGCTTTCCGTACAAGCGCCGCCAGGCCATCGCGCGCCTCGCGAGCGCGCACGCGCACGCGGTTCACATGTCGCTCGTAATCACCCGATTCCAGCAAACGAGCCAAAGCGACCTGGTCAACAGAGCTCACCGATGAGGCGTAAAAACCAAGGTTGTGCCTAAACCGCTCCATCAGCTCATCGGGCAACACCATGTACGCTAGACGCAACGCCGATGAAAGGCTCTTCGAAAACGTGTTGGTATAGATAACCGACTGGGCGGCGTCGATTGACGCGAGCGCGGGAATCGGCTTGCCGGCAAGGCGAAACTCACAATCGAAGTCGTCTTCGATGAGATACCGGCCCGGCTGCTCGGCTGCCCAGCTGAGCAGCGCGTAGCGACGCGCAATGCTCGTCACAAGGCCGGTCGGATACTGATGGGACGGCATCAGGTGAAGGACATCGGTCCCGCTTTTCTGCAGAGTGTTCAAGTCCACACCCTCATCATCCAACGGGATATGTCGAACTTTGCAGCCCATAGCCTGATAGATGCGCGTCAGGCGCAAATAGCCAGGGTCCTCAACGGCATACACCTTGTCCGCGCCAAGCAACTGAACCAACATGGTATCGAGCAGCTGGGCGCCCGCGCCGATAACAATGTTGTTGGGGTCGACATTCATACCCCTTGTCCCGCGCAGATGATGAGCAATCGCGCGTCGTAGCCGAGCGGTGCCCTGTGCCGGTGCGGGTGAGAAGATTTCGCGCTCGTCTTCGGATGCCAGCGTCGCCCGCAGTGCGCTTTGCCAAAGCCGCGCCGCCTCCAAAGTGGAAGGAGAAAGTGCGTCGAATTGCTCGACCCGTCCATCAACATCATGTGCGTTAAGACCCGCAGGAGCGGAATCTCGATCAAGCTCTGTCTCAGCCGAAGCCAAAACCGGTGCATCCGGAAGCTCGCAAGCGTAGTAGCCACGACGCGGCTTAGAGCAAATATAGCCCTCGGCAAGTAACTGGCTATATGCATTCTCGATGGTAATGACACTGATTCCCAGATGACTGGCAAAGGCACGCTTAGACGGAAGATGCTTCCCCGCCGCAATGCGTCCAGCTACGATATCATCTCGAATTTGCTGGTAAATATACTCATAGAGCGATGCTTCGCCACGTTTTTCCAAATTGTAGTCAAGCATGAGCCTATCACCTGACCTTATTAAGTCATTCAATCTGGTATTAGTCTGACCTTGTCATTATCTCGAAAACTGAGTATTTCGCCATAACCAGCTCCCAGATAGGATGTTCCGTCAAGCAATGCACATGCCAACCAAGGGAGCAACCATGGCAGAACAGACCAGCAAGGCCGATCGCGTCAAACTCAATCGCGAGCTCGCGCAGATGCTCAAGGGCGGCGTCATCATGGACGTCACCACGCCCGAGCAGGCACGCATCGCCGAGGAGGCGGGCGCCTGCGCCGTCATGGCACTCGAGCGCATCCCGGCCGACATCCGTGCCGCAGGCGGCGTCTCGCGCATGAGCGACCCCAAGATGATCAAGGGCATCCAAGAGGCCGTCTCCATCCCCGTCATGGCCAAGTGCCGCATCGGTCACATCGTCGAGGCGCAGGTCCTTCAAGCCATCGAGATCGACTACATCGATGAGTCCGAGGTTCTCTCCCCTGCCGACGATGTCTACCACATCGACAAGACCCAGTTTGACGTCCCGTTTGTCTGCGGTGCCCGCGACCTGGGCGAGGCGCTGCGCCGTGTTGCCGAGGGCGCCACGATGATCCGCACCAAGGGCGAGCCGGGCACGGGCGACGTCGTCCAGGCTGTGCGCCATATGCGCAAGATTCAAAAGCAGATCCGCGACGTAGTTGCCCTGCGTGACGACGAGCTCTTTGAGACAGCCAAGCAGCTGCAGGTGCCGGTCGAGCTGGTCCGCGAGGTCCACGCCACGGGCAAGCTTCCCGTCGTGAACTTTGCCGCCGGCGGCGTAGCGACCCCCGCCGACGCCGCGCTGATGATGCAGCTGGGCGCCGAGGGCGTCTTTGTGGGCTCGGGCATCTTTAAGAGCGGCGACCCGGCCAAGCGCGCCGCCGCCATCGTCAAGGCCGTGGCAAACTTCACCGATGCTAAGCTCATTGCCGAGCTTTCGGAGGACCTGGGCGAGGCCATGGTCGGCATCAACGCCGACGAGATCGAGGTCATCATGGAAGAGCGCGGACGCTAGTCCAGCAGAAAGGATCGCGCATGAGCGATTACGCAGACCAGACGGTCGCCGTGCTGGCGGTCCAAGGTGCTTTTGCCGAGCACGAGGCGAGGCTGTCCGAGCTGGGCGCACACTGTATTGAGCTGAGGCAGGCGGCCGATTTGCAGCAGGACTTTGACCGTCTAGTACTTCCCGGCGGTGAGTCTACCGTTCAAGGAAAGCTGCTTGATGAGTTGGGCATGCTCGAGGAGCTTCGTGCCCGCATTGTTGAAGGCATGCCCGTCCTGGGCACCTGCGCCGGCCTGATTCTGCTGGCTCACGACCTTGCCGCCCATGACGATAAGGGCACGCCGCGTTTGGCAACCATGGATGTGCTTGTCGAGCGCAATGCCTACGGCAGACAGCTCGGCAGCTTTCGAACCAAGGGGCAGGTAGCCGGCATCGACGGTGAAGTGCCGCTGACGTTTATCCGCGCGCCCCGCATCGTCGAGGTCCACGGCGACGCAAAGGCCTTAGCGAAAGTCGACGGGTGCATCGTCGCCGCGCGCCAGGGCAACCAGCTCGGCGTAACCTTCCACCCCGAACTCGATGAAGACACCCGCCTCCACGAACTGTTCCTACAAATGTAGGCATCGAAATCAACAAACGAAACGAGAGTGGATAATCTCCCACTTTGAGCTTGAATATGGGCTCATACCGGGAGATTATCACTCTCATTTTTTGGTACAAATGATTCCTTGGGGATGCCGATGTTTTGGCACCGACAGCGAGCGCCCACCAGAGCGAACAAATTGGCATGAAAAGAGGACGGCATAGACCTTCTGGTCATGCCGTCCTCTTTGAATGACAAGTTGTCGCTCTGGTGGGCGCGCAGCGTCAACTAGTTACGCGGTTCGTAGAACCGCGTAACCCCTAGAAACGGTTGCCGCGGAAGCCGCCGCCGTTGCGACCGCCGCGGTCGTTACCGCGGTTGCCGCCAAAGCCGCCACGGTTGCCGCCGCGGTCGCCATGGCCACCACGGTTGCCGCCAAAGCCGCCGCGACCGCCACGGTCGCCGCCACGGTCACCAAAGCCGCCACGGCCGCCACGATCGCCACCGCGACCGCCACGGTCGCCACCACGGCCACCACGATCGCCAAAGCCACCGCGACCGCCACGGTCGCCGCCACGACCACCGCGATCGCCAAAGCCGCCGCGACCGCCACGGTCGCCGCCACGGCCACCACGGTCGTCACGGCCGCCGCGAGGACCACGGTCCTCGTCCAGGCCCATGGCGACGAGCGGAGCGATAACCTTATCGAGAGCGGCCATCAGCTCGGTGGCCTCCTCGTAAGAAAGCTCGGGCAGGAGTTTCTCCTTCTTGTTGGCAAGCTCGACCAGGCCCTCAGCGGCATCCTCGGCAGCGAAGACGACGATCTTGCGCATATCGCCCTCGGCGTCGTCGATGCGGCCGACCAGATCGGCAGCCTCGGCCTCGGCCATCAGGCCGTCGAGCTCACGGAGGCGCATGCCCAACAGGTCGGACATTTCCTTCTGCTCCATCTTGGGCTTGAGGTCAAGAAGCTTGATGGCGCGCTCGATGTTCGCCATGCGCTCGGCCTTGGCCTCCTCCTCCTTGGAAATAGCAAAGCGACGGCTACGCAGCAGGCGGGCGGCCTTCTGCATCTTGTCCATCAGCTCTTCGTCATCGTAATCAACGGCGGCCTCGACAACCTCGGCCTCCTCCTCGGCGGAAACCTCGTCAGCAGCCTCAACCTCGGCAGCTTCGGTCTCCACGGTCTCGACTGCCTCAACCTCGGCAGCCATGGTCTCGTTCTCGGTCTCGTTCATGATCTCTTCGTTCTCGGACATGAGACTCCTTCTTGGCCCTCTCGGGCATCATCGCCCCATTCGCGGGGCCCGTCGCGCACTCTTTGCGCTTTAAACATTCATGCCTCTCGGCAAAACGTCCATTAGTTTATGGTGTCGCCATCCAATCTAGCTGCAGAATCTATGTGCACACATTAATGCGACATGTGCGACTCGCGACGAGCGTACACCAGCGACGTCGCGAACCCGACCACGGCAATCACAGCCGCCACACGCACGGCAGCTGCAAATCCAATCGCCTGGGCAACGTCCGTCGCAACGCCAGCGGCACCGGCAGTCGCCGCAGAGCTCGAGAGCAGGCCGATAAACAGCGACGGGCCAAACGATGCGGCAATCATGTTCCACGTGTTGAGCAATGCCGTTCCGTGAGGATGCTCAGCGGCAGGCAGCGTCTCCAAGCCGGCCGTTTGCGAGGGACTCAGCACCAAACCGACTCCGGCATACACCACAACGGTCAGCGCCACGACGACGCCGATGTTCATGCTTGCCGCCGTCATCGAGATGGCAGTCTGTCCCACGGCAATCAGGGCAAAGCCGACCGGCAGCAGCGGCCATGCGCCGCGGGCGTCCATCACACGTCCGCCCACAATCGAGGTCACGGCATTGCAGGCAATCGCCGGCAAAATGAGCAAGCCCGCAACGAGTGCGGTCATGCCGTATGCGCCCTCAAAATAGAGCGGCAACAAAACGCTCATCGAGAACGTCGTCATCATCGACACCACCACAAGCAGGCACGCAGGCCAAAAACGAACGCTCGCCATGGGACGTACGTTAAGCACCGGATGCTCGAGCTTGAGCTGGCGGGCCGCAAACAGGCCGAGCAGCACCATGGCGGCGAAGAGCGTCACGATGCCGGCAATCAGATTGGTCGAGAACTCGCCTACGGAATACACAAACGCCGTAATACCGGCGGCGAGCAAAACGACCGACAGAATATCAAGCGTGGTGTTCGAGCGCTTTCCGACATTCTGAACAAGCTTTACGCCCGCCGCAGCGACCACAATGCCGCCCACCAGCGGCACTACGAACACCGCCCTCCAGCCAAACAACGTGCACATAAGACCGCTGATCACGGGTCCAAACGCCGGCCCTAGCGTAATGCAGGCACCGCCCAAGCTCAGATACAGACCGAGCTTCTCGCGCGGGGCGCAAGACAGCACCACGTTCATCATGAGCGGGAACAAGATGCCCGATCCCGCAGCCTGCAAAATACGACTTGGCAGCAAAACGCTAAACGACGGAGCGACCAGGCACAGGACTTCGCCGGCGACCATGCATCCGCATGCGAAAAACAGCAGCTTGCGCGTCGAAAAACGGCCGGACAGAAAGGCCATGATGGCCGTAAAGATCGACGTCACGATCATGTAGCCCGAAACGAGCCACTGCGCCGTAGTGGCACTCACCGAAAAGGCCGCCATAATGTCGTGCAACGCCACGTTAATGATGTTCTCGTTAAACGCGGCGACAAAGGCTGCAACATACATTACGACGAGAATCGCCGAGGCCGTCGACGGTGATTGAGTTTGCTTTTGGGATTTGGTCCCCATGAAATTCCTTCCTCTTAGAACGACAGTCGCATCGCCCCAGAGGAACAGTCCAGGGCGAAAAATGAGCCCTAGACTTACGCCAGACGCCGTACACGACGAATCTGGCAACATGGTCCAACGTCGAAAGATTGTAACGCGGACGCGCAGCTTTCCTTCCGCGCTATTATTAAAAGTCCACGAAAGCATAAGACATGAGGAGCCCGCCATGATTAAGCCCATCATGAAATCCGAGTTCTTTTTGCGCCTGCCTTCCGAAGACGCAGGACCCGATGACGCCGTGATCGGGCAAGACCTCCTGGATACGCTCCACGAGCATGAGCACGAGTGCGTGGGCCTCGCCGCCAACATGATCGGCGTGCGCAAACGCATCATCTGCATAAAGGACGGCAACAGGGCGCTCCTGATGTACAACCCTCAAATTCTTGAGCAGGTCAATGCCTATCAGACGAGCGAAGGATGCCTCTCGCTGGTCGGCGAGCGTCCCTGTACCCGCTATCGCCGCATTAAGGTTGAGTATTTGGACGAGAACTTCGTCCACCGCATCAAAAACTTCTCGGGCTACACCGCCGAGATCATCCAACACGAAATCGACCACTGCAACGGGATAGTGATCTAGTTCCACGAACCAAGGAAAATGATCTGTTTTCCTCCGTCCCTAATGGACCATGGTAACGCCGCAGGCTGAGCACACGACAGCGAGCGAGCCGCATTTGCGCCAAGGTGACGTGAAATGAGAGGGCGCTGACCTTCTGGTCGCGCCCTCGAAATTGAACGTCAGATTGGCGTGAATGCGGCTCGCGCAGCGTCAAGCGGTCCGCCGTTCGGTAGAACGGCGGAACTAATTAGCTCTGGCGGTAATGATCGAAGAAGTCGGCGAGGTCTTCGAGGGACTCTTTGAGTACTTCCATGCGCGGCAGGTACACGATGCGGAAGTGGTCGGGCTCGGCCCAGTTAAAGCCGCCGCCGCGCGTGATCAGGATCTTCTTCTCGTGCAGCAGGTCGAGGGCAAACTGCTCGTCATCGGTGATGTTGAACTTCTTAACATCCATCTTGGGGAAGATGTAGAACGCTGCACGCGGCTTGACCACCGAGATGCCATCGATCTTGCTGAGCGCCTCATACACAAAGTTGCGCTGCTCGTAGACACGGCCGCCGGGACGGATGTAGTCGTTAACCGACTGATGGCCGCCGAGCGCCGTCTGGACGATCGACTGAGCCGGCACGTTGGAGCACAGGCGCATGTTGGAGAGCATGTTGATGCCCATGATGAAGTCGCTCATGCAGCGCTGGTTGCCCGAAAGCACCATCCAGCCAATACGGTAGCCCGCGATCATATGCGACTTGGACAGACCGCTAAAGGTAACGCAGGGCAGATCGGGAGCGAGCGAGGCAATCGAGACGTGCTCGTAGCCGTCCATGCACAGGCGGTCGTAGATCTCATCGGCAAAGATCATGAGCTGGTGCCTGCGCGCAACCTCAACGATGCCCTCGAGCACCTCGCGCGGGTAGACCGAGCCCGTGGGGTTGTTGGGGTTGATGATGACGAGGGCCTTGGTCGCGCTCGTGATCTTGGACTCCATATCCTCCAGGTCGGGATACCAATCCGCCTGCTCATCGCACAGATAGTGCACGGGATGGCCGCCGGCAAGGGTTGCGCACGCCGTCCAAAGCGGATAGTCGGGGCTGGGGATCAGAATCTCGTCGCCATTGTCGAGCAGCGCGTTCATCGAAAGCTGAATGAGCTCGGACACGCCGTTGCCCGTGTAGATATGCTCCATCTGAACGTTGGGCAGGCCCTTGATCTGCGAATACTGCATGATCGCCTTGCGCGCGGAGAACAGGCCACGCGAGTTGGAATAGCCTTCGCAGTCGGGCAGCTGCTGGCGCATGTCCTTGATGACCTCATCGGGCGTGCGGAAACCGAAGGGCGCCGGATTGCCGATATTGAGCTTGAGGATGCGCTCGCCCTCGTCCTCCATGCGGGCAGCCTCGTCGACGACGGGACCGCGCACGTCATACAGGACGTTATCAAGCTTGGTGGATTTAGAAAAAGTACGCATGGTGGTGCTCCTTGGAATTTGAGCTGAGGGATGGGGTTCGGGCTTGGAATCGTTGCGAGGCGATAATGTCTCGCCTTGATCGGCGTCACCGGCAAGCAGCCAGGAAACATCGACCTCCAAAATGCGGGCGAGCAGCTCTGCCACATCGCGCCGCGGAATCGTCTTGCCACTCACATATTGGCTCATCTGACTCTTGCCGAGTTTTTTGCCGAGCATCTCCGATGCGCGGATTACGTCCGACTGGCGAACGTCTCGATCGGACATGGTCTGTCGCAGGCGATCGCTAAACGTCTCTTGGGCCACAGGAACCTCCTTGCCGGCAAAGTTCAATTTATAGAACACGAATTGAACCAAGGTTCAATTTAGCAAGCAGTATAGCGCGGCGCATTATCTGGAAGTTCAATTTCACAAGAAAATGTACCGAACCCCGAGAATCGTCCCGAGGTGGACAACGGGCACGCGCTTTTAGAGATATTCGAGGAAACGAGCCGCCGCGAGCGAAACGTCGGCGGTGCGGTATATGGCGTTGATCTGCCGATGAGGATGTCCCTCGAGCGGGCGCACGGCAACATCGAACTGGCAGCGGCGCAAGATGAGCGCGGGAAGAATGCTCACGCCCAGGCCGTCCTCGACCATGGCCATAATCGCATAGTCATCCCAGGTCGACAGCTTGGA
>JAUMSH010000063.1 GCA_031292915.1 Collinsella sp.
GGAGGCGCCGCGCGCTCGGGCGGCGCGCCAGGGAGATAGTGGACGAGATAGTCGAGAAGCGCGGCCTCAAGAAGGAGTAACATCGGGGCTTGCAGCGACGGACCTCAGGACACTCTTACACCACGTCTGCGCGCGCCACCTACACGCGTCCCTAAATTGATCAAACAGCCCTATAGCGGACTTATATGTGTTTGCGTTAATGAACATATTTTGCTGTTATGTCTATTATTTTGCGAAGGCAATATGCTACTAAGCTAGCAACCGTACTCATATTTGGCATTTTTTGCCCACAGGGTGTTTCCTGGGGAACCGACAATAGCCTTAGGGTCCCGCGCGACGCCACTCCCTCCCGGTATCCGCCGACGTTCCCCCATATAAAACCTGCCAAAATAAACCTGTCCCTTTTGGCAGGTTTCGGGGTGGCAAGGGCTTGCACTTTAGCGTGCGACAGCGGATAATGCCGAGCATTCGAGAATACGCTTATTGCTCTTTCTATAGATTGAGGAGGCCCCTATGGCCATGGAATTCAAACGCAGGCTGCCGATCCCCATGGAGATCCGCGAGGAAATGCCGCTTTCCGCCGAGCTTACCGCTAAGAAACAGGCATTCGACTCCGAGGTCGCCAAGGTCTTTACCGGCGAGGACGCACGTAAGGTGCTCATCATCGGCCCGTGCTCTGCCGACCGCGAGGATTCGGTGCTCGAGTATATGAACCGACTGGCCAAGACCGCCGAAGAGGTCAAGGACAAGCTCATCATCATTCCGCGCGTCTACACCAATAAGCCGCGCACCAAGGGCACCGGTTACAAGGGTCTTCTGCACAACCCCAACCCCGAGGCTCCCGACGACCTGCTCGAGGGCGTCAAGGCCATCCGCCATATGCACCTGCGCGTTATTGAGGAAACGGGCTTCTTCACCGCCGACGAGATGCTCTATCCGTCCAACTACCAATACCTCGTTGACCTGCTGAGCTATGTCGCCGTGGGCGCACGCTCGGTAGAGAACCAGGAGCACCGTCTGGTGTCGAGCGGCATTTCGGTACCCGTCGGCATGAAGAATCCCACTGCCGGCTCTACCACCGTTATGCTCAACTCAATTTACGCCGCCCAGGCGCACCAGAGCTTCATCTTCCGCAACTGGGAGGTCGAGTGCGACGGCAACCCGCTCGCACACGCCGTTATGCGTGGCTACATCGGTCTCGATGGGCGCACCTACCCCAACTACCACTACGAACACCTGGAACGCCTGGCCGAACGCTATACCGAGCATGCCGGCTATGCCAATCCGGCAGCGGTCATCGACTGCAACCACGACAACTCGGGCAAGCGTCCGCTGGAGCAGTATCGCATTTGCAAGGAGGTGCTCGACAGCTGCCGCCGTAACGAGTCCATCTCCAAGCTGGTCAAGGGCTTTATGATCGAGTCCTACCTTGAGGACGGCAACCAGCCAGTCGATGGCGGTGTCTTTGGTAAATCGATCACCGACCCGTGCCTGGGCTGGGAAAAGACCGACTACCTCATCCACGAGATCGCGGAGCGGGTGTAGGTTACGGCGTTTTACCAAACGCCGTAACGGCTCGACGCTGCTCCTTTGGTTCCGCCGTTCTAACGAACGGCGGACCGCTCGACGCTGCAAACGCCCCTAAGCGGCAATCTGACGTTCAATCGTCGGTTGCGTACCAAAGTACGCTTCCCTCCTCTTTCACGTCACCTTGCTCGCTTAGGGGCGTTTTCGCTGACTTATGCTCAACCTACGATAATTCCAAACTGGGTGAGTTACTCACTGTAGCGGGTGGCTATGGCGGCTCAGGGGTAGTCATTGGGGACGTTCTTGTTTGACTAGTCGTTTAAGAACGTCCCCAATGACTACAAGCCGCACCGCCCGCCGTTCAGTTGAAACCACCTGCCAAAAAGGAACAGGTTTATTTTGGCAGGTTTTATCTGGGCAAACGTCCAAACCGCCGTAAGGGAGTTGCCTTCCCTCGTGGCGGTCTTCTAGCAGAAAAACCAAGTGAGTAGGCTTTTTGCAGGAGACCAAGCACACCCCAAAACGACATGGCTCTGACCTGCGGTTTTATTGAGTATTTGTCGCGATGTGCTCGGCAGGTTCAGAAAAGTCTACTCACTTGCATCTGAGACACCCCCAGATAGGCAAAAACCGCCGCGAAAGGGCCCCTGGTCCCTTCGCGGCGGTCATACGCCTCTGATTTTGTGACGATTTTGCCCGCTTGTTACTCGCTGTAGCGGGTGGCTATGGCGGCTCGCACCATGCCGGTGCTCATGAGGTAGGTCACCAGGAAGTAGCCACCGTATGCTGCCAGGAAGATTGCACAGGTGAGGCCAACGGTGCCGCCGATGCTCATATTTCCGAAAATACTCACCAGCTCGATGATCACCTTAAGTGCCACAAAGGAGTGCGCCAGGCCCACTGCCAGCGGGAACAGGAAGAATACCGCCTGCTGTGCCATCACCGAATGGCGAATCTGGCGGTCGTCGCAGCCAATCTGTGCCAGCACACGATAGCTGCGGCTACCGTCGGCCACGTTGGAGAGTTGCTGAATCGACAGAATCGCCGCGCATGCAACGACCAATACAAAGCCGATGTAGATGGCTAGGTAGCTAATAAGACCGTTCATTTGCGCTGCTTGCGCGTACATCTCGGAGCGTGTGATGAAGGTTCCCCACGACCCCGGCTCCTTGCCGTCAACGAGCAGATTGTCGAGCACAGTGTATTTAATACTCTCGTCTGCCTCGGTCGTATCCATCCCCTGTTTGTAGTTAACGAGCAGACTACTGGAATACGGCTGCAGATTAAGTTGGGACAACAGCTCGTCGGCAACGACGACGGTACCCCCATTACTGCCCATCGCCGAGTTGGCGATGGCCGCCGTATCTTCGTCCGACTTATCGGTTGCGGGCTTGAGCGTATGACCGCCCAAGGTAAGGGTATGGCCGCCAGCCATATACTTGGTGTACAGGTCGACCAGCTCGCCGCCCATATCACACGTGAGCAGATACTGGTCGTGACCGATGTGCACCGGCTCCTTGCCCATCATCTGGCGCAGTTTGTTGTACTGACTTGCCGGCGTCACAGACAGGCCTGTCATGTCGGCATTGCTACCCCCGAACGCCTTGGGAAGCTTTTCGCCCATGGTCTTGCACATCTCACTTGGGGTCACCGAAGGATCCGAGCCGCCAAGCGGGTAACTCAGATACGAATCGATCTGCACATGCTCACCGGCAACATCGGCGATATTGACCTTCTTGCCGGTCTCGTCGTTGTTGTCCGCCGACTTGCCTTTAATACCGTCTGCAACGTTATCGGGGTCGACACGATCGCCGTGCCATGCGGAGTACAAATCGACCGTACTATCGGCCAGCACCATGCGATCGGCTTCAGACGGATTGATGTACTCTTTGTAGAAGTCGAGCGTATCGGGCGTGTAATAGATATACGTCTGCGACATGTCGGCCGGATTATAGCGCTCCAGGTTTTCGTTCATCACGTTGGCGATCGACATACCGCACGTCACCGAGGTGATGGCCAAAAACAGAAGCATCGCGATGACGCCCATCGAAAAGCACACCGTGTTGACCTTGGCCGAAAGCTGACGCACGGTAAACATATTGAGGCCACGCCAATACACGCTGCGCAGGCTCTGCAGCAGCTTGATGAGCATGCCCGAGAGCCCCCAGAACAGGGCAAAGGTGCCCACGGTAACCATAGCGGTCGTAATACCAAACTGGTTCATGGCCTCTTGCAGCTTGCTGTCCGTCGCGGTTAGCGGGAACCCATCACGTAACAGACGGTAATAGGCCACGCCCACAAGCGCCACGCCCACGACAAAGATGGCAATCGCAATCCAGGGGTTGCGTGTCTTGATGCTCTCGTTGCGACGCTCGGCACCCATAAGCTCGATGAGTTTGGTACGACGCACGGCGCGAAGGTTCAGCAGTAGCGTGAGCACAAACATTACGAGCATGCAGGCAAGGGTCAGATTGAACGCATGCACCGAGAAAAAGAAGTGGAAATTGGCGATCTGCGTCTTAAAGAGCGAGGCCGTAAAGAACGTCATGAGCTGGGAGAGTCCCACACCCAGCACAATGCCGGCGACAAAGGCCACGACCGATACTATCACGGTCTCGAGCGCCATGATCGTGGCGACGCGCCCGCGCCCCATGCCGAGCACCTGGTACAGGCCAAGCTCCTTCTTGCGGCGTTTCATGATGAAGTTATTGGCATACACCATTAAAAAGGCCATGACACCGGCCAAAAAGTACGTCAGGTTGCCGAGCATGCTGCCCATAACCTGCGCCAAGCCCTTTTCATCGATGCCGGCGATGTCGACCTGCATCGAGATGGTATTAAAGGCATAGAAGACCGTGACGCCCAGGGTGAGCGTCAAAAGGTAGACGAGGTAGTCGCGGCCGGCGCGGCGGACGTTACCCCAAGCGAGTTTACAGAGCATCGGAGCCCTCACCGCCCATCATGGCAACGACCTCCATAATGCGGTCGAAGAACTCTCGGCGGTCGGTGTCGCCGCGGCGCAGCTCGGTGAAGATCTTGCCGTCGCGAATAAACAGCACACGGCTCGTGTAGCTGGCGGCAAAGCTGTCGTGCGTAACCATGAGCACGGTGGCGCGTAGGCGGCGGTTAAGGGCCTCCAGGCTCTCGAGCAGTAGGCAAGCGCTCTTGGAATCGAGGGCGCCGGTGGGCTCGTCGGCCATGATCATGGTGGGGTCGGTGACGAGCGCACGAGCCGCGGCAACGCGCTGCTGCTGACCGCCGGACATCTGGTAGGGATACTTGTCGAGCACCTGACTAATGGACAGGCGCGCGGCCACATCCTGCACTCGGGTCGAGATCTCTGCCGAGTTTGTGCGGGCGATGGTGAGCGGCAGGGCGATGTTCTCGCGTGCCGTGAGCGTATCGAGCAGGTTGGAGTCCTGGAAGATAAAGCCGAGCTCCTCGCGGCGGAACTGCGAAAGCTTAGCCTGCTTCATGCGCGTCACGTCCTGGCCGTTGATGCGGATCGTGCCACTTGTGGCGCTATCGATGGTCGAAACGCAGTTGAGCAACGTCGACTTGCCCGAGCCCGAAGCGCCCATGATGCCAACAAATTCGCCGCGGTTGACGGTAAAGCTGACGTCGTTGAGCGCGCGGGTCACGTTGCCCAGCGCTCCATATACCTTTTCGAGATGCGCGACCTCCAGTACCGGGGTCGCCATGTGCGTGGTTTGCATACCGAGTCCTTTCTTGCGATTAGTCTACGGCATCTATAGTCGCAAGAAGACGAGTCGGCTACCATCGATATGGCTTACGCTTGCCTTACCGTTGTGTAAGGTACGGGTAGCCGCCCTGCCACGTGTTGATATTGAGAGAGGACTCCTGTTGAAGACTGTTCATGTTGCCGCTGGGATCATTCGCAAGGAAGGATCTGACGAGCTGCTTGCCGTGCAGCGCGGCTATGGCGACATGCAGGGACTTTGGGAGTTCCCCGGCGGCAAGCTCATGCGCGGCGAGACGCCCGAGGACGACGTACGCCGCGAACTCATGGAAGAGCTGCGGGTAAAAGTCACCAACCTGCGCGATTTTTACACCGTTGAGTATGACTACCCCGATTTCCATCTCTCGATGGAGTGTTACTACTGCTCGCTCGCCGATGAATCCGATGAACCCCAGAAGCACGACCGCCAGCTCGATATCCGCTGGATTCCGCGCACCTCGCTTGCCACGGTTGAGTGGATGCCCGCCGACAAAGGGCTTATCGATGCTCTGATTGAGTTGAAGGAAGATCGGCTTGAGGCCAACGGCACTGCCAACGACGCCGAGGCCACCACAGCCGACGAGCCCGTTACCAAGCCCAAGCGCAAAGCCAAGCGCCGCAGCAAAAAGCGCCCCAAGCCCGGCCTGCTGGACGGCATCGACACCTCGGACCTTTCCGCTGACGAGCGTGAGCTCGTGCGCCGTCGCGCCGCCATCAAAAAGTCCATGAAGGGCAACAAGCGTGCGAACACCAAGCCCGAGCTGCTCGTTCGCCAGCGCCTGCGCGCCGCAGGCCTTACGGGATACCGTCTGGAATGGAAGGTGCCCGGAAAACCCGACATCGCCTTCCCCGGGCGCAAGATCGCCATCTTCGTCAACGGCTGCTTTTGGCACCGCTGCCCCAAGTGCAACCCTAGCCAGCCCAAGCGCAACGTTGAGTTTTGGGAGGCAAAGTTCCGTCGCAACGTCGAGCGCGACCACGCTGCCGTGGCAGCACTCACTCAAATGGGCTGGACGCCCATAACCATCTGGGAATGCGAGCTCAAAAAAGACCACATCGACGCCACGATGGAAAAGGTCATCGAACAAGTACGCGCCGCCGCACCGCAGCGCTAGGAACGAGCCGTCCACACGCCCCACACAGGCAAGCCACATCCGTGCCACAAACCTTAGAAAGCCCTTAAGCCCAAAACCTTTCAAGAGTGTTACTCGATAGCTTTTACCTGCGGTTTCATCGCAACGTCAAACCTCATTAAGCCTTTCTTTAGCACTTCTTTGCAGCAGCCGCGGCATAATACTGCCAACGCACGGGACCTAGCAGCATACCCCGTGCGCAACCTTTTGGTGGACATCGAGGAGGCCGCATAAGCATGCATTCTTCCAATGACGCAGCACAGCAGCCATCCCTAAAACATGCAGACCTTTTCTCCTTCCCCCCGACACAGAGAAACGGCCTCCTCGACTCCCCCACCACAAAAGCCAAACGCTCAACCGACCAGAGCCTCAACTTGCGAGCATCGTTCGAAAAGCTCCAAGCATCCCTAAACAAGTCATTCCCCAACCAAGCCCGGGCATACTAATCCCCCATCAGCAAAGAAGCCCTAACGCCCCATCCTTTCCGCCCCAACGCCACAAGGGCGATCGAGCAGGACGGCTTGGGCGCCCGTACTTAGTTTCCAAAATCATTCCGCAGCGCGAAGGCCCCCGTTGCCAACGCTTCGTAGAAGCGAGGCAACGGGGGCCTTCATGCGCGAGGACGTTTTGGAAACTAAGTACGGGGACCCGCCCAAGCCGTCCGGTGGGATCAGAGTACCCTTGCTGTTACTCTGCTTTGCCCACAGAGTTGAGGTTGGTCATGCGAATCTTAACCAGCTCGGTGATCTCACGCATACCCTCCTTGGCCGGCTTCTTGGGATCGAAGCAGGCAGGGTTCTCGGCCATGTAGGCCATGAAGCCCTTGGTGTAAGCCTGGCGCAGCTCGGTAGCGTAGTTAACCTTGCAGATGCCGTTCTTCACAGCCTCGGCAACCTGCTCATCGGGCACACCGGAGGTGCCGTGCAGAACCAGCGGCACGTCGACGGCGTCGCGGATGGCCTTGACCACGGACTGCTCGATGTGCGGATCGCTCGTGTACACACCGTGGCTAGTGCCAACACCAATAGCGAGGGAGGTGCAGCCGGTGCGCTCGACGAACTCCTTGGCCTCGGCAGGATCGGTGTAGGGGCTCTCGCCCTCAACTGCGGGACCGTCGTCCTCCTTGCCGCCAACCTTACCGAGCTCGGCCTCGACGGGCACGCCCATGGCGCGGCCAGCGTCGGCGACGGACTTGGTCAGGGCGATGTTGTCCTCGAAGGACTCGTGCGAGCCGTCGATCATGACAGAGGTGTAGCCCGTACGGAAAGCCTGCATGCAGCGGTCATAGCCATCGCCGTGATCGAGGTGCAGAGCGACGGGCACGGAAGCGCGCTCGGCAGCAGCCTTGACCATGCCGTAGAAGTAGTCCAGACCAGCGGTCTTGATGGTGCCCGGGGTGGTCTGCATGATGACGGGGGACTTGGTCTCCTCGGCAGCGGCCAGAACGGCCATAACAAACTCGAGGTTCTCAACGTTGAACGCGCCAACGGCGTAATGACCGGCCTGAGCGTCCTTGAGCATCTTTTCGGTGGTAACAAGTGCCATGAGCGTTTGCTCCTCTCCCTCGCCCGCATCTGGACATCGGGCGTAGTTGTTCACAAGGCGTTTTACCTTGCGTTTTACTGCGCTCATTGTATGAAATTCAGCGGCTTTGCAGTTGCGAGATATTGAGCCCATGCAGATCAATACCGTCGTTTTTGAAAAGCAAACGGAAGGAATTTGAACCGAGCTGACATGTTCGATATTGAATTTTGGGCGTTCAGCGTCTTTCTTTTATAGAAAAGATAAGTAATCGAAAGGTATTTTCTTACTCAAAAAGAAAATGAACGAAAATAGAGTCAACACAATTCCTGCAAATTTAGCCGAGAATGGAGCAGCTATGGTCCACGCAACAACCCGAGCCTTCGCCGATGAGCGTCGTGCCGCCATCATGGAAATGCTCGAGCATAATGCCTCGGTGCAGGTGGCAGAAATTGCCCAGACCTTTGGCGTGTCCTCCGTCACCGCCCGCGCCGACCTGGACGCGCTCGCCGAAGCAGGCAAGCTGCGCCGCACGCACGGCGGTGCCGTCTCGCTCCACAAACGCCTGACCGTCTCCACGCAGGATCGCCGCATCAATGTCAACGTCGCCGCCAAGCAGGCCATCGCGCAAAGCGCCATCGAGCTCGTCAATGACGGCGACACGCTGCTCGTCGACTCGGGCACCACGGCGCTCGAGTTCGTCCGGCTCCTCGACCAGCTCGACGGCATCACCGTCATCACGGCAGACATTACCATTGCCGATTACATCGACGAGAGCATGCCCTCGGTCGATGTCGTCATGCTGGGCGGGGCGCTGCGCAAAGGCCATCGTTATTTGTACGGACCGCTCACTATGCAGGCGCTCCAAATGGTCCATGCCGATCTGGCCGTCATGTGCCCCGGCGCCTTTGTCTCCAGCTGCGGCTTTACGACCGACTTTCCCCAGATGGCCGAGACCAAAACGGCTATGATCGCCGCGGCCCATCAAAGCGTCGCCCTCATGGACGCCAGCAAGGTTAACGGACGCGGCATGTACCGCTTTGCCGAGCTGACCGATGTCGACACCATCGTGATGGACCGTGACCCCGATCATGCCGTCGCCACCTCAATCGCCAAGGCCACCGACAGCGCACGTCCAGCCCTCATCATCGCCGGCGCTTAAACAAAAACCACCACAAAGGTGCCTGTCCCCTTTGTGGTGGTTTTGATGGTTGAGCGTCAAAAGTGAACGTGTCGCTACTTGGACAGCTCGTCGGCGAGGGCCTCGATCTGGGCGCGCGAGGCGTCGTTGAGCGAACCCAGGACGGTCACTTTGTTCTTCGTCAGGGTGATGTCCTTCATGCCCTCGAGCTCCTTGGTCATAACCTTGGCAGCCGCGGGTGCCCAAGAGCCGGCCTCGACGAGTGCCACCGTACGGTTCTGGTAGGCGTGCTCGGCGAGCGTATGGATGAAGGTGCTCATGAACGGGAAGATCTCGCCCTGATAGGTGATGGAGGCGAGCACCAGGCGGTCGTAGCGGAACGCGTCCTCAACGGCCTCGGCCATATCATCGCGAGCCAAGTCAAAGACGGAGACCTTCTGGCCGCGGGCCTCGAGCGCAGATGCGAGCTCCTCAACGGCAGCTTTCAGATGGCCATACACGCTCGCATAGGCAATCGTGATGCCCTCGTCCTCGGGCTGGTAGCTCGACCAGGTGTTGTAGGTGTCGAGGTAATAGCCCAGGTTCTCGCTAAGAACAGGACCGTGAAGCGGGCAAATAATCTGGATGTCCAGATTGGCGGCCTTCTTAAGCACGGCCTGCACAAACTTGCCGAACTTTCCCACGATGCCAAAGTAGTAACGGCGCGCTTCGCAAGCCCAGCCCTCGGGATCCTCGATGTCGTTGGCGCCAAACTTGCCAAAGCCGTCGGCACTAAAGAGCACCTTGTCGGTGGACTCGTAGGAGAAGAGCACCTCGGGCCAGTGCACGTTGGGGGCGCCGACAAACGTCAGGCTGTGGCCGCCCAGGTCGAGCACGTCGCCATCTTTGACGACCATCTTGCGCTCGGGGAAGTCGGTGCCAAAGTAGTTGACCATCATGCGGAAAGCGCCCATGCTTGCCACAATCTGCGCCTGGGGATAGCGCTCCATAAAGGCGGCGATACCGGCGGAGTGATCGGGCTCCATGTGATGGACAACCAGGTAGTCGGGCGTACGACCATCGAGCACGGCCTCGAGGTTGCCGAGCCACTCGTCGACAAAGCCAGCGTCGACCGAATCAGCGACAGCGATTTTATCGCCCAAGATAACATAGCTGTTGTATGCCATGCCGTTCTCGGACACGTCGTACTGGCCCTCGAACAGATCGATGTCGTGATCGTCGACGCCAATGTAGCGGATATCCTTGGTGATCTCCATCAGGCAAAGCCTCCTAGATAGACAAAAGAACCCGTCTATCATAGCACTCGCCTTTAGAGCCACAGCTATCTGCCGGCATCCTTACCGATTGTTATTGAAATACGATAAAGCTCCGTTTACCTGCACAAACTATGCGCGCGGTATTGCCGTGCTCTGTCGAATGATGAGCTGGCCGGGAATACGAATAGCAACGGTTTTGCCCGCCGTACCCGCCTCGGGAACCGCGTGCTCGAATACCTCGCGCCCACGCTGATGCAAATCGAATCGAATGGTCGTGAGCTCGTTGTGTGCGACAAAATCATCGAGCGAATCGTCGACGCCCACCACGCTCACGTCCTCGGGCACGCGCAAGCCGCTATCGCGCAGCGCTGCAATTGCGCCATTTGCCATCTGATCGTTTGCCGCATAGATCGCCGTCATGGTGCGATCGTGCTCGGCCAGGTACCTACCGGCCTCGTAACCGCTGTTGGCAGACCAGTCGCCCTCGAGCGGCTCTGCCGGCTCGATGTGCTTACGCTCGAGCGCATCCTGCCAACCGGCGCGACGGAACTGCTCGTCGACCGAAAAGGACGGGCCGCCGATATAACGAATCTGCTCGTGTCCCAGCTCAAACAGATGATCCATGAGCAGCAGCGAGCAGCCGTAATGATCGGAGTCGACCGTGGTCACGCGCGGATGCGCGTACATGGTAACGATGACCGTGCCGATACCCGGCAGTGGATTAAACGTCTCAAAATCGGGCGCCATGCGACTCATGCCGATAATGATGCCGTCCACCGGCAGTGCGGCCATACGACGCGTGGCCTCGGCAAGCGAGAATTCCTCGGTCTTGGACATCTCAACCAGCGTGATGGCGCAATTATGCTCGCGAGCAGCGCTGGCAATGCCGTCGATCATTGAGAGGTTGCCAAACTTGGTGACATCGTTGACGCACAGGCCGACCGAATGGTAGCGACCGTCGCGCAGCGAGCGACCGGCATAACTCGGACGAAAGCCGAGCTCTTGCATAGCGGTCTGCACGCGCTGGCGCGTCTGCTCGTTAACGTTGGGCAAGCCGTTGGCGACGCGCGAAACCGTCTGCTGCGAAACGCCGGCAGCGCGGGCGACGTCGGCCATGGAGACCGGACGCGTACCTGTATCGTTGGACGGGCACCTTGCCACAGGATCACCTTCACCCTTGCGAGATCTGAATAGCGTGAATGCCGGCCCGGGCAGAGATACACCCCGCGCCGAGGCCCGCTATCGTCGAACGCATGTTAACGTACTCTACTTTTTCTATCTGCATCTCTTCTGCTTTATAAGTCCATACGGCAGTACCGTTCACGGCCGTATTTCTACCGATTACCAGATTCTCAAAAAGTGACAAGCGTTGTGTTATGAGTACGTTAACATAGCCCGTAACGTGCGGTATCGTGAACACTCGGTTCATGCCGCTTCAAGTTGTTAACGTACTCATAACGACGCAAAACCCACCCGGGCGCGCCAAGGAAAGGACTCCCATGACCACCCCCGACGAAAAGACATTCGCCACGCTCACCAAGCTGTTCGAGGAGGAGTTTGGCCCCATCGGCGACCGCCAGGTGCTCTACGTGCACGCGCCCGGCCGTTCCGAGATCAGCGGCAACCACACCGACCACGAGGGTGGCCACGTTATCGCCGGCTCGCTCGATGTCGCCGTCGACGGCATCGCCGTGGCAACCGATTCCAACAAGGTTCGCGTAGCCGACGAGGGCTATCCCACGTTTGAAATCGCGCTCGACACGCTAGACGTTCAGGAGTCCGAGAAGGGCACGTCCGCAAGCCTCGTGCGCGGTATGGCCCACGAGGTCGCAGCGCTTGGCGTTGAGCCCCAGGGCTTCGACTTCGCCTTCACCTGCTCTGTCCCCTCGGGCGGCGGCCTTTCGAGCTCTGCTGCTGTCGAGGCGGCATACGGTCGCGCCATGGAGACGCTCTGGGGCGCACCCGCCATCGAGCCCGTCGCGCTCGCCCAGATGAGCCAGCGCACCGAGAACAACTACTATGGCAAGCCCTGCGGTCTGATGGACCAGGCCGCTGTGTGCCTGGGCGGCCTTGCCTACATGGACTTTGAGGACCAGGCTCAGCCTAAAACCCAGAAGCTCGAACTCAACTTTGAGGATCACGGCTATGCGCTCGTGCTCGTTAAGGTTGGTGCCGACCACGTGGCCGCCACCGACGATTACGCTGCCGTTCCGCGCGAGATGCAAGACGTCGCCGCCGAGTTTGGCAAGGCACGCCTGTGCGAGGTCGATGTTGCCGATTTTGACGCCAAGCTCCCCGAGCTGCGTGCCAAACTGGGCGACCGTGCCTGCCTGCGCGCCGTTCACTACTGGTACGAGAATGGCCTGGTCGATAAGCGCTGGGCGGCCCTGAACGCCGGCGACATCGATCAGTTCCTGGTCCTGACGCGCGAGTCCGGCGCCAGCTCTGCCATGTACCTGCAGAATGTCGTTGCCAAGCTGGGCTCCGAGCAGCCTTCCATGTATGCCCTGGCGCTGGCCGAGCACGTGCTCGACGGCCGCGGCGCCGTTCGTATCCACGGTGGCGGCTTTGGTGGCACCATCCAGGCCTTCGTGCCGCTCGACCTGGTCGACACCTTCATTGCCAAGATGAACGGCTGGCTGGGCGAGGGCTCTGCCCGTCACTACGCCATCTCTGACAAGGGAGCTTACGCGGCATGGCTGTAATGACTGACGTGCGCGAGGCCGCGCAGAACCTGATCGAGTACGCTATCCACCGATCGATGATCGGCCAGGACGATCGCATCTGGGCATACAACACCATTTTGGAGTGCATCGGCGCCACGGGCCCCGCACTCGACATGACTTGGGCACTCAAGACCGAGAAGATTTCGCTCTTGCACCCCGATACCCTGCCCGACTTTGGCCTTGAAGGCACACTTGCCGCGCTTGCCGAGGCGGCTGTTGCCAACGGCGCCGCCGAGGACACGGCATCGGGCCGCGACCGCATCGCCATGCGCATCATGGGCGCGCTCATGCCAAGGCCTTCGGTTGTAAACGAGGAGTTCAACGGACGCATGGGTGTCAATGAGCCCCGCGCCGCGACCGACTGGTTCTACGGCCTGTGCTGCGACGCCGGCTACGTGCGCCGTGCCGCTATCGCGCGCAACATAAAATGGAGCACCCCCACCAACTGGGGCGACCTGGAGATCACCATCAACCTGTCAAAGCCCGAAAAGGACCCGCGCGATATTGCCGCAGCCGGCGCCGCAAAGAACACGGGCGAGAAGTATCCCGCCTGTCAGCTCTGCATCGAGAACGAGGGCTACCCCGGACGCTCCGCCGCAGCCGACGGCGGCGCTCATCCCGCCCGTCAGAACCTGCGCGTTATTCCCATCCAGCTCGACGGCGAGCGCTGGGGCTTCCAGTACAGCCCGTACGCGTACTTTAACGAGCACTGCATTGCCATGAGCTCCGTGCATCGCCCGATGCACGTCGACCGCAAGGGCCTGACCTGCCTGCTCGACTTTGTCGACCTGTTCCCGCACTACTTTATTGGCTCCAACGCCGACCTGCCCATCGTGGGCGGCTCGATTCTGTCGCACGACCACTTCCAGGGCGGCGCGCACGAGTTCCCCATGATGCACGCCGCCGAGGTCTCGCAGTTTAGCGTGCCCGGATTTGACCAGGTCACCGGCACTGTGCTGCAGTGGCCGCTTTCGGTGCTGCGCCTGCGCTCGCACGACCGCGCCCAGCTGCTCGACGCCGCCGAGAAGATTATCCTCGCCTGGCGCGAGTGGACCGATGAGTCTGTGGGCGTCATCGCATACACGGCTGACGGTGTGGCCCACAACACCGTGACGCCCGTCATCCGCCGCGTCGACTCTCGCGGAAATGCCGGCGGCGAAATCTACGAGGCCTACCTGGCGCTTCGCTGCAACATCACGACCGACGAGCATCCGCTGGGCGTGTTCCACCCGCATGCCGAGTACCACCACATTAAGAAGGAGAACATCGGCCTGATCGAGGTCATGGGCCTGGCCATTCTGCCGCCGCGCCTGGTTCCCGAGCTTGGCGCTGTCCGCGAGCACTTGCTGGCGGCCAAGGCCGATGCCAGCTACGACCTTGCTGGCGCGCTCGAGGGCGACGACCTTTGCCGCAGCCACGCCGCATGGGCCAAGGACGTCTTTGCCCGCCGCGCCGACGAGCTTACGGCCGACAACGCCATCGACATCCTGCACGAAGAGGTCGGCGTGGTGTTTGGCCACGTGCTCGACAACGCCGGCGTCTTTAAGTGGGACGAAGCCGGCCGCGCCGCCCAGCAGCGCTTTATCGACTCGCTGTAGCATGCGAGCTCGAACGCACGCACTCAACAAATAGCGTCTACACGACAACGGCGCCCGCCGGCAACATCGCCGGCGGGCGCCGTTTTCTGATGCAAGGGTAACTAATTTACACCAAAGCAAGGAGTGTCCCGAACTGCCGGCAGAAAAAGGAGCGTCCCCAGGTGCCGACCTAAACCCACACATTATTCGATGGAAAAACGTGGTTGCCTCCCACATTATTCGATGGAAAAACGTGGTTCATTCCCACATTTTTCGATGGAAAGACCAACACGGTCTTATACTAACCATGATCGTTAGGAGGCAGTATGCAGCGACAGCTAATGGCCGAACTCATCGCTTGGAAATCTAGGGCAAACCGCAAGCCCCTCCTGCTTAAGGGGGCCCGCCAGACGGGAAAAACCTGGCTTCTCAACGAATTCGCAGGCCAGCAGTATCAAAACGTCATCCGTTTTGACTTTATGCTCGAACCGGGCGCACGCTCGCTGTTCGACGGAAGCCTTGACCCCAAACGCATCATCTCCCAGATAGAGCTCCTGCGCGGCCAGACCATAACGCCGACAGACACACTCATCATCTTCGACGAAATCCAAGAGGCACCGCGTGGCATCACCTCGCTCAAATACTTCAACGAGCTGGCGCCGGAATACCATATCGTGGCAGCCGGCTCCTATATGGGGCTCGCGCTCCGACGCGAAAACGAGTCGTTCCCCGTCGGCAAGATTGACCAGCTTACCATGCGCCCCATGGGGTTTGTCGAGTTCGTTCGTGCCGTCGATGGCGATCCGCTCGCAGATGCCATCCTTGCCGCAGACATGGACCTGCTGGCAAACGTTTCCGAAAAGCTCGAGCGCCTGCTCAAGGAATACCTCGTTGTCGGTGGCATGCCAGAAGTTGTCTCCGCTTTCGCCGCCTCCCACGATTTCATCGAGGCCCGCAGGCTTCAGCAGCAAATCATCGAAGCTTACGAATCCGATTTTGGCAAGCATGCGCCAGCCCGCATCGTCGAGCGCATGAGGCTGGTTTGGAAATCCCTTCCCGGCCAGCTCGCAAAGGAAAACAAGAAGTTCGTCTACGGCGCGCTTCGTCCCGGGGCGCGCGCACGCGATTTTGAGGAAAGCCTCCAGTGGCTCATGGACTATGGAATCGTTCATAAGGTACCACGTGTTTCCGCCCTAAGAGCACCGCTCACAAGCTACGAGGATCTCTCGGGCTTCAAGCTGTTCTGCATCGACACCGGCATCCTCGGAGCACTCTCTGGCCTCTCGCCGGCCATTGTTCTGAACGGGCCCGCTGTTTTTACGGAGTTCAAAGGCTCGCTGACCGAGCAATACGTCGCACAGGAGCTTTTGCTCCAAGGCAAAACTCCCGCGTATTGGTCATCCTCCTCCGGCAATGCAGAGACTGACTTTGCCATCGACCATGCGGGGACCGTGCTTCCGCTCGAGGTCAAGGCGGCAGAGAATCTCAAAGCAAAGAGCCTGAGGATTGCCTGCGAGAAGTTCAAGCTCGAGCGCTGCGTGAGAACATCGTTAGCGGCATATAGAGACGAGGGCACGCTCGTCAACATTCCGCTCTGGGAGATTGGGCAAATCGACAAGCTGGCATAGGCGCTGTGGAGGGGGTGCCCCGTAAGGAATGTCCCAAACTGCCGGCAGAAAAAGAACGTCCCCATCTGCCGTATTCCCGAAGCAAGGCAACGCCGATGTTTTGGCAACGGCAGCGAGCGGGTCGCATTTGAGACAAGGTGACGTGAAACGAAAGGGCGCTGACCTTCTGGTCGCGCCCTTGAAGTTGAACGTCAGATTGTCCAAATGCGGCCCGCGCAGCGTCGGCTGGTTACGCGGTTTGGTAAAACCGCGTAACCCTAAAGCTCCGTTACTTCAACGCTGTTGTAGACCTCGTCCCAGCGGTCCATGACCAGGTGGCCGGTCTTGGGATCCATGGCGTTAAGCTTGCCGCAGGTATTGGCGGTCTTGAGCACCGTGACGTCGTCGGCGCCGGCAGCAATGGCATGCGCAAAGCCGGCGATGGTCGAGTCACCGGAACCCGTCGCGTTCACGGCCGCAATCGCGGGCGTCTTGGCGCGGAACGCGCGACCCTCGTGGAAGCCCACCGAACCGGCAGCGCCCATCGAAACGACAACCCAGGGAATACCGGCAAAGCGGTCATCGGCGGCGAGCGCCTCGCGCAGGGCATCGACATCATCGGTCGTAAAGGACGTACCCAGCAGGCCGTTAATCTCGGTCAGGTTGGGCTTTACGAGCTCAGGCTTAGCGTCGGACTCCAGCGCGGCCTCCAGCGATGCACCCGAGGTGTCGAGCAGCACCTTGGCGCCCGCCTCCTCGGCGATCTTGACGAGCTC
>JAUMSH010000066.1 GCA_031292915.1 Collinsella sp.
TAATTTCTGCAGCTGATACCATATTGTAGCGATACCCTCTACGTTTCCCCAAAATCGAAAGGCTTCCATGAATCCCAGGACTAAATCTCAGGACATTCGCGACTTGAGCCAAAACGATATTCGCGAGCTCGTGGCCGAACTTGGCCAGCCCGCGTTCCGCGCGAAGCAGCTCATTGAATGGGTCTTCGAGAAGAACGTTTGTTCGTTTGACGATATGACCAACATTCCCAAGGCTTTCCGCGAGCAGCTTAAAGAGGCTTTTGCCTTTGACACGCCCACTGAACTCACCAAGCAGGTTTCCAAAGATGGCTCGCGCAAGTATCTGCTCGAATACCACGACGGCGTTTCCGTCGAGACTGTCGGCATGCCCCGTCGTAACAAGCTTTCCGTCTGCGTTTCCACTCAGGCAGGCTGCGGCATGGGTTGTGCCTTTTGCGCTACCGGTCTCAACGGCCTCAAGCGCTCTCTGACCGCTCAAGAGATCGTCGACCAGGTACTTCATGTATCCAACGACTTTGGCGAGCGCGCCACGAGCGTTGTCTTCATGGGCCAGGGCGAGCCGTTTGCCAACTACGACGAGGTTCTCAAGGCGCTGCGAATCCTCAACGACCCCGATGGCATCGGTATCGGCGCTCGTCACCTCACCGTCTCTACCAGTGGCGTTATTCCCGGTATTCGCAAATTTTCCGACATCCCCGAGCAGTTCACGCTTGCTGTTTCACTGCATTCCGCCATCCAGTCGACGCGCAATAAGCTCATGCCCGGTGTTAAGAAGTACACGCTGCTTCGCCTTCACGAAGCGCTTCAGCTCTACACCGAGAAGACCGGCCGCCGCCCAACCTATGAGTATGCCATGATCGAAGGCGTCAACGATACGAATCCCGAGATGCAGGCGCTCTGCGACTTCTGCGAGGGAACGCTGTGCCACGTTAACCTCATTCAGCTTAACGACATCGAGGGTAGCCCGCTCAAGCCGTCGCCGATTCATAAGGTTGAGGATCTTCAGCGTCGCCTTGAGTCCCGTGGCATCGAGACAACGATTCGTAACTCCCGTGGTAACGATATTGACGCCGCTTGCGGACAGCTGAAGCAGCGCTTCAAAGTTCAGAAGAACGCATAGGGGAGTCGCACCCAAAACGTTTCATGTGAAACATCGAACGACCCCGGTTGCAGGATATGCAACCGGGACTGTTTCATTTATTGACTACAATTTTAGCTTTGCTGCTACTGGTCCCATTTTTTACGGGCAAAATAAGGGGTCCTTGTCTCGTGAATCAGACAAGGACCCTTTAAAATATACTGGATAATTGTTAGGTACCTAATAGCCTACATTTTCCCATTGGTTGTTAACCCAACCTTGATTAATCTTTGGATTCTTCGTTACCTGAGCAGTACGCATAGCAACATCTTCTGTCATAACATCCATTTTCTTCTTGGAAGTATCGACGATATCCTGCGCACCACGAAGCAAACGACCTCGAAGCTCATCGTCTGTCGCGATCTTATAGCCAGCAAAGGCACCAGCCGCGACTGTTGTCGCCAATGCAATCGCAGTTAAAATCTTATTCCTCATCTTGGTCTCCTTGATCAAACTGAATCATTTCGCCAAGAATACGAGAGAGCTCTTCCTCGTCTTTAAACTCAATCTCAATCTTATTCTTTCCTCGCGAGCTCTTCACACGCACGTTGGTATTAAAAACCTGACGAAGCACGCGGGCAGCCTTTTTAAAAGACTGAGGCGTTGCAGGCCTCGGAGTCTTAGGTGTCTCTCCGGCAGAAAACAACGGAGCAAGATTTTCTGTCGCTCTTACGGAAAGGCCCTCTGCAACAACCTTCTCTGCAAGTCGAATTCGAGCATCCTCATAGGGAACTGCAAGAATCGCACGTGCATGACCAGCAGTAAGTTTACCCTCAAAAATCATCTGCTGAACTACTTCGGGGAGATCGAGAAGACGCAGTGAGTTTGTGATTGCAGAGCGTGACTTGCTTACTGCCTTCGACAATGCCTCCTGGGTCATACCGCTGGCATCGATGAGCTGTCGATAGCCCTTAGCCTCTTCGACGGGATTCAGATCTGAACGTTGAAGGTTTTCGATAAGAGCAAGAGCCAGCATCTCTTCATCATTTACCTCTTTAATGATGACTGGCAATTCTTCAAGGCCAGCAAGCTTTGACGCCTGGTAACGACGCTCACCAGCGATGATCTCATAGCCGTTTCCATGCTTGCGAACCAAAAGCGGCTGCAAAACGCCATGTTCTTGGATTGACTCGCTCAACTCGCGAAGTTCAGTTTCGTTAAAGTGAATTCGCGGCTGATTAGGGTTGGGAACGATATCCTCAATAGGTAGTTTTGTTTCAGATGCAGCATTTGAAGCCGATGCAGCCGAACCGCCGGTCTCATACTCGGCCTCTGAAACCAAAGCATTCAGCCCACGTCCCAATCCGCCACGTTTCTTTACACTAGGCACGCTTGATCACCTCTTTTGCAAGGTTCATATATGCTTTTGCACCCTTATTTTGAGGTGCATAGGTAATTACCGGTTCTCCAAAAGACGGAGCTTCGGAGATTTTAACCGTACGGGGGATTAGCGTCTTAAACGCCTTATCACCAAAGTACGATTGAACCTCCTCAACAACCTGATTCGATAGTGAAGTACGCGAGTCATACATGGTCATAAGCACACCATAGGTGTCTAAGCCCTTGTTTAGCCTTGATTTGACCATCTTCATTGACTCAAGCAGCTTCGTAACGCCTTCGAGTGCGTAATATTCGCACTGGATCGGAATCAAAACGCTGTCTGCTGCGGTCAAAGCGTTGATAGTAAGCAGGCCGAGCGAAGGAGGACAGTCAATGAAAATAAAATCGAACTCGTCCTGAATCGGCTCAAGCAAATCTTTGAGGCGGGTTTCACGTGCAATTGCGCTTACGAGCTCAATTTCGGCGCCTGCAAGCTGAATTGTAGCTGGAATTACGAATACCTTTTTGCAATTTGTATCAAGAACAAGTGATTCTGCCGGCACATCATTCAACAATGCATCATAGATGCAGTGATCAAGGTCTTCTTTTTCAATTCCGAATCCACTGGTGCTGTTTCCTTGCGGATCAAAATCGACAATCAGCGTCTTACGACCCTGCTCACCCAGTGCTGCTGCAAGGTTTACAGCCGTCGTTGACTTACCGACGCCGCCTTTTTGATTGATGATTGCAATAATACGCGTATCTTTTGCGCTCTTAGAACGCTTAACGTCGCGAAATCCCACGGTCCCTCCTGGTGTGTATTGAAGCTGTCAAACGGAGGATGTTTCACGTGAAACATTCCGATTCGATATCAACCGCCATGTTTCACGTGAAACACTGCAAGTTGTTAGTATCCATTATGTTTTACGTGAAACATCTAGGCAAGCGGATTCTTCTTTGCCATGCCATTTGCACGAGGCAATGAAACGGATGCTGGATGACTCTTCTTAAGAACAATGAACTCCCTGTGGCCCAGGCCCTCAGGCAAATCGATAGCGTCATTCAGAAGCAAAGTGAAGCCGCAAATCTTTGCAGCTGACATGCCAGAAGCAAGCTCCTCATCCGAAGGATTGCCCTTGGTGATAACAAATAGCCCTCCATCCTTCAGATACGGAGCCGCATACTCAACAAGAATCGGTAGAGGGGCCAGTGCGCGGGCGGTTACAACAGAGAACTGCTTCTTATGGCTTCGAGCATATTCTTCAAGACGATCATGAACCGCATGAGTATGTTTCAATCCAAGAGCATGGACAAAGGAATTAACAGCATCAACCTTCTTGCCAACAGAGTCAATATAAGTAGCTTTACGATGCGTGGTTATGGTTAATGGAATACCAGGGAAGCCCGCACCTGTTCCCATATCGAGCAAAGCTCCCTCAGGAGCCTTATTGATATAGGGGAGCAAAACAAGTGAGTCGAGGATATGAAGTACTACAGCATCTTCTACGTTAAGAATACGGGTGAGATTGGTTGTCTTATTTGTTTCAAGAACCAAATCCAAATGCTGGATACATTTCCTCAGCTCAACATCAGTTACGCTCAAGGAATACTCTTTGCAATAGGAAGTTAGACGACTCAACATCTCGTCAGCCTGCTGATCGGTAAGTACTAACAACGAAAGCTCCTTTCTGACAAAAATCAGTGTATCGAGAACTTTTGACAAAAAAAGGGGACGTGGAAACCACGTCCCCTTAGCATAAGCTCGAGTAGATTATCGAGCAACAATCACCACATGGCGATCAGGGTCTGAACCCTCAGAATGAGTATCGACTGCATCATTGCCACGAAGTGCGATGTGAACAAGTCGGCGCTCGTAGGCATTCATGGGCGGAAGCGAAACGCTCTTATGAGTGCGGATGGCACGCTCGGCAGCAGACTGAGCCATGGAGGCGACCTTGTCCTGACGGCGGCTCTTGTATCCCTCGACGTCCACTACAACCGGATACCTAAAGCCAAGCTTGCGGCTCACCAGCAAAGAGAACATAACCTGAAGGGCATCAAGGGTGCGACCATGACGACCAATGAGAACAGCAAGATCGGGAGCCGTTACATCCAAAATCAGCTCACCCTCGTCGCCCTCATACTCATCGATAGGAGAGTTGGCGGCATCGAAGTGCGAAAGGATAGAACGCAAGATGGAAACCGCAACATCGGCAATGGTGTCGAGCTCCTCATCGGTCAGCTCTTCACCAGCCTTGTAGCGCTGTGCAATCTCGGGATAATCGCCCGCGACCTGCGGGGCAACCTCCTCAAGCATATCCTCGATGATCTCTTCAGACATAACGTACTCCAAAAGTTAGGTACCTAAATAAGATTGATATCCCACTACTTCTTCTTGTGCGGGCGCGGCTTCTTCTCGCGACGAGTGACCTCAACCTGCAGCGGAGCGTTCTTAAGACGCTCCTCCTCATCGGCCTTCGCCTTGTCGATGACCTTCTGCGTCACAAAAATCTGCTGGATAACCTGCCAAGCAGACGAGACGTCGTAGTACAGCAGAACACCAACGGGAAGGCTCCAGCCCATCCAAAGCATCATGACCGTCATGACAACGGCCATCATACGCATGCTCTGAGCCTGCTGGCCGGTCTGGTTGCGCGACATATAGAGCTGCGGAATCAGGGTCAGGACGGCAAACAGGATCAGGCAAACCAGCGCAGGCAGTGCAACCATAAAGCCATCGGCAAAGGAAGCACTCGGCGTGGTGGTCAGGTCGGGCAGGATGTTGAAGAACGAGAACGTGCCGTCGTTAAAGTACTGCGGCAGGTTGCGCAGCAATGTAAACAGGGCGAACAGGATAGGCATCTGAATCAGCAGCGGCAGACAGCCAGCCATGGGGTTGAACTTGTTCTCGCTGTAGAACTTCTGCATCTCCTCGGCCTGACGCTGGGGATCGTCGGCATAGCGCTCCTGGATCTCGAGCATCTTGGGCTGCAGCACCTGCATGCGAGCCGTCGACTTGGTCGACTTGAGCATGAGCGGCGTCAGCAGCAGACGGATGATGACCACCAGGATGATGATGGACAGGCCCCAGTCGACCGCAAAGGTCTGGATGAGCTTGAGCAGCTCGAAAAGGATGTTAACGATCCAATCCCACATGTAAGTTTTCCTCCGATAGCGAGTGCCCGCTAGGGCACAGGGTCATAACCGCCGACGTGCAGGGGATTGCAACGAGCGATGCGCCTCACGGCAAGCCAGCAGCCTCTCAAAACACCGTGCTTCTCAATCGCCTGGATGGCGTATTGCGAGCACGTTGGGTAATAAATGCAGGCGTCAGGCAATAAGGGCGAAATAACCTGTTGATATATGCGAATAGGAGCGATGGCAACACGTCGCAAAACGTGATTGCTCATCGCTCCTCCCCGGCAACGCCGGCGCGCTTCATAAGCGAACGCAACGCCTTGTCCATCTCCTGCGGCGAGGAAACCCTCGTCTTGGGAGTTGCAAACAAGATGATGTCATAACCCGCAACGGGAAATCCGCAGCTGCGGGCGGCCTCGCGCATCACACGCTTAGATCGGTTGCGCACGACGGCACAACCGAGTCGCTTAGCACCAACGAAGGCGACCCTTCCGGAGTCGCCTTCGCCAACCGATTCACATATGGTCATTCGAATCAGAGGGTGATTGAAACGATGCCCCTGACTGAACACATGCTCGAAATCTTGCCGAGACTTAATAGTCTTCATGCGAGATGTGTGTATCGCTGCTAGACAGTGAGACGCTTGCGGCCCTTGGCGCGACGACGGGCGAGCACGGCACGACCACCCTTAGTGGCCATACGGGCACGGAAGCCATGGGTCTTGGCACGCTTACGCTTATTAGGCTGATACGTACGCTTCATCTTAAGTTCCTCCTGCTGCATTTCGAGTGTCCGCGGGGACGCGGACGCAGATATAGACACGTGAGCTTGAAGATTGTAGGGAAATCAATGTTCAAATGTCAAGAAATCAAAGGTAAAAGGTTGCGCAGTTCACACGGTTCCCCCATAAGCACAACCGAAATTTGCGCCTCATGGCAACCTTTCACGATATTTCATCGAGTTTTCAACAGGTCATGTTGGCAATGTTGAGAACTTTTCGCCCGTTTTCCAAAGTTTTCAACAAGTTTTGAAAAGTTGTCGAAAGATGAGAAACGTTGCACGGTGAGCTACTATTTGTTCGAAACCTTTTGAAAGATTGCGAGCGGCATGTCTGACGACTTTTACACCATGGTCGATTCCGGAGACCCGGCACCCGACAACGAGCACATCACCGGCGTGCGCGAAGAGCGTGCGGAAGGCGAGCAGACGGCCACGCAGGCGCCAAAAGCCATGTACGCCGCGCGCATCGCCGTCTATGACGACATGCTGTCGACACCGCGGGTGATCGTCATTGATCCGCAAGATGTCCGCACGTATTTGGAAGAGACGACCAACACCGTCTACCAGTGCATGAAAGAACAAGGTGGCCATATCTCGCTCATGGTCATCCGCGAGATTGTCGAAAACTTTATCCACGCACACTTTGCCGAGCCCATCATCTCGATTCTGGACGGCGGAGACACCATCCGCTTTGCTGACCAAGGACCCGGCATCGACGACAAGGAACGTGCTTTCGACTTTGGCGTTACCAGCGCAAACAGCAAGATGAAGCGCTATATCCGTGGAACCGGAGCAGGGTTTCCCATGGTGCAGGAGTATTTGGAAAACGCCGGCGGTGCCGTATCCATCGAGGACAACATGGGCAACGGCACCGTGGTTACGGTAAGCCTGAACCCTAAACGCGTGCAGGAAATCGAGCGTGCCGGCGGACGCGGCGCTGCCGTGCGGCCCGAGACGGAGCAGCCCACATATCCCCTGCCGGGAGCTTTTGCGCAGCAGCCCGTGGCAACGCAGCAGATGCAGCCCCCCGTGGGACAGATGCAGCAGCCCGGAATGCTTCCCACACAAGAACCCCAGGCGGCATCTATGTCGATGCCGCCAAACATGCCAGAGGCCATGCCACTGGCTGATCAGGATGCAGCAGCAATGCAGCAGGCGACGGGGGCGCCGGGTGGCCAGCAAATGGGCTATCAGCCGTACCAACAGGGATATCTATATCAGCAGATGCCGCCACTGGGGTATGGCCAGCAGTTCCCGCAGCAGTACCAGCAGGGATATCAGCAGCCGTACCAGCAGATGCCGCAGCAGCAGTACAACCCCTGGGCCCAGCAGACGCCTCCGCAGCCTTACCAACAGTGGCCTCAAAGTTTTCAACAGCAAATGCCGCCGACGCAGAGTTCTCAACAACCAGCAGCTCAAATGATGTATCCTAATGCAGTAAATCAGTATGCACAGCCACAACCGGACGTGTTCGTAAGCGATCGCGGCAACGCCGCGCTGGGCTATCTGGCGCAAAATCAAGCGTGCGGCGCAACCGATCTTGCGAGGGCGTTTGGAAACTCGGCCCCCACTTGGTCACGCACGCTCAATGACTTGGCGCAGGCCGGCTTGGTCATCAAGCATGGCCAGAAATACCATCTGACCGAACTCGGCGCCGCTCGCGTGCGAGCTCAGAGCTAAAGAACGGGAGAGACAGTGGACGAGGAAGCAAGCATCATCCTGGGGGATGCCATCGCCTTTTGCCAGCGCGACGGCCAAGATGCACGCCTCATCAACATGCTGGGGCAATCGCGCGCCATAAGCCTGACCGAAGATACGCTCACGATCGAGGCCCCCTCGCGCTTTGCCATCGCGCAGCTCAAAAAGCATCAGCCGACTATTGAGGCTTATCTGGAAGAAATCGCCTTTGCACCGATTGCGCTCGACATCGTGGCGCCGCAAGGCGCCGCGACGGAATCCGCTGCCGCGACGGCGCCCGCCACGGCTCCCGCTGCTTCCCCGACGGTACCAGCCTCCGCAAGCGACATGCCGACAATCGAGCACCAGCACAGCGATGTTTCCCGTGAAACCATGGCGCCGTTGCCGACCGCGGCGGCGACGTCAACGAACGCACCCGTCACGCACATGCCCATCGCTCACGACGCAGCGGCGGGCGCGGATTCGGGCATTGCAATCAAGAACACGCTCTCGGCCGACGATTTTCGCCGCATGATGAACCAGATGAAGGGCGGAGCGCCGACTAAATCCACGCAAGCTGCGACCCCCGCTTCACCCATGCCAGCACCAACCGTGCCGGCCGAGCAGAATACGGATGGAGCCCCGCTCGCCGCGAACTCAAAATTTACCTTTGAGAACTTTGTCTACGGCCCCGAGAACAGCCATGCCTATCGCTCGGCACTCAAGTTTGCCGCCCTCGCGGACGAGCGCGGCACGTGCACATCGCTGTTCATCTACGGCAAATCGGGCCTGGGCAAGACGCACCTGCTGCTTGCCATCAAAAACGAGCTCGCCGAGAAGTCGCCCGAGATCAAGGTCAAGTATGCCAACTCCCAGGCGTATCTGGACGACCTGATGACCGAGTTCGACCGTCAAAAGAAGAGCAACGCTCCCATCATGCAGGCGTACCACGGCGTGGACGTGCTCATCATCGATGACATCCAAAACATCATCGGCAAGCGCGCGAGCGTGGACTACTTTTTCCAGCTCATGGACGAGTTCATCCGCAACAACAAGAAGGTCGTCATCGCGGCAGACCGTGCCCCCAAGGACCTGAGCATGGACGAGCGTTTGACCAGCCGCTTCAACGCCGGCATGCTCTGCCTGGTTGCAGAGCCCAGCTACGAGATGAAATACAAGATCTTGCAGCGCTATTACGAGAACACCATCGTCGCCGCTCCCGAGGCGGGCGACGACTCACTGCTGGCGGCCTATGGGGGCGACGGCGGGCACCTGACCGACGAACACTTTAAACACATGGCCGAGGTCTCGGGCACCAACATCCGCGAACTCGAGAGCTTTTGCGAGCGCTGCGCCGGCGAGGCGGGCGACCGCGAGCTCGAGGGCGGAGAGCTCACCTTTGACGATATCGACGCCATCGCCAGCCAGTACTTCGACACATCGGCCAAAAAGATCAACGTCCAGACGGTTCAGTCCGTCATCGAAGAGCAGTACGGCGTAACGCACGAGGAGCTCATCGGCCCGCGTCGCAACGCCAATATCGCCAAAGCACGCCATATCGCTATCTACCTGGCCATCGAGATGTGCGAGATGACGACCACGGCGGTGGGCGCCGAATTTGGCAACCGCAACCACTCGACCGTCAGCACGAGCTACAAAAAGGTCCAGAAGATGATCCAGGAAGACCGCACCGTCACCGAAAACCTCAAGTCGCTGCGCGATAAAATTACACTGCGCTCGTAGGGAAATAGAGGCACCTGTTGAAAACTTGTCGAAACCACGGGCATAAGGTGTTTAAAACCCAACCCGCGGTGATGAAAAGTTTTGCGCAGGTTTTGAACGTGGAAAACCACCCCCGTTGCACACAGGTTGCTGTCGATTCTCTTTTTGGGTCTGACCTGCGTC
>JAUMSH010000074.1 GCA_031292915.1 Collinsella sp.
TGCTCGGCGAATATATCGAGTGGTACAGGGACGGCAAGCTCAAGAAGGACCTAGGATGGAAGACCATTAGGGAGTATCGCGAGGAGAGGGGCTATGTGGCATAGCGCCGGGGCATGGTCCGGAAAAACGTCCGAGGTCCCCGGCTTCCCAAAGGTGCCGTTAGGGGAAACTACATCCCGGTTTACGCCCTTGAAATGGGGTGCCGTTTCCCGGAGGGGACCCAGCGGGAAACGGCATCCCATTCTGGGCCCGAAAAGTGGGATACGGTTTCCGGCCGGCATGAAAAAAGCCTCCGCAGCTCGTGTGGCTGCGGAGGCTTTATTCGTTGCGGCGCATTGTGTTTGGGCCGTTGAGATGAGTCGATTTGCCCCGAAAGAGGTGGGCATTGACCTTGGGATCATGTCCGACGAACGAGCGGTAAATCGGCCATCTCGGCGAGCCGAACTACTCCAGCTCAAACGCTCCGGTATAGAGCTGGTAGTAATACCCACGCTTGGCGATCAGCTCGTCGTGGTTACCGCGCTCGATAATGCGGCCGTGGTCCAGGCAGATGATCGCGTCGGAGTTGCGCACGGTGGACAGACGGTGCGCGATGACAAACGTCGTGCGGCCCTCCATGAGCTTGTCCATGCCCGCTTGCACGATAGCCTCGGTGCGGGTGTCAATGCTCGACGTGGCCTCGTCCAGAATCATTGCCGGCGGATCGGCGACGGCGGCGCGTGCGATCGAAATCAGCTGACGCTGGCCCTGCGACAGCTGCGCGCCGTTGCCGGTGAGCATGGTATCGTAGCCGTCGGGCAGGCGGGTGATAAAGTCATCCGCGCCCGCGAGCTTGGCCGCTGCGATGCACTCCTCGTCGGTGGCGTCCAGGTTGCCGTAGCGGATGTTATCCATCACAGTGCCGGTGAACAGGTTCACGTCCTGTAGCACGACGCCCAGCGAGCGGCGCAGGTCGGCCTTGCGGATCTTGTTGACGTTGATGCCGTCGTAACGGATCTTGCCGTCGGCGATGTCGTAGAAGCGGTTGATGAGGTTGGTGATGGTCGTCTTGCCGGCACCGGTGGCGCCGACAAACGCGACCTTCTGGCCCGGCTTGGCAAACACAGACACGCCGTGCAGCACCTCGTGGTCGGGCGTGTAGCCAAAGTCGACGTTGTCCATGACCAGGTCGCCGCGCAGCGGCACGTACTCGATCTCGCCGGTTGCGCGGTGCGGGTGTTTCCACGCCCACATGCCGGTGTGGTGGTCGGCCTCCTCGAGCTGCCAGGTGTCGGGATTCACCTGCGCGTTGACGAGCGTCACGTAGCCCTCGTCGGCCTCGGGCTTCTCGTCGATGAGCTCAAAGATGCGGTCGGCACCGGCGAGGCCCATGACCACGGCGTTGATCTGCTGCGAGATCTGGCCGATCTGTCCACAGAACTGCTTGGTCATGTTGAGGAACGGCACCACGACGGCGATGGACAGCGCCATGCCCGAGATGCTCAGGTTGGGCACGCCCAGCGCTAGGAAAATGCCGCCGGCCAGTGCGACCAGCACGTAGAGCAGGTTGCCCAGGTTCATAAGGATGGGCATGAGGATGTTGGCGTACATGTTGGCCTTCTGCGAGACCTCGAAGAGCTTTTCGTTGCGCTCGTCAAAATCGGCTTCGGCGGCAGACTCGTGGCAGAATGCCTTGACGACCTTCTGGCCGTTCATGACTTCCTCGATATGGCCCTCGACAACGCCGAGCTCGGTCTGCTGCGCAATAAAGAAGCGCGCGGAGTTGGAGCCGAGCAGCTTGGTCATAAAGGTCATAAAGGCGACGCCGGCAATAATGACCAAGCACATCCACACGCTGTAGTACAGCATGATAAAGAACACCGTGACGATGACGATGACCGTCATGAGCAGGTTGGGCAGCGACTGGCTGATCATCTGGCGCAGCGTGTCGATGTCATTGGTGTAGTGGCTCATGATGTCGCCGCGCTGGTGCGTGTCGAAGTAGCGGATCGGCAGGTCCTGCATGCGGTTGAACATCTTCTCGCGCAGCTTCTCCAGCGAGCCCTGCGTGACGATGGCCATGGCGCGGTTCCAGAAGAGCGAGGACAGGATGCCGATGCCGTAGATGCAGGCGAGGGTGGTCACGAGCTGTGCGATCTTGGGCTGCGCGGCTCCCCAATCGCCCGACTGCCACGATTCGCTAATAATCTGCAGGGCGCTCTGAAGGAAGGTCGCGCCGATGGAGTTGATGATGGCGCAGAGCACCACGCCGGCGACGACGAGGGGCAAAAGCACGGGGTAAAAGCCAAAGAGCGTCTTGATGAGGCGCGACATGGTGCCGCCCTTGCGGTTGAGCGCGCGCTCGGCGGTCGTTGCCTTACTCATGTGCCTCGCCTCCTTCCTGGGTCTGAGCTTGCGTTACGGATGCCTCGGTGTCGGCCTCGACGGCCTCTTCGCCCTCGGCAGACATCTTGTTCTGCGAGGTAAAGGTCTCGCGGTAGATCTCGCTCGTCTTGAGCAGCTCGTCGTGGTTACCGATCTGCGCGATGCGGCCGCCCTCCATGACGATGATGCGGTCTGCGTCCTGCACGGAGCTAATGCGCTGGGCGATGATGAGCTTGGTCGTGTTGGGCAGATAGCTTGCCAGCCCTGCGCGAATCTTGGCGTCGGTCTTGGTGTCGACGGCGCTCGTGGAGTCGTCCAGGATCAAGATCTTGGGGCGACGCAGCAGGGCACGCGCAATGCACAGGCGCTGCTTCTGACCGCCGGAAACATTGGAGCCGCCCTGTTCGATCCAGGTGTCATAGCCCTTGGGGAAGCCGTCGACAAACTCGTCGGCGCAGGCCAGATGCGCGGCCTCGCGGACCTCTTCGTCGGTGGCGTTCGGGTCGCCCCAACGCAGGTTCTCGGCAATCGTGCCGCTAAACAGCACGTTTTTCTGTAGCACCATGGCCACCTGGTGGCGCAGGGCGTCCAAGTCGTAGTCGCGTACATCCACGCCGCCCACGCGCACGGTACCCTCGGTGGCGTCGTACAGGCGGGCGATGAGGTTTACGAGCGTGGACTTGGCCGAGCCGGTGCCGCCGATGATGCCGATGGTCTCGCCGCTCTTAATGTGCAGGTCGATATCGTCGAGCGCCTGGCGCTTCGCATGCGCGGAATACTTAAAGCTCACGTGGTCAAAGTCGATGGAGCCATCGGCGACCTCGAGCACGGGCTCGGCGGGATCGGCGATCGTGGGCTCGGCGGCCAGCACCTCGGTGATGCGGTGCGCCGATTCGTCGGCCATGGTCACCATGACAAAGATCATCGATAGCTGCATCAGGCTCATGAGGATTTGGAAGCCATAGGTAAAGATCGAGGAGAGCTGGCCCACGTCGAACAGCGTGCCCTGGCTCGTGATGATGAGCTTGGAGCCCAGGTAGATGATGACGACGAACGCGCCGTTGACGCAGATGTTCATCATGGGGTTGTTAAAGGCCAGCAGCTTCTCGGCGCGGGTGAAGTCCATTTGGACGTCGCGTGCGGCGGTCGCGAACTTCTCCTTCTCAAAGTCTTCGCGCACATAGCTCTTGACCACGCGCATGCCGGTGACGTTTTCCTCGACGGACTCGTTAAGGGCGTCGTACTTGTGGAACACGCGCGAGAAGATGGGACGCACCTTAAAGATGATAAAGAACAGCCCAAAGCCCAGCAGCGGAATGATGACCAGGTAGACCATGGCGACGCTGCCGCCCATGATAAATGCCATGGTAAAGGCGAAGATCAATACCAGCGGCGCGCGCACGGCGATACGGATGATCATCATAAAGGCCTGCTGCACGTTGTTGATATCGGTGGTCAGGCGCGTGACGAGCGAGGAGCTCGAGAACTCATCGATGTTGGCAAAGCTGAACGTCTGGATCTTGTAGAACAGGTCGTGACGCAGGTTCTTAGCGAAGCCGCAACTCGCATGGCTGCAGGTGACGCCGGCAGCGGCGCCAAAAGCAAGCGACGTCAGCGCGATGAGCACCAAAAAGCCCGCGGTGGGAAGCATCTCGGCTACGGTGGTGCCATCTTTGATGGCGTCGATCAGGTTGGCGGTGATAAATGGAATCAGCATCTCGCAGAGCACCTCGCCAAGCACGAGCAACGGCGTGGCAACGGTGACTTTTATATAGTCGCGGATGCTGCCCATGAGGGTTTTAATCATCCAGTTCCTCCCAGGTTACACGGATTTTCTCGAGCATTTCGGCGAGCTGCTCGCGCTCGTCGTGGGTGAGGGCACCAAAGGCCTGCTCTCTAAAGCGAATGCGGGCTGCCTGGTCGATGCGGGCGTTTTCCCGGCCGGTTTCGGTCAGGCGAATGGTGAGCTGCCGTCGATCCTTGGGGTTACGGCTGCGCTCGATGAGGCCGTTGAGCTCGAGCTTGGACAGGATCTCGGAAAGCGACCCCGGCTTGAGGTCAAAGTGCATGCCGAGTTCCTGCTGCGACATCTCGCCGCCGGGTTGCTTGGCCAGCAGGCAGATGATGGGCGCCTTGCCGGACACGCCTCCGCCATGAAAATGCATGTAATGGCCGCAAAAGCCCAGGCCATTGAGGATGCGCTTGGCAAGCTTGTCTTCTGAGCTAACCGCTTCGGGTGCATCCGCCGGCCGTGACGGGTCGCCGTCGGGCTCGTGCGAACAAAGGTTAAGAGGTTCATCGCACATGAATTAGTGTTGCTCCTTTCTTTAGTTAGGTAGTGGAATTGTTTTGTGCCTAACCAATTTAGGAGCGCATAGATTGATTGTCAAGGTACCAAACTTATTATGTTCAAGCGGCGCTTAGGGACGTTCCTTATGTGCCGGCACTTGGGGACACTCCTTGTGCTGATAGTCGTTGGGGACGTTCTTGTTTGCCTAGTCATTTAAGAACGTCCCCAACGACTAACTTAAAAACTATGCCGGATTACGGGGCTGAACGACGGATTGCCGACCATGCCGAAATTGGTAAAAAGAAAACCGCAGGTAGAAGGCTTGCTATGATTTGAAAATAGGGGGTGTGGTTGGCTCATTCAGGTTCAGCCCCGTAATCCGGCATAGTTTTGAAATGGCACTGAATAAGTGGCGGCAAATGAGCCGCAATGAAGCAAGCTAGCCCCTCGTTTCCGAAACCTTTCCGCAACAATTTGCCCTTCGTGCCGCTCGACTCCGCTCGCAACGTCCCCTGCGCTACACTTAGTCGCACTGTGGCGCTGCCGCGCCGCGCCCGAAACAAGGGAGACCCTCATGAAGAATACTCAGCTGCTGCTGATCAACGATATGTGCGGCTACGGTAAGGTCGCGCTTTCCGCCATGCTGCCGGTGCTGTCGCACATGGGCTACCGTATCCATAACCTGCCGACGGCGCTCGTTTCCGACACGCTCAACTACCCCAAGTTCTACATCCACGACACCACCGAGTACGTGCGCCAAAGCCTCGCTATCTGGGAGGAGCTCGGCTTTGAGTTCGACGCCATCTCGACCGGCTTTATCGTGACCGAGGAAGAGACGCGCATTATTTCGGACTTCTGCCACCGTCGCGCGCAAAAGGGCACCAAGGTGTTCGTCGACCCCATCATGGGCGACAACGGCAAGCTCTATGCGGGCGTGCCCGAGTCCACGATTGGCCTTATGCGGCATCTGCTGGAGTGCGCAGACTACGCGGTGCCCAACTACACCGAGGCGTGCCTACTTGCCGATAGGCCTATCGTCGAGCAAATTACGCCCGATGAGGCCCGCACCCTTGTGGACGCCGTGCGCGAGCTGGGTGCCAAGTCTGTGGTCATTACGAGCGCCGTAGTCAATGGCGCGAACGCGGTTATCGGTTACGACCATGTAGCGGGGGAGTACTTTACGATTCCCTTTGAGCTCATTCCGGTTTATTTCCCGGGCACGGGCGACACGTTCTCGGCGGTGCTCGTCGGCCGCGTTATGGCCGGTTGGAGCCTTCAGCGCGCGACGAGCGATGCCATGCGCGTGGTAGCGGAGCTTATCGAGTGCAATGCCGACCAAGAGGACAAGTCGGCCGGCCTTCCCATCGAGGCCTGCCTGGATGTGATCGACCATGAGTAATGCTGGCGAGGGTGGCGCCAAGCCTGCGGGCGAGGGCAAGCCGCTCGGCGCGCCGCGGGGCAAGCGTCCGCGCATCCGCGTGAGCTGCGTGGACCAGCTGGGTGCGTGCCGCTGCCACCATGGTCACAAGCCCGGCGACGTTTTTGACTTCGACCGCGATCGCGGCAAGATGTGCGCCATGGCCTGCCATGTGGGCTTTCCCTATATCGATATCCTGCGCTATGGCGGAACCGTGCCTGGCAACGAGCCTGGTACGGCAAAGTTCTGCTGCCCCGAGGTCGATACGCTGAACGTCTGGCTTGCTGAGATCGTCGACGAATAGCCGGATGCGACAAAGGGGCGGTCCCTTTATCGCATCCGCCGGTGGTGTCCCTTCTTTTTTGCTTAGAATCTCAAATCTCTGCATTTCATCCGATTTTAGGTTCTAAAAATTCTGCGTTTCATCGATAATCAAGCGTATAAAACTTTGCATTTCATTTGATGGCACCGAGGGGAGAGCCTATGCTGCGCAGGAAAATAGCGGCAGAGCTGGAGCGTTGGCTGAAGTCTGCCGAGCAAAAGGCCTTATTCATTACGGGTTCTCGCCAGATCGGCAAAAGCTATTCGATTCGCGCATTTGGCAAAGCCAACCATGCAACCTACATCGAGCTTAACCTCATGGAAAATCGCCAGGCAAAAGATGCTCTTCTCGAGGCGCGGGATGCCGATGATTTCATCAGCAGGGTGACGCTTCTTTCGGGAAAGTCGATTGCACCAGGCAAAACGCTCGTGTTTATCGATGAGGTCCAAGAGGCTCCCGACATCATGACGATGGCAAAGTTCCTTGTTGAGGACGGGAGGTGCCGCTGGGCGTTTTCGGGGTCAATGCTCGGGACCCAGTTCAAGGGCGTCAGGTCCTATCCCGTGGGGTATGTCCACGAGCTTAGGATGTTCCCGCTCGATTTTGAGGAGTTTTGCTGGGCAACCGGGGTGAGCGAGGGGGCTCGCCAAACGATACGTGACGCGTGTATCAGCGAGAGGCCCATTCCTGATTACATTCATGACGCGATGATGGCAAACTTCAGGACCTATACCGTTGTCGGCGGAATGCCGGAGGTCGTGCAGCGTTTCCTTGACACGCGGGGCGACCTTGCCTCTGTTCGTCAGCTACAGTCAGAGCTCAACGAACAGTACCGGCGGGATATCTCCAAGTATGCAAGCGGACGAGCCCTTCAGGTGCAGAGCATCTACGATCAGCTCCCTATTATGCTCGAGGGCGAAAACAAGCGCTTCGTGCTCAATTCCATTGACCCCAAGGCTCACTACGAGAAGTATCAGCGAGATTTTGTATGGCTTGTCGATGCCGGCGTTGCTCTCAAAGCAGATATCGTAACCGAGCCAAAATCGCCCCTGCTCAAGACGGCACGGCCATCGCAGTTCAAGCTATATCAATCGGATACGGGCATGTTGATGGCGCGCTACCCCGTTGGAGTCGCCCAAGCGGCGTATCTTGATAGCAAGGAGCCCAATCTGGGCGGCATTTACGAAAACGTGGTGGCCCAGCAGCTGACTGCCCAAAATCGCCAGCTTTACTACTATCAGACAAAAAAGCGCGGTGAAGTGGACTTTGTGGTCGATGGACCGGATGGGACGGCTGTTCCGATCGAGGTTAAATCGGGCTCCTATTACCACGCGCACGCTGCGCTCGGCCATGTGCTTGATACGGCTGAATATGGCGTAAGGCTCGGGATTGTTTTCTCGAGAGGCAACGTTGAGCGCAACGGAGCGGTTCTCTATTTGCCGCTATATGCGACCTGGGCCCTTTCGGATGTTTTGGGCGACTCCTGTGCCGAGGGGATAAAGCTGGAGGTCAAGCCGGTCTAGGGCCAGTCCCGGATGTGACAAAGGGACAGTCCCTTTGTCACATCCGGGAGTGTGGATTTTTTCCTGTTTAGGGCGCACTTGAACGCTCAAAGCGGGAGAAAATCCACGCTTGTTTCGCGCCGAAGGCGTGGCCCGCGACTTCGCTTGCCTACAGCTGCTCGAGCATGGCGGTGCAACCGGCGAGTACATCGCGGTAGGTGGCATCGAAATTGCCGGTGTACCAGGGATCGGCTACGTCGCCGGGGCGCTCGGTCCAATCGAGCAAGCGCGTAATCTTGCCGTCGGGGTCGTCGCCAAAGATGCGACGCAGGCCACGCGCGTTCTCAGCATTCATATAGACAATATGATCCCAGTCGCCATACTCCGCGCGACGCACCTGACGTGCACGATGTGCGACGACGGGAATCCCGACCTCGCGCAGCTTGGCAACGGTACCGTGGTGTGGCGGGTTGCCGATCTCCTCGGTCGACGTTGCAGCGGAATCAATGACAAACTCCGCCTCGCGTCCAGCGCGGCGCACCAGCTCGGTAAACACGGACTCGGCCATCGTCGAGCGGCAGATGTTTCCATAGCAGATGAACAGTACACGTTGCATATGCGGTTTCCTTTCGATCGCCATCATCGAGCTCGAGTATCGCATCTACGCCTGCGCCATCGCCCTCTTGCGTTCCCAGCGAGCCAACTTAATCGTCACCAGCGTAAGCACCCAGGCCACAAGCGAGAACGCGGCACCCACTGCGCCTACATATGCAATGCCAACGCTGCTTACCACGGCGCCGCCCACTGCGGTGCCAAACGAGATGCCGACGTTAAACGCCATGGGCTCAACCGAACTTGCGAGTACCATCGACTTGGGATGGCGGCTGCGTGCCACGTCCATAAAGTGCGTGATGCACGACACCGAGAACAGGTACATGAGCAGCGCCAGGCTAAAGACAAAGACCAGCGCGAGCGGCATGGTGCCGCCCACAGCAAACAGTCCGAGTAACGCTGCAGCCTGCAGCACAAACGTCACGAGTAGCGCCTTCATGCCAAAGCGCGCATCGATCCATCCGCCCAGGATGTTCGAGATCAGGCAGAACACGCCGTAGGCCATGAGCGTGGTACTGGCTTCGACCGTGCCCATGCCCAGCACCTGCTCAAGATAAGGCGTCACGTAGCCGTAGAAAACGTAGACCGACCCCACGCCAAACAAAAAGATGAGCATGCCGGTGATGATGCTCGGCTCGCGTAGCAGACCCGCCTGCTCGCGAAAAGTGGCGGGCTCGTCGGTTTGCCCAGCGCGCGGCATAAACGCCACGAGCGCTCCGCAGATCAGAACGGCAAAGGCCAGCGTGCCGTACATGGCCACGTGCCAATCGAGCGTGTCGGCCACAAACTTGCCGATCGAAGTGACAAAGACCATTGCCACGGAAAACGCACCATATACCACCGAGATGGCAAGCGAAGTTTGCTGCGGAGACAGAAGCTCGGGGATGTACGTCACGCCCACGGCGAGCAGTGCGCCCGAGACGGAGCCCAGGATGATGCGCGAGATGAACAGCACCTGGAAGTTGGGCGCCAACGCCATGACCAGGTTGCCGAGCACAAAGACGATGCTGTAGCACACGAGCAGCTGGTAGCGGCGAAAACGCCCCGTACTGAGCGCGAGCACCGGCGTCGAGATAGCGTAGATCAGTGCGAACACGCTAATAAGTTGGCCTGCGGTGGCAAGCGATACGCCGAGTTCCGTCGCTAGGTCGCTTTCGATGCCGATGACCACGAACTCGGAGCAGCCGAGCGAGAATCCCAACAGCACGAGCAGCGCCAGGCAAAGATTGGTGCGCGCGGGGGAGAGCGCGGCGGCGGTTGACTTACTTTTTGGCGTGGTTGCGGCGGTCAAGGTTGTCACTCCAATGTCGCGTGAATAAGCGGGATTCAATCCCTGCAACTCTAACAGAATGTGACAAAGGGACAGTCTCTTTGTCACATTCGCGGCGTGGCTGCCGCCCAAACCGTCACAACATTCGATGAAAATCTCGAAAACGAGGAAAAGCGTCGAATGTTGTGATGGTTTTCCTATCTGTGCCGGCGAGCCGCCGTGCCGTCTGGGGGTATAAGGCTAGCAAGCGTTTATTTGCGAGGCCTAAGGGGCGCCCCGTATGGATATCGATAACTTTGAATGGTGGTATAGCGAGGGTGAGGCTCCGGACGAGGAGTGGGACGAGCCCACGCCGCGTGATGTGTCGAGCGACGAGGACGAGACCGGCAACGACGTTGCCGCCGACTCTGACGCCGCCCTCGACCCCGTCGAGCCTCTGACCTTCGAACAAGCTTGGGCCCAGGCCGAGGCAGACGAGGCCAAGGCCGACGCTACGGCCACGCTCGGCGAGCCAGCCGACATGTCGATCTCGCCGGCCAAGACCCCTCAGCCGCGCCATACCATCGATCCCGGAAGCACGGCATCCTTCAGTATTCTCGACGTGCCCTCGCAGGGTGCCCAGGCGCCTGCGCCCACACGTCGCCCCAATCTGTCTCGCGAGGAAGATGCAGGACGTCGCTCTCCGCTCGGCCCCATCCTTATCGCCTTCATGGCCGGCGTTATCGCATGCTCGGCAATTGGAAACGTCTGGAGCCATGTTGAACAACAGCGAAAAGACGCCGCCAAGGTCGAGATGTCTATCGAGCAATCGCTCGGCCGCACGCGCTCGGTACATGTGTCGGTCGAGGTCAAGGACGGCGCGACGTGGGACACCGCGCGCGGCGACAGCCAAATGCTCATCCACATCGTGGGGCGCACGCTCAAAGGGCAGACGATTGACGAGTATCAATACGTCAATTCCGCTGGTGACGGCATCGAGCTTAAGCCCGGCGACTACGAGCTCACCGTCGATGAACCGCCCGTCGCCACCGACGGTACGCGCTTCCGTGCCTCAAAGCGCATGGTCCCCGTGAGCTTTAACTCACAGGCGCCCGACACGGTCGACACCACACCGCAGGGCGGGTTCGACCTTTACGTGGATACCCAGTAGGTGCTCGCCGCTCATTCCGCTATGGCTGCTCAATAATCGCCTGCTGTCCCGTCCCGCCGCCAAGAGTGGCACAATAGCCCTCGACACTATTGTTTACTTTTGGAGGAAGTAGCATGTCCACCGTCACCACCATCAAGCGCGGCGGCCTCACCGCGGCCATCGATTCCATGGGCGCCCAGCTCACGAGCCTTGCCCTCAACGGCAACGAGTATCTGTGGCAGGGCGACCCCGCCTTTTGGGGCAAGCATGCGCCCATCCTGTTCCCCATTGTGGGCTCGCTGCGCAACAACACGGCAACGTCTGCAGCCGGCACCTGCGATATGCCGCGCCACGGACTCGCGCGCATCGTCGAGCACAAGCTGGTCGAGGTTTCGGAGGACGGCTCCTCGGTAACGTACGAGATCACCGACACGCCCGAGTCGCTCAAGGCCTTTCCGTTCCACTTTAAGCTCAACATGACCTATGCCCTGACTGGTGACGCCACACTTACCCAGACCTTTGCCGTCACCAACACCGGCGACGTGGACCTGCCGTTCTCGGTGGGCGGCCACCCCGCGTTTAACGTACCGGCTCCCGGTGCCGAGGACGAGGCATTCGAGGATTACGAGCTGGCGTTTACCGAGGCTTGGACTAACGAGGCCCCCGTCATCACGCCTGATGGCCTTATGACGTTCGAGGGTAGTTACAAGGCTCCCGATAACTCGGACGTGCTGCCCATCACGCACCGCAGCTTCGATAACGACGCCATCATGTTCACCGATACCCCGGGCTCCACGCTCACGCTGCGCGGTCGCAAGTCGGGCCACGGCGTCAAGATCGACTTTGAGGGCTTTAAGTACATCGGCGTGTGGTCTGCCGCCAACGACGCTCCGTTTGTGGCGCTCGAGCCCTGGACCGGTCACACCACCATGGACACCGAGGACGACGTTTTTGAGCACAAGGCCAACACCATTACGCTGGCGCCGGGCGAGACGGACGTCCGCAGCTTTAGCGTCACTTTGCTCTAGAGGTTCCGCCGTTCTGACGAACGGCGGGCCGGTCGACGCTGCGCGCCACCCAGAGCGACAATTTGTCATTCAAAAGGCAAGGTATGACCAGAAGGTCTATGCCTTGCCTTTTTCATGCCTAGTCGTTGGGGACGTTCTTGTTTGACTAGTCGTTTAAGAGCGTCCCCAACGACTACCAATCGTTTTCAGTTCGTAAACTTGCATATATGCATTTATATATGCATTTGCTGGAGGTAGCGCTGAGCGGTATCCTGTTAAGTCGTCAGCATACGATTCAACAGGGAAGGCAGATTATGCATTCTCCCCAACAGTGCGATGCGCAGACCCAGCCGGTATGCAGCCGTCGCATCTTTTTGGGTAGCGCTCTCGCTGCGAGCGCTTCCGTCGTCGCCGGCGCGCTCGCCGGCTGTCAGCGCCCGTCCACGCTCAAGGTGGTTCAGCCCACGACGGGCGGCGGTCGCGACGACCTGTCCGATTCCGTGATCGGCAAGGATAAGATCCGCATCGGCATGGAGGCGGCCTACGCCCCGTACAACTGGCAGGTTTCCGAAGCCAGTGAATACACCATCCCCATCGACAACGTGCAGGGTGCCTATGCCGATGGCTACGACGTGCAGATCGCCAAGATCGTCTGCAAAGCCCTCGGTGGCGAGCCCGTTGCCGTCAAGCAGAGCTTCTCGGGTCTTATCGATTCGCTCAACAACGGCCAGATCGACCTCATCATCGCCGGCATGAGCGCCACGCCCGAGCGCGAGGAGTCTGTCGGCTTCTCCGATCCGTACTTTATCGGTTACTTTGGCCTGTTCGTAAAAGAGGGCTCGCCCTACCAAAACGCGACCAAGCTCAGCGACTTTAGCGGCGCTACGGTGCTCGGCCAAAAGGACACCATGCTCGATACCGTCATCGACGAGATTCCGGGCGTTGTCCACAAGAACCCGGTCGACTCCGTCCCCACGGTGTTCTCGAACCTGCTGCAGGGCACGTGCGACGCCGTGACCTATAACACCGAGAACGAGAAGGGCTATATGGCCCAAAACCCGGGCATCGTCCCCATTCATTTTGCCGAGGGCGAGGGCTTTAAGCAGGAGGTCGCGGCAAATGTCGGTTGCCGCAAGGGCTCGGACAAGCTGCTTAAGCTCATCGATAAGACACTCAAGGGCATTAGCCAAGAGGAACGCGACCAAATGTGGGACGCGTGCCTCGATCGTCAGCCGGCATAGGGAGGCAGCATGAAAACCATCAATCGTCTGGCCTCCTTTATCAAGGCCGACCATCGCTATGTATATCTGGGCACGAGCGTTATCGTGGCGCTCGGCCTGGCGTTTAGCCAGCGCAACCCCACGCCGCTGAGCTTCTTGGCCCCCACGGGCGTGTTCCAAGATTGCCTTTGGGCAATCCTTTGGGCCTGGCTCGTCGTGTCGGCGGCGGCGCTCGTCACCAAACTCATGCACTGGAATGACTATCGCGAAACGTCGCCGTTCGCATCCGAGCGCTTCCGTCGTGGCGCACGCTTGGGCAGCTATGTCGTGGTTGCCATCGCGGCGATCTTTTTCGTGGACCGCTGCGTCATGTCGTTTATCGACCTGGTACGGGTGAGCATCGTCTCGGACTCCAACCCCAGCGACTTTTTGTCGAGCCTGGTCTACATGACCTACAAGAGCGGGGACTTCTTTATCCGCGGCATCGAGATCACCATCGCGCTTGCCACCTTCGGCACCGTCATCGCATTCTTCCTGGCGTTGCTCTTTGTGTTCCTGCGTATTCAGACCTTCGATCGCGTGGACAACGACCTGGTGCGCTTCTTTAAGAGCATTGGCCGCGGCTTTGCGACCATCTACTCCACCATCGTGCGCGGCACGCCCATGATGGTCCAGGGCCTGCTCATCTATTACGCGGGCTTCACCGTTTTGCGCGGCATGGGCTTCGAGACCGCCCAGGCCAACCAGATCTGGAGCACCTTCACCGCTGGCCTCGTCACCATCTCGCTCAACTCCACCGCCTACATGATGGAGGTCCTGCGCGGCGGCATCGAGTCCATCGACCCCGGCCAGGCCGAGGCAGCGCGCTCGCTGGGTCTTTCGCAGTGGCAAGCCATGCGCAAGGTCGTGTTCCCCCAGGGCATTAAAAACGCGATTCCGGCGCTCACCAACGAGCTCATCATCAACATCAAGGACTCGTCGGTGCTCTCGGTCATCGGCGTGTTCGACCTCATGTACGCCACCACCACCGTCGCCGGCGTGTACTACCGCCAGATGGAGGTCTACTGCGTGGCGCTCGTGGTCTACCTGATCCTGACGCTCGTGGCGAGCCGCCTGCTCGAGGCCTTTGGCAAAAAGCTCGGCGCCGAGGCCTCGGCAACGCTGCCCAGCTCCAACTAGGCTCAAGACGAGGAGAATCATCATGGCAGATACCGCCACTACCGGCACCGCGGCCGCCGCACAGACCAATGAGCCGCTCATCCGCGTCGAGGGCTTGCGCAAGAGCTTCGGCTCGCTCGAGGTGCTCAAGGGCATCGACCTGTCCGTTAACCCCGGCGAGGTCGTTACCATTATCGGCGCCTCGGGCTCGGGCAAGTCGACCTTCCTGCGCTGCCTCAACCTGCTCGAGACCCCGGACGCGGGCCACATCTGGTTCCACGGTCAGGACCTCACGGCCGAACGCTGCAACATCAACAAGCTGCGCGAGGACATCGGCATGGTGTTCCAGGGCTTTAACCTGTTCAACAACATGGACGTGCTCGACAACTGCACGCTCGCGCCCGTCACGCTCAAAAAGATGAGCAAGGCCGAGGCTGAAAAAATTGCGATGGAGCATCTGGCGAGCGTGGGACTCGAAAAGTTCGCGCACGCCGCCGTGGGTCGCCTGTCCGGCGGCCAAAAGCAGCGTGTGACCATCGCTCGTGCCTTATGCATGAATCCGCAGATCATGCTGTTCGACGAGCCGACTTCGGCACTCGACCCCGAGATCGTGGGCGAGGTGCTCGAGGTCATGCGCAAGCTCGCGGCCGACGGCATGACCATGGTCGTCGTCACGCACGAGATGGCCTTTGCCCGAACCGTATCCGACCGCGTGGTCTTTATGGACAAGGGCGTGGTGCTCGAGGACGCCGCGCCGGCCGAGCTCTTTGGCAACCCCAAGCACCAGCGTACCCGCGAGTTCCTCTCGCGCTATCTCGAGGACAAATAACCGACCGCAAACGCTTATGTGGCAGGGCCGCTCCGGTGGGGCGGCCCTCGTCATCACAATCGAAAGGATGTCATGGCCGAGGTTTGGCGCTTCTTTGCGCATGAGGATGATTTTGCCGATTTGGACGAAGCTGGTGCGTGCGAGCGCCTGGGCCGCGTGCTGTCGTTTCCGACCATCTCGAGTATGGATGCCGAGGCGGTGAACTGGCAGCCGTTCGACGACCTGCGCGCGTATATGCAGCAGGCGTATCCGCGCGTGTTCGCGGCGGGTAAGGTCGAGCTCATCGACCATTCGCTGTTGGTGACGCTTAGCGGTTCCGACCCCGCTCTCAAGCCCGTTATGCTCATGGGTCACATGGACGTGGTCCCCGTGGTGCCGGGTACCGAGGCCGACTGGACGCACGCCCCCTTTAGCGGGCACGTGGACGATACCTACATCTGGGGCCGCGGCGCGATCGACATGAAAGACCAAGTCGCAGGCATTCTCGAGGCGGTCGAGTATGCGCTGGCGCACGGTTGGCAGCACGAGCGCACGCTGCTCCTGGCCTTTGGCCAGGACGAGGAGACGACGCAGTACGGCGCAGGCGCCATCGGCCGCGCGCTCGAGGAGCGCGGCATTGAGCTTGAGTACCTGATCGACGAGGGCGACTACCGTATTGTTTCGGCTGCCGAGTATGGCGCGGGCGAGGGCTGGCTTATGCATGCCGACCTCGCGGAGAAGGGCTATGCCGATATCGTGCTCAAGACGAAGAGTGAGGGCGGGCATTCGTCCAACCCCTACGGCGGCACATCGCTCGAGGTGCTCAGCCGTGCCATCACCGCAATCTGCGATATCGAGTGGCCGACGCGCGTGACCGACTTGCTTGCCGCCCAACTCGTCGAGTTGGGGCTCTACACGGCCGATGAAATTGCCGCCAACGGGGATGCCATTGTCCGCGATTGCCTCGCCAGCAAAAAGCTCTATCCGCTGGTGACGACCACCTGCGCGCCCACGCAGATCGAGGGTGGCAGCACCGGCGCCAACGTGATGCCGCAGGATATGTGGGCCAATATCAACTTCCGCATGCTCGAGGGCACGAGCGTGGCCGACGTTGTGGCGCGCTGCCGCGAGGCGGTTGCCGCGGCGGGCCTTGCCGGACGTGTGGAGGTCGAACTTGGCCCCGGTAGCTCCGAACCCTCGCCGTCCCCGCGCATCGGTGGTCCCGGCCTCGAGGCGGTTCGCTCCATCGTCGCCCGCTATTTCCGTGATCCAAAGGGGGCGGAGGAAAACGGATCATTCGAGCCAGTGGCAATTGTGCCCTCGACCGTGATCGGTGCGACCGACGCTGCCAACTATCAGCGCATTTGCCCTGAGTGCATTCGTTTCTCGGCCTTTGTGGTCGACGATGACGAGTGCGACCGAGGCGTCCACGGCACCAACGAGCGCATTACCCGCCGAGTCTACCTTCAGGGTGTCCGCTTTTTCATCGCTCTGCTCCACACGCTCTAGAATCCAACAAAGGGACTGTCCCTTTGTCGGATTCCGTGCGGGTTATATGCAGGTTTGCCTGCGCACGCTATCATGTATGGGTTAGACCGCAACTATGTACCCCATACGCGAAGGGATGCGCATGTATCTGAGGATCGACATGTTCTAGCCGGGCTTACCCCCGCAGCGGCGCCCCGCGCCCCATCAATTCTGCCGATTTTCACCTTCACGCATATAAAGGAGTCCGTCATGCGCGACAAGCTCGAAAAGATCATCAAGGCCTACGAGGAGCTCGAGAAGAAGCTTTCCGACCCGGCCGTCGCCTCCGATATCAAGGAGTTCACGCGTCTCAACAAGGAATACGCGCACCAGTCCGACCTCATCGCCGCCTCGCGCGAGTACATCGGCGCGCTCGATGACATCGAGGCTGCCAAGGAAATGCTGCACGATACCACCGATGCCGATGAGAAGGAGATGCTCCAGATGGACATCTCCGAAAACGAGGCCAAGCTTCCCCAGCTCGAGGAAGACATCAAGTACATGCTCATCCCGAGCGACCCCAACGACGACAAGAACACCATCGTCGAGATCCGCTCCGCCGCCGGTGGCGACGAGGCGGCCATCTTCGCCGGCGACCTGTACAAGATGTATCAGCGCTTTTGCGAGTCGCGCGGCTGGAAGACTACCGTGCTCGACTCCAGCCCCAGCGAGGCCGGTGGCTTTAAGTCCATTGAGTTCAAGGTCGAGGGCGACCGCGTCTACTCCGTTATGAAGTACGAGTCCGGCGTGCACCGTGTCCAGCGCGTCCCCAAGACCGAGTCCCAGGGCCGCATTCAGACCTCCACGGCTACCGTCGCCGTGCTTCCCGAGGCCGAGGAGATCGACGTCCAGATCAACCAGTCCGACCTGCGCATCGACACCTACTGCGCCTCCGGCCCTGGCGGTCAGTGCGTTAACACCACCTACTCCGCCGTGCGCATTACCCATCTGCCCACCAACACCGTGGTGCAGTCGCAGGAGCAGCGCTCCCAGATCCAGAACCGCGAGGTCTGCATGCAGATGCTGCGTGCCCGTCTGTACGAGATGGAGCTCGAGAAGCAGCAGGCCGAGCTCGGTGCCGAGCGCCAGAGCCAGATCGGCCATGGCAACCGTTCCGAGAAGATCCGTACCTACAACCAGCCCCAGGACCGCGTGACCGATCACCGCATCGGCTTCAACTCCACCTACAACGGCGTCCTTCTGGGCGATCAGCTCGGCACCGTGATCGAGGCACTCGCCGCCGCCGAGCGAGCCGAGAAGCTGGCGCAGGCTGTGTAGTGGGTTACGCGGTTTTGCCAAACCGCGTAACGGCTTGACGCTGCGCGCCGCCCAGAGCGACAATTTGTCATTCAAAAGGCAAGGCATGACCAGAAGGTCTATGCCTTGCCTTTTTCATGCCAACTTGTTCGCTCTGGACGTCGCTCGCTGTCCGTCCTCTGCCTGCGGCGTTGCCTTGCTCCGGATGCGGTATGCTCAACCTGTGGCGCCTTAGATGTAGTCATTGGGGACGTTCTTAAATGACTGGGTTGAGTAAAATACTTTTCGAGTTTACTTAATCTGCTTTGTTAGAAATTAAGCTGTCTACCTGCTCAAAGTAATTAACAGTCTTCATCTGATATTGAAAATATTGCTCGAAAAATCGTTCAAGAAGTCGCGGGGCGATTTTTGATGGGTCGCGCGTCAAGCGATGTGGCAAGTTCTTGGTTAGATATTGGTCAGTTTTGGGGCAACCTTGCCAAAAGCTTGACGGATGCAGATTTAGACGTCGACGAATGAACACTTCGATTGCGATTCAAGCAAAATTCTGGGCTGATTCTCGATAATCGCTTCCAATCGTCCCTTGCCGCGTGCCGCCCTCGCGTACAATCTGCTCCGACATTCGCGCGCCGTCCGGCGCTTAAGAGGGGAGGGCCCCATGGCAAACGAGATTTGGACCATCAAGCGTTGTCTCGAGTGGACCAAGGAGTACCTGGCCGAGCGCGGCGAGGAGCACCCCCGTCTTTCTGCCGAGTGGCTGCTCTGCGCTGCCACGGGTTTGGCACGCATCGACTTATATATGCGCATGGACGAGACGCTTAACGCGGCTCAGCTCGAGACCATGCACGCGGCCGTTGTTCGTCGCGCTAAAGGTGAACCGCTGCAGTACATCACCGGCAGCACGCAGTTTCGCATGATCGACGTCACGTGCGCCCCCGGCGTGCTCATTCCGCGTCCCGAGACCGAGATGCTCGTCGAGGAAGTCCTCAATTATCTGGATGCCGAGGTGCTGAGCCCCGAGGCTGCTGCCCGTCAGCGTGTTGAGCTGCCTTGGAACGATGAGGTCGAGGAGTCACGCAAGGCTGAGGCCGCGCTGGCAGACGAACGCGCGGCCGCCGAGCGCCGTGCCGCCAACCTGACGGCCGCCGATGAGGCTGCGCTGGGTAGCGACGTGCTCGGCAGCCGCGCCTATGCCGAGGAACTGGCCGACCGCGAGGCCGAGGAAGCCGCCGCGCAGGCAGCAGAAGCCGAAGCGGCAGAAGCAGAGGCCATGGAAACCCCCGAGCCCGAGCTCGACGAATACGGCATCGCCATTGAGGACAACGACCAACAGGCGACTCCCGCGCAAGATGCCGCCGAGGCCAACGTATCTGCCCCAGCCGAGCCCCGCACTGCCCGCGTTCTCGAGGTCGGCTGCGGCACGGGCTGCATTTCGCTCTCCCTTGCCTGGGAGCGCCGCGGGCACGTTACCTGCACTGCTACCGATATCGAGCCGCGCGCCATCGACCTTGCTACCAAAAACCGCGATGCGCTTGGCCTCACGTCCGACGAGGTCGCCTTCAGCCTCACGAACCTGGTGAGCTCCATCCCCCGCGAGGAGTGGGGCACCTTTGACGTGCTCGTCTCCAACCCGCCTTACATTCCGACCGACGTTATGCGCTCGCTGCCGCACGAGGTCAAGGATTTTGAGCCCGACCTGGCGCTCGAGGGCGGCGCCGACGGCCTCGATATCTTCCGCCGCCTGCTCAATGCGGCGCCTTACATGCTGCGCGCCGGCGGCCTGTTTGCCTGCGAGCTCTACGAGGGTGCCCTCGATGCCGCGGCCGAGCTCTGTCGCCAGGCAGGCCTTTCGGACGTGCGTATCGTCCATGACCTTACCGATCGCCCCCGCATCGTCCGAGCCATCGTCACCGAGCCTAAGCAGCGCCAGTAATATTT
>JAUMSH010000029.1 GCA_031292915.1 Collinsella sp.
GGAGGTTGAAAGATATTATTACCAAGTCTTTTCCTGCTTCAGGCGCACCTTCACGACCTGAAGCCACATTTGCCCAGAGGAGGTGACAATATGAAGGCTTATGAACTGCTGTTCTTTGTTGACCCGTCGCTCGACCCCGAGACTCGTCTCGCTGTTATGAAGCGTATCGATACCACGATCGCTGAGGGCGCTGGCAAGGTCGACTCCGTTGACGAGTGGGGCAAGCGCAAGCTCGCCTACGAGATCAACGACCTCACCGATGGTGACTACACCCTCATCAACTTCCACGCAGATCCTACCCAGATCGCCGAGCTTGATCGCGTCCTGCGCATCACCGACGCTGTGGTCCGCCACATGATCGTCCGTCGCGACGACCAGGAGTAAGACTGTCGTTTTGGACTGGGCTTGTGCCCCAAGAGGAAGTAGTGAGTTATGAGCATCAATCGAGTGAACATCACCGGTAACCTCACGCGTGATCCCGAGCTGCGCGCCACCGCCGGCGGAACCCAGGTTCTGTCCTTTGGCGTCGCCGTGAACGATCGTCGCCGCAACGCGCAGACTGGCGAGTGGGAGGACTATCCCAACTTTGTCGACTGCACCATGTTCGGCACCCGCGCCGAGGCCGTGAGCCGTTTCCTGGCAAAGGGAAACAAGGTCGCGATCGAGGGCAAGCTGCGCTACAGCTCTTGGGAGCGCGACGGCCAGCGCCGGAGCAAACTTGAGGTCATCGTCGATGAGATCGAGTTTATGAGCTCCCGTGGTGGCCAGGGTGGCTACGATCAGGGCGGTTACGCCCCCGCAGCCCCCGCGCCCGCAGCACGTCCTGCCGCACCGGTGGCTACGCCGCCCGCGGTCGACGTCTACGATGAGGACATCCCGTTCTAGGGGTTGTTCACCTATTTTTGAGTGAGAGGCGGCTTCGGTTCGCCGAAGTTGCCAAATGAAAGGTATTTTGACATGGCTAATGATTTTTCTGCACGTCAGCCGCGTCGTAAGTACTGCCAGTTCTGCAAGGAGAACACTGAGTTCATTGACTATAAGGACACTCAGCTTCTCCGTAAGTACATGACCGACCGTGGCAAGATCAAGCCCCGTCGCGTCACTGGCGCTTGCACGCAGCATCAGCATGACATCGCCAACGCCATCAAGCGCGCCCGCGAGATGGCTCTCCTGCCGTACACCGTCCCCGTGGTTTCCTCTCGTGGCAACCGCGACCGCGGCTAAGAAGGGAGACGCATCATGAAGGTTATTCTTCTCGATGAGATCAAGGGCAAGGGCGGCGAGGGTGACGTCGTAGAGGTCGCTCAGGGTTACGCTGAGAACTTCCTGTTCCCCAAGAAGCTCGCTGTTGCCGCCACCAAGGGCAACCTCAAGCAGCTTGACGAGCGTCGCAACAACATCGCCAAGCGCGAGGCCGTCCGTCTGGCTACCGCCAACGAGACCAAGGCTGCCTTCGAGGGCAAGACGGTCACCGTTGACGTCAAGGTCGGCGACGAGGGCATCCTCTTTGGCTCCGTTACCGCCGCTATGATCGCTGATGCCATCAAGGCTCAGCTCGGTATGGACATCGACCGCAAGCGCGTCGAGCTCGGTAAGCCCATCAAGGTTGCCGGTGCCCACACCGTTGCCATCTCGCTGTACCGCGAGATCAAGGCCGAGGTTGTCGTTCTCGTCGGCGTTACCGCCGAGGAGCTCGCTGCCGAGGCTGAGGTTGAGGAGGCCGCTGAGGTCGCCGAGGCCGAGACCGCCGAGGTCGAGACTGAGGCTGCTGCCGAGTAGCATTTGCTGCAACGCAACAATCTTGTTCTAAGAAGGGCGCTCTGGGAGACCAGGGCGCCCTTTTGTTTTTTGCGCTGAGTGAGTGTCATGGTGAACGTTGCGTCGAAGTCCTATGTACAGGACCGTTCATCCGTTTGGTTCGGTGATGATTGGCGGCGCGCGGCGCGTTTTGGGACCGTGGCTGATACTATGGATGCTCGCAAGCGATATGAATGAGGATGCTCATGGCATATGACGATAGGGAGACCGGGCTGACGGTTGAGGACCGCGGCTCAAAGTTGGGTCTTCCCCAAAACCAAGATGCAGAGGCCAATGTACTGGCCGCTATGCTGCTATCGCCCGAGGTGGTCGAAGAGGCCCAGGTCGAGCTGCAGCCCGATGACTTCTACCGGCCCATTCATAAGACCATCTATACCGCGATGGTCGATATGTACAACAGCCGCATTCCCATCGACTCCATCTCGCTGATCGATTACCTGCGAAGCATCAACAAGCTCGATGCCGTGGGCGGCGAAGCGTACATTTTGGAGTTGATGGGTCAGACCCTGTCGCTCGTCAACTGGCAGCACCATGCCGCCATCGTGCGTCGCGACTCGATGCTGCGCGAGCTGATCGGCGCCACCAACGAGATCAACGCGCTGGCCTATAACGCCCCTACCGACACCAAAGAGGTCGTGGAGCTGGCCGAGAGCAAACTGCTCAAGGTTACGGCGCGCGAGGTCAAGTCGAGCTACAAGACGCTGACCGAGTTTATGGTCGAGGCCTATAACGAGGCCGAGGAAGTGTGCCAGGCCGGTGGCCAGGCTGCGGGCGTGCCCACGGGCTTCCCGTCGCTCGACCGCATGCTCATGGGTTTTCGCGAGGGCCAGCTCATTATCATCGGCGCCCGTCCTGCCGTGGGTAAGACGTCGTTCGCCCTGAATCTGGCACTCAACGCTGCCGCTGCTGGTTATACCGTCGGCTTCTTCTCGCTGGAGATGTCGGGCAAAGAAATTGCCCAGCGTCTGATTTGCGCCTACGCCATGATCTCGATCAGTGACTTCCGCATGGGCCGCATTAGCCCCGAGCAGTGGGCCAATATCAACGAGGCCACGCAGACCTTGTCTAAGCTCGATATTCTGATTGACGATACGCCCGGCACCACAGTGACCGAGATTCGTGCCAAGAGCCGCCGCATGCTCCATAACAAGGAGAAGGCAATCATCATCCTGGACTACCTGCAGCTGGTGAGTCCTCCGCCGGGACGCCGCTCCGAGAGCCGTACCGTCGAGGTCTCGGAGATGTCGCGTGGTTTGAAGATCATGGCCAAGGAGCTCAAGATTCCGCTCATCGCGCTGTCGCAGCTCTCGCGTCAGGTCGAATCTCGTACCGGCAAGCGCCCGCAGCTTTCCGACCTTCGTGAATCGGGCTCCATCGAGCAGGACGCCGATATCGTCATGTTCTTGGACCGCTCCGCCGACGAGGCCGAGGCCTCGCGCGACGATCGACCCGACGAGGGCGTTACGCGTATCGTCGTGGCCAAGAACCGTTCGGGCCCGATCGGCGACGTCGACCTGATGTTCCTGCCGGCATCCACCAAGTTCTATGAGCTTGATGGGGCACATGCCGAGGAGTAGGACAGGCGCCCGTTGCACGGGTATACTGGGAATGTTTTGTGCTTCTGCGTGCCGGCGTGGCGCGTAGACAGTCCATGAATGTAAGGAGTAAACATGCCGTCAACCGTTTTGGTCGGTGCCCAGTGGGGCGATGAGGGCAAAGGTAAGATTTGCGACCTGGTCGCCGGCGACTTCGATGCCGTCGTGCGCTACTCGGGAGGCAACAACGCCGGCCACACCATCGTCGTCAACGGCAAGAAGTACGGCCTGCACCAGGTGCCCTCCGGCATCATGTATTCTGACCACGTGTCGGTGATCGGTAACGGCTGCGTCGTCAACCCCAAGGTTGTCCTTGAGGAGATCGACATGTTCGAGGCCGACGGCATCACCACCAAGAACCTCAAGATCAGCGGCAACGCGCATGTCATCATGCCGTACCACATCGATCTGGATGGCGCCTTTGAGCAGAAGCTCGGCAAGAAGAACATCGGTACCACCAAGCGCGGCATCGGTCCGTGCTATCAGGACAAGATGGCCCGCATTGGCCTGCGCATGCAGGACATGCTGGACGAGGCACTGTTCCGCGACAAGCTGGAGACCGCTCTCGCCCGCGTGAACCCCGAGCTCGAGCTCATCTACAACCTGCCCACCTACACCGTGGATCAGATTTGCGACGAGTACCTGCCGATGGCCGAGCGCCTGCGCCCCTACATCACCGAGACGAGCTTGCTGCTCAACAACATGATCGACGAGGGCAAGGACCTGCTGTTTGAGGGCGCCCAGGCGACGCTGCTCGACATCGACCACGGCACCTATCCGTACGTGACGTCTTCCAACTGCACCGCCGGCGGTGCCATCACCGGATCCGGCGTCGGTATGAAGAATGTCGACCGCGTGCTGGGCGTCATGAAGGCCTATATCACCCGCGTCGGTTCGGGCCCCATGCCCACCGAGCTTTCCTATGAGTCCGAGGCCGGTCACACGCTGACCGAGGAGGGCTACGAGTACGGCGTGACCACCGGTCGTCGTCGTCGCTGCGGCTGGTTTGACGGCCCCATCGCCAACTACGCTTCGCGCGTCAACGGCCTCACCGATATCGCCATGACCAAGCTCGACGTGCTTTCGGCTTTCGACACCATCAAGGTGTGCGTGGCCTACGACGTCGATGGCGAGCGCTATACCAGCGTGCCCGAGCATCAGGTTCGCTTTGAGCACGCCAAGCCCATCTACGAGGAGCTTCCTGGTTGGAAGTGCGATATCACCGGCTGCCGCAGCTTTGAGGAGCTGCCGCAGGAGGCTCAGGACTACGTGGCGTTTATCGAGGATCTGGCACACACCCGCGTGACGTTCATTGGCGTTGGCGCTGGTCGCGAGCAGATCATCAACCGATTCTGGAAGTAATCGGGACTATTTGGTTATTGCGATATACCCCTTTGCAGCCCGGACGGGCGGCTGAGGGGTATATTTGCTTGCAAAGGGCTCGCGCGGAGCGGGCCGTTCATCCATAGAGGAGGCACCCTTGAAGGCGGACACTCAAACCATCGACATCCTGTTGTTGGGCAGCGGCGGCCGCGAGCATGCTTTGGCAGCTAAGCTCGCAGCATCACCGCGCGCCGGCAAGCTCTACAT
>JAUMSH010000030.1 GCA_031292915.1 Collinsella sp.
CCCTGCAATGCGGCATCATCGCGCATGAGCTCGGCCAGCGCCTCGCGATCGATACGCAAGGCATCGCCGCCCGCCGGGTCGAGCGAATCGCCCTGTCCGCTGAGATCTTTGGCCTGTTTGCGCTCCGCACAGGAAAGGCCCCGCTCGCGATACTTTTGCGAATGCGCCGTGTACATGTTGATGAATAGGATGACCAGGAAGCTGAACGCAATTACGACCACGACCCAAAAGAGGGCCACCGACGTGTTGCCGCTCATCCACTCAAAGTAGATGGCAATGGGAATGGTCTGCGTAATGCCGGCGTAGTTGCCCGCAAAGAACAGGGTGCAGCCAAACTCGCCCATCGCGCGGGCAAAGGCGAGCACCGTGCCGGCGGCAATCGAGGGCCAGCCAAGCGGCATCATAAGCTTGGTAAAGATGCGACGCTCGGACCAGCCCAGGGTTCGCGCGGCGTCAAGCATCTGCGTGTCTAGGCTCTCGAAGGCTCCGAGTGCCGTACGGTAGACCAGGGGAAACGACACCACCACGGCAGAGATCACCGCTGCCGGCCACGTAAAGACAATCGAGATGCCGTGCGCGATCAGCCACTGGCCCACCCCGGTCGAACGTCCAAACAGCATAAGCAGCAAAAAACCGCACACCGTAGGCGGCAGCACCATGGGGATGGTAAAGACCGAATCGAGCAAACCCTTCACGCGACTCGAGGTACCCATGGTCTTCCACGCGGCAAACAGGCCCAGCGCAAAGGCAATCACCAGGGCAAGGCCGCTCGTTTTGATGGAAACCCAAAACGGTCGGTAGTCGATGTCACCCAAAAAGGAAGCTAGAGAGGTCAAGGGCCCCTGCTCATCCCGCAACACGACAGACGACGCTTCTACCATTTGAGCGCTATCAAGCCAACGCGCGCCGCCCTTGGCATCACCCGAGGCTGATGCAATCACCACATAGCGGTCCCCATCCGCACCGCGCTCGTCAAAACCATAGGTATACCCGCCGGTCTCAAACGTTGTTTCCGCCGTGACATACCAAGGAAGATCCACGTCCCCTAGCTGCGCACTTCCCATGCAGTTTGCGCTGTCGAGTTCACAGACGAGGGCCTTGAGACCCGATACACACTCGTTATCCTGCGAATCCAGTCCATACTTTTCGACCGCCTTGGGCGATATCCACACCACAACGCGATCGGCAGCGGGCGCCACCACAAGGTCCACGTCCTCGTCAACGGGAAACCGGTAGCCCTCAGGCTGGCCCTCCATGGCACGAGCGGTCCCCTTGGCCAACCGCTCAAAACCCTCGATCCCATAGGAAAGCCCATGAGCGGTCGCAGCAACCTGGGCCCCGTCCTCAGCGTCCCCAGCAAACGCAAATCCCGGCACCCAGCAAAGCGCGAAGGTCAAAGCACAGGCGACAAGCACGCGGAATCTATTAAGCACGAAAAGCTCCAAGCGAATACAAGGACGAAGTGAAACACAAAACGATGGAATTATCGCGCCAAGCCGCACTACTCGGAAAGCTCAAAGCCGTACTTGGCCCAAATCTTCTGAGCCTTCTTGTTGGTCAGGCAGAAATCGATGAACGTCTTGGCTTCGTCGGCGTGCTCGGAGCTCTCGGCAACGACACCCGGATACACGATGGGCTTGTGCGAATCCTCGGGGCACACGAAGGCCTCCTCGATGCCGTCGTAGCGGTAGATGTCAGAACTGTAGACAAAACCGGCCACGCAGTCGCCTGTGGACACATAAGCGGCGGCGGTGCCCACCTTATCGGCCAGCGCGACCTTGTCGGCGATTTCGGGAGCATACTCGCCATCGTCGCCCTCGGTGCCGGTATAAAGGCCCACGGAAGCCAGCGCCTGGTTGGCGTACTTGCCGGCAGGAACGGTCTTGGCGTCGCCGATGGCGATCTTACCGTCCAGATTCGCGACGTCAGCGATGGCCTCGATCTTGGTGTCGGAGCCCTCGGCGCGAATGATCACGAGGTCGTTAACGAACATATCCTCACGGGTGTCGGTGTCGACGAGCTCGGCGGTCTCAGCGTCATCCATGGTGCCCTTGGAGGCCGTGATGAGCACGTCGACCGTGGCGCCGGCCTTCATCTGCTCAACGAGGTCGCCGGAGGCCTTAAACTGCGTATCGGCAAAGGTGGTGCCGGTCTGGTCGGTGTAGAGCTCCTGGACCTCGGGCAGGGCCTTCTCGAGGGAGTTGGCGGCAAAGACCTGCAGCTCGACGGTTTCCTTCTTGGAAGAGGCCTTGGCGGAGCCGGCATCGGATCCGGCCGGCTCGGACGTCTTGCTGCCCGAGCAGCCGGCAAGACCAAGGCCGGCAGCGGCGACAGCAGAGAGCGAGACGAATCCGCGGCGAGAAACCAAATCGAACATATTCAACCCTTTCGGACCTTGTGCCCGGGTACCCCACCGCGGGCTTTAATCTGCAACCAGATTATACTTCTGCGCGAATAATGATAGTGAGAAATTATTCTCGTCAGAGAATATAGTTTCGAGTTACCGTGCACCTCGGCGTCGCTTCGGCGGAAAACAAAGGCGGAGCAGCCGTTTAGGTCGCCCCGCCGCAGGTAAACCGCTTAGTTGGTATGTCCGCCGCCCGCTGTCATCTGAGCCGCATGCTCCAGCTGGTCTGCTATGGCCTCCCAGCTTTCGCGGGCGGCCTTCGTAGAACCGGGAAAGTTTACGACAAGTGTATGACCTCGTTGCATGCAAATAGCGCGCGAGAGCATGGCGCGGCGCGTCTTGGACATGGAGTACGCACGGATTGCCTCTGCAATACCCGGCACATCGCGGTCGCAAACGGCACGCGTCGCCTCGGGCGTCACATCGCGCATCGAAAGCCCCGTGCCGCCGCAGGTGAGCACGACATTGGCGTGGCACTCATCGGCGGCTTCCACAATGGCATCACCGATCTCGCTGGCGTCGTCGCGCACGACCACATGTGAGGCAACCGTCCAGCCCTGCGCCACGATGAGTTCCTCGAGCGCGGCACCCGCCTCGTCCTGGGCAAGATCGCGCGTATCCGAGCACGTCACGATCGAAATCTTCAGCTCCATAGCATTCCTCCTACAACACCGTTCCCTCGGGCAGGTCGACGCGAACAACGTCCACGACATCGCCCGCCGCAAGGTCGCACGGACCCTCGTTAATACGCAGCAGGCAGTTGGCCCGCTGCATCGTACCGAGCAGCGCCGAATTCTGCGTCTTGGCCTCGGTCACCAACAGCTCACCGGTCTCGGGGTCGCGCGAAACCGTGGCGCGATCGAAGAAGCGTCGGTCCTGGCGCTTCTTCACGCCGTGCGTGAGCGTCGCCTGCTGCACGGGACGCGCACCCTCGGCAAAGCCGCGCATCTTGCGAATCGCCGGACGGGCGAGCATCTCAAAGCCCACATACGCCGCGGCCGGATTGCCTGAAAGCCCCAGGTAGGGCTTACCCCCGAGCAAGCCAAACGTGATGGCCTTGCCCGGACGCATCGAGATGCGGTCAAACAGCACCTCGCCCTCGCGCCGGACGAGCGCCGTCACATAGTCGTAATCGCCCGCCGAGGCGCCACCGCTCGTAATGACAAAATCGCACTCTCGCGTGGCGCGATGTATCAGCTCGGCAATCGCCTGCTCATCATCGGGCGCGATGCCGTAGAACACGGGCTCGGCGCCGGCATCGAGTGCCTCGGCCATCAGCGCCGAGGAGTTGGAATCGCGAATCTGACCACGCGCCGGTACCTTACTCGGTGCGACCAGTTCCGTGCCCAGCGAGATGATGCCCACACGCGGGGCAGCGTGCACCTTCACGCTCGCGTATCCGGCGCTCGCCAGCAAGCCGGCGCCGGCCGGAGCCACGACCTCGCCGGCGTGCATCACAACATCGCCGGCATGGGCCTCCTCGGCGGCAGAGCGAACGTTCTCCCCTACCTTGGCAGGCGCCGAGAAGCGAACGTGCGAGCCCTCGTTGCCGTCACCGTCGAGCACATCGACAATCTCGTATTTCACCACAGCGTCGGCACCCTCGGGCACCGGCGCGCCCGTCATGATGCGGACCGCCTCGCCCGCACCGATTGCGCCCTCAAACACATGGCCCGCGGCCTCGTGTCCGATAACGTCGAGCGTCACCGGCGCCTCGCCAGATGCCTGCACCAAGTCCGCCGAGCGCACGGCATATCCATCCATAGCGCTGTTGGCAAACGGCGAAATGTCGATATCGGCCACCGCGTCCTCGGCCAAGGGAAAACCAGCCGCCTGCCACACGGGAATCTCGACGAGATCGGTCGGAGCAACGTGCGACAGGACAATCGACTGTGCGTCATCCAGCGGAATGAGTTTCTCTGCCATATGCACCTCTTAATGTCACGGCGCACAACAGGGGCGCCGATTCTTTATGCTTGTCTCAGTATAATCCCCCGACGCATGGCCGCGACTCGGCCTGAACCCGCAAATACACCTGTCGGTTGCAGGCCGCGAAACAGAATGGATACCAACCCACCGGCTCATCGCGTTTACCGCGTTTTATAATGCTTGCGTTGCAACCTAAAAGAGGAACGTATGGCTCATAACGACAAACCCGAAAGCGCAAACGAAGCGCAGGATCATTCTCAGCCGCTCGATGACGGCGGCTTTTTCTCCCTGAACGACGCCATCATGGCAGGCAGGCATCAGCTCACCCGCTCCGAGCATCTCTTGGCTGCCGACACACGCCGCAACGCCCGCAACCTACTCGCGAGCGCCAAGTTGCTCGTACTCGTCGTCATCGTCTCGCTCGCCATGGGCGTTGCCGCTTGGGCGTTTTTGGCCTCGTTGAATATCGCGACCGACTATCGCGAGCACCATGCGTGGATTTACGCGCTGCTTCCCGTTGTGGGCGTTGCAACCACATGGGTGTACAAAAACCACGGTCTCGCCGCCAAGCGTGGCAACAACCTGGTCATCGATTCCGCCTTGGGCACACGCCTCATCCATATGCGCATGGCCGTCCTCACCTTCATCTGCTCCACGCTCACGCACCTAACGGGCGGATCGGCCGGTCGCGAGGGAGCCGCGGTGCAGATTGGCGGCACCATCGCCAGCAACATCTCGAGCCTCGCCCACCTCAAAAAGCATGATCACCACGACCTCATGCTTGCCGGCATCTCATCCGCTTTTGGCGCCGTATTCGGCTCGCCCCTCGCCGGCGCGTTCTTTGGCATGGAGATGTGCTTTATCGGCAAGATCGACTACACCGCAGGCATCTACTGCCTGGTTGCCTCGTTTACCGGCTACTTTACGTCGCTTGCCTTGGGAACCGAGTACGAGGCGAATGTTATCGCCAGCGTTCCAGCCATGACGCCCAAAACGGTCGTCATCGTTGTTACCAGCGCCATTATCTTCGGTCTGACGGCACGCCTCTTTGCCTGGTCGGTTCGAACCGTCAAGAGCCTGTACGGTCGCTTTATCACCAATTACCTCGTTCGCGCACTCATAGGCGCACTCGTGGTGCTCGCGACCTACGCGATACTCGACGCCTGGAAGTATGCCGGCCTTGCCACCTGGCTCTCAGGTGCCGGGTTCGCTGGTAACACAACCCTTGCCGACGCAGCCATCAAGCTCGTGGTGACGGCGCTCACCCTGGGCGCCGGCTTCCAAGGCGGCGAGGTCACGCCCCTGTTTGGTATCGGTGCGGCGCTCGGCGGCTGGATAGGTTGCCTCGTCGGAATCGATCCCAGCTTTCTGGCAGCGCTGGGCATGCTCGGCGTGTTCTGCGCCGGCCTTAACGTGCCCATCACCACCTGTATGATGGCCATCGACCTGTTCCACGGCACGGCAGCCGGGTTCTTTGTCATCGTGGCCTTTATCAGCTACCTAACCGCCGGACACCGCGGCGTGTACCCCGCCCAGCGCATCATCTCGCCCAAGCGCCGTTCGCTTATTGTGGATGAGGGCGGTACGGTAGCAGAGGCTATCGAGCGCCACAACGACCTGATAGAGTAGACGTTAGTATTCGCCGTGCAGCCACAATCGGGGGCAATTCGACCTGAGCGCGACCGCACCGTCACGTCATACGCCGGGAGTCGTTCCATGCACGCAACTGATTTTGGTCGCACGCTCATCATCGCCAACCCAGCCGCCCAGTCGGGTGCGGCGCGCGAAGTTGCCGAGCGCCTGCAGCGCTTTTTGGACATGACCGCGAGCGCATCCCAGTTTGACCTGGTGCTGACCGAGCGCATGGGACACGCCAAGGAGCTGGCCGCGCAGGCCCAGGGCTATCGCACCGTTATCGCTCTAGGCGGCGATGGCGTGATCCACGAGGTCGTCAATGGACTCATGACGCAGGATGAGGCGATCCGGCCCGCCCTTGCCGTCCTGCCCGTGGGCTCCGGCAATGATTTTGCCCAAACACTCGGCATCGACGATTTCTCCAGCAAAGATTTTGGCGCGCTGCTCACCTGCGAGCTGCAGCGTCAGGACATCGGGCACATTCGCTCGTGGAGCCCTGCGAGCGGCAGCGGCGAGGCTGCCGTTGAGTACTACGACCAGACGCTTTCGGTCGGCATCGATGCCGCCATCGGCCTTGGCACCACCGAGCTGCGCAAAAAGATGGGCTTGACGGGCGCTCCGCTCTACACCCTCTCGGGACTTGAGCAATTTGGTCTACGCTACCGCAACTATCCCATGACAGTGAGTTTTGACGGTGCGCCCGCCGAGCGCGTGCGGGCGATTATCATGGCCATTCAGTTGGGGCCCACCTATGGTTCGGGCTATCGCATCTGTCCCGATGCCGACCCCTGTGACGGTATACTCGACGTCTGCTACGCCTGCGGCCCCGTCCCCCGTGCGATTGCCCTGCCCATGTTTCTTTCGGCCAAGGACGGCCACCACACCAAGCTGCCGCCGGTACGCATGCGTCGCTGCCGTCATGCCGCGCTCACGTTCGAGGAGCCCGACTACCCCATCCAAGCCGACGGCGAGCCCATCGTCGCCTCGCGCATCGAGGTCGACGTCCTGGCCGGCGCCCTCCACGTCTGGCGCCCCACCCACTAGCCATCCCTAAGTTGCGGTGAAATAGGGACTGTTTATGCAGCTAAAGCCGCAAAACAGTCCCTATTTCACCGCAACTTATTGCGAAGATCATTCCTCCCCGCCTGGCTTGCGACGGTTGGCCTTTTTAATCGCGTTGAAGTGCTTGTCGTTGAGCCTGCGCTGGCGAGAACGCTGAGGCACTTTGGTCTTTACGCGTCGGCGCGGCGGACGGCCACGACGCTCAAGCTCTGCCCTCAGCTTGCGCAGACAGCAGCTACGATTCTGAAACTGGCTACGGCTCTCGCGCGCCGTCACGGTAATCCCCGAAGGGATATGCTTCATGCGCACCGCCGAGTCCGTCGTGTTCACGCCCTGTCCGCCCGGGCCCGTCGCGCGAAACACCTGTACCTCACAATCGCGCGCCAGCTCCTCGACCGACATCTCGGCATAGTGCGCATACTCGCGCCATCCCATCTTGTTCTCATCCATATCAACACCTCCCCTCATACAAAAAATGTGACAAAGGGACAGTCCCTTTGTCACATCGCATACCAATCGCTTGTGTTGCGCACTTAGGCGAAGGTGATCTCGCCGTTCTCGCAGTCCATTTCGGCGATACGAGCCAGGCTCTCGACGCGGAAACCGCGCTTGCGGAGCTTATCGCCGCCGCCCTGGAAGCCCTTCTCGACGGCGATGCCAATGCCGGCAACCTCGGCGCCCGCAGCCTCGCAGATCTTAATAAGACCCTCAAGCGCGCAGCCGTTGGCCAGGAAGTCGTCGATAATCAGGACCTTGTCGCCCTCGGACAGGAAGCGCTTGCCAACGATGCCCGGGTACTCCTTCTGCTTGGTAAAGGAGTAGATGGTGGTGGCATACTGCTCGCCGTCGAGGTTGATGGACTCCGCCTTCTTCGCAAAGACCACCGCCACACCGCCAAAATGCTGAGCCGCGATGCAAGCCATGCCAATGCCCGAAGCCTCAATCGTCAGGATCTTGTTGATCTCGACGCCCTCGAACAGACGGGCCCACTCGGCACCCATGTGGT
>JAUMSH010000042.1 GCA_031292915.1 Collinsella sp.
GAGATGTGTATAAGAGACAGGTTCCCCATATTATTGATGACGTCGACAGGCGGGGTGGTTCCCCGCGTACGTGCCATCTGAGTAACCGAGGGGAGGGCGCACATGGGAATGACTGGTGCATACGAGCGTAATCTCGATGCAAAAGGTCGTCTGTCCCTGCCTGCACCCCTTCGCGAGGAGCTTGGAGAGCACGTTCGCGTGTTCAAAGCCCTGGATGTCGATGCTCTGTACGTGTTCTCTGCCGAGGCCTTCGATAAGTGGGTCGAAGGACTCTTCGCGGGTCGTGAGGGCCACGAGGGTTTTAACCCGCGTGACATTAATGACCAGAAGCTCATGAGGGCGATCAACAAGCGCACCACGTCGATGGATGTGGACAGTGCCGGTCGTATCGGTCTTTCCGAGTCTCTCCGCAAGCAGGCGAACCTCGACCGCGAGGTCACGGTTGTGGGCAACTACGACCACCTTGAGGTTTGGGATCGCGCCGCGGCCGATGAGGACGATGACGATGAGGCCCTGCTGGACCTCTTCTTCTCGTAAGGGCAAGGCACGGGTAACGGATGGAGCGTGGGATCTTGACACAAGAATATCGGCATGAACCTGTCATGCTCGGCGAAGTGCTTGAGTCGCTGCGGCTAAAGAGCGGCTCCGTTGTCTGCGATTGCACCCTTGGCGGTGCCGGCCATTCGGTAAAGATGGCCGCGCAGGTGGGGGAGACGGGCCTTTTGCTCGGCGTCGATCAGGACGACATGGCCCTCGAGGCCGCTGGCGCCCGTCTGGACCGCGAGGTTCCCGGCGTTCCGCACCAGCTGCTGAAGGGCAACTTCGGCGACTTGGACGAGCTACTTTGCTCGGCCGAGGTGCCCGGGGTCGATGGCTTCCTGTTCGATTTGGGCGTTTCGTCGCCGCAACTCGATATCCCTGGCAGGGGCTTTTCGTATAACGAGGACGCCCCATTGGACATGCGGATGGATCCGGGTAATAACACCTTAAACGCAGCTGAGGTCATCAACACCTATAACGAACACGACCTCGCCCGGATTCTACGCGTCTACGGCGAAGAGAAGTTCGCCTCGCAGATCGCGCGCGAGATCGTGCGCCGCCGCGAGCAAGAACCGATCGAAACCACCGGCCAATTTGTCGAGATCATCAAGGCGGGTATCCCGGCTGCCGCTCGTCGGCATGGCGGACACCCGGCCAAGAAAAGTTTCCAGGCCATTCGCATCGAGGTCAATCACGAGCTCGATGTGCTCGAACGAGGGCTTGATGCCGCCACCAGGTGGCTCAACCCGGGCGGACGTATCTGCGTCATCTCGTATCACTCGCTCGAGGACCGTATCGTAAAGAACCACTTTAAGGAGATGAGCCAGGGGTGCACGTGTCCGCCGGAGATTCCGGTGTGCGTGTGCGGCAACGTGCCGATACTCAAGGTCATCACCCGCAAACCCTTGGTTGCCCAGCCTGATGAGGTTGAGCGCAACCCTCGGGCGAGATCAGCCAAAATCCGCGTGGCGCAGCGTCTGTAGGCGCGACCGCGCGATATTGGACCTCCCGCTCGCACCATAAACGAAGCTTAAACACACTACCAACGTACTCGGGATGGGAGGCGGCATATCATGGGCTACAACACTTCAAGCGCAGCACTCGCCTATGATATGAACGCCATGCCCGCCTATCGTGAGACGCCGCAGGCCCCCGTTGCTCCCCGTGAGCAGCGCACGCCGCGCTTTGATGTCTACACGGGCGCGGGCCGTCAGGCAAACCAGGCGGTAAGCCCGGTTTTCATGAGCGTTCTTAAAACGTTTTGCATCATTGCGGCTATCTTCATGACGATCGGCGTCGCCCGCGTGGCGCTCGCCGGCGTTACGGCCCAGGTGCTCAACAGCAACGCCGAGCTTACCAACACGCTCGAAAAAGCGACCGATGAGAGCTCCGACCTGGAGGTCATGCATTCGGTCTATGGCGCCGACACGCGCATTCGCGACCTTGCGGGCGCTTATGGCATGGTGGAGCCCAGCGAGAGCGTTACACTTGACTTTTCGCAGGATGCAGCCGCGGGCGCCAACGCGACCGCGACCGCTCAGTAGCAAGACGGTAGCTGAGTATGACAAATGACTATCGCCGCGGTTCCGATGGGGGCCGCGGTTCTGGACGTCCCTCGTCGCGGGGACGTTCTGGTTATCAAGGAACGGGTCGGCAATCTTACAACGCCGGGCGGTCCCGTGGCAACGACCCGGCGTCGCGACTTCGCGGCTCGGGCGGTCCTCAAGTGCATAACACCAGGTCGCGCAAGAGTTCGTCGACCGAATGGCTCACAGGCACGCCTCTGCCTCGCCGCAAAGCCGTCATGGGATTCATTGGGCTTGGCTTGGGCTTGGGCGTCTTTCGCCTTGCCGACTATCAGGTTGTCGAAGCCGATAAACTGCGCGAGCGTGCCGATGCGCGTCGCCTGCTTGCGCAGACCCTCTATGCCAAACGTGGCACCATCTACGACCGCAACGGTAACGTGCTGGCGTCGTCGGTCGAATGTCGCAACATCGCCGTGAACCCGCAGCTTGTCGAGGACGTTGACAAGACGGTGTCGGCGCTGGTCAAGGCAACTGGAATCGATAAAAAGACCTGCCGCAAGCTCGTTGAGTCCGATGGCACCTGGGTGTATATCAAGCGCCAAGCGGACGAAGACGATGCTGCGGCGCTGGAGAAGAAGAACCTGCCCGGCGTGCTTTTTGAGCAGGCCATGAAGCGCGTATATCCATACGGCAATCTGGCATCGCAGGTGCTGGGTGTAGTGAATGTGGACAACGACGGCTTGACGGGTCTCGAAAAGCAATACAACAAGCTTCTGACAGGCACGAACGGTTCTCTCGTACGCGAGCGCGCGAGGGACGGCAGCTATATCGCGGGCGGTGCCTATAAAAAGGTGGCTGCGGTCGACGGCGTTGATATCGTGACGACGCTCGACGTCAATATCCAGCGTGCGGCCGAGGATGCCCTGGCAGAGGCAGTTGAGAAGACTAAGGCCAAGAACGGCTCGGCGCTGGTCACCGATCCTACGACAGGCGAGATCTTGGCAGCCTGCTCATATCCGACTTACGACCAGACCAATCTGGAAAACGCCAAGACCGAGGATATGAACTTGCGCCTGGTCACCGACGCCTACGAGCCCGGCTCGGTCTTTAAGACGCTCGTGGCAGGCGCCGGCTTCGACTTGGGCGTCGTGCGATCGAGTACGTCGTTTGAGGTGCCGGCGAGCATCAAGGTGGGCGACGATACCGTCACCGATGCTGACAAGCGCGACTACGCCATGACCATGGATGTGCGCGAGATGATGCGCCGTTCGTCCAACGTGGGCTTTGTCCTGGTGGGGCGCAAGATCGGTGCCGACGACTTTGCCGCCTATGTGGACAAGTGGGGCATCGGTCATAGCTCCGGTGTAGATTTTCCGGGCGAGAGCCTGGGTATCGTCAAGGAGCGTGACCAGTATGACGGCGCCACGCTGGGCTCGATGAGCTTTGGACAGGCACTGTCCGTCTCGCCGATTGAGATCGCACGTGCCGTGGGCGGCATCGCCAACGGCGGCGTGATGATGACACCGCACTTCTATAAGTCCAGCAAAGGCGACGAGAAGGACTGGGGCGAAGGCGAGCGCGCGATTTCGGAGGACGCCGCATCCCAGGTGACATCGTGCATGCAGACGGTCGTGTCCGAGGGAACGGGCGTTGGCGGCGCGGTTGACGGCTATGACGTGGCGGGTAAGACCGGTACGGCCGAACGAGCCGACGAGAACGGCGGTTACCTCAAGGAGAACTACATGTCGTCTTTTATGGGCTTTGCACCGGCACAATCGCCCAAGGTGCTGTGCTATATCACGCTCGACGGAACGCCGAGCGGCTCAGATGCCGCTGCGGTGCCGTTCCAGTCCATTATGGCCAACGCGCTCGACGTGCTGGGTATCCCGCACACGAAGTAGGGGGTTACAATCTTTGGGGCGTGGTTTGTTGTCCCATATGAGGGTGTTCACATGCCCTGCACCACGCATGTGCGGCGCTGGGATACAATACGCCGATAGCATTATTAGGTTTACAGGGGAGCTGCAATGATAGAGATCGCCGTCAACAACCTCGCGGCCGCAACAGGGGCCCGAACCGTGACGGGAGAAGCCGATCGGGTATGCCGCGGGTGCGTTATCGACTCGCGCCAGGTCGAGGAAGGGACGATTTTCGTCGCCTTTCCCGGTGAAAACGTCGACGGCAATGATTTTGCTTCCCGTGCCGTCCAGTCGGGTGCCGGCGCCGTCGTGATGACGCGTGAGCCCGAGGCCGAGCTGGTCTCGCTGGCGCAGGACAAGGGGTGCGCCATCCTGCTGACCGATGATCCCGAGGAGTTTCTGCTGCGTTTGGCGCACACGTATCGCCTGGAGCTTGGCTGCCTGGTCGTTGGCATTACCGGTTCCATCGGCAAGACGACGACCAAGGACGTGCTCGCCGCCGTGCTCGCCAAGCGCTATCGTGTCTGGGCCACCAAGGGCAATTTCAATAACCTGATCGGCATGCCGCTCACGGTGCTTTCCGCTCCGGCCGATACCGAGGTCCTGGTGCTCGAGATGGGCATGAACCATTTCCACGAGATTGAGCGCCTGTCCCAGTCCGCCAATCCCAACCTTGCCATCGTGAGCAAGATTGGTACCTCTCACATCGGCATTTTGGGCAGCCGCGAGAACATCGCCCGCGCTAAGGCCGAGATTGTCCAGGGTATGTGCGCCGCCGGCGACTTCTTGCCGCTGCTGGTTTTGGGCGGTGAGGACGACTTTACGCCGTTCATTCGCGATACGTTCGCCCAGCCTGCTGGTATCGACGTTATGCTGGCCGGCGTCTCGGACGACGATGAGGTCCGTGCCCGCGACATTCGTGTTGATGACGAGGGACGTCCGGTCTTTACGCTCGATTTTGGCCAGGGTGAGACGATCGATACCATGCTTGCCATCCCCGGCGTGCAGTCCGTTCCTAATGCCGTTAAGGCCGCCGCGGTTTCCTATCGCCTGGGCGTGACGCCCGAGCAGATCGATGCTGCTTTTAGGGGCCTCACGATCACCGGTCACCGCCAGGAGATCAAGCGCGCCAAGAGCGGTGCCCGCGTCATCGACGATTCCTATAACGCCAGTGCCGAATCCATGGCTGCTGGCCTCGATCTGCTGTGCTCGCTTTCGTGCACGGGGTCTCGTATGGCGATCCTGGGCGAGATGGGCGAGATGGGCGATGAGGCTCCTCGCATGCATGAGCTCGTGGGCGCCTATGCCGCCGCCAAGAAGCTCGACATGCTGGCGTGCGTGGGTGGTGAGCTGGCCCAGCTTATGGCCGATGCCGCGCGCATGATGGGCATGGACGAGGACCGCATCCAGGTGTTCTCCGATTATCAGCAGGTGCTCGACCGCATGGGCGGCGCGCTTGAAAAACATGATGTTGTACTGGTCAAGGGTTCCCGCTTTGTTGAGCTCGACCGCTTTGTGGAAGGTGTGTGCTAGCCCATGTTCGGCAATCCCTCGTATCCAACGTATCAGGCTTTTTTGGGGCTTGGCATCGCCGCTGCCATTGCGCTGCTGCTCATGCCGTGGTGGATCAAGCTGCTGAAGGTCGAGGGTATCGGCCAACAGGTCCGAGCCGACGGCCCCAAGCGTCATTTGATTAAACAGGGTACGCCGACCATGGGCGGCGTCATCATCCTTGTTGCGATTTCGCTGACCTGCCTGCTGATGGGCAAGCTCACCACCGAGCTCGTGCTCGTGCTGCTCGCCACGCTGGCGACCGGCGTGCTGGGCCTGATCGACGACCTGACCTCCGTTACGCATGGGCGCTCGCTCGGTCTGACGCCTCATGCCAAGATGATCGGCCTAACCATTATCTGTGTCACCTTTACGGTACTTGCCGTTAACTGGTGCGGCGTCGCCCCCGAGATTCGTTTTCCCGGCGGCCTGACGATTGACCTTGGCGTGCTTTCGACCACCATCTGCGGCCTTTCGTTCCCGTGGCTCTACATTGTCTTTTGCTGGCTGATGATCGCCGGTCTTTCTAATGCCGTGAACCTGACCGATGGCCTTGACGGTCTTGCTGGCGGCACCTCCATGATTGCCATGCTCGCCATGGCTGCCATGGCGTTTTTGCACGGAGACGTGAACCTGTCCATCTTCTGCACCGCGTGTGCCGGTGCCTGCTTGGGCTTTCTGTGGTTCAACTGCTATCCGGCGAGCATCTTTATGGGCGATACCGGCTCGCTTGCCCTGGGCGCCGCGTTTGCCTGCACGTCCATCATGACCAACACCGAGGTCGTCTCCCTTATCATCGGCGGCCTGTTTATCGTTGAGACCCTGTCGGTCATGATTCAGGTTGTCTACTTCCACTTTACGCACAAGCGCGTCTTCCTTATGGCGCCCATCCATCATCATTTCGAAAAGAAGGGCTGGGCCGAGACCAAGGTCGTCATCCGTTTTTGGATTATCGCTGCTGCCTTTGGTGCCGTTGGCCTTGCTCTGTTCTTCCAGTTGGGATAGTGGTCTTTCATGTCTCTTGCTGATGTCTTTAGCCTGCTCGTTTTGGGTCAGGGCAAATCCGGTCTCGATGTCGCCCGCTGGGCGCTGGCACATCCCGAGCGCGTAAGTGCCGTTACCGTGTATGGCGGTGGCACCTCTGAGCCCAATGACGCCACGCGTGCGCTCGAGGCTGCTGGTGCGTCGTTTGTCTATGGGACCGAACAGGTCGAGGGCGCCTATGACGTATGCGTGACGTGCCCGGGCATCTCGGAGTTCTCGGGCTTCTTTAAGGCTGGGCGCGAGCATGCCGCCCAGATTATGGGTGAGCCCGAGTTTGCCTATCGCCTGTCGCCCGATAACTGGATTGCCATCACGGGCACCAACGGCAAGACGACCACCACGTCGCTGACTGATTATCTGCTTAAGGCTGCCGGCGAGGCCAGCGTCGCTGTCGGCAACATCGGCGAGCCGCCGGTCAACGAGATTGACGGCCGAGCCCACAACGAGTGGTTTGTGGCTGAGCTCTCGAGCTATCAGATTGCTACGACAACCGAGCTCCACCCCCGCGTGGCGGTGCTGCTCAACATCACTCCCGACCACTTGGGCTGGCATAAGAGTCATAAGAACTATGCGCTTGCCAAGATCAAACTGTTTGACAATATGGTCGATGACGATCTGGTGGTTGTCGACGTCGAAGACGCCGGCATTCACGAGTTCGATGAGTACATCTACACGCCGGGTCGTCGCATCTGCAAGGTTGCCTTTGACGAGCCTGAGGGCGAGGATGCCGCCTTTGTGCGCGATGGCAAGATGATCGTGCGTCTGAAGGGTGTCGAGACCCCGCTCATCGCTACATCCGAGCTCAAGATCTCGGGCCATCACAATGTTATCAATGCCCTGTGCGCTGCCACGGCTGCCTTGGCGGTCGGTGCCGATGTCGATGGTGTCTGCCGCGGTCTTGCCTCGTTCCAGCCGCTCGAGCACCGCGTGGAGCCGTGTGGCGAGATTGACGGCGTGCGCTACGTCAACGATTCCAAGGCGACCAACACCGATGCGGTCGAGAAGGCACTGACGGCATTTCCCGATGACGACGTGATCTTGCTGCTCGGCGGCCACGATAAGGGCACGCCGCTCACGGACTTCGCGCGCGTCGTTATGGACAACGTGCGCTCGGTCGTCTGCTTTGGCGATGCGCGCGAGCGCTTCACCGCCGCTATGGACGAGGCCGATGTCGATGGCGATGTGGATATCGCCCAGGCGGATGACCTACGCGACGCCGTGGACGTTGCCCGTTCGCTTTCGAGCCGTGGTGACGTGATCTTACTTTCACCTGCCTGCTCTTCGTTCGATGAGTTCTCGGGCTATGAGGAGCGCGGCCGCGTGTTTAAGGACTACGTGGCTCAGCTTGCCGCTACAGCGAAATCACAAATGGAATAGGGGTTGCGGTGAGAGAGGAGAGCCCCCGACAAGGTATGAGGAGGCCCGACTCGGACCGTGCTTCCTCACGGCGCATCACATCGTGTTCCAGCCGCGGTGGGCAGTCGTTTAGCGAACGCTATATTGCCGGCGTTCCCGCCCGTATCATGCGCCCCCGTTTGATATTCATGGCCTGCTTGTTTACCTTGGTATGCTTTGGCCTGCTGATGGTGTACTCAGCGTCTTCGGTCGAGGCGCTGCACGAGAATGGCTCGGCGACGTTTTTTCTGGGTCGACAGGCCGCGTTTGCCGTGGTCGGTGTTCTGGCGCTGATTGCCATCGTGCGCGTTTTGCCGGACAGCTGGTTTGGGGAGGATGTGCTCAGGATCTTCCTCATAGGCATGATAGGGCTACTGTTTTTGGTGTTCTTGGTGGGTAGCGGCAGCCGTGGCGCCACGCGCTGGCTCAACATCGCCGGCATTCAGTTCCAGCCTTCCGAGTTTTTAAAGCCATTTGCCATTGCGTATTCGGCCATCATGCTTGATCGCTTCTTTTCGCCCGGTGGCAACATCAACGAATTCCTTCGCAAGATGGGCATCTACCTGGGCATTTCGCTCTTTCTGATCTTTATCCAGCCCGATTTCGGTACTGTCCTGATCATCCTGTTGACCCTCATGTGCATGGCGTTGTTTGCGGGTCTCGACCCCAGATTTATCATCGGCGTGCTAATCTTCGGCATTCTCGTGATCGTGATTGCGCTTGTCGCAGAGCCGTACCGTATGGTGCGTATTCAGGTTGCCTTGAACCCTTGGGCCGACGAGTATGGTGACGGCTATCAGGCCACGCTTGCCATCATGGCCTTTGCCTCGGGCGGTCTGTTCGGCCGCGGCATCGGCAACTCAACCATGAAGTACTCGTATCTGCCCGAAGCGCACAACGACTACATCCTAGCCATCATTGGCGAGGAAGTTGGTTTTGTCGGAACCGTGCTGTTCTTCTTGGTGTTTGCGATGCTGATCTACTCGGCGTTTCGCATTGCCGAGCAGGCGACCGATCGTCGGGGCGCGCTCATGGCGTCTGGCTCCGCGGTCATTCTCGCGGTGCAGTTTTTGATTAACGCGCTGGGCATCCTCAACGTGTTTCCCATGACGGGCAAACCGTTGCCGTTTATTAGCTACGGCGGTTCGTCGATTATTGTGTCGCTCATGCTTGCTGGGTTGATCCTGCGCGTTTCGTACGAGAGCGCCCGCCGCGATGAGTATGACCGCCGCCGTGAGAGCTTTGCCGTTATGGACGAGAGCACCGCCGGCGTAGCTCATGTGCGCGGTGAACGACCTTCGCGTAGCGGCTTTACCGTTCTGGATGGTTCTACATCCGAGCCGGCAACTCGTCCACGTCCGCGAACGGCTCCGCAAGGTCGTCCGCAGCGCCCCAGCCCTCGCAACGCGGGCGGCGGATATAATCGAATCGATTTGAACTCGGACCCGTCGGCGCGTCTGCGTACCGACGACCAGGGACCGCGTGTACGAAGGGACTACCATGACCGATGAAATGACCGTTGCTATTGCAGCCGGCGGCACGGCAGGACACATCAACCCCGCGCTCGCCTTGGCCGAGGAGCTGCGTGACCGTGGCCACCACGTTGTGTTCGTGGGCCAGTCGCGCAAGCTCGAGGGTCGTCTGGTTCCCGAGGCTGGGTTTGATTTTGTGCCCATTACGGTCACGGGCTTCGACCGCTCCCGTCCTTGGACGGCGCTGACCTCGCTGTGGCGTGTCAACAAAGCCAAGCGTGCGCTCGCCAGTCATTTCTCAAAGGTCGGCAAGCCCGATGCCGCCATTGGTTTTGGTGCCTATGTCGAGGTTCCGCTGCTGGGGTGGTGCAAGGGCGCGGGCGTTCCGTATCTGCTGCATGAGCAGAACTCTGTTCCGGGCCTGGCCAACAAGATGATGAACTCCCACGCCGCCCGCGTGTGCATCTCGGTGCCGGCAGCGCGTTCGGTCTTTGAGCGCGAAGGTGACCCTGACCACGTGCTCATGACCGGCAACCCCGTACGTCGCTCGGTGATCGAGGGCGATCGCGCTCGCGGCCGCAAGGCACTTGGCGTTCCCGAGGACGCTACGCTGCTGCTCGTCTTTGGCGGTTCACTTGGCGCCCAGCACCTCAACGAGCGCGTGGCTTCGCTCAAAAACGAGCTGCTTTCGCGCAAGAACCTCTATGTGTTGCATTCGACGGGTGCCGACGGCTTTGAGGAGACCGAGCGCGCTTTGGCGCTGACGCCCGAGGAGGCGAAGCGTTACCGCGTCCAGCCTTACATCGACAACATGGGCGATATGCTGGCTGCTGCCGATTTGGTGCTCTCGCGTTCGGGCGCATCGAGCGTGGCCGAGATCGCTGCGCTCGCTGTGCCTTCGGTGCTCGTGCCGTACCCGCATGCGACGGCCGACCACCAAACCACCAATGCCCGTTATCTGGTCGACGCCGGGGCCGGCGTGCTCTGCGCCGATGCCGATATCGACGGTTCTGCCTTTGCCGATGAACTGCTGCACCTGGTCGATGACGCGGCGGCGCGCGACGCCATGCGTCAGGCGGCGCGTGGTCTGGCTCAGGATAGGGCCGCCGCTCTTCTGGCGGATGCGGTAGAGGGTTTGCGTTAGTTAGACGGGATATCGTCGGTCGCCCTCGCGCTGATGCGGTAGGTGCGGTACAGTTAACGGGTTACAGGCAGTGTTTACGCAAGGAGTACACGAGCACATGGCTGATTCCCAGACTGCAACCTCCGCGCCCGAGTTTAAGAGCGCCCACTTTATCGGTATCGGCGGCGCCGGCATGAGCGGCATCGCCCTCGTTCTTCACGAGCGCGGTTATGCCGTTACCGGCTCCGACCTTAAGACGTCACGTTATATCCGCCAGCTTACCCGCGCTGGTGTGAAGGTGCATGTGGGCCATGAGGCCGCCACGATCGACGAGGTCAAGCCCGACGTGGTTGTTGTCTCCACCGCTATTCCGGAGTCCAACCCCGAACTCGTGCGCGCTCGCGAGCTTGGTATTCCCGTGTGGCCCCGTGCCAAGATGCTCTCTGCTTTGGGCCACGGCTACACCACCGTCGCTGTTGCCGGCACGCATGGCAAGACCACCACGTCTTCGATGTGCGCCACCATGCTCGACCGCATGGGTCTGGATCCGAGCTTCTTGATCGGTGGCATCGTCGAGGGCTATGACACGAACGGCAAGAACGGCTCGGGCGACTTCTTTGTCGCCGAGGCCGACGAGTCCGACAGCTCCTTCCTGTTCCTGAACCCCAACGTGGTCATCGTGACCAACGTCGAGGCCGACCACCTCGATCACTACTCGGGTATCGAGGAGATCGAGGCGACTTTCGCCAAATTCATGAGCCTGGTGGGCGAGGACGGCACCGTCATCGTCTGCGGTGAGGACCCGCATCTGGTCGAGCTCGCCAAGTCGACGGGTCGTCACGTGCTTTCCTACGGCTTTGCCGAGAGCAACGACATCGTCTGCATGCACCCGGATGTCAAGGGCATCCAGAGCGACTTTATCGTTCGCTTTGAGGACGGCACTGAGCACGCTGTGGAGATCAAGAGCAATCCCGGTCGCCACAACATGCTCAATGCCACGGCGGTGCTCACCGTCGCCCATGTCCTGGGCCTTGACATCGACGCCGCCGCCAAGGCGCTCTCGAGCTTTGAGGGCGTCCGCCGTCGCTTTACCCACGTGGGCGATATCGATGGCATCACCGTGGTCGATGATTACGGCCATCACCCCACCGAGATCAAGGCGACGCTTGCTGCTGCTTCGTCGCTGGGCTACAAGCACGTCGACGTCGTGTTCCAGCCGCACCGCTATTCGCGCCTGCAGGCCCTGTGCGACGACTTTGCCGATGCATTTGCCAATGCCGATAAACTGCTGCTGATTGATGTGTTCTCGGCTGGCGAGATGCCCATTCCGGGCGTCACCTCTAAGATGCTCGCCGATACCGTGCGCGCCAAGCATCCTGGCAAGGAGGTCGTGTACTGCTCCAGCCGTCTTGAGCTCAATCAGGAGCTCGAGCAGATGGTGGGCGCGGGCGACCTGCTGCTCACTATGGGTGCTGGTGACGTTACGACCGTCGGTCCCGAGTTTATCGAGTATCTGACTGCCAAGAAAGACGCTTAAGTCTAATGGGTCTGTTTAACGCCGTCATGGCGCTCTCGGGTATGATCGACACGGATGTGATCGAGGACGAGCGCCTTGCGCGTCATACGAGCTATCGTATCGGCGGCAAGGCCGACCTCTTTGTGACGTGCCATAGCTATCATGCCCTCCGCCGCGCCGTGGCGGTGCTCGATCGCGAGCAGGTGCCGTGGGTCATCATCGGCAAGGGCTCCAATCTGCTGGTTGCCGATGGCGGTTATCGCGGTGCCGTCATTTCGCTCGGACGTGAGTTTCAGCGCACGGTTGTTGCCGATGACGGTTGTACGCTGACGGTCGGTGCGGGCGTGATGTTTGCGCGCCTGGTCAACGATGCCCTGTCGCGTAGCCTCTCGGGCCTTGAGTTTGCCGTTGGCATCCCTGGCTCGGTTGGCGGTGCGATATCTATGAATGCAGGCACACGGACCGAGTGGATTGGCTCGCTGGTTGAGGATGTCGTAACGTTTGACCCGGCATCTGGTATCAAGCATTATGCGGGGTCCGAGATCACTTGGGGCTACCGCGAATGTAGCCTTCCCCGCAATGAGATCATCCTCGAGTGCGTGCTCAAGCTTAAACCGGCGCCCAAGGCCGACATTCGCGAGCGCATGGAACGGTACCTGACGAGGCGCAAGCGTACGCAGCCCATGGGTCGCGCATCCTGCGGGTCAGTCTTTCGCAACCCGCCCGATGCGAGTGTGGGCAAGCTTATCGAGGATTGTGGATTAAAGGGTTTTTCGATTGGCGGCGCGGAAGTTTCGCCCGTTCACGCTAATTTTATCGTTAATAACGGAACTGCCTCGGCCGATGACGTTGCCGCGGTTATCAGACATGTGCACGGAAAGGTGAGGGAGGCGTATGGCATCGAGCTCAGACCGGAAGTTAAATTCCTCGGCTTCTAGAGCATCGAAACCTACCTTCCGCCGCGCCGGAGGGCGTTCCGGCGCGCCTGCCAAACCTCAACGCAATACCGTCGCGCACTCTAAGTCTGTCGGGCATGCTCGACAGGCCGGGCGTCCGGTCGTCGGCTCTCAGCTCGGTAATCGTCCGGCCGCAAAAAAGTCCTCGCGTTCCTCGGTGACGCCTAAGCCTGTTATGGGCGCCAAGCCTGCCCGTCCCATGGCAACTCCTAAGCCCTCGACGGGAACTAAGGCGGCGCGTCCGGGTCGCACGCTGGGCGCATCGAAACCGCGCTCGCTGACATCGGTGCCGGCTACCGCCAAGAAGCCTTCGGGTAAAAAAGGCGTCAACCCGTTGTCTTCACTTGGGGCGATGGCAAATAAAACGTCAGACGCCGCTTCTCTCGTTACAGGCAAAGGCAAAATCGTGGGCGGCGTTCTGGCCGTCTTGGCCGTGTTCGTCGTCGTTGCCATCGTGGTGATCAACTCTGGATTGTTTACCGCCACTGATATTCAGATTCAAGGCAGCGAGCATGTGACGAAGCACGATGCTATCCAGCTGATCGATTTGCCCGAGGGAACATCGCTTTTTAACGTCGATCCCGACCAGATTACCGAGGACCTCAAGCAGAACCCGTGGGTCTCGGGCGTGGATGTCCAGCGTCAGTTCCCGCATACGCTCATCATTACGCCTATGGAGCGCAAGGTCATCGCAATTGCCTATATCAGCTCCGATGACCTTGCCTGGGCCATCGGGGATGATGACACCTGGATCGCCCCGCTGTCGACGTCGGTCGAAGTGGATGACCAGGGCAACGTCATCACGACGGGGCAGGGCTCAAATACCCTGACCGGCATTGATGCCGCGCTGGCGCTCGCTAAGCACTATGGCGCGGTGTTGTTGACTGATGTCTCGGCGGATGTCGCTCCGGTTTCCGGCCAGGCGGTGAGCTCCAAGGCCGTTAAGGCTGGCTTGGATTATGTGCGTGGTTTTTCGAGCGAGTTCTTGGGACAAGTCAAGGATATTTCCACGCCTTCGGTCGAAGCCATCTCGGCAAACCTCAATAACGGCATTGAGGTGTCGCTGGGCGATTCGAACGATATCGTCAAGAAGGAGCGCGTAGTCACCAAGCTGCTTTCGCAGGTAGAGGGCGTAACGTATATCAATGTGCGTTCTCCGGGTAACTATACATTTAGGAACGCTCCGACCTCGTAGCGCTGGTTGATGCTTTGTTGAGGGGCCATACCACGCCGTTTATCTGGTTTGTTTGGTTTTCACGGTCAATTATTTGACTGATACGTTCATAATGTGCAAACATAATACGGTTTACCTTTGCATTTACTTTCAACCTGAAGGTTAATGTGCGCAGGGGTCGACCCATGCTATGGCTATAACCTTTGTTCGGAGGACCGACATGCACGAGACAGAGATCAACAACTACCTTGCCGTCATTAAGGTGGTCGGCGTCGGCGGCGGCGGTACCAACGCGGTCAATCGAATGATCGAAGAGGGCATCCGCGGCGTCGAGTTTGTTGCCATCAACACCGATGCTCAGGCACTCGCGATCTCTGATGCCGATATCAAGGTGCACATCGGCACCGACCTTACCCGCGGCCTGGGCGCCGGCGCCAACCCCGAGGTTGGCCGCAAGGCTGCCGATGAGTCCCGCGACGACATTGCTGAGGCGCTCGCTGGCGCCGACATGGTGTTCATCACCTGCGGCGAGGGCGGTGGCACCGGTACCGGCGCTGCTCCCATCGTTGCCGATATCGCGATGAACGAGGTCGGTGCGCTGACCGTCGCCGTCGTGACCAAGCCCTTCACCTTCGAGGGCCGCAAGCGCAAGAAGAGCGCCGAGGAGGGAATTAAGACCCTCTCCGATTGCGTCGACACCATGATCGTCATCCCTAACGATAAGCTGCTCGACATCGCCGAGAAGAAGACCACCATGCTCGAGGCCTTCGCGATTGCCGATGGCGTCCTTTCCCAGGGCACCCAGGGCATCACCGACCTCATCACCGTCCCCGGTATCATCAACCTGGACTTTGCCGATGTTAAGACCATCATGAAGCAGGCCGGTACCGCCATGATGGGTATCGGTACCTCTTCTGGGGATACCCGTGCCGTCGACGCTGCCCAGCAGGCCATCTCCAGCCCGCTGCTCGAGAGCTCCATCGATGGTGCCACACGCGTGCTGCTCTCCATCGCCGGTTCCAAGGACCTGGGCATCCAGGAGATCAGCGATGCCGCCGACGTTGTCGCCAACGCCGTCGACCCCGAGGCCAACATCATCTTCGGTACCGTTGTCGACGAGTCCCTGGGCGATCAGGTGCGTATCACCGTCATCGCTACGGGCTTCTCCGACTCCAACGTCAACCGTCAGGACGAGCTCTTTGCCGCTCAGCAGTCTCAGAGCAAGGCCGCTGCTTCCGCTGAGCCGCAGCGCACCGCTCCGGCTGCCAGCCCGGCTCAGGCCGCTCCGACCCGCAACGTCGGTGGCACCGAGCTTCCTAACTTCGGCAACGATCAGTTCGAGCTTCCCGACTTCCTGAAGCGCGGCAGCTTCTAGTTCGTTTTTCTCAACGACTTGCAAGGGGTGCGTCCGATTGGGCGCGCCCCTTTTTTTGTTGTGTTTCGCCTTTGTAAACGAAAGCCTCCAATCTCCTTACGTTCCCTTTACGTTTGCTCCTTACCGCTGCGGGTATCCTTTTTGATGAAGTGTGCAGCCGTATGGCAAGGACTGCTGCGGCGTCGCCGCAATACTTGTGTTATTAGGAGGCTTTAGTATGGCAGCACGTGCGGACAAAGTTTCGCGTGTCGACCATGATGGTGTTACGTTGGTGGAGGGCGCGACATCCGATGTTCGCTTTGCCTTCACCGAGCGCGCCGGTGGTGTTTCCGAAGATGCGTACTCCTCACTCAACTTGGGCTCGCATGTTGGCGATGATCCCTTTGCTGTTCAAGAAAATCGTCGTCGCGCGCTCGAGGCTATGGGTGCCGCCGAGTGCGAGCACAACCTGCTCGTTCCCAATCAGGTCCATGGTGACCATGTCGTTGCGGTGACCTCGAACGGTGCCGATGACCTTGAGGACGTCCGCGAGCAGATTGCTGAGGGCTGCGATGCCATCGTCTGTACGGCGCGTAACGTGCCCGTGCTGCTCTGCTTTGCCGACTGCGTCCCCGTGGTGATGGTGGCCCCTGGCGGATTTGCCGTGGTGCACTCCGGTTGGAAGGGCACGATTGCACGTATTTCTGCCAAGGCGTGCCAGGCGCTTTGCGATGCTGCCGGCTGCGATGCGAGCGACGTTTCCGCCTATATCGGCCCCCATATCTTGGGTGACGAATATGAGGTATCCCAGGAACTCATGGATCGCTTTGCCGCCGAGTTCTCGTGCATCGATGCGAGTACCTCTCGCATGCTCGATCTTTCCGCTGCCATTCGCGAGGCGCTGGTAGATGTCGGTGTCGACGCGGATAATATCGTGGATACCCAGCTTTCGACCGTGCGTCAGAACGACCGCTTTTATTCCTACCGTAACGAGAACGGCACCTGTGGGCGCCATGCTGCGATCGGCGTGATGCTATGAGAAAGATCGTATCGGTCCTGAGCGCCGCTGTGCTTACGCTTACGCTGTGCGCCTGTTCTTCGGGGTCTTCTACCTCTTCCATTACCGTGGCCGGCTCCACGACCTGCCTTCCTATCGCCGAGATTGCGGCCGAGGGCTTTAAGGAGGAGACCGGCATCGACGTGCTCGTTTCCGGTTTGGGTTCTTCCGCAGGCATCGAGGCCGTCAGCGCCGGCACGGCCGATATCGCCAGCTCCTCCCGTGGACTCAATGCCGACGAACAGGATCTGGGCCTGACTCCCATCGTCATTGCCCACGACGGTATTGCGGTCATCGTGAACGACGACAACCCCGTCGATAACCTCTCGACCGAGCAGCTCCGCGATATCTACGCCGGCAAGATTACCAATTGGAAAGAGGTCGGTGGCGGGGACCTGAGGATTCAGGTTATCAACCGAGATGAGGCGTCCGGCACGCGTGAGGCCTTTCGTACCATCGTGATGGACGGCACGCCGTTCGATCGCCGCTCGGCCGTTCTTTCGGGCACGGGCCAGGTGCGCGACGTGGTATCTCGTTCGCGCGGTGCCATTGGCTACATTTCGCTGGGCTTCGTCGATAGCCTCAACGCCAAGACCTCGGTCAAGGCCGTCTCGGTCAATCATGTTGAGGCGTCCGAGAAGACGGTCGCGAGCGGCGGCTATCCCATCTCACGCGACCTTTACTTCTTTGTGAAGGGTGCGCCTTCGCAGCAGGCGCAGGATTACATCGACTACGTGACGTCCGAAAAGATGGACAAGCAGATTCGCGAGGCGGGCTTTATCCCCGTCACCAACGACGAGAAGGGGAGTGAGTAGCATGGAAGCACAGGAAAACTCCCAGACTGAGCAGAATGTTCAGGCGCCCAAGAAGCGCGAGCTGGCGCTCGTATCGCGCAGTACTTATATCAAGGAGAAGGCGCTGAAGTGGATCTTCTTTGCCTGCGCGTTCTTGGCGGTCGTTACCGTCATCCTGATTTTTGTCTTTACCACGTACTCGGCGCTGCCCGTCTTTACTGACATCGGTCTGGCGGACTTCTTTAGCTTTACTTGGGCGCCCTCTGAGGGCCACTACGGCATCATGTCGCTGCTTGCCGGCTCAGGTCTGGTGACCGTCGGTGCGCTCGCCATGGGCGTGCCGCTAGGTGTGGGTACGGCCGTGTATCTGGTCGAGATTGCCAGCAAGCGCGTGCGCAAGCTCATCAGCCCCGCCGTCGACCTGCTGGCGGGCATCCCCTCCATCATCTATGGCTTCTTTGGCATGGTCATCATCCGTCCGTTTATCGCGCAGCTGACCGGCGGTCTTGGCTTTGGCGCGCTGACGGCGTGGTTCGTGCTCGCCATCATGATCGTTCCCACCATCACCACGCTCACCATCGATGCCCTCAATTCCATTCCTATGGGCATTCGCGAGGCATCCTATGCCATGGGCGCCACCAAGTGGCAGACCATCTATAAGGTCGTGCTGCCCGCAGCCAAGCTGGGTATCGTGGACGCCATCGTGCTGGGCATGGGTCGCGCTATCGGCGAGACCATGGCCGTGCTGATGGTCGTGGGCAACGCCCCGGTCATTCCGGATAGCATCTCGAGCCCCATCTCGACGCTCACGAGTCAGATTGCGCTCGACATGAGTTATTCCTCGGGGCTGCACCGCTCGGCTCTGTTTGGCATGGGCGTTGTCCTGTTTATCATCTCCGCTGCACTGGTGGGTATCGTCCGCCTGATTTCCAAGAAGAGGGGGTAGGCTATGTCCGATTCCGTTGACACGATGGCCGATACGACCTCGTCGCGCGAGCGCATTAAGCGTGCCCTTTCCCACGGTAAGAAGGGCCGCATCAACAAGGACCTGTCCAACAAGATCATGCTTGGCGTGTTTCGTGCCGCTGCCTACATCACCACGCTGGTGCTGGTCGCTATCATCGCCTACGTGGTCATCAACGGCCTGCCGCATATCTCGCTCGACTTTATCTTCGGTTGGCCCCAGGGCGTCAACGCCGAGGGCGGAATTTGGCCTACGATCGTCTCGACCGTCTACGTGACGGCGCTCGCCATGCTTATCTGCACGCCGATCGCTGTGCTGGCAGCCGTCTATCTGGCCGAGTACGCCAAGCAGGGCAAGATCGTCGAGCTCATTCGCTATGCTGCTGACGCTTTGGCCTCGGTGCCCTCCATCGTTATGGGCTTGTTTGGCTACGCCTTGTTTGTCGAGGCCATGGGCCTGGGCCTTTCGATGGTCTCTGCCGCTCTGGCGCTCGCGCTCTTGATGCTTCCCATCGTCATGCGCACCACCGAGGAGGCTATTCGCGCCGTGCCACGCTATATCCGTTGGGGCGCGTACGGCCTGGGCGCCACCAAGTGGCAGGTCGTTTCCAAGATCGTGCTCCCTTCTGCCTTTGGCCGCATTGCCACGGGCATCGTCCTTGCCATCGGCCGCGCCATCGGCGAAACCGCGGTGGTGCTCTACACCATGGGCCAGGCCATCAATCTACCTATCTCGCCGCTCGATTCCGGTCGTCCCATGACCGTTCACCTGTACCTGCTTGCCAACGATGGCATCAACATGAACGCAGCCTATGGCACCGCGCTCTTGCTGATGGTGATCATTTTGGCCTTCAACCTGTTTGCGCGTTTCCTGTCGCGCAAGCGCCGCTAGTTAAGGAGTCCCATGTCCGTCTATCAGTCCGCTCCTACGCTGGAGCAAGCGGCCATCACGGCCAAGGATTTCAACTTTTGGTACGGTGACTTTCATGCGTTGACGGGGCTCGACCTCAACATCGCCAAAAACGCCATCACCTCCTTCATTGGCCCTTCGGGCTGCGGCAAGTCGACGTTTTTGCGCTGCATCAACCGCATGAATGACCTGATCGAGGGTACGCGCGTCGAGGGCACCATGACGCTCGACGGCAATGATATCTATGCCGAGGGCGTCGACCCGGTCGATCTCCGTCGCCGCGTGGGCATGATCTTTCAGCAGCCCAATCCGTTTCCCAAATCCATCTACGAGAATGTCGCTTTTGGCCCTCGTCTGCAGGGCGTGACTAGCAAAAGTGACCTCGATGACATCGTGGAAGAATCGCTCAAGCGCGCCAACCTCTGGAAAGAGGTATCCAATCAGCTCAACAAGGATGGTTTGGCGCTCTCGGGCGGTCAGCAGCAGCGTCTGTGCATCGCGCGCGTGCTTGCGGTGCAACCCGATGTCCTCCTGATGGACGAGCCCTGCTCCGCCATCGACCCCACGTCTGTCTCTAAGGTCGAGGATCTGATGGCCGAGCTGGCGCCCGAGATGACGATCATCATCGTCACGCATTCAATGCAGCAGGCAGCTCGTATTAGCGACTACACCGCATTTTTCTTGCAGGAAGTTGCCGGCGAGCCCGCCACGCTCATCGAGTATGGTCAAACCGACGCGATCTTCACCAGTCCGGTGGACTCGCGGACGGAAGACTATATCACCGGCCGCTTTGGCTGATCGGTGCGACTAGTCCCAAGCCGATCGGATCTGGTCCGGTGCGTATTCACTGTGCGGGCGGCATGACCGCACCCAACTGATTGGAGTGAACCATGCGTAAACTGTTTTCCCGTCAGCTCATCGAGGCCCGCCACGAGATGCTGAGCATCTACGAGGCCGTCGATCTGGCCCTCCACGATGCCGTTAAGGCCTATGTGACCGACGACCGCAAGCTCGCCACCAAGACCAAGAAGCGCACGCTTTCGATTGACGCGCGCTGCGCTAACTTGGAGGCCGTGTGCTACAACCTGATCGCCACGCAGTCACCGGTCGCCTCCGACTTCCGCCTGCTTCAGACGATCATCTACGTCGACTTTAACCTGCAGCGCATGACCGATAAGGTCCGTCAGATCTGCCGCGCCACGCGTCATATGATCAAGGCCGACATCTCGCTGCCCAAGGAGCTTGTCGGCACGGTTGAGGCCGAGGCTGAGGCTGTCTACCAGGTGCTGGGCTCTTCGCTTTCCGCGCTCGTCACCAATGATATGTCCATCATCTGCAACTTGGCCGTCGAGGACGAGCCAGTGCACGCTGCCTACGAGAAGTTCTTCCGCACCTTTAACCGTATGGATACGGGCGACTTTATGGACGACGGCAGCAACTATGACGACCTGCGCCGCGCCATCATGGTTTCGCGCTACCTCGATCGCATCGCCTCGATTTCCATCGATGCCGCCTGCCGTCTGACCTTCCTGTTGACTGGTCAGCGCATGAATGCCGGCGATATCGCCCGCACTGATGAGGATGAGCTCGAGAGCATGCGCGTGCCTTCGGGCGAGGGTGTTATCATGAGGCCCGCCGTCGACGCGCGCTACGTTGCCAAGGTGCCCGTTAACGAGGTCAGCGAGGGTCTTCGCTATCTGCTCGATCATCTTGAGGACGAGGACGATGGCGAGGACGACGAGGAGTAAGTAACCCCGTTCGTCGAAAGATTGTAAATACCTAAGTGAGCGCGGCCTTGCACATGCGGGGCCGCGCTCTTGCGTTAGCATGGGACTACTTGTTTGGCTGTCAGCGGAGGCGATTAGCAATGGATAACTATTTGGACTTGATGCGCGCTCGCCGCGAGCAGATTCTTGAACGTTTTTATGCGGCGCTCGATCGCGCAGGCCGTCCCCACGACGCCGCGCGCCTCATTGCCGTGTCCAAGACCGTTGGTGTCGATGAGACCGTTGCCGCCATCCAGGCGGGGTATCGCCATTTTGCCGAGAATCGCCCGCAGGAGCTGGTTCGCAAGCTCACGGGTCTGGCGGAGCATCCGGAGCTGCCCGAGGTGCGCTTCGATATGATCGGCAACCTGCAGACCAATAAGATCAATGCGGTGCTGGGCTCAGCCGAGCTGATTCACTCGGTGGGTTCGCTGCATCTGGCGCAGGCGATCTCGAGCCGTGCTGTCCGCAAGATTGAGGCAGGCGAGCTCGCCGGCCCCCAGCGTGTGCTCATTGAGGTCAATGTGAGTGGTGAGGAGTCGAAGGGAGGCTTTTCGCCCGATGAGATTCGCGCCGCCGCGGGTGAGCTTGCGGAACTTGAGGGAATTTGCGTACAGGGGCTTATGACTATGGCGCCCCGGGGGAATAAGGATGTGGCACGCCGCACCTTTGCGGGGCTTCGTGAGCTGAGGGATGAGCTGGAGGCGGCGCATCCCGATTTGAACCTGCCTGAGCTTTCCTGCGGTATGAGCGAGGACTTTGAGCCTGCCCTTGAGGAGGGCTCTACGCTCGTTCGCCTGGGCAGGGTAGTATTTAGCCCGGAGTTTGCAGTAAAATAAGGCTCTGAAGTGCGCACTGATTATCGGGGCGCCTGCACTAAACCGCGAGAGGACACAACCATGGGCTTCCTTGACGAGATTAAAAATAAGATGCACCTGGGCGGCCAGCAGGGTTACGACCAGGGTTATGGCCAGGACGACGACTACGGCTACGATGATGGCTATGACGATGGCTATCAGGGCAACGGCTACAGCGGTGCTTCGGGCGAGGGCTTCTACACCCAAGACGAGCCGAGCAACGGCCTGCTTGGTCAGACGCGCCGTGGTGAAGCTGAGTCGGTTGCCGTGTATACACGCTCCGGACAGCTGGTCGGCGATGACTCTCGCCATGCCACGACGTATAACCCGCCTTCGCGCTCGCAGGACAGTGTTGCGAGCGGTTATCGTCCTGGTGCTTATGACACGCCGTCGAGCTACGCCGAGAACACCCGCGCCCGTGCCGCCGCTGCGCCCGCGCCTGCACCGAGCGATGCCTCGGCCTATGCGAGCAATATCATCAACGCCACGCCGCAGCTGCCGGCCTATGTCCTGCGCCCCGAGAGCTATGATGACGTGGAGACCGTGGTGCGCCGCGTTCGCACCAAGCAGCCTGTCGCACTGATTTTTGTGGGCGTACGCACCGAAGTTGCCAAGCGCGTCTTGGACTTCTCTTACGGCTTTGCCTGCGGTCTGGGTGCCACGGTCAAGGAGGTGGGCGACCGCGTGTTCATGGTGCTGCCCGCCGGTTGCGAGGTCAAAGATTCCGATCTCAAGAAGCTTCGTGCCGACGGCTACCTCAAGTAAAGACAAGACGAGGAGATTCCCATCAACATCTACACTATCGTCCAGCTGGTCAACACGCTGTTCAACTTCTATTCCACGCTCATTATCGTCTACTGCTTTATGACGTGGATTCCCATGAAGCAGGGTGGTTTGCTTCAGGATATTGCCGCGGTGCTTGATAGCGTGTGCGGTCCGTGGCTTAACCTGTTCCGTCGTTTCATCCCGCCGATGGGCGGTATCGATTTTTCGCCGGTCGTTGCGATTATTGCGTTGCAGTTGGTGCAGAGGCTGGTTCTGCAGCTTCTTATAGGTATACTCGTGTAGAACTGACTTAGTAACTTACGTCGGGCGTGTAGCGCCGAGGCGATGAAAAAGGAGACTTGTTATGGCTATTACCCCTGCAGACATCCAGGCTCAGACTTTCTCTGAGGCCAAGCGTGGCTACGATCCTGCTGAGGTCGACGTCTTCTTGGAGACGCTGTCCTCCGAGGTTGACGCTATGCTCGCTAAGATCGTCGACCTTAAGGGTCGTCTGACTGCTACCGAGCAGCAGCTTGCCGATGCGCAGGCTCAGCTTGCCCAGGCTCAGGATGCCACCGCCCAGGCCGCTCCTGCCGCCCCCGTGGCTGCTCCCGCCCCTGACTTCTCCGCTCAGGAGCGCCAGATTTCCGCTGCCTTGATCGCTGCCCAGCAGACCGCTGAGACCATCGTCAACGATGCCAACGAGAACGCTGAGCGTATCCGCAACGAGGCTGACGCCAAGGCCCGCGAGGTTATCCGCCAGGCTCTGACTGAGAAGCAGGCCGAGCTCGAGGAGATCGATCGTCTCAAGGCTTCCCGTGAGGAGTTCAAGGCCGAGTATCTCAAGCTCATCCAGCACTTCATGGACGATGCCCAGAACTCCTTCCCGGCCGATCTCATGGCCTCCACACCGGTCGGTTCTGCCGCTTCTCCTGCGGTGACTGTTCCCGCCGAGCCGCTGCCCGTCGCTGACCCGGTTGTCCCTGTGGCCGATCCCTTCGCCCCGATCGACAACTTCGCTGCCGACGACCTGGACTAACATTCGGCCTACAATTTAGTGCCTCGAAAGGACCCGCAGCTTGCGGGTCCTTTTTTATGACTGTGCAGGGGTGCGTAACATAAAAACCGAGCCCTGCACATAGTGGCGCAGAACTCGGCGAACGGGTGAGCGGTCAAGGGTAGGTTTTAAGGCATGTCCCAAAAAATCTACTTGAGGAGGAAGTCGGAGAGGGGAATGGTGCGGGCCTCGCGATGCTCGGGATCGGCGATGTGGTCGGCGGGATAGCCACAGACGAGCATGTGATAGGGATAGACGCCCTCGGGCATGTTGAACTGCACTTGTGCCACCTCAGGCTTAAAATGGCATACCCAGCACGTTCCCAGGCCCTGCTCGGTGGCCTCCATCATCATCTGATCGCAAACAATCGAGGTGTCGATAGCGCTGGAGTTCATCTGGTCGTACGGGCGCACCCAAGCGTCGTCGGCAACGCTGCAAATAAGGAAGACAAGCGGAGCGCCAAAGATAGACCCATCACGAGCAAACCGAGGCTGACAAGCAGCAGCCTTCTCCAGAAGCTCAGGCGTATCCAACACCATCACACGGGTTGGATGATTATTACAAGCAGAAGGAGCAATCCGCCCAGCCTCAACAATGGCATCCACCACAGCCTGCTCCACAGCCCGATCTTCAAACTCACGACAAGAATACCGACCCCGAGCCAGATCCAAATAACTCACAACCAAGCCCTCCAAATTCAGTGTATCAACCCAAAGTAAAACAAAGGGTACCCAAAGCCCCATCCAGCCAAACGTTTAAGGCAGTCCCAAAGTTCCCAATTGGGCTCAAAGGCCCTGCCAACAAAAGCCCCATCACTTTCAAAGTATCAGCCAAAGTTTCAATGGCGGTACGTAAGGGAGCGGGCCCGACCACTAATACCTTTTGAACGACTCTGCTTGCAGCCGGAGTGAAAAAGGTATTAGTGGTCGGGCCCGCGACCGGTGGGACACGTACCCCCCAATTAACTGTTCTTCATGACAATCGAATCCACAACATCGGCCACATTCTCGCAGCAGTCGGCGCAGTACTCCAGGAAGGCGTACACGTCACGCCAAGCGATGACCTCGAGCGGATCCTTGCCGTTAACGTGCAGGTTGCGCATGGCGTTGATGTAGAGCTCGTCGGCCTCGGACTCGATGGTGTTGATCTGGATGACCAGTTCGCGCAGCGTTTTGGACTTGCGGTAGTTGGGCAGCTCGACCATCAGGTCCTTCATGGCGCGGCAGGCGTCGGTCACCTTGTGGGCGATGACGATGGCATCGGGGTGGATGCTCTGGATGTTGGTGAAGTAGACGCGTTGCACGACGCCCTCGATGCGGTCGAGCACGGTGTCGAGCGAGCAGCTCATCAGGTCCAGATCCTCGCGCTCAAGCGGGGTGATAAAGGCGGTGAGCAAGGCGTCTTCGAGTTCGTGGTGCTTCTTGTCTGCCGCATGCTCAATCGCATGCATCTTATCGAGCATGTCGTGGATCTGCGCGGGGTCAAAGTTCTCAAAAATCTTGGTGAGCAGCTCTGCGGCCTGGACGGCGAGGTCGGCGCAAGCGACGTAGTTGTCAAAGTAGAACGAATCGGGTTTCTTTGCCATGGGTGGGTCCTTTCGAGGCGAAGACGGGTGGGCGAAGTGTTGCGGTCCGGATGGACGCTCGGTTTGATTAGAGGAACATCATGAACAGCTTGGCCATGACAAAGCTGATGAGTCCGCAGGCAGGGAAGGTGAAGAACCAGGTGAACATCATGTCCTTGACGACGCCAAAGTTGATGGCCGAAAGGCGCTTGACGGCACCGACACCCATAATGGCGCAGGTTTTGATGTGCGTGGAGGACACGGGGATGCCGGTAAGGGTGGCAAGTAGCAGGTTCGCGGCGCCCGCGAGGTCGGCGGAGAAGCCCTGATACTTCTCGAGCTTAACCATGCTCTGGCCGACGGACTTGATGATGCGCTCGCCGCCCACGCTGGTGCCGATACCCATGGTGGCCGAGCACAGCAGCATAATCCAGATGGGGATGCCTGCATCGCCGACGCTCGTCTGGCCGCTGGCAAAGGCCACGCCTAAAAAGAGCACGCCGATGAACTTCTGTCCATCCTGCGCGCCGTGCATAAAGCTCATGGCCGCGGCGCTCGCGATCTGAGCGTATTTAAAGAAGACATTGGCACGTCGCCTGTTGGCGGCGGCGAAAAGGATCGAGACGAGCTTGCACAGGACCCAGCCCATGACAAAGCCCAGGCCGATGGAGAGTGCCAGGCCGTAGATGACCTTCATCCACTCGTGGACGTTGACGCTGCTCGCACCGCCGAGGGCGATGGCGGCACCGGTCAGGCCGGCGATAAGGCTGTGGCTTTGCGAGGTGGGGATACCAAAACGCGACGCTGTGGCGCCGTAGACGACGATGGAGAACAGCGCCGCGCAGAGGCACGCGAGCGCCATGGTGCTGTTTCCGCCAAAGTCGACGATATGCGAGATGGTATTGGCGACGCTCGCGTTAAAGTGCGTCATGATGAGCACACCGAGGAAGTTGAATGCGGCGCTCATGAGAATGGCGGCGCGGGCGGGCATGCAACGCGTAGTGACGCAGGTCGCGATGGCGTTGGGCGCGTCGGTCCATCCATTGACGAAGATGGCGCCCAACGCGAGGATCACGGTGACGGCAAGGACTGGGTTCGACACAATTTGGCCGAGGAAGGTTGAGAACGTTACGTCCATATATGGGCTTTCTCGAAGTTTGCAGACACGTTACAAAAACATGATAAATCGTATCACCTCCTGTGGGTTTCTTTACCGAGTTCTGATGGGAGAAGTGAACTTTTTGGCACTAAAATTGAATATTAGCCCTGTTGACCGCGGGTGTTCTTTTTGCTAACACGCCATGCGGACACGTGCGATTACTACGACACTCCAAAACCACAGTCTGTTCGCTTTACAACATGCAAACATGCGTTCGATAATAGGAGGCATGGAATATCGACAGACAGATGGCAAAACTCGGCGCGTGCACAAGCAGTATGTGGACGTCGTGGCTCGCATCCTCGCGGGCGGACAGGTCGTGCCGGTCACCGTCTGCTGGGTCGACGGTCGTTGCTTTACGATTGACGAGATTGTCTCGACCACTGGGTTTGGCCTGACGGTTCACGGCATCCGTACGGCAACCTATAAGGTGCGTTTTGGCGGGCACGCGACCGAGTTGTATCTGGAGGACCAGACGCGCGAACGACCAGATGGTTCGCAGGCCCATCTGATGCGTTGGTGGGTGTGGGCATTCGACCGTACACTCGAGGGCGAGCGCCGTGGGTAAGGACGTACGGCATTCGGGTACAATGACAGGAATCTTGTCACCTGCTGCGCCGTCTTTCACGGCACTTTTTGAAAGGACGAACCTATGAACGATATCCAGGGCTATCAGAACGGCCCCGTCGAGAGCGGCGCAAGCCGCGCCAAGGAGATGTCGCCGCGCGCGTACAATCTCGCCATGTCTGCCCTGATCTTCTTGGGCTTTTGCGCCATGGGCGCCGGCGCCTACTTTACGAGCACCATGTCGTTTGCGCGCATGATGATGAGCGGCGCCGCCCTGCCGCTGGTCTTTGGCTCGTTTATTTTGACCATCGTCGGCATGGTCATGATGTCGGCCGCCGCCAGCAAGCAGTCCGTGGGCCTGTCGCTCGTGGGCTACGTAATCTTTGCGAGTACCTTTGGCCTGACCGCGTCGTTTGGCCTTGCCAACTACGACCTGCCCACCATCAACACTGCCTTTATCGCCACGGCCGCCATCACCTTTGTCTTTGGCACGCTTGGCGTGACCTTCCCCAAGTTTTTCCAGCGTGTGTATGGCATCGGTTTTGGTATTCTGCTCGCCACTATTCTGGTTGAGATCGTGCTGATGTTCATGGGCGTGTCGCAGTCCATCACCGACCTGATCGTGATTGTGGTGTTCGCTGGCTTTATTGGCTACGACACCTATGTTGCCACGACGGTGCCGCCTACGCTGCCCAACGCCGTGCTCATGGCCTCTAACCTGTTCGTGGATATTATCAACGTGTTCCTGCGCATTTTGAACATCCTCGGCCGTCGCGATTAAAGCGCGGCATTGCGACGCTTCCTGCCGGACACGGTAAAACGATGCGAAAGGCGGTCCTTCGGGGCCGTCTTTTTTGTGCGCGGCGGGGTATCATGGATGGGAAAAAGCCGATAGCGGCAGCGACAGGAAAGGTGGCCACGTATGGCAGACGTCGACAACAGGAACCGTAACCGCAGGTCCAACCGAACGGGTCAGCCCAATCCCAAGCGCGAGGCGCGTGCCAAGGCCGCCGAGTGCCATGTGGCGGCTATGTCCGAGGCCTGCGCCAAGGACATCGAGCGTTCGCTTGCCGGCGTGTGCGAGTTCGATGGTATGCCTGCCGGTTTTGTCGCGGCGATGAAGGTCAAGGCCCAGGTGGCTGCTGCTGCCGAGGAGCAGGTTGCCGAGGAGCCCGAGGCCGCCGAGGTCGAGGCTGCAGTCGATACCGAGGTGGCGCCCGAGCCCGCCGAGGAGCCCGCTCCGGTTCTGCCCGAGGTCACCGTGCTCGATGCCTCTGCCACGCAGGCCATTCTGGATAACGGCCGAGGCTACGCGCAGTTCTGCGACATGGCCGTGCTCGCCTTTGCCTCGTTCACCAACCCGGGCGGCGGCTACATCCAGGGCTATCTGGGTCAGGAGGCCACGCTCTGTGCCGATTCGTACCTGTACAACGTGCTCGATAAACAGCGCAATTGGTACGGCGAGAACCGTCGCCGCAACATCAACTGCGAGCTTTACCGCAACCGTGCGCTGGTGGTGCCTGCGGTGCGCTTCGACCGCAACCACGTGCATGCGTATGCCGACGTGATCGTGGCCGCCGCGCCCAACGCCAAGCGCGCTCGCCAGGAGTATCGCGTGGGTGACGATGCCCTGCTGGACGCCCTGCGCGATCGCATCCGCTTTGTGCTTGCCATCTGCGACGAGCTGGGTCGCGAGAAGCTCGTGCTGGGCGCTTGGGGCTGCGACAACAACGGCTTTGACGCCGAGGCCGTGGCCGAGCTCTTCCGCAAGGAGCTCGCATCGGGCGACTTTAAGGTCAAGCAGGTCTTTTTTGCCGTGCCCTCTACGCGCTGGGACGAAGATTTTGCCAAGTTCGAGCACGTGCTGGCAAACTTCCCCGAGCGCAACGAGGAGTCCTATGCCCAGGTTGCCGCTCGCGCTGCGGCTGCCCACGCCGCCGAGCAGGCCCAGGCTGCCGCCGAGGACGATGAAGACGATGACGATTGGCGCAAGTACCTGTAATCGGTATGTGCTGACAGATAGGTCGATCCGGCGGGAGAGACTGCTCCCGCCGACTTTTTCTTTTTACTAGAGGAAGGGCTTACGATGAAAAACGTTCTGTGCTTTGGCGACAGCAATACCTACGGCTATGATCCGGCGGGCATGCGCGACGGCACCGCGGTACGCTATGCGCACGATGTGCGCTGGTGCGGCGTGGCCCAGCGCGACCTGGGCGAGGGCTGGCACGTGATTGAGGAAGGCCTCAACGGCCGCACGACGGTACGCGACGACATGTGCCATCTGGACACTAATCTCAACGGCATCCGCGCGTTGCCGATGCTGCTCGAGGCTCATAAGCCGCTGGATGCGATCGTGATTATGCTGGGCACCAACGACTGCAAGACGGTCTTTAGCGTGGGGGCTGCCGATATCGCTGACGGTGCCATGGCGCTGATTCGCACCGTCCGCGCGTTTCCCTGGACCGAAGCCGCGCCCTGCCCGCGTATTCTGCTGATGGCGCCTATCAAGATTAAACCGCAGATCGCCGATGTGTACATGACCGACTTTGACGAGCGCTCCGTCGAGGCCTCGGAGCATTTTGCCGAATACTATGCGTATGCTGCTAAACAGTTTGGCTGCGACTTTTTGAATGCCGCTGATTTTGCCGAGCCGGGCGATATCGATTATCTGCACATGATGCCCGAAAGCCACGAGAGCCTGGGCCACGCCGTGGCAGCCAAGCTCCAAGAGATGCTTGGTGAGTAGCGCGACCCCAAGCCACCGCAAAGGGGACGGGCGCCTTTGCGGTGGCTTGGGCTGCGAATCTTAATACTGCCACA
>JAUMSH010000035.1 GCA_031292915.1 Collinsella sp.
CGCCGAGACGCTGCTTCCGCCCCAGGAGGGTTACGATGACCGCAACTGGCGCGATCCCTTTGTGCTTTGGGATGAGGAGAACGAAGAGTACATGCTCATCCTCGGCACGCGTGTGGGCGAGGACAAGCGTCTGATGACCGGCCGCCTGGTCAAGTTCACCTCCAAGGATCTGACCAACTGGGAGTTCCAGGGCGACTGGTGGAACCCGGGCCTGTACACCATGTTTGAGATGCCTGATCTCTTTAAGATGGGCGACTGGTGGTACCTCGTCTTTTCCGAGTACAGCGACGGCAACAAGACCCGTTACCGCATGTCCAAGTCCATCAACGGTCCTTGGATTACCCCCGCTGACGACTCCTTCGACGGCCGCGCGTACTACGCCGCTCGCACCGCATTCGATGGCGAGCGTCGCGTTCTCTTTGGTTGGGTTCCTACGCGTGACGAGGGCGGCGACCCCAGCTCTTACCTATGGGGTGGCACCTTTATGCCCCTCGAGATCGTTCAGCGTGCCGACGGAACGCTCGGCACCAAGCTCCCCGACAGCATGCTTGGCGCCTTTGGCGAGGCTAAGGCAGTCGAGACCTTTGAGCTTTCCTGCGAGTCGGGCAAGGTCGAGCAGGTGCTCGCCGCGGATGCCGGCTCCACCTACTTGCTCGATGCCGACATTGAGCTCGGCGGTAACGCTGCCGGCTTCTCGGTCAAGTTCGCCGAGGACGCCGAGACCGGTCTTGCCTATGAGTTCCGCGCCAACCTGCGCGAGGGCAAGCTCGAGTTCACGCCGGCTCCCCAGTACCCGTGGTTCCAGGTCAACAACATGGGCCTCGAGCGTCCGTTGTTCTTTAAGGGCGAGGGCACTCACCATGTGCGTCTGGTCGTCGACGACGACATCGCGACCATCTTTGTCGATGATGTTGCGCTTAACGCGCGCTTCTGCAATAAGCAGGGCCAGGGTGTGGCACTGACGGTCACCGACGGTACGCTCAAGTGCGCAAATGCAACGATCGCGTCTCTGTAATGGCATCAAAACGTTTTATGATTTCGTAAGGGAATGGAGAGGAACATGGACTACAAAGTAGTGTCTCAGCAAGTCGTCGATAACGTCGGCGGTCTGGAGAACATCGAGGGCGCCACGCATTGCGTTACGCGTCTGCGTCTGGTGCTCAAGGATACGAGCAAGTACAACAAGGCCGAGCTCGAGAACATCGATGGCGTCAAGGGCGTGCTGTACAACAGCGGCCAGCTCATGATCATCTTCGGTACCGGTACCGTCAACAAGGTCTACGATGAGTTTATGGCTCTGACGGGCGTTAAGGAGATCAGCGCTTCCGAGGTCAAGGGCGCCGAGGCGGACAAGAAGGGCAAGTTCTTCTCGGTCCTCAAGGTATTCTCGGATATCTTTATCCCCATCATTCCCGCTTTCGTCGGCGCTGCTATCATCATCGGCCTTAAGTCGCTGATCGTTGCCAACGGCCTCTTTGGCATGGAGGGCAGCCTTGCCGACCACAGCGAGTTCCTCAAGAACCTCGCAAGCTTCTTTGCCATTATCGCCACCACGTTTGACTACCTGCCTGTCCTGGTTATGTACAGCGCGGTGAAGCGTTTTGGCGGTAACCCGATTCTGGGCATCCTCGTCGGTATCGTCATGGTTCACCCGAGCCTTATGAACCGCAACACGTTCGTTATGGATCCGACGGGTGCTGAGTACTGGAACTTTGGTCCGCTCTCCATTCCCATGGTTGCTTTCCAGGGCGGCGTGTTCCCTGCAATCCTGACTGCCTGGTTTATGGCCAAGGTCGAAAAGATTGCCCAGAAGTACATCCCCGAGGTCGTCTCGTTCGTCTTTGTCCCGACCGTTACCCTGATTCTTGCTAACGTCGCCCTGTTCACCGTGTTCGGCCCGCTCGGCAACCTGATCGGCGACGTCCTCGCCGGTGTAATCGATATCCTGTACAACAGGATGGGCGTCTTCGGTGCCTTTGTCTTTGCCGCATTCCTGCAGCCGCTCGTCGTTACCGGTACGCATCAGTTCATCCAGGGTATCGAGGCAAACCTCGTCGCCACGACTGGCTTCAACTACATCCAGGCCATCTGGTCGGTTTCCATCATCGCCCAGGGCGGCGGCGCCATCGGCATGTACCTCATTCACAAGAAGCATTCCAAAGAGCGCAACATCTGCATGTCGTCCTTTATCCCGACGCTGGTCGGTATCTCCGAGCCCGCAATCTTTGCTGCAAACATGCGCTACTCGATCATCCCGTTCATCTGCGCTTGCATCGGTGCAGGCTGCGGCGGTGCCTTCGTGAAGCTCTTTGAGGTGCGCGCCATCGGTCAGGGTCTGACCGGCGTGCTTGGCCTGCTCATCGTCACGCCCGAGACGCTCGTGTGGTATGTGGCTGGCAATCTCATCGCCTTTATCGTGCCGATCGTCTTGATCTTTGCCTACAACAAGGCAAAGGGCGTGCCGACCACTGATGAAGAGGGCGCTGGTGCTGGCTTTGATGTCAGCTTCTAGTTGAGCCGTTCAGCGTAATCTGAGGATAAGTCCATTTGGGGAAGGGCGTTCGACTCGTGTGAGTCGAGCGTCCTTCCCCATAGACGAGAAAGTCAACGGCGATGTTTAATCAAAAAAATAAGGTGACACGCGCGGACTATGAGCAGTGGCGTGCCGGACAGGATGAGACGGCGGGTCGCATCGCGTCCGACCCCGATAGGCTCCTGTTCCATGTGGAGCCTGAGCTTGGCTGGCTCAACGACCCCAACGGTTTGGTGCAGATCGGTGATACGTATCACATCTATCACCAATACGATCCATTCGATGCTGCGCATGGCGGTCCAGTGCTTTGGAATCATCTGACAACAAAGGATTTTGTGACGTACGAGAATCGCGGCCCTGTGCTGTTCCCCGATTCCGATTTGGATTCGAGCGGAGCGTATTCTGGTTCTGCCTTTGTACACGACGGCAAGATTCACTACTTCTATACCGGCAACGTCAAGCATTTTGACCGCGATGATTACGACTACGTGTTGACGGGCCGTGAGCAAAACCAGATTCATGTGGTTGCCGAGAACCCCGACGAATTGGGCGAGAAGCGCATAGCTGTTGGGCCGGTCGATTACCCCGACGATATCGGTACGCACGTGCGTGATCCCAAAATCCTTGAACACGATGGTATCTACTACATGGTTCTGGGCGCTCGTACGAAAGACGACCGCGGCTGCGTGCTTGTCTATACCTCGAGCAATCTAGAGGACTGGAGCTATGCGACGCGCATTGAGTTGGGCGAGAAGTTTGGCTTTATGTGGGAGTGCCCCGATCTGTTTGAGCTCGATGGTGAGCTTATTCTCGTTTGCTGTCCGCAGGGTGTGTCCGCCGATGGATGGCGTTACCGCAATCCGCACCAGTGCGTGTGGTTTCCCATCGAGGCCGATTGGGAGGCGCCGAGTTTTAAGATCGCCGGGCAGGGCATGCCCCCGATGGTCGATGCCGGCTTTGATTTCTACGCACCGCAGTCTTTTGAGGATGCTGCGGGTCGGCGTTTGATGATCGGGTGGTCGGGTTGCCCCGATGCGACGGCAAAAAGCCCGACGGTGGCACGCGGGTGGCAGTGCGCGTTGACGGTGCCGAGAAAACTGAGCATGCGCGATGGTAAGCTCTGTCAGCAGCCGGTGCACGAGATTGAGAGGATGCGCGGCGACTGCGTTTGCGCGACAGGCGGTGAAACCGTTGAGGAGCCGGGCCGCCTGTTTGATCTTGTGGTTTCCTGTGAGGGCGCCCAGGTGATCGAGCTCGAAATCCGCAAGGGTGTCTTTGTGCGCTATGCAGACGGGATGCTTACCCTCGATATGGGTGACGAAGGCTATGGGCGCGACCAGAGGTCGATCGAGCTCAGCGAGCTTCGCGACCTGCGCGTGCTTTCGGACACTACGATGGTCGAGATTTTTGCAAATGGCGGCGAGGCGGCACTTACGAGCCGTACCTATTCGCCGGCGGTTCCGGCGATGGAGCTGCACGCCGAGGGTGCGGCATCGATGAATTTCTACCGCCTCGTGCATTAACCGTGCGTGGAGCACGATTGGATTTGCTGGACGGAATGTGTCGCAGTTGTCGCGGCCAACTACCGCTTACCGCATATAGCGACCGTTTGCGGAATAAGTAACCCTCCTTAATAAACCGTGTGGAATCCTAGATAAGCACGGAGTTTTCCAGGGAGACGCTGTCCTTTGTTGTGTGCAAGGGGCGGCGTCTCTTTGGCGCTTGGACGCCGTTGTGCAACAGTGCGGCGGCGCGTGCCATGTATTGAAAAGCCAATGTCGAGATGGGTCGTGATAATAATGGGCAAGTACGTAATCGTGGTTGAGTCTGGGTCGGATGTGACGCCGGAGCTCTGCGAGCGCTACGGCATCGTGCGCGTGCCCATGCATGTCACGATTGGTGACGAGACCGTCGAGGACGGCTCGATCGATCCGCTCGAGATTTATTCGCGCTGCAACGAGTTTGGCGTGATGCCCAAGACCAGCGGCTGCGCGCCTGCGGATTTTGCTCACGTGTACGACCGCATTCACGCTGAGCAGCCCGATGCGACTATTCTGCATCTCGCGTATTCCGAGGCCACGACCTGCTCGCATCAATCATCGAAGATCGCCGCCAAGGGTCGCGACTACGTGTTCTCTATGGACACGCGCTTTGTCTCGGTAGGCCAGTCGCTCGTTGTCGTCGAGACCGCCAAATACATCGAGGCTCACCCCGATGCCACCGTCGACGAGATCTTTGCATTTACGAATTCCGTCATGGACCGCGTGCTGCTGGGCTTTGTTCCTACCGATCTTGCCTTTCTTAAGGCGGGCGGTCGCTTGTCCAACGTCGCATTCCTTGGCGCCCATCTGCTCAAGATTAAGCCCTGCATTGAGGTGACGGGCGGCAAGTTCGTGGCGACCAAGAAGTTCCGCGGCTCTATGCTCAAGTGCGCCCGCGCCTTTATTGACCACATGGTTGCGAAGGGCGAGATTGACTACTCGCACATTGGCCTGGCGTATTCGGTGGGCCTTTCCCAGGAGCTGCGCGATGACATGGAGGTCTATGCGCATGATCTGGGCTTTAAGGACGTTACCTGGACTCAGGTCGGCGGCGTCATCTCGAGCCATTGCGGCCCGACCGCCTTCGGTGCGGTGCTCACGCTTAAGGCGTAAAGGCCTCAGGCGAGCGTTCTTCAGCCTGACATCTCGACGTAGACCCCAACCATGGTGATGGGGAATAGATTAAAACGTGCCATTCTAGCCCGAGACGTTTAAACGCAAACGCATGGGCTAGAATGGCTCTGGCATTTTAATTGGTTACATCCAAGGAGAGGCAAGGTAGCGCGAATGGCAGAAATGACGCTTGAGGGTGTGGACGCTCGTCCCGAGGACTCTGCGTTTGCCCTTGGCCGCGTGCATTCGATCGAGACGATGGGAACGGTCGACGGACCCGGCATCCGCTTTGTGGTGTTTGTTCAGGGCTGTCCCATGCGCTGCGCGTATTGCCACAATCCCGATACCTGGTCGGTCAACGGCGGCACCATGGTGACCGTCGAACACCTGATGGATGAGTTCCAGAGTAACCACGAGTTCTATCGCAGCGGTGGCATTACGGTGTCCGGCGGCGAGCCGCTCCTGCAGCCCGAGTTTTTGGCCGATCTGTTTCGTGCTATGCATAACAACCCCGATGGCCGTGTACATACCTGCCTAGATAGCTGTGGCTATGCATTTGATCCCGGCCATCCCGAGAAGTTTGATGCCGTGCTCAGCGAGACCGACATGGTGCTGCTCGACATCAAGCATGCCGATCCGGCTGAGCATAAAAAGCTGACCGGCTGCGATCCTGCACGTATCCTGGCGTTTGGCGATGAGCTTGCCCGTCGCAAGATCAAGGTCGTTATCCGCCACGTGGTTGTGCCGGGCATTACCGACACGGTGGAGGAGTGCGAGAAGCTCGGTCGCCTCATCGCTCCATGGCACAACGTGGTGGGCCTGGAAATGCTGCCGTATCACACGATGGGTGTCGTCAAGTACGAGCAACTGGGCATTCCCTATAAGCTCGAGGGCGTGCCCCAGATGGATACCGCGCGCATGCCCGAGTTGCGTAATGCCGTTATGACCGGCATGAAAAAGCGCCGCGCGGAGCTAAAAAACGCCATCGGCTAGCGAGCCATTTTCGCTTCCCAAGGGCACTCATTGGGGACAGACTTAAATGAGTGCCCCTGGACACCAAACTGATTGCCAAAGAGCCCCGTCAAGTTGCGGTGGAATAGTTCTTGTTTTTCGGCTTATGCCGCCCAAACAGGAACTATTTCACCGCAACTGCGTTTTGGGTAGAGATGCGCAACATAACCGGTGAATTTGCATAGAAACGCTTGTGGTTTCTTTAAAGACACCTTAAACGCCGCTGAATATCTTTGGAAAGAAATGCCTGCTCGGTATTATGCTGCTCGTATATAAACGGTAGCAGTCAGGAGACCACGTGCGAAGCAACGCATCGCGGGACGAGTATGTGCCGCAGCATGGCAGCAGATATGAGACGAAGGGCACGCCTTCGCGTGGCCTCGCTGACGTTCGCATCCGCGTGACGAAGATTGCCGCCGTTGGGATGCTAACGTTGGCGGTTATTATCCTCGGAATTACCGCCAAAACCTACGCGTCGGAGCGAATGGCACACTCAGATGCGTCAACGGTACAGACGCAAAACAAAAAGGTCTCTGAATCTAAAGCCACCGCAAGTCAAACCCTGTCGACAGCGAGCCTTAAGACGAGGCTTTCGAAGGCGGACTTTAACGATATTCCCTCAGGCGATACCGTGCAGGCCTTCTCATTGGTTGATGACCAGATCCCCGCCCTGGAGGATGAGAGCCTCGCCGCACTCCAAGATGCCCTTGATCAGGCCCAGGAATCGGGCGATGTGGGCGTGGTGTTTTACGATCTGTCGAGCGGCAAGGGCGTGACGTATAACGCCGATGTCGAGGTTTACGGCGCGAGTAGCTACAAGGCACTCTATGCGTTGTACATCTGCGAATCTCTGGTCGAGACGGGCCAGGTCTCACTCGATGATTCCCTTGGCACCTATGGTGGCTATAACATGGGCTGGCAGACGGTGCGCGACCTAATCGAGGCCGCGGTCGTTAATTCGGATAACGATTCGTTTATTGCGTTACGCGCGGCGTTTGACCATGCCGGTTACGAGGATTGGATTGTCGGTCTTGGCATCGATTACGATACTGCACTCGATCCAATGAGTGATTTTCCCACTTATTGCCCGCGCACCTCGGCCAAGTTGTGGCGCGAGATGAGCGAGTATCTGAGCACGGATACCGAGACTTCACAGTGGTTGTCGGGCCTTCTGGCATCAACATCGCGCTCGTTTATTCGCGATGGCATTGCGGACGATCAGGTCTCGGTGCGCAACAAGGCAGGCTGGATCAGCGAGGACGGTTGCTATTCGACATGTGATGCCGGACTGGTCGACGTCGACGGCCATAGCTATGTTATGAGCATCATGACGTCGATGCCGTGGAGCGACCAATCGAGTGAGGCCGTGGCCGCGATTGCAAAGGCGCTCTATATTGTGCGGTCCTCGTTGGCCTAGCGACTTCGTAAAAAGTGAAAGAGCCAAAATGCTGGTACCATACCGTGGATAAGCAATTTGCACGGATTTGGGGGATGGCATGGCAACCATCGCGATCATAGGCGCACTCGAAAAAGAGGTTGCGCAGATTAAAGAAGAGCTGAGTGGCGCACATGAGGCGCAGGAGGCGGGCTTGACCGTTGTGAGCGGCGAGCTTGACGGTCTGACGGTGGTCGCCACGACCGCTGGCATGGGTACCGTGAACGCCGCTGCCGCAACGCAGCATCTCATCAGCAAATACGCCCCGCAGGCCGTTGTGTTTTCAGGTATCGCGGGAGGCCTAAACCCTAAACTGCATATTAACGACGTGGTTATAGGCAAGTGCCTGCGCTATCTGGATACCGATACGGCACTCATCGCCGAGTCCGCGCCGGGGCTCGAGAAGTTTGTCTCGACGCCGGCGTTGGCTGATGTTGCCGCCGCCGTGCTTGCCGAGCATGGATTTGTGGATGCCTCGGCGGATGAGACTTCTGCGAAGAAGGACCCCAAGCAGTTCCTGTGTGGCACTATCGCCACGGGTGACCGCTTTGTTACGGGTGACGCCATGCGTAACGCTGCGATTGAGGCCACGCATGCCGATTGCGTCGAGATGGAGGGCGCGGCAATTGCGCACATCGCGGCCAAGAATGGTGTCGATTGCCTGGTGCTGCGCGCTATCAGCGATAATTGTGACGAGGCATATGACGCGTTTTGTGAGCGCGAGTTCGATCTGGATGAGTACGCTCGTACCGCGAGCGGCATCACGCTTGACATCGTTCGTCGTATCGCCGCCGCGTAATAGCGCGCCCGTTTTGTAAAAACCTACGACCAAGGAGTGTCCATGGCCGATTCCATTAACTACCAGCTTGCCAAGTTCGTCGCCAGCTATGGCAAGGTTTCGCAGATCCCCGAGTCCACCTGTCCCGAGGTGAGCTTTGTGGGCCGCTCCAACGTGGGCAAGTCCTCCATCATGAACAAGCTCTTCGGCCGCAAGAATCTCGTCAAGGTTTCGAGCACGCCGGGCAAGACGAGCAACATCAACTTCTTTGAGGCTGACGACGTGCACTTCGTCGACCTGCCGGGCTATGGTTTCGCCCGTCGTTCCAAGGCCGAGCGCGACCGTTGGGCAGAACTTATCGGCGACTTCTTCGACTCGGAGCGCAGCTTTAACCTGGTTGTATCGCTGGTGGACATTCGCCACGATCCCAGTAAGCTCGACCATGACATGATCGACTACCTGCAGGGCAACGAGTTCAACTTTATCGTCTGCCTCACCAAGGCCGACAAGCTCAGCCGCACCCAGCAGGCCCGCCAGGCAGCAGCCATCAAAAAGCAGCTCAACGTCCCGGCCGAGAACGTAATCATCACAAGCTCCCAAACCGGCACCGGCATCGACGAGCTCAAGCGCCGCATCGCCGAGGCTTGCCTCTAATCAGGCCTAACCTTTCAAAAGTCCCTATCTGTATCACCTCAGTGATAGTTTTTTAGGAGACCTAGGTATCCAATATGCGCTTATGAGTGAGCGCGCGTTCTCGGCGATCAGGTTCCGCGACTGGAAGCAGGCCTCGGGAGCCGAGTTTTATCCCAAACGATTTGAGCGAGAACAGAACGCTCGACGTAAGTATCTGGATACGGTAAACGGATTTGACTCTGAGGGTGTCTACATTAGGGATTTAATGGCAGGGAGGGTTGATTTAAATGATCCAAGAGTTAACGGATTGTGGGCCGAGTAGAACATACCCCGTCTACTATCTCGAGGATGCAATGAACAACCTCGGCGACTGCTTTGACTATGCCGTTAACGATTATGGAGCAGAAGGATCGGAAGTTGCGGAACTCTTTTGCCTGAGCGGCGTAGCTCGCGAGTTCGAACGCGGCAACGCATGGGTAGTGTCGGGAAAATCGGGCGTTGAGCTGTTCGCGCTTATCGCTGAAAGGTCGGGCTATCAATCAAGGCCGATGCCAAATCGAACCTACCGATTCGAAAAGACACCGGAATATTGGACAGGCTGGATATTGGCATGCCTTCAGTGGCGGCTAGGAGAGTCTTTCGAAGATTTGCTGCATGTCGTTCCATTCGATGTGCTACGCAGTCTGTACTACCCCTGGCACGAAGCCTCGGAGGAACGCGTGGCTCGCCTCGTCTGCGATATGGCGAAAAAAGCGTCCAGGCAAACCAAACTTGCGTTAGCAAGAAAGAAGCTTAAGAAAACCCAACAAGACCTGGCATACGAATCAGGCGTATCGCTCCGCTCAATCCAAATGTACGAACAGCGCCAACGAAACATCAACGAAGCCTCGGTAACAACCGTAAGAGCTATAGCAAAAGCCCTCCACTGTAACATCGAAGACCTCCTAGAACCAGTCTTCGAATACAAAGAAACAAGCGCCGCCTAAAGGGGATTCTGGCCACTGATTGCTCAACTTGTGGTTCACCAAGGGCAATTTGAGCAGCGAAGCCGGCTGTCTCGTTGGAGCGTGCAGGCCTTGTTGATATTTAAATCCGCTTTCATATTGAAATGCCCCGCCAAGCTAAAGTGCTCGGCGGGGCAATTTTCGATTGACGATGCTGCCAGGGGTTGAGTTTTAATATATCGCGAGTAAGAGGCGTCTGAATTTAGTAATCAAAGAAAATTATTCAATTCGAGCGCTTAGCCAGTACTCTCCATTCGAAGCTACGATTGCATACGTAATTCCATTTTTGACAGTTGGCGTATCTACGCAGGCAGCACCAACTTCCTTGGCGTCTGAAAACGAAAGCGTTGGATCGATTGCTTGTATAGTTGCCAATGCTGTCGCCGCGGCATAGTCGGAGTTTTCGAAGTACATGACTATGTTTTTGAAGCAGTTTTCGGATCCAAGATAGCTGAGTAGCACCGGGTTACTCGAGTCCGAAAAGAAGCCTCCAATACCGGCAATCTTTGAACCGTTTTTGATCTGAAGTTCGAGCCCCATGCCGCTATCGTCTAGTTCGTAATCCGCATTCATGCTGCTGCAATTGGGGATATCAGAGAATTCCTCGTTAAGTCGATCAATAAAGCCTTTTGGGGAAATTGAAAACTTTCCGTCGCCAAGAAAGGAAGTAATTTCCTTTTCGTTGCGAGTGTCAACGACCTCTCCGCATTTTTCGCATTCTCGTATTTCCTTTGAGGTGGCGTCCACGTAGTCAACTTCGGTAGTCCACGAGCCCGGTTGATGCCCAAGGGGTTCCCCCTCGGTTTTACCGCAGCGTTGACAGGTCTTCGGAACCGTGCACGTTGCTTCTTCCCATTCGTGTCCAAGCGGTTCCCCCTCGGTTTTGCCGCAACTTTTACATGTGCGAGGGCTTGTACAGGTTGCATTGGCCCATAGCTTGTGAGTGCAAAACAACTGAGGAAACATCATGGGCAAACAGAAAATGACAATAACTAACGCAGCGGCCGCAGTGACTACCCGTTTTTTACCGCCGAATTTTTGAATAACGCGAGTTAGAAGTGAGGCGCTTTCATCTTTTTTACATGCGGTGCCATCTTCATTTGATGGCTGTTCTTCTGGGAGGGGGGTGTTGTCAGCGCCTTCAGAAAACTGGCTCTCTTCGATATCCGGCATCCGCTCGTCAGACTCGCCGGGCCCCTTCATCTTGTCACTCATATTTATCAAGGTTCCTTTCCCGTACTTAAGTGTGTTATGCGAACAGCTACGGCAGGTGAAATGGCCGGTGACATAACTATATCCCAGTTTGGGATATATCAAAATGGAATATAGCGTAAGCGGCATGAACGTTGATGCTAACAGGACATGCGGAAAATGCCTTTCCCAGATTCGTCGGGAGCAAGGTATCACTCAGGTTGAACTCGCAAAGAAACTGGGGGTACCTCAGTCGTTCATCTCGAAGGTCGAGACCGGGGAACGCAGCCTTAGGGTTTATGAGCAGTTTGTCTATGCGGATGCACTCGGAATTACTGTTGAGACGCTAGTACGTAAACTTAGGGCTGTTTTGAGTAGCGAAGATAATTAGATGACGCCACGCATCGATCATCAATTAGTAATTAAAACAGAGCTATAGGGCGAATGAGATGGTGGGGAGTGCGCCTTTATCAAATAGAAGCCAAAAAAATCAGCCCGGCGACTTTCCAGAGTGTAGGTCCCTGTAGCCGCCGTCAGCGAAGTTAACGTAGGGGAGGCCAGGGGCTTTGCCCCCAAATCTTTCCACAGGACGGCAGGACCCCCGCCGCACGAAGTGCGCAGCGGGGGTCCTGCCATGTCCGAGGACGATTTGGGGGCAAAGTCCCTGGCCTCCCCGGCGGGTATACGGGACGGCGACTACAGGTATTCGATCTGGGCGCCCTCGGTGTCGCACGTTAGAATATGCGTCTCACATTTGGGGAACTGCTCGCGCAGCTTGACCTGCAGGAACTTTGCCACGATGGTGTCGTCAGTTACGGCCATGAGGGTCGAGCCGGAGCCACTGATCCAGATGGTCTTAGCACCGCCGTTAAGGCAGGTGTCGCGCACGGCGTTGTAGTCGGGGATGAGGCGGCGGCGATAGGGCTCCTGGATGCGGTCGTCGTTGGCGGCGGCAATCAGGTCAAGGTCGCCGGTCTCCAGGCCGCGCGTCATGCCGGCGATGCGGCCCATTTGCCATACGGCGGTGGAGAGTGGAATCTCTTGCGGCACAACCTTGCGCGCCTCGCTCGTATGCACCTCGTAGGGCGGAATCACGGTAATAAAACGCAAGCGATCGCTCACCTCGTAGCGCAGGCACTGGGGCAGCGAGTCGGTCGGCGTAAAGGAGCAGACGGCGCCGCCCAGGATGGCGGGGGCGACGTTATCGGGATGGCCCTCGACCTCGGTGGCAATGCGGACGAGCTCGGCACGGTCGACGGTGTGGCCCGTCAGCGCGGCGGCTGCCATGATGCCGGCGACGACGCAGGTGGAGCTGGAACCCAGGCCGCGGGCGACGGGCACGTCGGTCTGAATGTCGATAGCAACGGGAAAAGCCGGCTCGCCCCAGGCGGCCAGAGCATCGACAAAGCTCACATAGACCAGGTTATTCTCGTTTTGGAACTCCTCGGGGCAGCCCGTGATGGTGAGCTTGTCGGCGCGCTCGAAGGTGAAGTGCGAGTAGAGGCTGACGGCCATGCCGAGGGTGTCGTAGCCGATGCCCAAGTTGGCGCTCGTTGCTGGGACGGTGATTTTGATCATGTGAGTCCTCCTGGCGTGCCTGGCTGTTTAGTTCGCTGCTCGGGCAGTCCTGCGCAAGACGGAAAGCACATTAAGTGCTTTCCTTTGCGTGCGGAACTCGCGACGAACTAAGCAGCCAGGCACGCTGTGCGCGTTCGTCATCATCCCGGGGGTTATCTGATGAAAGAAAGTGCGCCGGCTTTCGCCGGCGCCTTATAAGGGGTTTTAGTTGGAAGCCATCTTTTTTGCTGCAGACTCTACGTAGTTGGCCATGTCGGCTACGTCGCAGACGTCTTCGAAGCGGACGGGCTTGGATTCGAGTTCGGCGAGCTGGGTCGGGGCGACCGTGTTGGTGGCCTGCTCGAGCACACGCATAGCCTCAAAATCATCTTCGGGAACGTCGAGGCCCAGGGCGTCGCAGCAGGCGCGCGGGAACTTGTAGGGGCTGGCGGTCGAAAGCAGCACGCGGGCCTTGGCACCCTCGGCGGGAGCGACCTGCTCAAAGACGTGATAGCCGCAAGCAGTATGCGGATCGATCACGTAGCCGTTCGCATCCCAGCAGCTCTTGATGGCAGTGCGGACCTCGTCCTCGCTGGCCCAACCGCAGCCAAAGATGCTCTGAATCTTTGCCAGCAGGTCGGCGGGAACCTCGTAGCGACCAGTCTGTGCCAGCTGCTCCATAAGGCCGGCAACGAGTTCGCAGTCGCCATCGGACAGGAAGTAGAGCATGCGCTCGAGGTTGGAGCTGATGAGGATGTCCATCGACGGCGAGATGGTCGTGAAGAACGGACGGTTGCGGTCGTAGACGCCGGTAGTCAGGAAGTCGGCAAGTACGTTGTTCTTGTCGCTCGCCACGACGAGCTTGGCGACGGGCAGACCCATGCGCTTGGCGTAGTAGCCGGCCAAGATATCGCCAAAGTTGCCGGTCGGTACGCAGAACTCTACGGCGTCGCCAGCCTCGATGGCGCCGGCGCGCAGCAGCTGCGCATAGGCGGCAAAGTAGTAGACGACCTGCGGTACCAGGCGGCCGACGTTGATGGAGTTGGCGCTCGAAAGCACCGTGCCGGCGGCCTCTAGACGCTCGGCAAGCTCCTTATCGGCAAAGATGCGCTTGACGGCGCTCTGGGCGTCGTCAAAGTTGCCGCGGATACCGCAGACGGCGACGTTGTTGCCCTCCTGCGTGGACATCTGCAGGTTCTGGACGCGGCTGACCTTGCCCTCGGGATAAAAGACGGTGATGCCCGTGCCCGGAGCGTCGGCAAAACCGGCGAGCGCGGCCTTGCCGGTGTCGCCCGACGTGGCGGTGACGATCATGATGCGCTCAGCGCCGCCGTCCTTGGCGGAAGTGCGGGCCATGAGGCGGGGGAGCATCTGCAGGGCGACGTCCTTGAAGGCGCTCGTGGGACCGCCAAAGAGCTCCATCACATAGGTCTGAGGGGCGTCAGCGCCCGGCGCAGCGTCGAGTTTGACGAGCGGCGTAACCTCTTCACTCGCGAACGTGCCGCGGTATGCCTCGTCGACACACGCCGAAATTTCTTCGGCCGTGTAATCATTCAGTAACATTCCCAACACATCTTGAGCGATTTCAAAGTACGATTTATCTGTAAGCGAGCTGATATCGACCTGCTGGGTGCCGAGCTCGTCCGAGACAAACAAACCCCCGTCGGGAGCGATGCCGGTACGGATTGCCACCTTACTTGAGCACGATAAAGTGCGTCCTCGTGTACTATGATAAGTTCCCATATAACACTGCTCCTCGGATGCCTTGGTCCCAATCGGTGAAACCATGGTATCAGAGCGCGCAAAATAGGTTCGCAGAGGCTTTTTAGAAAGGTAACCTCCAGCCCATGATTAAGATTGCCAAGTTTGGCGGCTCGTCGGTCGCCGACGCCGAACACTTCAAAAAGATCAAGGCCATCGTCGACGCCGACCCTGCCCGCCGTTTTGTGGTGGTTTCCGCCTGCGGCCGCCGCTTTAAGGGCGACACCAAGGTGACCGACCTGCTCTACCTGGTTAACGCGCACGTTAAGTATCACGTGTCGTGCGAGGAGCTACTCGAGGACATTGGCCAGCGCTATTTTGATATCGCTGACGAGCTGGAGCTCACCTATCCCATCCGCGAGGAGTTTGCGGCCTTTGCCGAGCGCGCCCGCTCAGGCGGCTACTCCACCGAGGAGCTTGTGAGCCGCGGCGAGTACTTTACCGCTCGCCTGATGGCCGAGTACCTGGGCCTGCCGTTCCTGGACGCCGCGACGGTCGTTGCGTTCCATCACGACGGTACGCTCAGCATGAATCGTACCTCCGAGCTGGTGCAGGAGTACGGTCAGCAGGGCGGCTTTGTTATGCCCGGTTTCTACGGCGCGACGCGTGAGGGCCAGATCAAGCTGCTCGACCGTGGCGGCGGCGATATTTCCGGCGCGATTCTGGCCAAGTGCCTGGGCGCCGATCTGTACGAGAACTGGACCGACGTCTCGGGCTTCTATTCTGCCGATCCGCGTATTGTTCCCGAGGCTCAGCCCATCGCCCGCGTTACCTACGAGGAGCTGCGCGAGCTTTCGTACATGGGCGCAAGCGTCCTGCACGAGGAGGCCGTGTTCCCCGTGCGCGAGGCGGGTATTCCGCTGGTCATCAAGAACACCAATGCGCCGCAGGACCCCGGCACCATCATTAGCGAGACGGCTGACGAGGGCGAGGCGGAGCCCATCATTACCGGCGTGACCGGCAAGCGCGGTTTTATCGCCATCAACGTCGCCCGCGACCGCACCAAGCCCCGTGTCGGCTTTATGCGCCGTGCGCTTTCGGTCTTCGAGCGCTATGACGTTTCCGTCGAGCACATGCCCACCGGTGTTGACCGCTTTGGCGCCGTGGTGCAGGAGCAGGACGTTCACGATTCGCTGTACTCGCTCGTGGGCGACATTCAGCAGGAGGTCGAGCCACTCGAGATTGAGGTTGTCGAGGGTCTGGCACTTATCGCGACCGTCGGCCGTAACCTGCGCGGTCGCGCGGGCATCTCTGGCCACCTGTTTGGCATGCTTGGCCAGGCCGGCGTGAGCGTGCGCATGATTTCGCAGAGCTGCGACGAGATTAACATCATTATCGGTGTCGAGGAGAAGGACTTCGATCTGGCGATTCAGACCATTTACCGTGCCTTCTCCGACGAAAACGGCATTGTGAAGGTCTCCGACCTGGAGGCCTCCGCACCGGTCGATCCCGCCCTGGCCGCGCTCCGCAAGTAGCTGCCATCCCGGTGATTTTTGGGACATGTCTCATAAATCTACGGCGGGGCGTTTCGTTTCGGTTTCGTTTCGACGGGGCGGGTTTCGTGCCCGCCCCGTTCTTGTATAAACTGGGCAAGAATATCCGGTCTGCTCGGCGTGCGGGCAAAAGCCAAAACCTTTAAAGGGGGAAGTATGAAACAGTACACGGTTGCTATTTTGGGTGCGACGGGAGCCGTGGGCACCCAGATGCTCGAGTGCCTCAACGAGCAGGAGTTTCCGGTTGGCAAGCTCAAGCTGTTGGCAAGTGCACGCTCCGCGGGCAAGACCGTCGAGTTCCGTGGCGAGCAGATTGTGATTGAGGAAGCTTGCCCCGAGGCCTTTGAGGGCTGCGACATCGTGCTTGGCGCCGCCGGCGACGATATCGCGAAGGAACTGCTGCCCGAGGCCGTCAAGCGCGGCGCCGTCGTGGTCGACAACAGCCATGCCTTCCGTATGGATCCCGAGGTGCCGTTGGTCGTGCCCGAGATCAATGCCGACGATATCAAGTGGCATCACGGCCTTATCGCCAATCCCAACTGTGCGACCATCATCGGCCTGGTTCCCACGTGGCCGCTGCATCAGCTCGCCGGCGTGAAGCGCATGATCGTCTCGACGTATCAGGCGGCTTCGGGTGCTGGCGCTCCCGGTATGGCCGAGCTCGAGGCTCAGCTGGCCGCCCTAGGCCGTGGCGAGGAGATTCCCGAGCCGCGCGCGTTTGCCGCCCAGCTGGCGAGCAACCTGATTCCGCAGATTGGCGGCGTCAAGGAAGAGGGCTTTACCTCCGAGGAGATGAAGCTGCAAAACGAGGGCCGCAAGATCATGCACCTGCCCGAGCTGCGCGTGAACTGCACCTGCGTGCGCGTGCCCGTGCTGCGTTCGCACTCCGAGAGCATTACGCTTGAGTTTGAGCGCGACATTACGGTTGACGAGGCCCGTGCTGCGCTGGCTTCTGCCCCGGGTGTCAAGCTGGTTGACGACATGAGCGCCGAGGATGCGCACGATCGTTTCCCCATGCCGATGGACACCTCCGACCAGGACCTGATTTGGGTCGGCCGCGTGCGTCGCGACATCTCGAACCCCGAGGCTGCGCGCGGCATCACCTTCTGGTGCTGCGGCGACCAAATCCGTAAGGGCGCGGCAACCAACGCCGTCCAGATCGCTAAGCTGCTCTGCGAGTAGTGTGACCTGTCCGGCGGGGGCCGGGCTTGGTTTTCAGAACGTCCTCGACCATGTGCGGCGCCTTGTCCTGCTCCTTCGGAGCCGCGGACAAGGCGCCGCACTGATCTGCGGAGTGTTCTGAAAACTAAGCCCGGCCCCCGCCTGCGGTGACGCTGCTGTAGGCGGCCTGCGATGGGGCCGTTGTTGGTTGGGGCCGCTGGGCTGGTGTGGGGGCACGTGGCCGTTGCAGGCCCTGGTCCCGGCAGCTGCGGCGCTTTGCGCCTGCCGCCTTTGGGGACTGTGGGGCGCGGCCGGCAGCTGCGGCGCGTTCGCGCCTGCTGCCTGGGGTGACTGCGGGGCCGTGACGGCAGCTGCGGCGCGCTGTGCCTGCCGCCTGAGGTGACTTTGAGGTTGGGGTGAATCGGGGTCTAATACTTTCCCGTGAAGTGAACGACCTTATTTTGACCCCCGAAGCATTGGCATATTTTGACCGCTATTTCCTGCGGTTTTGCAGCGCGAATCCTGCGGTTTTTTGGTCTAAAGGTGTGGATGCTCCGGGGCCTCGTTTTTACTCGTTCACTTCTCGGGAAAGTATTAGAGCTCAGCTGATAGAGGTACCGCTCTGGCGTCGAAACTCTGCGTCTTCTTCGCTTGATTGGGGAAAACAGCCTCGCTTAAGCAATTGCGAGCCCGCCCAGACGCATCTGCGGGGGTTGTCTGCACAATTCGCGGTATTATGTTGCGGAGTTTTGAAAGGAGCCACTGGTGGTCACGACGACGTTTGCTTCGCCTTTGGGCGAAATCCTGCTTGCCGCTGATGGCCGCGGTTTGACGGGGCTTTGGTTTGAGGGGCAGGAGCACTTTGGCTCCACGCTTCTCAAAGAAGATCCCGAACATGTTGAAGGCGCCGATGCGGTTTCCGGTACTGGTGGCATGTCGTCGGTAAGTCCCGCAAATGGTGCGGCTACTTCGGTGCTTGAGCGTTCTTGGGCTTGGCTGAATGCTTATTTTGCAGGGCAGGAGCCTCGGTTTACACCGCCGTTGCATATGATTGGTACGGCGTTTCAGCGCGAGGTTTGGTTTGAGCTGCTTTCTATCTCGCGTGGCGAGGTCGCTACGTATGGTGAGATCGCCCAGCGTGTTGCGGCTCGACATCGTGTACCGGGAAACGAAGCACCCGTTGTGTCTCCCCGTGCCGTGGGGGCCGCGGTCGCGCGAAATCCCATTTCGATCATTGTGCCGTGCCATCGCGTGGTTGCCGCCGATGGCTCGCTCAACGGATATGCCGGCGGGCTTGACCGCAAGGAGTGGCTGCTTCGGCTTGAGGGCGCGTACGAGGAGTAACGCTCGAACACTTTGCATAGCCAAGACGCCGTGAAAGAACGAGTCGCCGTCTTTTCGCGACCGGCATGCGTCCAAGCGCTCGGCATCTGAGCCTTAAGTTTGGTTAAGCCATATCCTGCGTATTTGAAAACGCGCAGGTTGAGCAGCTAAGGCTGCGCTAAGACGGCTGGCGGTGCGCTATCATCGGCGGTATCGAAACCTGTATAGCCGTGCGCTAAAGGAACAACTATGAAGCTGATGCTTGCCGAGGACGAACCCGGCCTCTCCCGTGCCCTTACCGCGATTCTTCAACATAGCGACTACGAGGTCGACACCGCCCTCGACGGTCTGACGGCGCTCGAATATCTGCTCGCCAACGACTATGACGCCGCAATCCTAGATATCATGATGCCCGGCATGGATGGCATCGAGGTGCTCAAGCGCACGCGTGAGGCCGGCAAGCGCCTGCCCATCATCATGCTTACGGCCAAAAGCGAGGTGTCCGATAAGGTCGAGGGTCTGGATGCCGGTGCCAACGATTACCTGACCAAGCCGTTTGCCGCCAAGGAACTGCTCGCACGCATTCGTGCCATGACGCGTGCCGCGACGGCAATTGACGCTACGACGCTCAGCGTGGGCAATGTGCGCCTCGACACGGCATCGTGCACGCTCGTTGGGCCTTTGGGCGAGGAGCACCTGGCCAACCGTGAGTTTCAGCTTATGGAGCTCTTTATGCGTAACGCCGGCACGCGCATGCCCACCGAGCGTCTGATGCTCGAGGTTTGGGGTGAGGACGCGCCCGAAGGCGCCAATGTGGTGTGGGTCTACATCTCGTACCTGCGCAAAAAGCTGACGGCGCTGGGTGCCAACGTGGCTATCCGCGCGTCGCGCAATCAGGGATATTCGCTTGAGGTTGTCGAGGAAGGTGAACAGGCGTGAGCGTGCGCGCGTGGTGCAAACGCATGACGGAGCGGTTTCACGCCGCCTCGAGTAGTACGGGGCGGGCAAATTCTGTTGACGCATTGGGCCGCCGCCTGCGTCGCAAGTTCATCCTCGTTGCCATGGGCGCTGTGACCGTGGTGCTCACGCTCATCATCGCTGGCATCAACATCGTCAATTATTCGCATGTCTGCAAGATGGCCGACGCTCGCCTGGACTATATCCTGGCGGGCAAGGACGGCATCGATTGGACGGATGGGCCCAAGACCGACCCCGGCGAGGATGTGGGCGCCGGTAAGACCGCTGCCGGTGACCGGGTGGCCGTGCGCGCCGGGCACTTCGAAGGCATGACGGCGGAGTCTCCCTTCGACACGCGCTACTTTACGGTGTCGATTGCCGGCGGGCAGGTGACTGATGTCAACACGGCCCGCATTGCCGCGGTGGGTGCCAAGCGTGCCGCCCGCATCGCTGCAGGACTATATTCCAAGGGCTGGACCTCGGGCTTTTCTGGTAACTACCGCTATACGGTTACGGTTCAGGGCGACGAGACAACCTATGTGTTCGTGGACTGCTCACGCGAGCTTGCAAGCTTTCATTCGTTTTTGAGCGCGAGCGTGGCAATCAGTTGCATTGGCTGGCTGGCGGTGCTGGCAATTGTGGCGGGTGCCTCGGGCGCGGTGATTCGACCGATGGTCGAGAGCTACAGCAAGCAAAAGCGGTTCATTACCGATGCAAGCCATGAGATCAAGACGCCGCTGGCCGTGATTGACGCCGCTAACGAGGTGCAGGAAATCGAGAGCGGCGAGAGCGAATGGACGCAGAGCATTCACGAGCAGGTCGCGCGGCTGACGGCGCTGACGGAGCGTCTGGTGTTCCTGGCGCGTATGGACGAGGGCTCGGCGGGCTTTACCATGACATCGATCGATCTTTCAGAGGCAGTGGACAAGGCGGCGGCGCCGTTTGGGTCGGTGGCGGTTTCGCGCGGAAAGCGGCTGGCGACGTCGATCGCGAGCGGCGTGCGAGCCCATGCCGATGCCGCGGCAGTGGCGCAGGTTGTTGAGCTGCTGCTGGACAATGCCACACGCTACGCAAGCGAGGACAGCGTGATTGAGCTGAGCCTGCGTGCCGTTTCGCGCGGTCAGGGTAAAGGTGCCGCCGAGCTTGTCGTATCGAACGCCGTGGACGAGCTGCCCGAAGGCGACCTGGACCGATTGTTCGACCGCTTCTATCGTGCAGACGTATCGCGCAGCTCCAAGACGGGCGGCTCGGGCGTGGGCCTATCCGTGGTACGAGCCATCGCCGAAGCCCATGGCGGGAGCGCTTCTGCCTGCGGCCACGGCAACCAGATTACCTTCACCGTCCGCCTCTAAAACCTACCAAAATAAACCTGTCCCTTTTTGGTCGGTGCGAAATGGGTAATACTAAGGAGTTATCCGACCAGATGGGAATTAATCGATGGCTTATATCGAATTCAAAGACGTCATCAAGGCGTACGGCGAGGGCGATGCCCGCATTCACGCGCTCGACGGCGCGAGCTTTACCGTTGAGCGCGGTGAGCTCGCCATTATCCTGGGCGCCTCGGGTGCCGGCAAGACCACGGCGCTCAACATCCTGGGTGGCATGGATACGGTAACCTCCGGCACTGTGACGGTGGACGGGCGCGACGTGAGCTCTGCCAACGAGGCGCAGCTCGTGGAATACCGCCGTGCCGACGTCGGCTTTGTCTTCCAGTTCTACAATCTGGTCCCCAACCTGACGGCGCTCGAAAATGTCGAGCTTGCGGCGCAGATTTGCCCCGATTCGCTCGATGCCGAGCAAACGCTTCGTCAGGTTGGCCTGGGCGACCGTCTTGCTAACTTTCCGGCGCAGCTTTCGGGCGGCGAGCAGCAGCGTGTGTCCATCGCCCGCGCGCTGGCCAAGAACCCCAAGTTGCTCCTGTGCGACGAGCCCACGGGCGCACTCGACTACAAAACCGGCAAGCAGATCTTGCAGCTGCTACAGGACACCTGTCGCAAGCAGGGCATCACGGTCATCATCATCACCCATAACTCCGCGCTGGCGCCCATGGCCGATCGCCTGATCCGCTTTAAGAGCGGCCGCGTGGAGAGCGAGACGGTCCAGCAAAATCCCGTGCCTATCGAGACGATCGAGTGGTAGCGCCCATGGACCAGGACCGCCAAAACAGCCTACGCCGCGACGCGCAGAACACGGAGCGCGAGCAGGATTTTACGACCTACCGCACTGCCCAAAGCTCAAACGATATGGTGCCGACGGTTTTTCGCCGTGGCATCTACCGCACAATCCGAGGCAGTCTTAAGCGCTTCTTGTCAATCGTGGTCATCACCGCGCTTGGCGTGAGCGTGATGTGCGGCCTTAAGGCGGGTTGCGAGGACCTGTGCGATTCGGTTGACGCCTACTTCGACCAGCAAAATGTCTATGACATTAACGTGCAGTCGACCTATGGCCTGACCGACGATGATCTCGCCGCCATACAAGAGGTCGATGGCGTCGAAACGGCCGAGGGCATCTACACCGAGACCGCCTACACCGCCGTGGGCACAACGCGCGAGCGCGTGGTCGTGCAGAGTCTCTCCAAGGAGAACATCGATCAGCCGGTGCTCGTGAACGGCGATTTGCCCGAGAGCGCCGATGAAGTCGCGGTGACTTCGAAGTTCCTGAAGGCATCGGGCAAGAAAATCGGCGATACGGTGAGTTTTGCCGCCAATGACGCGAGCTCGTCCAATCAAAGCGCCAAGGACCAGTTTGCCGCGGGCGATTACACCATTACGGCTGAGGTCCTCGACCCCACTGATGTAAGTTCTGACTCGACAGTCAACGCCTTTCGCGCTGCTTCGGCGGCGGACTATAAGTTCTATGTGAGCGAGGACGCCGCGACATCTTCTTCCTACTCCGCGGTCCACGTGATCGTCAAGGGAGCCAAGAGCCTCAACTCCTATTCGGATTCCTACGCGGCAAAGATCAATGAGGTCAAGGGCAATATCGAGAAGATCCGCGAGGAGCGTGAGAAGGCGCGCGCCCAGGAGCTGACGGTCGACACGCCGGCGAGCTTGGACGCGGCTGAGCGTCAGGCGAATATGCTCTTTGGGATTGAGCAGGACAACATCAATCGCATGGCCGAGGGCAGCGACGAGCGTGCGCAGGCGCAAGCCGACCTGGATCAGCGTCGCGCCGCCGCCGATCAACAGTTTGCCGATGCCCGCGCCGAGCTTTCCGATCTGGGCGAATGCACCTGGTACATCCAGGACCGCGGCAACATCGCAAGCTACTCGAGCGTGGAGAGCGACAGCTCGTCAATTGAGGCCATCGCCACGGTGTTCCCGTTCATCTTCTTTATCGTCGCCGTGCTCATCAGCCTTACCACCGCCACGCGTATGGTCGAGGAGGAGCGCACGCTCATCGGCCTGTATAAGGCACTCGGTTATTCGCGCGGACGCATCCTGTCCAAATACGTGGACTATGCGCTGTGGGCTTGTCTGATCGGCGGCGTGCTCGGCAACATCATCGGATTTGTGGGCCTGCCGCTGTTCCTGTTTACGGTGTTCGACGACATGTACTCGCTGCCCCAGATGTTGCTTTCGTACGACATCGTGTCCTCGATCGTTTCGGTGGCGCTGTTTGCCGTGGGCGTGGTGGGCGCCACGATTATCGCCTGCCGCCACGAGATGGCCGAGACCCCAGCCTCGCTCATGCGTCCCAAGGCCCCGCGCGCCGGCTCGCGCATTCTGCTCGAGCATATCGGCTTTATCTGGCGCCGCATGGGCTTCTTAAACAAGGTCGCTGCACGCAACCTATTCCGCTACAAAAAGCGCGCCTTTATGACCATCTTCGGTATCGCGGGCTGTACGGCGCTTGTGATCTGCGGTATGGGCATCCGCGATACGTCGGTGGCGCTTTCGCCCAAGCAGTACGGGCATATCACGCGCTACGACCTGCTGGCGGTCGCCAATCCCGACGATTTTTCACAGACGTGCGCGGCATTGGATGGGCGCAGCGCGTCCAATGATTCCAACGTGACCGTGACTTCGACGCTGCCGATTATGACCGACAACGTCACCTTTACATTTGGCGGCAAGAGCGAGACTGTGCAGCTGATCGTGGTGCCCGATGACCGCACGAGTGACTTGGGCGATTACGTGCGTCTGGAGGATGAGTCCAAAGAACCGCTGCCTTTGCGTGACGGAGACGTGTATCTGAGCAAAAGTTCACAGCTGGTGCTGGGGATTCAGCCGGGCGATACGGCTCACGTCCAGGATTCGTCGCTCAATGTTGCCAAGGTCAAAGTCAGCGACATTTCGCTTAACTATCTGGGCAACACGCTTTACATGACGCAGGGCACCTATGAGCGCACGTTCGGCCGAAGCGCGCGTCTTAACGGCATCTTTGCACTGCTCAAGGGTTCGTCGGCCGACCAGATTGCGTTTAGCAAGAATCTTAAGAGTGACGGTTGGCTTACGATTTCGAGTACGGCCGAGCATTGGGAAAACTATGAGGCGAACTTTACGATTATCAATTCGGTCGTGGTGCTCGTGACCTTTATGGCGGCGTGCCTGTCGTTTGTGGTGGTGTTTACGCTGTCCAACACGAATATCTCCGAGCGCGAGCGCGAGCTGGCGACCATTAAGGTGTTGGGCTTCCGTCGCGGTGAGGTGCACCATTACGTCAACAAGGAGACGTTGATCCTCACGGCGATCGGCGCTGCGCTGGGCGTTCCACTGGGTGGTGCGTTGGCCGAGAGCTTTACGTACATCCTGCAGATGCCGTCGCTGTACTTTGACGTCGAGGTCGAGCCGCTAAGCTACGTGCTCGCCGTGGTGCTTTCCTTTGGCTTTACGTTTATCGTCAACCTCGCCACCAATCGTACCCTCAACAAGATCGACATGGTCGGGGCCCTCAAGAGCGCTGAGTAACCTACCAAAAAGGGACAGGTTTATTTTGGCAGGTTTTATCTGGGCAAACGCCGGACAACCATTAGGTGGTCCGGCGTTTGTTGCTTTGCCATCTTCTGCTCGCAGGCGTGGATGAGAGGCTCTCTTTAGCCTTCGAGATTGGGCTTGAATGGGTCGTATGCCACAAAACGGGCCTATCTACTACGTTTAATTGGAT
>JAUMSH010000054.1 GCA_031292915.1 Collinsella sp.
TGCGGCACCGGCGATGAGCTGTCCGCCGAGGTCGCCGAGGTCGTGCGCGTCATTCGCGAGAGCGGCCTTCCCAACCGCACCACCTCGATGTTCACCGAGATCGAGGGCGACTGGGACGAGGTCATGCAGGTCGTGCGCGACGCAACCTTTGTGTTGGCGAGCAAGGGCATCCGAACCGAAGTCGTGCTCAAAGCCGATATTCGTCCCGGATTTACCGACACCATGACCGGCAAACTCGAGCGCATGGAAGCACAGATCAAAAAGCAGGAGGAAGCACGATGAGCATCCGCGACAACCTTGATATCTCGGCCTATCTGGTACTCGGCCCCGAAAACACGCTGGGACGTCCCGTGGGCGATGTGGTGGCCCAGGCGCTCGATGCCGGCTTTACCTGCATCCAGGTGCGCTCCAAGGTGGCAAGCGCCCGCGAGATCATCGCACTGACCGGCGACGCCGCGCAGGCAATCGCACAGGCTGGCAAGACCGGTCAGGTCGCCCTGTTAATCGACGACCGCCTGGACTGCGTACTCGCCGCGCGCGAGCAGGGTATTGCCGTCGATGGCGTGCATGTAGGCCAGAGCGATATTCCCGTCGAGGTCTGCCGCAAACTTTTGGGCCCCGATGCCATCGTGGGCCTTTCGGCCCGCTGCGAGGAGATGCTCGAGTACGTCAAGACCGCCGACATGAGTCTGGTCGACTACCTGGGCATCGGCCCGCTCCACGAGACCGAGACCAAGCGCGACTGCGGACGCGCGGCCGACGGCTCCATCATCACTAAGAGCTTTGAGGATCTGGCCGCACTCCACGCGGCAAGTCCCGTGCCCATCGTGGTGGGCGGCGGCGTCAAGACGGCCGACCTGCCGCAGCTCAAGGCCACCGGCGTCGACGGCTTCTTTGTGGTGAGCGCCGTCTGCAGTGCCGATGACCCCTACGCCGCCGCCAAGGAGCTTGTCGACACCTGGCAGCAGGCATAGGCATAAGCCGAGCAGTCGATTCGCAGCCTCATATCTTCAATAGCGGAAAGCGCATCCCAGTTTGGACCTCCATTCCGGGATGCGCTTTCCGTATGCAACCCCTACCCCGCTAGGTAGGCCTCCAACGCCGGCAAAGTCGCCTCCGCATCGCGGCGACCGACCTGGTAGATGCGCTCGAGCTCATCCGGTTCGCGGCACAGCGACGGCACCTTCACCGATTCGCTCGGCCGCACCACAAAGACCTCGCCGGCGGCCTCACGACGTGCCAGGTCATCGAGCGTGGCATTGTAGACCTCATGCCGATGCTCAAGCGCTGCGACAAACTCCGGGTAGTGACGGAACACGCGCCGCAGCATGGGCATCACGCTGTTGGGCTGCTTCACAAAGCCCGCCGGCTGCGTCAACACCACCACGTTGCGGTCATACCCCTGCGCAAACAGCCATGCGCTGGGAATAGAATCAGCCACGCCACCATCCAGGTACTTACGGCCCTCAATGACAACGGGACGCGTCGCCACGGGAATAGCAGACGACGCCCGGATCCACTCGATATCCCGCTCGTCGCCATAAGGCAGGTCATGGTAGACGGCCTTGCCCGTCTCGATATCGGTACACACGCACGTAAACCGCATGGGGCAGGCGCGATATGTCTCCAGGTCGATGGGATCGTGCTCGATGGGCACCTCGTGATATGCAAAAACGGCATTGAACATATCGCCGGGCCGCAGCCAGCTTGCTACACCCGCATAGCGCTTGTCGGCACAATAGGCCTTGTTGTAGCGAATGGCGCGGGCGATCTGGCGCGATTTAAAATTGTAGCCAAACGCCGCGCCCGCCGAGACACCCACCATATGGTCGCAGGTCAAACCGTGCTCCATCCAAACGTCGAGCACGCCCGCCGTATACATACCGCGGTAGCCGCCTCCCTCGAGTGCCAGCCCCACCGTGCGCGTCGTATCCGGCTGTGCCATGCGACCATCTCCGTTCCTGCGTTTAAAACCGGGACAAGTATACCCGTCAACATATATCGTCTCAGTCGCATTTTTATCGGACATCGCATCGTCGCGCTGCCGTTTGTCGAATAATGGCCGCCCACAGCATATGCACCCATATATAATTGTGTGCTGTTGTTTATACTACGCAGTAGTTATCAACAGCGAACATTAGCCGGTAAAGTAACCCAACAACGCAGCAAGGCGGGGCCTGGATGCACGCAAAGCGCCGAACAACAACGCGTGTGCACAACGAGCTCGCCCGACGCAATCCGCCCGACCTCAGAAAGCCGCTTACGACATGGATACTGTCAGCAATTACACCGAAACGCTCGAAAAGACCGTTCGCGACCTTCTCGAGCGTCAGGATGATCTGATTAGGACCGCCTTTACCGACCAGCTTACCGGACTTGGCAACCGCGGCGGCTTTGCTCGCTCCTTAGAGGAAATCTGGGAGCAGGAACTGCCCGTGACCATGGCGTTTATCGACATCGATAACCTTAAGCACTGCAACGACATCTTTGGGCATGACGAGGGCAACCGCTATATCTTGCAGGTAAGCCTCTATCTCAAGCTGTATATGAAGGTGGACGAGGCGGCGTTTCGCATAGGCGGCGACGAGTTTGCCATCCTGTCTACGGTTGCGACCGAGGACGACCTCGCCGAACGTCTGGAACACTGCCGAACGGTCCTGCTCAAAAACAACGATTCCGAGATGCCTCACTCGTTTAGCTACGGAGTGTCACATGCCGACCCCGCCTTGGGCGAGGCCCCCAATCGCATGACACTCGATGCCGACCATCGCATGTACGACTACAAGCTACGTCATGCCGTACACCTTGATCGGCGCAATATCTCGCAAGTCCACACCGACGACTTCGAAATAAGCGATCGCATTTTCGACGCCTTTTCGATGCTCAACGAGGGCCGCTATTTCTTTATCGAGAACTTGGACAAACATCGCACCCTTTGGTCGCAAGGCGCCTTGCGCGATCTTGGCCTTCCCTCGGAGCACATAGACAACTGTCGCGATTACTGGAAAACGCGCGTGCATCCCGATGACCTTGAGGCCTACATCAACGACATCGACCAGGTCTATAACGGCACCAAGCACCGTCGCGTCATGCAGTATCGTGTGCGCAATGCCGTCGGCGACTACGTCCTCTGCCGTGCTCGCGGGTTTCGCATCGACGGCGACGAAAATGTCCCCTCGCTCTATGTCGGCGAGCTCGTCAACCACTCACTTGCCGAAACCGTCGACGCCGCGACAGGCCTCGGCACCCAGCGCATGTTGGTCAATGCCATCGACGCCTGTCGTTGCGACCGTTGCGAGACGGGCCTTATAGCGGTGCGCGTTCGTGGCACGACAAAGCTCAACGAGCTCTACGGAGCCGAGGCTGTCGACAACATGCTCGCCGAATACGCAGGCCGCATGCTGTCGATCACCCGCGGCAGGAGCAGGGTCTACCGTTCACGTAGCGTCCAGTTCGTCGTGCTCAGCAACGACCTGGACCACGAGGCATTCGAGCAACTAACCCACCACCTTAAAGAGGCTGTTTTCGCTCCTGTGCAAATCGCAGGCGACACCATTGCTCCCGTCTGTCTTGTCGTCCCGACCTTTTACGAACGCCTGGACTCCCAAGCATCGACCGTTTTGGGCGAACTCGATCGTCGCCTTCGCACGGCCGGCGGACTTGTTCCCAACGACAGTCTGCCCATACCCGAGATGGAACGCAAAGGCGCCGTCGCCGAGCACCTCGATATGCTCACAGGCCTCTACCGCCCCAGCGAGTTTATGCGCCGTGCCAATGCCTTCATCAAGGCAAGGCGCGACGGCGCTTGGTGTATCGCCACCGTCGACATGGGCCACATGCGCCTATTTAACGAATGGTATGGACAGACCGAAGGCGACCGTATGCTTGCCGATGTGGGCACGGTGCTCAAGGATATCGAGAACGCCGACATGGGTGTCGCGGGATACTGGGGGCAAGACGACTTTTGTCTGCTCATACCCTTTGAGCACGATTTCGTTCACCGAGTCTATGCGCGCGTGCGCGAGGCTGTAGCCAAGCACGACGACGGCGTAGGCTTTTGGCCGTCCATGGGCGTATGCCCCATCGACGCTAGCGAGGAAATCACCATCGATGCCCAGGCCAAGGCCATGTTTACCAATCGACGCGCCAAAAACGACTTCAAGGAGCGCATTGCTATTTTCCGCCCCGAGGAATATGAGCACGAGATTGCGTTCCACCGCACGCTGACCGAGTTCCAATACGCGCTCTCAAACGGCCGTATCACGTACTACCTGCAGCCCCAGGTCGATATGGAAACCGGCGAGATTATTGGCGCCGAAGCACTCACCCGCTGGATTGACAAGGACGGCTCTCTCATTTCGCCCGCAACGTTTATCCCCGCACTCGAGGATAGCGGCTTTGTGGTGACGCTCGACAAGTACATTTGGCAGGGTGTCGCCTCATGGCTGCGCGAGCGCATCGATCGAGGACTTCGTGTGGTTCCGGTTTCGCTTAATGTGTCGCGCGTGGATATCCTTGCCTGCGACGTTGCCGAACATATGGGGGCGCTTGCCGCCCAATACAACCTACCGCCCGAGCTCATGCGTATCGAGATCACCGAGACGGCTTATACGGGAGAGTCCGAGGCCGTGGACAAACTGACGGCCGACCTGCACACCCGCGGCTTCTCGACCTATATGGACGATTTTGGCACCGGTCAGTCCACGCTCGCGATGCTCAAGAACGTCAACGTCGACGTCATCAAGCTCGACCGCGCCTTTGTACCCACCGACCGCGATCAAGGCCGCAGCACGCAAATCATTTCATCGATGCTCGAAATGGCGCAGTCGCTCCATCTGCCCGTCGAGGTCGAAGGCGTCGAGACAAATGAGCAGGCGAACATGCTACGACAAATGGGCGCCCGCTACGCTCAGGGCTTCCTCTACTACCGCCCCATGCCGGCGAAGGATTTTGAGGCATTGCTCGATGGCGGCAATAACAACTGATACGCTCGCGCGCAAAACGCCACCGCCGAAGGGGGAATTTGCCTCCATTAGCTAACTTATATCCCCAATTCAAACCGAATTGGGGATATGATACAAACCATTGTTCCGCCCAAGGAGGTTATCCATCATGAACGAGTCATATCGCCTGGGTGAGCAATTGATTATTGCCTATCTTCAGCGACTTGCGAATGGCATCTCGACCGCCGAACTCGATGTTGCCGCGCTGCCTGCTGAGCTACGCGCCGTTGGTGAGCAACTGCAAAAGACGCATGCCAGCCTGCAACAAGAGCGCCAGCTGCTTGAGCGCAACGCCTATATCGATCCGCTCACCAACTTGGGCAACCGCAGCGGACTCGACCGTCACGTCGAGCAACTCTGGCGCAAAGGCGACCCCTTCACCTGCGCCTATATTGACATCGACCATCTCAAGCATTGCAATGATAGGTTTGGCCACGCCGAAGGCAATCGCTATATTCTGAGCATCTGCCGCACGCTCTCCGAAACCATGGAGCACGATGAGATGCTGTTCCGTATCGGTGGAGACGAGTTTGTGCTTATCTCGCTCTCCGCAAACGAGATTGAACTCGAGCAGCGCTTGGAGCAGGTACGTACCAGGCTGATCGAGGCGAGCTCAGGTGGCAAGGCGCCCATGATCGGCAGCTTTAGCTTTGGCTGCTCGCGCGTCGATCCACTTGCTGGCGACACGCGTCGCCAGATGACGATGGATGCCGATCGCAAGATGTATCGCTATAAGCTTATGCATCGTGTGCAGCAACCGAAAGACGATGACGCGCCGCAACGCCCAATCGTCGATCAGCTTCCCTGCAACGACCGGGTGTTCCAAGCGATCTCCATGAGCTCCGAGACGCGCTATCCGTTTATTCTCAATCTCGATACGGGAGAATCGCAATGGTCGGTTAACGCCGTGCGCGATTTTGACCTGCCCTCCCAACACCCTTTTAACTCACTCGACATGTGGCTCGCCCGCGTTCATCCCGAGGACCGCGACAACGTACGTGCCGAGCTCGACATGGTGATAAACGGCACGTGGCACTTCCACTACATGCAGTATCGCGTAATGGATGCCACCGGAAAATACGTGCTTTGCGACTGCACGGGCTACCGCTTGGACGGCACCGATACCGAGCCCGGCATGTAT
>JAUMSH010000051.1 GCA_031292915.1 Collinsella sp.
GACCCATATCAGTTACTCCTTGTTAGGAAACATAGTCCGCAATAGAATACGCCCGACAGAGCGCCGGGCGTATTGATTCTTAGGTTATACGCAAACACTTAAGTACTATTTAGGCGTTTGCAGCGTGCATACCTTAGGCCAGGTGCGCGATAACGGCATCGGCAAAGGCCTGCGTACCCACCGCACCCTCGACGGAACCGGTCTGGGCACGACGCACATCACCGGTAACCTGCTCGCCCTCGTCGAGCGTGGCAGAGACGGCCGCACGAATACGGTTGGCCGCGTCGTTCTCGCCCAGGTGATCGAGCATCATAGCAGAAGAGAGGATCTCGGCCGTGGGGTTGGCGATATCATGGCCCGCGATATCGGGCGCGGAGCCGTGCGTTGCCTCAAAGATTGCGCAGTCGGCACCGATGTTGGAGCCGGGGGCCATCCCTAAGCCGCCCACCAGGCCAGCGCACAGGTCGCTGACGATGTCACCGTACAGGTTGGGCAGCACCAGGACATCGAAGTCGTTGGGGTTCTGGACCAGGCCCATGCAGGTGGCGTCGACAATCTTGTCGTTGAACTCGATATCGGGATAGTTGGCGGCCACCTCGCGCGCAACGCGCAGGAACAGGCCATCGGTCGCCTTCATGATGTTGGCCTTATGCACGGCCGTCACCTTTTTGCGGCCGCAGCGGCGGGCGTACTCAAAAGCGTACTCCACAATGCGGCGGCTCTTGGCGATGGAAATCGGCTTGATTGAGATGGCGGAATCCGCGGCGAAGGTCTTCTGGCCCGAGCGCTCGACGAGCTGCGAGAGCTCCTCGACCTCGGCAGCGCCCTCATCGAACTCGATGCCGGCGTAGAGGTCCTCGGTGTTCTCGCGCACGATAACCAGGTCGACGTCGCGGAAGCGCGAGCCGTCGCCCGGCTGCGACAGGCAGGGGCGCACGCAGGCGTACAGGTCAAAATGCTTGCGCAGGGCGACGTTAACGCTGCGGAAACCCGTGCCGACCGGCGTGGTGATGGGGCCCTTGATGGCAGCCTTGGTCTCGGCGACCGCATCGAGCACATGTTGGGGCAGCGGCGTGCCAAACTCGTCCATGACGCCGGCACCGGCCTCCTGGACGTTCCAGTTGATCTGGACACCAGTGGCCTCGACCACGCGGCGCATGGCCTGCGTAATCTCGGGACCGATACCGTCACCAGGAATCAGGACTACATCGTGCGCCATAATCTGTTACTCCTCGTCTTCGGCGTCGTCAGATTTTTTTACGCTAGCACGCTTCTTCTTTTTGGAGAGATCCAGGCCAAAACGTTTAACAAGCATTTCGCAAATCTCGCTCGAACGGGCCTTGAGATAGCTACCCTTGCCGTTCTCGGCATCGAACTTAAGGCGCAGCGCGAGCTTCTCGGCGACCTCGGCGTCAATCTCGCCCCGGCCAAACTCGTACAGGCAACCGAGCATGTCGCGATACTCGAGGTCGCCGTGGTAGCACTGGATGGCCTCGTCCAGGATGGGCCAAGCCTCGCGCGAACGCTCGACGCTCGTGGCGCCCCACACGCACAGCAGGCGGAAGGCGGCATAGCGCAGCGTGGAGGAGATCTCGTCGAACAGCGCGGTCTCGGCGCCCTCAAAGGCATCGCCCAGCTGCTCGGGGCAGGTGGTGGCGAGCGCCGCCAGGGCATCGAGAGCCTCCCAGCGGGTCTGAGCCTCGGGGCGGTCGAGCGCCTCGATCAGCGCGGGCACGCAGGGCACGACGCGCTGCGGATCGCGCTCGGCAAGCAGGTGCAGCACGCGGGCGGCAAACTGACGGATGCGGCGCGTGGGGCAGCCGAGCTCCTGGACCAGGCGGTCGACGGCGTTCTCGTTCTCCTCTGCCAGCTGGAGCTGTGCCAGCTCCTCGTCGGTGAGCTGTTCGTCTTTGTTTTCTGCCATAGTTACCTCTTTTTACTATTTCTTAGCGTGCTTGTCAGCACCCTTGCTGTCATCGGTGACCGAGATGAGCTGTCGGTCGGCCGCGCCATCGTGACGCGCACGGCGACGTTCCTCGGCGTCGCCCGCATCGGCGGCGGCGCGGTGAGCCTTGTTGACGTTAAAGACCTCGTCGTGCTTGCGCCACGGGCCGACGGACTCGCCAAAACTCATCTTAAGCCCGGCGATAAAGCCGCCGAGCCAGCCAATCGGCGCAAACTGCACCAGCGGGAACAGCGAAAACACCCAGGTTAGCAGGACGACTGCCGCCGCACCTGCAAAATTGGCGATCCAGTAGTCGCGCTTGGTGATGACGCGCTTTTCGCACGCCCACTGGCCGCACAAAAAGCCGATGTAAATCGCAAAGAGAAAGAGCACCAGCGCGAGCACCACGAACGTCCAGCTCATGGGCGCTACTCCTCGTGATGATGGCCGCAGCAGCACTCGTGGCCGTCATCATGGCCGTGGCCGCCGCAGCACTCGTGGTCCTCGCCATGGTGGTGGCCGCAACCGCACTCGTGATCGTCGCCGTGCTCGCCGCAACCGCAGCCGTCCTCGTGAGCACCGTGCTCTTCGGGACGATACTGCGACCAGTCCAGACCGGCGGCGATGGCATCGGCCTCCTCCTTGTAGAGGACCGTGATGGCCTGGGTGCCCAGCTTGGCGCCACCGATGGCGTCGAGCATGTCGTAGAGCGTAAAGGCGACGTCGGCGCCGGGCAGCGCGAGCTCGCGATCGTCGGCGTAAGCGAGCGCCAGGCGCAGGTCCTTGATGAAGTGCTCGACCATAAAGCCGGGCTTGTAGTCGCCGTCGAGCGCCTTGGGCGCCAGGCTCTCCATGGCGCCGGACTTGCCGGTACCGCCCAGGATCATCTGGCGGGTCTTCTCCAGGTCAAGGCCGCTCAGCTCGGCAAATGCCATGGCGTCGGCCATGCCGACCATGCAGGCGCCCAGCGACACCTGATTGGCGAGCTTGGCAGCCTGGCCCTTGCCGGCGCCGTCGAAGCAGCAGATGTTGGCCGCAAAGGTGGCAAGGATGTCGCGGACCGGCGCGATGTCGTTCTCGGTAGCGCCAACGTTAGCCGTGAGCGTACCGGCGATAGCACCCGACTCGCCGCCGGTGACGGGGCAGTCAAACGCCATGCGACCAGAAACCTGGGCGGCCTCGGCAATGTCACGGGCGAGCTCGGGCGAGCTCGTGGTGAGGTCGATCAAGACCGCGCCCGGCTTGGTGCACGCGAGCAGGCCGTCGCCCGCCAGGTAGAGTTCCTCGACCTCGGAGGGATAGCCCACCATGGTAAAGACGACATCGGCGTTCGCCGCGGCCTCGGCCGGCGTATCGGCCCAGACGGCGCCGCGCTCGATAAGCGCTGCGGCCTTGGACTTGGTGCGGTTGTTGACCGTGACGGGATAGCCGGCATCCAGGATGTGGCCGGCGATGGGGGCACCCATGATTCCGGTGCCGATAAATGCGACGGAGAGCTTGTTTGCCATGAAACCTTTCCTTTTGGGTTGGGTGTTGTTACCAGGTTGAATACTCGGTGCCAGCGTTTCGGCCGTGACTTGAGGGCGCTTGCAGCCGCAGCGCCTGTCTACTCGCCACGCACGCGGCGCGCGATGCGGTCGGAAAGCGAGGCTTTCTCGGCGCGGTTCTTGCCCCAAAACGCGCAAGCCACCATGCCGGGGCCCACGTGCGAGCCAATGGTGGGACCCACGGAGCTGCGAATGATCGTGACGTCGGCGCAGCCTTCCTCCTTGCGGATGGCGGCCTCGAGCCAATCACCGTCCTTCTCGGCATCGGCCGTCATGATGGCGATGGGCATGGTGCGATCGGGCACGTAGTTCTCGCGGAACGACTTGAGGATGGACTTGAGCGCCTTCTTGCGGCCGCGGTTGACGCCGATCAGCGACAGCGAGCCGGCAAGGTCGTAGGAGAGCTCGGGCTTGACGTCGAGCTTTGCCGTGAGCTGTGCCGCCGCGGGCGGAATGCGGCCACCGGCAGCCAGTGCGTCGAAGCTCTCGAGCGTAAAGTAGCCGTGGACGTAGGTCTTTGCCTCGTTTGCCCAATCAACCAGCTGCTTGGCGGTCAGTCCCGCCGAACGCTGGCGCACGGCCTCGAGCGCCAAGAGCGCGCCGGTCGCGCAGGGCAGAGCGTTGTCGACCACGTAGAGCTCAAAATCGGGATACTCGGCGCGCACGGCGTCCGCCGCCTGGCACGCGGAGTTGTAGCTCGACGACAGCGCCGAGGTAAAGCACAGGTAGACCGTGGGCGTGCCCTCTTTGGCGCACTCGGTAAAGAACTCGATATAGCGACCGAGCGACACGGCGGAGGTAGACACGCGAGCGCCGGCGCGCATGCGGTCGTAGAACTCCTTGGGTGTGATGCTCGACCAGATATCGTCCGTGCGCTCCTCGCCATCGATAATGAAGGGGAAACCCAGGATATCGACATCGAGGTTCGCGGCGACCTCGGGGCTAAAGTCGCAGCAGGTATCGACGACGATGCGGCAACGGTCCGAATGACCGGCGGATGCGGCCTTGTCCATCAAAGCGACTCCTTACGTAAAAAGGCGGCCACCCGCATGGGATGGCCGCCAACCGTTAACTCATGCAAGTTAACGTATTTTACTCGTCAAGTGTTTCGATGCGGGGCTTGATGATGCCATATCCACCATTCTTACGGTGATACACCACATTGATGAGGCCAGTCGTCGCGTTCTCGAACACGTAGAAGTCGTGGCCGAGCAGATCGGTCTGCACCAGCGCCTGCTCCTCAGTCATCGGGGTGACATCAATGACCTTCTCACGGACGAGCAGGTCGTCCTCCTCCTCGGGCAGCAGCAGGTCGGCCAGATCCTCGACGCGCTCGACCGGTGCGACATCCGCTGCGCTGGCACCGCCCTGGCGGTTGTCCACGACCTTGGTCTTGAACTTGCGCAGCTGGCGGGTGACCTTATCGGCGGAGAGGTCGATGGCGGCGTACATATCTGCGCCGTGCTCGGCAACGCGAATCACCGAACCGCGAGCGCGAACCGTAACCTCGACGATTGCCGGGTTGGGGTTCGAGGGGTTCTTCTCATAGCGAAGTACGACGTCGACCGTCATGGGCTCGATATCGAAAACCTTGAGCGCCTCGCCGATCTTCTCATCCACATGCGCACGCAGAGCATCGGTTACCGTCGTCTTGCGTCCAGAAACCTTGATATCCATACGTGGCTCCAATCTGCCTCGGGGACTTACTGTACTGGCTATGTACCCATTGCCGTGCATTTAATCACGCGGATTCCCAAAGACCCGAATAACGATTGCTTGATACCGCATACCGAAGTCTCGCACTTTTCTGTGGCAAAGTGCGCTATGGGAGGGCGTCGGCAGAGTTAATTTTCCTCCTGGAAATTAGCTTTGACCTGCTAGTTTTACCAAAACAGAATAGCCGGGCTCCCCTATTGGGGAAACCCGGCCATGCGTGTTGAAACCGTGAAGAAGCGCCTCATTCAATGTATGGCAGATGCCACCCCTACCAATAACTAGCCATTGAGCTTGTTGATGTCATCGTCGGTGATGGCCCCCTCCTGGCTAGGCGACGGGCTGGCGCCGTTGTTATCGGAGGCGTCGTCATCGGAGGACTCAGTCTCGTTGGACGTGGAGTCGGATGCCTGCACATTGGCCCCCGAAACGGTCTTGGCGGTAAGGTCATAGGGCGTCTGGCCGTACCAGACGCAGTGGACCGCCTCGAGCGTGCCGTCGGCCGTGATGCCGTCGAGGGCATCGCTCACGGCACGGCACAGCTCATCGTTAGAGCTAAGGCCTGCGACGCCAAGCGTGGAGGGCGCCTCGAGCGCACCGACATAGGAGACCTCGCTCATCAGGCGTGCAAGGTAGCCGCCGGCCGTGGAGTCGCAGATTACATAGTCGACCTCGCCGGACTCGAGCGCCTCAAAGCACTCGTTGATGTTGGAGTAGGTCTTTTGGTTGGCGGTAATGCTCTGCTTAGCAAGCGCCTCCTGCGAGGCCGAGGACATCTGAACGCCCAGGGTGGACGTGTTAAGGGTATCGGTGGAAACGCTTAGCGACCCACCATCGCTAGTTTTACCGAACACGGAAGTGGCATCGTACAGGCAGGTGCCGAGCGAGCTAATGTCCCCGTCCGTGGAGTTAATCTCGCCGATAAAGATATCGGCCTTTTTGTCGCCGAGCGCGGAATCTGCCGAAGACGCATCGACAAAGGCGACCTTAAGGCCCATGCGGCTTGCGAGGGCGCGGGCGGCGTCGACCGCATACCCCGTGAGCTCGCCGTCGGCGTCCTGTATGGCCTGCGGCGCATCGGAAGTATCGAGGGCGACCGTCAGGGTTCCGGGAGTGACCAGGGCATCGTCCGACACCGCCGGCGTGACGGTCTCGTACTCGATCTGGTCGATCGTGGGAGTCGTGAACGTAGACAGCGGGTTGAACGCGCATCCGCTCAGGCCCAAAACGGCGATGACCGCTGCGGTCCCAGCACCTAACCGAGCCGCGTGCATCAAGCTGCCCCTCACCATGTCCACTACCCTGCCTTCTGTGTCGTATACGATCCGTGCGTTGCGCGGAATATCAGGTTGTTCCCACCAGCTGACCTGGTATTTGACCCCACACTTGCGCACCGGGGTGTTTGCTCGGGAGGCCGCAGCCACCTTCACGACTGACCCGCTCGCCCGCGAGGCGGTATTGCCCCAAAGAAAGTAGAACGGACGGTGCGGCTTACATCTAGGACGCGCCATGATCGCGCCGCGCGCACGCGGTCGCTTACGTGGATCCCTTTGACCGCGTCTGTCTTGGACTAGGACGGGCATTTCGTCCGTCCGCAACCACAGCCTGGCAGGAACGTAGCGCATTATAGCTAAGTTCAAGCTAAAGTTTAAGGTTAGGGACGTTATTCGCATCGCGAGTACAGATTTCGCAGGTCAGGACGGGCCGCACGTGCTCTGATTGAGCCCGTCGCTCCCCTATGGAAAGCCCCAACACACCCGTCTTAGGGCGCCGTGGCCAAAAAATAGCAAATATGAGTACTGTTACCAATTTAGTAGCAGGAGTTTTTGGCTCTGCAAGCTGTTTTCACGCTCTATAACGTCAGATTGATGCCAGGATATTCCACATTTGTTTAATAACTTGGTGGCGCGCGCAGACGTGGTGTAAGAGTGTCCTGAGGTCCGTCGCTGCAAGCCCCGATGTTACTCCTTCTTGAGGCCGCGCTTCTCGACTATCTCGTCCACCTGTCTCTTATACACATCTG
>JAUMSH010000046.1 GCA_031292915.1 Collinsella sp.
GTACCGCGTCCACTCCGCGGAGTTCGGCTGGCTGGGCTGGGCGTGCGACGGCGCCGACGCCGGCTCGGCGGGCTACGGCCGCGCCGTCCAGGCCGTCCAGGTCGCGGTCCTGCCCAAGGGCGACCCCGCCCCGGGCGACACTACCTGTCCTTTTAAGAACCGTAGCGATGATCCCGCTTCGATTTCCGTTCGCTCGCATACATCGAATATTGGCTGGATGTCTCCCGTAGGCGGCGGATCTGTTGCGGGGACAACTGGTAGGGGCCTTTCCATGGAAGCTCTTGAAGCCCAGCTTGACTGGTATGGTCACTCGGGCTCCATTGAGCTTCGTGGCCATGTTTCTAATGTCGGCTGGCAGCAGTGGTCTGAGGGGCGCTGTGGAACGACTGGTAAGTCTCAGCGTCTCGAAGCCGTCCAGATTCGTCTAACCGGTGAGGCAGCTGAAAAATATGACGTCTGGTATTGTGCTCATGTGTCAGGTATAGGCTGGCTTGATTGGGCTTGCAATGGAGCTGCCGCTGGTTCTGCCGGTAAAGGCAGGGCTATCGAAGCAGTTAAGGTAATCCTTGTGGAGAAAGGTGGAGCAGCTCCCGGCTCTTCGAGCAAGGTTTTTATCGGCGATCTTGACGCCGTTACGGTTTCCGGTTCCGCCGTTTCTGGGGAGAGTCTTGGCTCATTTTCCGGTCAAAAGGCCACGATCGGAGGCAAGGGCGCTAAACTGCTGAGCTCTATTGCCTTAAGCGTTGCTGGCCAAACTGATGGCGGGTCAATTTCCTATGCCGTTATGGATGCATATTCAGGCTGGGGTGCTTCTGTATCGGATGGCGGCGCTGCCAAGGCGGTATCCGGCGCACCCATAAAAGCGATAATAATTTCGCTGAGTGGCCGGTTCGCTGCCAATTATGACATCTGGTATCGAGCATACGATTCCGGTAAGGGCTGGACAGGCTGGACGTCAAATGGTCAGGCATGTGGCGTTTCTGGTGGTTCTTCCGGTTTGTGCTGCATCGATGTTGCACTTGTAAATAAGGGCCAGTCTTCGCCTGGCTCCTCTGCCAATGCATTTATCGAAACGTCTGGAATCGGTCTTGTATCTCAGGCACACGTTGCTTCTGCGGGCTGGCTGGCTCCCGTTGGTAACGGTGAAACCGTGGGCCAGACGGGTATGTCTCGTTCCCTGCAGGCGTTGTATGTTGCGACGCAAGGCATCGATGCCTCAGTTGAAGTGTCGGCACATGTTGCGAATATCGGTTGGCAGCCATACGTCTCGGGTGCTTCCTATGCTGGCACTGTTGGCAAGGGCCTCGCAATTCAGGCGGTCAAATTAAGGCTGACCGGCAACGACGCTTCAAAATACGATATTTACTACCGTATCCATGCGGCGGATTATGGCTGGCTTGGCTGGGCTAAAAATGACGCTGTAGCCGGCACCGTCGGGCTGTCTAAGCAAGCCGAGGCAATTCAAATTAAGTTGATTGCCAAGGGTTCGTCCGACGCTCCCATTCAAGACCATGCTGCGTTGATCCAGCTTCCCGAGCTATCTGCAAAGGCGAATTGCTCCGGTCTTGGCTGGCAAGCGCCTGTCGGCAATGGCGGTGTTGCCGGAACAGTTGGACAGAACCGTGCGATGGAGGCCATGCAGCTTTCGCTTTCCGAAATCTCCATGAACGGTGGCATTTCGTATTCCGCCCACGTATCCAATATCGGCTGGCAATCTGCTGTCTCAGATGGGGCCACAGCGGGAACCGTTGGACAGGGACAACAAATCCAAGCCGTGAAGATTAACTTGACTGGCGACGTTTCGAATTACTTTGATGTCTGGTATCGCGTCCATGTGTCAAATTACGGATGGCTTGGCTGGACTAAAAATGGATCACCGGCGGGCACCACGAAGCTTGGCATTCCTGTTCAGGCTTTACAGGTAAAGATTGTCCCCAAGGGCGCTTCTGCACCAGGCTCTACGTCTGATTCGTATTTTGAGACCTATCGTTATATGGGGTATCAGACTCCGGGATCTTATCCAAAGGTTAGTTGCAATAGCGTACAGCTTCCTTCGTATTGCACCGGTTATTTCACGTATGTCTCGCCTTCTCGAATTCCTTATAACGCTTCAAGACAGGATTGCATCAATGCGTTCGTCCAGCGTGCTCGGGAATATATTGGGACGCGTTATATTGAGCCTTGGTCTTCTTGGCCGGGGGATGCGGTTGATTGCTCGGGCTTGGTACTGCAATGTCTGTATGCGACAGGCATGGATATGGGTTGGTATAACCCCTATAACCATCGTTGGCTGCCCGAGCAAACCTACAACTCCATGAACTGGTATCGCAACAACACGTTTATGCCGGTTAGCACCTCTGCTTTGCAGAGGGGAGATGTGGTCTACTACCAGGGCCATATTGGAATCTATATCGGAAACGGTCGAATTATCGATTCGTGGCCGGGGATCGGTGTGACCGAGCGTTCGGTCAATGCTCCAGGTCGGGTAATCGGTGCCGCTAGGCCTTTCGCATAGAGTCTGTTGAGGCGCTCCGTTGCAGGAGCGCCTCTTTTTGACTGCATGCTGACTGGTGCTTTTCTAAGCTTTAAATGTCTGTATGGAAGTGTGGTAATATAGCAACCATTCGTGTCTTTACATGTGACCAATGTCTCGGGGGATATACATGAAACGTCTCAAAGCGTCTGCTGCTTTGGCTTGTACGCTATTAATGGGCTGGTCTCAAATCATCCAGCCTTACAGTGCGTATGCGCTGTCGGTCCAGGCCGCCGCTGCTTCGCAGTCGGTCTCGCAAACATCGAACGAGTGCGAATCTCAAGGTACAAGTTCTCAGGGAACGCAGGACGATGCTTCGGATTCTCAGGGTGTAACCGAATGGTATGGTGACGACGCAAATGCTGCTCGTCCTGATGGGGAAACAGATTCTGATTCGGGCGAGCAACTTAGCATTGGCGTCGAAGAGTCTGGTGTTGACGAGTCAAACGGTGAGGTCCCAGCCGATGATTCCACTGAGATGAATTCCTGCGAAACGGACTCTTTGGAACCGAACTCTTGGCGTTTCGAAAACGGCGTGCTTATCGATTCTGACAATGGCGACATCGATGCGCAGTCTTTAACTGACGATCCTTTGCCCAATGGTGCTATTGCGCGCGGTATTGACGTCAGTAATTACCAGGGGACCGTTGATTGGGATATGGTTAAGGCCGCAGGGATTGATTTTGCCATCCTCAGGGTTGGGCCTGTTTATGGAAAGCCTGACGATTCCTTTGAAAGGAACGCTGCTGAATGTGAGCGCCTCAGTATTCCTTATGGCGTCTACTACTACTCCTATGCTCGATCTGTTGCGGATGCAAATAAAGAAGCCGATCGAACGCTTGCTTGGCTCGGTGGCCATCATCCGTCGCTTCCCGTTTATTACGATCTTGAGGATAACTATATCTTGCAGGATCCGAATTTCAGCAAAGATAAGCTCGCTCAGATTGCGCAGGCTTTTTGCAACCGAATGGAGGCCGTTGGCTTTAAGTCGGGTATCTATGCGAACCTTAACTGGCTCAACAACTACTTGGATAGTCCGTCTCTGAGCGGTTATGACCATTGGGTCGCTCAATATAATTGGCGTTGCGATTATGCTGGCAGCTACAGTTTCTGGCAGTATTCAAACAGCGGCAATGTCCCGGGCGTTAACGGACGTTGTGACATGAACTACTGCTTCAACGGTTCTCTTCTGAACGTAGATGACAGCAAGATGCATATTCAGTATGAGGCGCATGTCTCGAATATTGGCTGGATGAGCAGTAAGCGCGACGGATCTACGGCTGGCACAACGGGGCAATCTAAATCAGTGGAGGATCTTAAAGTCAGCATCTTGAATCCCGTTGAAGATGGCTCTGTGCAAATTAACGCCAATGTAAGTGGCATCGGCTGGCAGGGCTGGGACACCCCCTCGGCCTCCGAGGGCGGAACCACCGGCCAGGGACGCGCCGTCGAGGCCGTGCGCCTGAGGCTCACGGGCTCCCTCGCGAAGGGCTACGACGTCTACTACCGCGTCCACGCCTCCAACATCGGCTGGATGGCCTGGGCCAAGGACGGCGAGGAGGCCGGCACCACGGGCTTCGGCAGGAGCGTCGAGGCCGTCCAGATCAGGCTCGTCAAGAAGGGCGACGCCGCCCCCTCTTCCGACGGCGCCAACGTCGACTACGCCTTCAAGAAGAAACCCATGTCCCTGACCTATCGGGCCCACGTCTCCAACGTGGGCTGGCAGGGCGCCGTCTCGGACGGCGCGACCGCCGGCACCACCGGCCGCGGCCTCGCCCTCGAGGACCTCAAGCTCTCGCTCGACAGCTCCGACTACTCGGACGGCTCTTCCGTCCAGATCGACGCCCACGTCTCTGGCATCGGCTGGCAGGGCTGGGACACCCCCTCGGCCTCCGAGGGCGGAACCACCGGCCAGGGACGCGCCGTCGCGGCCGTGCGCCTGAGGCTCCCGGGCTCCCTCGCGAAGGGCTACGACGTCTACTACCGCGTCCACGCCTCCAACATCGGCTGGATGGCCTGGGCCAAGGACGGCGAGGAGGCCGGCACCACCGGTATGTCGTGTTCTCTCGAAGCTATTCAGATTAAGCTCATTAAGAAGGGCGCCTCCCATCCTGATACATCGGGGTATTCCCATCTTGAATTACCTACGGTGACGTATTCCTCTCAGGTGAAAGGTGCTTGGCAGAATTCTGTCCCCGCTGGAGAGGTGTCCGGTACAACCGGTCAGGGAATTCCCATCACCGGGTTTTCAGCTAAAACTACTTCATCTGTTGCCGGCGGGATTAATTATCAACTGCATCTTTCGAATGTGGGCTGGACGTCTGGTAAGTCAAACGGAGTGCAGCTTTCGTCTACCGCTGAATCCAATTCGGTTGAGGCTATTAAAATTTCTCTTTCTGGTGACTTGGCAACCTATTTTGATGTTTGGTACAGGGTCCATGTCGATAACGTCGGCTGGCTTGGTTGGACTAAAAATGGCTCCGTTGCCGGTAGTACTGGCTATGGGGCCCATGTCCAAGCTATCCAAGTTCGACTTACGAGGAAGGGCGCCAATGCCCCCGGGAGCACCGTTTCGCCGTGTTTGTTTGGGGAACCAACCGCGTTTGCAAATCCCATGCAGAAGAAAATTGTAGATCTTGCCCGACAGGTGCCGTCTCCTGGCCCTGGTTTGTGCTCTGAGTGGATTGCGGACATTTATGAGCGTGCCGGATTTAGGAATGTCCATACAGATGCCTGCGATTACTACTGGGATTACTGTAAATATACCGATTATTCTCATTTGAAAGTCGGAATGGTCATTGCCGTTCCTTCGCATACGCATACACACATGGGCAGCATTTACGGTCACGTTTGTCTCTACATCGGTAATAACCAGGTTATGGATAATGTCGGTCGGATCAGGACGCTCGATATGGCGTACTGGTTGAATTATTATTCCACCTCATATAAGCCAAAATGGGGTTGGTATGACAACGTGCCGCTTGCATAGTTGATCGAAGGTCATGTCTTCACACAGGTTCTGGCAGATACTCTGATTAAAACGAACGGATCGTTTTGCAACGGTCCGTTCGTTTCTATTTGAGTGCCATTTGCGTTTTCGGTATTTAAGCAATTGCCGAAACGATAAATAATGATGCTAAAGATGGTCGATTGATGGGGGAGTCGAATGAAAAAGACGCAACGACTGCTAGCAACGGCAATGACGCCATTACTGATCCTTCAGTGTCTTCTGACGCCCCTTTCCGTCTGGGCTGATTCTTTACCTGTGCAACCGGAATCCACTGATTATATCGATAGTTCTGCCAGCAGCTTGGAAGACGAGAGCTTTGTCTTAAATGACGAACAGCAGGGGGTTGAAGTCGAGCAGCCGACTGTGTCAGACAACGATTCTCCCTCATCCGTTTCTAGCGAGCCTGCCTCCAATGCAACTGATTCGGCGAAACCCGAAAATGATGCATCCACTGTGTTTGGCTCTGTTTCATACCAGACTCATGTACAGGATATTGGCTGACAAGCTCTCGTTTCAAATGGAATGACGGCGGGCACTACAGGCCGTGCTAAGCGCGTCGAAGCCCTCAAGATTAATTTGCTTTCACAGGATGGCACCCCGCTGGGGAATGATAGCATTTCGGTCCAATCTCACATTTCCGGGATCGGCTGGGAGTCTCAGCCGGTGGGTAACGGGCAGACATCTGGAACAGTTGGACGGTCGCGAGCCATCGAGGCGATCAAGCTATCTTTGTCGGGCGGTCTTTCTGATTCGTATGACATTTGGTATCGCGTTCATTCTGCAAATGTTGGTTGGCTTGGCTGGGCCTCAAATGGTGAGCCTGCTGGAACGCAGGGCTATGCTTGTCAGATCGAAGCTATTCAGATTAAGGTGCTTCCAAAAAATGCTCAAGATGCGCCAACGCGAGGCGATGCCTTTAGGGATCATTCTCAGGAACCGCCTACCGTTTCCTATCGATCTCATGTCTCTAATGTTGGATGGATGGGCGCTGTCGCGGACGGAAAGACATCGGGGGTTATTGACTCAAGAAATGCAATTGAGGCGCTGTCGCTTAGCGTTAATTGGTATGGCCGCGGAGGCTCCATTTCCTCTCGCGCACATGTGTCTGGTGTCGGTTGGCAAAGCTGGTCTTCAGGTGCTGTTGGCACGACCGGGCAGTCTCGGTCCATTGAGGCCGTTCAGTTTAAGCTGAACGGCGAGATATCTGCAACTTATGGCATTTGGTACCGTGTGTATGCTTCCAAATTGGGCGGATGGCTGGGCTGGACGTCTAACGGGTCTCCTGCGGGCTCGGTGGGGAAGGGTGCCGCCATTCAGGGTGTTCAGATTTTATTGGTCGAAAAAAGCGGCTCTGCTCCCGGCGATACGTTGAACCATTTCATTGGAGCTACGGATGTTCTAAGCGGGAGCTCGCTTGGTCTTAACGGTAAAAGCCTGGGCTCCGTACAAGGCAAAACAATCCTATTGGGCTCCGAGAACGGCTCTGAACCTTTAACCTCGCTCTCCATTTCGTTTGATAATCAAGAGATTTTAGGCTCAATTGACTATTCCGGCTTTTTTGAATTTGGCGGATGGAGCGGTGCTGTTTCTGACGGTGCTGCGCTTAACTCTAAAAACGATGGGCGTGTTCTAAAGGCGGTGAGATTGGCTCTTACTGGAGATTTGTCTAATGCCTATGACATTTGGTATCGCTGCTTTGACTCCAAAAAAGGATGGCTTGGTTGGGCATGCAATGGCGCGGATGCAGGGGCAACGATATCGGGTTCATTCCTTAAGACTGTCGAAGTAAGGATTGTCAGTAAAGGCGGCGGCGCTCCCGGAATAACGGACAGAGCATTTGTTTCCGATACTTCCGCCGATTGCGCTCACGTTGTATATCAGGCTCATTCGGCTAACCGTGGGTGGTCTCCTTCTGTATTTGATGGGCAGGTAACCGGCACAACGGGACAATCGCTTTCTCTTCAAGCTTTGAATGTGTCGTTGTCCGGTGTGGATGACGATTCTCAAATTGAGGCAAGAGCACATGTTGCCAATATTGGTTGGCAGGAATGGCGATCTTCCGGTTATATTGGGACCGTTGGACAAGGATTGGCCATTCAGGCTCTTGAGCTGCGCTTAAATGGTTCCCTCGCGAATCAGTATGACATTTACTATCGAGTTCATTCGGCGGGCTATGGTTGGTTGGGTTGGGCAAAAAACGGCGATTCCGCTGGAACTACCGGGCTTAATATCCAGATAGAAGCTGTCCAAATTGAACTTGTTGCGAAAGGCGGGGATCCAGGCGCGTCGTCTGCGCCCGCGTTTATCACGGCACCAGCCCTAACGCTCCAGGCGCATGTCGCCACGCTTGGTTGGATGAATCCGGTTGGCAACGGCGATGTTGCGGGCACGACCGGTAGGGCACTTGCGATTGAGGCTCTGAAGCTAAATGTCTCCACTAGCGTATCGGGCGGTATAGAGTACTCCGCCCATGTGCAGGATGTCGGTTGGCAAAGCTGGACTTCCAACGGGGATATCGCTGGAACGGTAAGCCGCGCAAAGCGTATCGAGGCTCTTAAGATTAGGCTGACCGGTGGCTTATCGAACTACTTTGATGTCTGGTATCGGGCATATTGCCAAGACTTTGGATGGCTCGATTGGACTTCTAATGGGCAACCTGCGGGCACATCCAAGATTGGATATAGGATCGAGTCGGTTCAAGTGACGATTGTGCCTAAGGGTGCTGGAGCTCCCGGTTCAACTGGGCGTCCGTATACCGATCAGCCTTTGCTGCCTGCCGACATGATGGCCATGCTTAATCGGGCTAATAGATATTCGAGCAATACAAACTGGCTCATTATGGTTGACAGGCAAGCATGCCGCCTTGGAGTTTTTCGTGGACAGCGCGGGTCGTGGAGTTATGCTCAATACTGGACTTGCTCTGCCGGCGCCCCTAGTACTCCAACGCCTACGGGTGAGTATACCGTCACCGGCAAGGGCTACTCGTTTGGACATGGGTATACTTGCTACTACTATACGCAGTTTTACGGGGACTACCTGTTCCATTCAATACCGTATTACCAGGGAACTTTTAATCCCATGGACAGCCGGATGGGAATGCATATTTCACAAGGCTGCGTGCGTTTGCCCATCGATCGCGCTAAATGGATTTGGGATAACGTGCCTCGTGCTACCAAGGTGGTAATCTACTAGTTACTCCTGTAAACGCCGAGAGTTTGTTAGGGGGCCCTTTCCTGTTGCCGTTGACTTGGCAACGGAAAGGGCCCTTGCCTTTGGATGGGGCTTCTATTTCTTCGTTCACCTAATTGGTGGCCTTAATGAAGCTAACTCCCGATAGTATGGTTATTGACGGCTGTCTATCTAGGAGGCGATTCTCTTGAAAAGGCAATTTAGAGCATTTGTTGTTCTGATTTCCTGCTTCATGTCGATGCTGCTTTTGAGCCCTTTGGCTTGTTGGGCGGATCAAGATATTGGTGCCAACGAATATGAATCCGTTCCAGAGACACAATCCGACTCCTCGGATCAAACTGCTGCTGCAGCCGATGAAACGGCGCCTTCGATTGATGTTGCCGTGGAGCCCAAAGAGGCGGCCCCGGACGTCAGCTATAAATCTCACATTTCAGGCATTGGCTGGGAGTCGACGTTTACATCGAATGGTTCGACCTCTGGCACAACGGGCCAGTCTCGTAGGCTTGAGGCGCTCAGGGTTACTCTCCCTAATTCAGAAGACCTTGGTATCGAATACCGCTCTCATGTTCAAAATGAAGGCTGGCAGGATTGGGTTTCTAATGGAGCCGTCTCCGGCACAACGGGAAAGGGCCTTCAGATTGAAGCCGTCGAGCTCAAGCTGACGGGTGAAAGAGCAACTTCTTATGACCTGTATTATCGCGTTCATGCTTCTAATTTCGGTTGGCTTGGATGGGCCTCAAATGGGTCGACTGCGGGAACCACCGGTTGGTCTTATGCCGTTGAAGCAATACAGATCGTCATTGTAAAGAAGGGCGAAGCGGCGCCCGGCGATACTGCTGGAGCCTATGTCCCGTATGTCTTTAATTGCTCTCTTTCTCAGGTTGGGGAGACGACTAAAGTAACCCTGAATATTCCGCAGGTCGAGGATATAAAACGACTCGGTATTGCCGATTCGGTAAAGGTGTCTGGCTTCATGTCGTATGGAGGAACGTTACCCGATCTGTTTCCAGCACGATTGCATTCGGAGACCTGGGCTCTAGCTCCAGTGAAATTGACTTTAGAGATTATGGTCCGTTTGACGTTACGTTGCAGTATTTGAAGAACGGAAACATCGTTCATGAGGACCATCAGTCAATTGGCATTTCTGCGAGCGAGTACAACCTTGCCCCTTTGAGTGCTTCTTTCCCCGTTGTTCTCTATTCGCTATCTTTCTGGGATATCAGCACCTCTTCTGCTGGAACGACCATTCCGTCGATCGTAATGCTCGATCGTCCAGGTGCCTATAACTGGAACTCGCTTCCATCCGGGATGTATGGTCTTCCGTATCTGACTCATGAGGAAAATGCTTCTAGTTCGAGCTATCAGGCGTTCGCGGATTATGTCGCTGCTCTCTATAAAATCAACCCCAAGGCAAAGTTCAATCTGTATATCAATGACATCACCTGTTCGTTGATTCATAGGATGATTTACGCCAATAAGATTCCCACTGGCCAATACTCCATTCGGCTGTTGTCGGATGGATCTGCCACGTATGTTTTTACCAACGAGGCTTTCGATGTTAAGGATCCAGATTCTAAGCAAGCGGAGCTGATTGCTTTATGGAACGCTGCCAAGAATAAGGAATACGAAACCGGTGAAGTCTCAATGTCGTATAGCGATTATCACGATCACTGGGATTCTATGTATGCCGTGCTGAGTATTGAGCCCGGCACTCAGTGGTGGATGACTCGAACGAATCTGTTTACGAGCGGTGACGATAATGCCTTTGCGAATAAGATCGCATCCGATCCTAACGTTAAGAAGATGAACGTTTCGAGCATGCTTACGAGCCTGCAGAATAGGGGAGAGTACACGGTCCAAGCGTTTAAGGCTCTGTACAACTTTAACGATGGTTATTTTGATGCGGCTACTCAGCAGGGCAAAAAGGTAATGATGCTGCTTGGAACGTATGTTACTTACGAGCAGAATTTCGATGACTATGCCAACTTGACCGAGGTTATCTATGGCGATGACTATTTGTATTATTACAAGGGGCATCCAAACACGCCGACGGGCATGTATCCCCAAAAGCAGGAACAGCTTGACCGTCTGAGCATTACCGATGTCGATTCTTCCGTTGCTGCAGAGCTGATTCTCTTCTTTAATCCGGAGATCGGTCTGTCTGGATATGGGTCTAGTACGTATAACTCGGCCAGCGCCGATGCTGCTGGTGGACTTTGGAATTCAACGAAGGCCGAGGCCTTGAAGCCGGGTGCCGTTATCGATTATTCGATTATGGATTGGTTTGCTTCTCCGGTTACCGAAGACACGGATGCTGCAATCAGATCCCTTTGCAAGCAGGGTGACTCTTGCTATCTCGTAGAATTTTCGGATTCCATCCTTGCTTCGGCAAATTACGACTTTGCTATTTATTCGCACAATAGCGGCGCTCTGACTTATTTCAAGAAGGACGAGTCGGGCTACGACGTCGTCAAGGTGTCACGAGGCTCGCTTGATGTTTTGGCAACTTCGCATGTTTCGAATGACGGTTGGCAGTCGGCTTCCAAGGGCGGAAATGTTTCTGGCACCGTTGGTCAGTCCAAAGCTGTCGAGGCTATAACTCTCAATCTGCAGAATGCTCCCTACGATGGCAGCTTGGAGTACAGGACGCATGTTTCCGATTACGGTTGGCAAGACTATGTGAAAGAGGGAGAAGTCTCCGGTACTACTGGTCAGAGCAAGTCTGTCCAGGCTATCCAAATTCGACTTACTGGTGAGATGGCCAATCGTTATGACGTTTACTATCGCGCTCATGTTCAGGACAAGGGCTGGCTTGGCTGGGCCTGCAATGATCAAGTTGCCGGAACGACTGGGTTTGGCTTGAGGCTCGAGGCATACCAGGTCGTTTTGGTTGAAAAGGGTTCGCCTGCACCAGGGGATACGAGTCAGCCCTCTATTCAGAAAACTTTTTCAATAAAGGCTCATGTTTCAAATCTTGGTTGGCAGGAACCTGTTTATGAAGGCATGACGGCGGGCACAACTGGTCGAAATCTTGCTGTTGAGGCGTTGGCTATTAGCAAGCCCGAACTCGGGTATTCCGGTAACATCGAATATCGAGCTCATGTTCAGAATATCGGCTGGCAAGAGTGGGTCAAGAACGGCAAAGCTGCTGGCACTACGGGAAAGTCTCTATCCATAGAGGCTGTTGAAGTTAAGCTGACGGGTGATCTCGCCAAGCATTATGACGTTGTCTATAGGGCGCATGTGCAGGGTAAGGGTTGGCTCGATTGGGTTAAATCGGGCGAGTGCGCAGGTACAACTGGAGAGGCCCTACATATGGAAGCGATTGAGGTTAAGTTGGTTGATAAATAGTAAGTGATGCAAGTCTATCATCTATCCGCTATTGCAGTAATTCAGTGGTTTAGTCCAACTGTATTAGTTTAATCTTGAAGGAGTTTATGATTTTTCGTAAACTCCTTTAGTTTAGCTACTAATTAATTATAGGGACTCGTTTATGAATTCATGTGCAAAACGATGCAAGTTTTATGGCGTTTT
>JAUMSH010000048.1 GCA_031292915.1 Collinsella sp.
GTACCGCGTCCACTCCGCGGAGTTCGGCTGGCTGGGCTGGGCGTGCGACGGCGCCGACGCCGGCTCGGCGGGCTACGGCCGCGCCGTCCAGGCCGTCCAGGTCGCGGTCCTGCCCAAGGGCGACCCCGCCCCGGGCGACACCTCCACGCCCTTCGTCGACAGGTCCTCCGAGCCCCCCTCGGTCTCCTACCGCGCCCACGTCGCCGGCATCGGCTGGCAGGGCGCCGTCTCGGACGGCGCCGTGGCCGGCACCACCGGGCAGGGCCGCGCCCTCGAGGCCCTCTCGGGCTCCGTGTCCTGGTACGGGCACGGCTCCTCCCCCCTCGAGGTGAGGGCCCACGTCTCGAACGTCGGCTGGCAGGGCTGGACCTCGGGCGCCGCCGGCACCACCGGGCGCTCCCTGGCGGTCGAGGCGCTCCAGTTCAGGCTCTCCGGTGAGGCCGCCTCGTCCTACGACGTGTGGTACCGCGTGCACTGCTCCGACTACGGTTGGCTCGGCTGGGCCAAGGACGGCGCGTCCGCGGGCACGGTGGGCCTGGCGAAGGCCGTCCAGGCCGTCCAGGTCGTGCTCGTCCCCAAGGGCGGCGCCGCGCCGGGCCCGGCCGGCGGCGCCTTCCGCGGCGCCGGTGAGCGCCTGTCCGGCTCGGCTCTCTCCGTCTCCGGCTCGCCGGCGGGCTCGTCGTTCTCCGGCGGGGTCCTGACGCTCGGCTCCGAGGGCGGCCCCGTGCTGGGCTCCGTCGCCGCGACCGTCGACAACCTCGAGTCCGACGGGTCGGTCAGCTACCGCGGCCTCCTGCTCGGCTCCGGCTGGCAGGGGGAGCCCAGCTCCGACGGGGCGCAGCTAGGCGCCTCGGGCGGCGGGCTGCAGCTCAAGGCCGTCCGCTTCGGGCTGTCCGGCGGCCTCGCGGAGCGCTACGACGTCTGGTACCGTTCCTGTGACTCCGCGCGCGGCTGGACCGGCTGGGCGAGCTCCGGTGAGCCCTCCGGCGTCGAGTCGGGCGCCTCGGGCCTCACCGCAGTCCAGGTCGCCCTCGTCGCGAAGGGCGGCGCCGCCCCCGGCCCGACCGAGGGGGCCTTCGTCTCCGGCGCCGCTTCCGGTCCGGCGCTCGTCCTGCAGGGCCATGTCGCGGAGCGCGGCTGGCTGCAGGCGGTGGGCGGCGGCGAGGACGTCGGCACGACCGGCAGGGGCCTCGCGCTCCAGGCGGTGCGCGCCTCCCTCGAGGGGGCGGGCGAGGGGAGCTCCGTCTCCGTCGCGGCCCACGTGGCCGGCATCGGCTGGCAGGACGCCGCCTCCGCCCCCTCCTACGCCGGCACGGTGGGGCAGGGCCGCGCCGTCCAGGCCGTGAGGGTGTCCCTCTCCGGCCCCGTCTCCGATTCCTACGACGTCTGGTACCGCGTCCACGCGGCGGGCTACGGCTGGCTCGGCTGGGCCAAGGACGGCGAGGCCGCGGGCACCGAGGGCCTCGGCGTCCAGGCTGAGGCGCTCCAGGTCGTCCTCGTCGAGAAGGGCGGCGACGCCCCCTCGTCGGGCGCCCCCGCCGAGCTCTCCGTCCCCTCGCTCAGCCTCAGGGCCCACGTCTCGGGCGTCGGCTGGCAGGCCGCCGTCGGCAACGGCGGCACCGCCGGCACCACCGGGCAGTCTCGCGCCGTCGAGGCGATCACGGCCGAGGTCTCCTCGCCGGTCTCCGGCGGCCTGTCCTACAGCGCCCACGTCTCCGGCGTCGGCTGGCAGGACGAGGTATCGGGCGGCGCCGTGGCCGGCACCACCGGCCAGGGCAGGGCGGTCGAGTGCGTCAAGATGCGCCTGACCGGGGGCCTCTCCGAGTACTACGACGTGTGGTACCGCGCCTACGTGCAGGACTACGGCTGGCTCGGCTGGGCCAGCGACGGCGCCCGCGCCGGCACGACCGGCATCGGCTACCGCGTCGAGGCGCTCCAGGTCCGCATCCTCGCGAAGGGCTCGGCGGCACCGGGCCCCACGGAGGGCGCGTACAGAGACGTTGCTGATGAGAAAGTGATTAGCGTTCCGCGGATCAGACTCGTTACTTGGCTTACCCAACATCAATATGACGGCTACTACCTCGGGACTCCATATTCCACTGGATTCTCTATTCCTACCTGCACCTATCCCAATGGTGAGAGGCGTTGGGATGGATACTCTGGTATGAATTGCACCGGTTTTGTCGCCCACGCATGGTCGAAATGCGGCGGCAATCTTGCAGCGGTAGCCGCAAATAATAACCATTCTCCTTGGGCTGGAGGCCCCGGTGGCGGTAGCTATATCAATGCTTGGCGTTTTTACGGTTATGCGATTGATTCCGGCTCAAAGGTTTATGAGTTCAACAAGGTGCAGGATCTGCTGAATAGCGGGTTGGCAAGAAAGGGCGACGTCATATTCTTTAAGACTGCTCCTAACGTCGATTGCCATATCGGGTTTTTCTGGGGCGACAATCCCCGTGATAATAAGATGTGGCACTCCTCATCGCCCGCCAATCAGATTTCGTCTATCTACAACTATTCAAATCCGGCCGAGATCAATCAGCATGTTTGTCTGATTAAATAGCTGATGGTTAATTACCTTTATCGGCTTGGCCCCCGTCCCCCCAATCTAGTAGACTCTAAACCGTTGCTAGATTAGGGGGATTTTCCATGAGACGCTCCATGAAACGAGTTTCCGGGGCCGC
>JAUMSH010000052.1 GCA_031292915.1 Collinsella sp.
ACAGGTCGACAAGCCGTTCCTGATGGCCGTCGAGGACACGATGACCATCACCGGCCGTGGCACCGTTGCCACCGGTCGTGTGGAGCGCGGTACGCTGCATGTTAACGACCCGCTGGAGATCGTCGGTATCAAGGAGACCCAGAACACGGTCTGCACCGGCATCGAGATGTTCCGTAAGCTGCTCGACGAGGCTCAGGCTGGCGACAACATCGGCTGCCTGCTCCGTGGCATCAAGCGCGAGGACATCGAGCGCGGCCAGGTTCTCTGCAAGCCCGGTTCGGTTACCCCGCACACCAAGTTCACCGGCGAGATCTACGTTCTGACCAAGGAGGAGGGCGGCCGTCACACCCCGTTCTTCGATGGTTATCGTCCTCAGTTCTACTTCCGTACCACCGACGTTACCGGTACGGTCAAGCTCCCCGAGGGCACCGAGATGGCTATGCCTGGTGACCACATCACCATCGAGGGCGACCTCATCCACCCGATCGCCATGGAGGAGGGCCTGCGCTTCGCTATCCGCGAGGGTGGCCACACCGTCGGTTCGGGCATCGTCTCCACGATCATTGAGTAAATTAGCTCTTTGATATAGCTGACTTAGAGAACCCGGCACTTATATGGGTGCCGGGTTCTTTTCTGCAATGGATATTGAGCCGTTGCTGGTGTCGAGAGGATCGATAATGGTCCTGGATGCACCGTCGATTAGCTCTCGATGGCTTCATTGATGTGTTCCAAATATGAATGGATCCACCGAGAACCAATTGACTCGAGGTTTTCATTGACAGCACTTACGTGGAGCTGATAAAGTAACAACTCGTGCCCGTACGGGGCGGAAATGAAAGGTTCAGGATACATGCGTACTCTAGTTACTCTTGCGTGCACTGAGTGCAAGCGCCGCAACTATACGACCACCAAGAACAAGTCGACCATGCCTGATCGTATGGAGATCAAGAAGTATTGCCCCTGGTGCCGTCACCACACGCTGCACAAAGAGACTCGCTAGTCTCTAGTCACATACGCCAGTAGTTCAATTGGTAGAGCATCGGTCTCCAAAACCGAGTGTTGAGGGTTCGAGTCCTTCCTGGCGTGCCAGTCATTATTCCGTAAGCTCCCACTTGGGGGCTTACGGTTTACTCATGTATAAGCGCATTGCGCGGAGGTAACCCAAATGGCCAACAAGAAGAACAAGAAGAAGGCTCAGCAGCCGGCACCTGCCAACAGCGCTGCCGCCAACTCCAAGGTTGAGGCCAAGAAGGCCGTTGCCAAGAAGAACGAGAAGGCTGCGAAGTCCAAGAAGAACGAGAAGCCTGGTTTCTTCGCCCGCACCAAGAAGTATTTCGCTTCGGTCAAGTCCGAGATGAAGCGTGTCACGTGGCCCGATAAGAAGGAGCTCGTGAACTACTCGGTCGTCGTCTGCGCTTCTCTGGTCGTCGTCGGCGTCGTCATCGCTCTGCTCGATGCTGGCTTTGGCGAGGCTCTTGCTCTGTTCTCTGGATTGAGGGGCTAAACCATGTCTAAGCGTTGGTACGTCGTTCACACTTACTCCGGATACGAGAACCGCGTAAAGTCCGATCTCGAGCATCGTATCGAGACCATGGGCATGCAGGACCGTATCTTTGATATCGAGATTCCTATGGAGCGCGTCACCGAGATTAAAGAGGGTGGCAAGCGTGAGACCAAGGATTCCAAGATCTTCCCGGGTTATGTCCTGGTCCGCATGGAGATGGATGACGATGCTTGGACGTGTGTTCGTAACACGCCTGGCGTCACCGGTTTCCTAGGCGGCAACGGCAAGCCCGCTCCGCTTTCCCGCGACGAGTACAACAAGATGACTCGTCGTCCCGGTAAGGGCGATTCGCCCAAGCGCACCTCGGTTGATATTCAGGTCGGCACGTCCGTCCGCGTCACCGATGGCCCGCTTACCGACTTTGATGGCAAGGTCTCCGAGGTTAACACCGAGGCTGGCAAGCTCAAGGTCACGCTGATGATCTTTGGCCGCGAGACGCCGGTCGAGCTCGACTTTAACCAGGTCGCTGTCATCGCTTAAGTTTTCGTCCGTTCGCGCGAGCGTGCTTCTTCTGTGACTGCTCATCTCAGGAGTGCTTCTAACACGTGCGTGCTTACGATATAGCAAGTACTTCACACTCGTGATTCGAAAGGAATGACCATGGCTGAGAAGAAGGTTGCCAACGTCATTAAGCTCCAGATTCCTGCTGGTGCAGCTAACCCCGCTCCTCCCGTCGGCCCCGCCCTGGGCGCTGCTGGCGTGAACATCATGCAGTTCTGCCAGGCCTTTAACGCCGAGACGCAGGACAAGAAGGGCGACATCATCCCCGTTGAGATCTCTGTCTACGAGGATAAGTCCTTCTCCTTCATCACCAAGACCCCGCCGGCGGCTCACCTCATCAAGAAGGAGCTGAACCTCAAGTCTGGTTCCGCTAAGCCCCAGGCCGACAAGGTTGGTCAGCTCTCCCAGGAGCAGCTCACCAAGATCGCCGAGATCAAGATGCCGGACCTCAATGCCAACGACATTGACGCCGCCAAGAAGATCATCGCCGGTACCGCCCGTTCCATGGGCGTCACCATCGCTGAGTAGCGATTTCTTATGGTAACGACGGGTGCTCCGACCGGGGTGCCCGTTAAATGTGTGCAATAGGGTACACGATACGATGTGGGAGGGCTCACGCCCGTTTAACCACAGGAGGTAATGCACATGGCTAAGCATGGTAAGAGCTATAACGCCGCTGCCGAGAAGATCGACCGCGCCACGCTCTACACCCCCCTTCAGGCTGCCAAGCTCATCAAGGAGCTCGACACCGCCAAGTTCGACGAGACCGTCGAGGCTCACTTCCGTCTGGGCATCGATACTCGTAAGGCTGACCAGAACATCCGTGGTTCCATCTCCCTGCCCCACGGCACCGGCAAGACCGTTCGTGTTGCCGTCTTCGCCGAGGGCGAGAAGGCCCGTGAGGCTGAGGCTGCCGGCGCCAACATCATCGGTTCCGACGAGCTCGTCGCCCAGATTCAGAAGGGCGAGATCAACTTCGACGCCGCTATCGCTACGCCGAACATGATGGCCAAGGTTGGCCGCATCGGTAAGATCCTTGGTCCCCGTGGCCTCATGCCGAACCCCAAGCTCGGCACCGTGACCATGGACGTCGCCAAGATGGTCTCCGAGCTCAAGGCTGGCCGCGTTGAGTACCGCGCCGACCGCTACGGCATCTGCCACGTGCCCCTGGGCAAGAAGTCCTTCTCTGAGCAGCAGCTCGTCGAGAACTACGCTGCCCTGTACACCGAGATCCTGCGCGTCAAGCCCTCTTCTGCTAAGGGCAAGTACGTCAAGTCCATCTCCGTGTCTTCCACCATGGGCCCTGGCGTCAAGGTCGATCCCGCTGTCCAGCGTGACTTCCTGGCTGAGTAACTGTTAGTTACTGCCTGAGCAAAGCAAGCATTGCTAAAGAAACCCGGTTCCGCCTCGTGTGGGACCGGGTTTCTTGCTATCGCGTGCCAAAACCACCTCAAAGGGGTCAGCGTCCCCTTTGAGGTGGTTACCAGGGTGTTCTGGCGGTTGAGGACTCTATGGCATCGTGGCGTTTGAGTTCGCGGCGCATGGTTTGCGAATTGAGCCAGGCTGCCTGCCAGCCACGGATGGGGTAGCGCGTCTGGTCGAGCTCAAACTGCGTATAGCCGCAGGCGTTGATGATCGTCGTTCCACACACATGCTGCCGCTCGCGCTGAAAATCGTAACCGTAGCTTTGGTGTACATGCCCATGCACCATGTAGTCGACCCCCCAGGACTCAAGCGCCGTGTTAAAGCACTTAAACCCTCGATGCGGCAGATCGTCCAGATCACCCATACCGGCGGCGGGTGCATGGGTAAGCAGAATGTCGCACCCGCCGACCATCCTAACCTTACGCGACAGCTTACGCATGCGCTTGGACATCTCGCGTTCGGTGTACATGTTGGCGCCGTCGCGATAACGCATGGACCCGCCAAGGCCCGCAATGCGAATCCCTCGGTACGTGTACACGCTGTCTTCCACGCAGATACATCCGCCCGGTGCATGACGTGCGTAGCGGTCATCGTGATTGCCGCGCACGTAGATGAGCGGTTTGTTGATGACCGTAACCAAAAACTCAAGATAGTCCGGGTCCAGATCGCCGGCGGACAAAATCAGGTCGACTCCCTCAAAGCGTTCCTTGCGAAAGCACTCCCAAAGGCATCGTTCTTCGGTATCGGCTATGGCAAGGATTTTCATAGGGCAGGGACTTTCGGCTCATCGTCGAGCTGCGGAATGGTGCCTACCACGTTGTCCGCCAGCCAATTCATCTCGACAATCTGCGTGCTCGGCAGCGGAGGGAAGCCTTCGATCTGTACCACGCCGTTCTGGCTGTGGAGCTCGCCGCCAAAGGGGTTGATGGAGCCCTCAACAATGCCGTTGCGGAGCAACTGCACGAGTTTGCGTGTCTGGTAGGGTAGGCCCGGAGCGTAACGGATGTCGATAACGCCGGAGCTCATGCCGTACCAGTAGTTGACGGCGCGCACTTGGTTGTCGTCGCTGGTCTCGTCCCACGTGCCGTGCAGAAGGCTGCGAACGATGAGCTCGTAGTAACGGCCCCAGTTCCATACGGGCATGGCGATGCCGGTGACTTTGCCGTCGACCAAGCAGTGAAGCCCGTAGGCCGTTGGGTCTTCGAGCGACTTTGACATGTCAGCGCCGGTCATGACGCTCACGCCTTCGCGGCACATGGCTTCGGCAAGACCACCGGCGGGCACATCGCCCCAGGTGAGGATGACCTGCGCGCGCGGGTCGAGCAGCGAGGCGCCAATCGCAAAGGCGTTGATCTCGCTGAGTGCGCCCGAGGCGAAGACCGACGCGTGGTAACCGATGCGGTGGTTGTCCGCCATGCTGGCCGCAAGGGCGCCCAGCAGAAACTTGGCCTCGTACATCTTGCCAAAGTACGAACGGACGCTTTGATGGGGAAGGCCGATAGAGCAGTTGAGGAACCGAACCCGGGGATACTCAACGGCAGCCCTGAGCGTGTATTCCATCAGGCGGTGCGAGGTCGAGAAGATGACGTTTGCTCCATGTTTGACAGCCGTTTCCACGGCGGCGTAGAACACATCCGGATCGTGACAGTCCTCGAACGCCTCGGTGCGCACGATACCGCCAAAGTGCTCATCGAGATACTGACGCCCTTGGTCGTGCAGGCTGTCCCAGCTCGACGTCGCACAGGGGAACTCATGGATAAAGGCGATGCGCAGGGGGTTGGCCGTCGAGTAGACGGTCTTGCCCATAAAGAAGTTGAGCACGCCAGCGGTGGACTTGGCGGGCGTTTCTTCCTCGTCGACGCTCGGTGCTTCGACAAGATCGACCTTGTCCTCGTCATTTTTGCCGGCAATGACCAGCTCGCGCCAAATCTTGCACAGGCGGTTTACGACGATATCCGTCGGCGTATCCAGCAGGCGGTCCTGGTTGTACACATTGAGGTACACGAGCATGGCGTCGGCAGGCGTAATGTCCAGGTGGTCGCCGCCTGCGCGAAGGTAGGCGCGCTTAAAGAGCAGGAAGGTGTGGCGCAGGTAGTCGACCTTTTTCTGCGGCCATTTTTCGATAAGGTTCTGACCGAGCATCTTCGCGAGCGTTTCGTAGCTTCCCTCACGCGAGAACTCGATCTCGTATAGGGGGCAGACGCGCCAAAACGCGCAGAACTCGCCGTACAGGCGGCTTTCGACGGAATCCCATGTGCCGGGGTAGAGACGGGTGACCTTGGCCGAAACCGTCGGGGCGTCTAGGAATTTGAGGACACTGACGCGTTTGTTGCCTTCCTGGACATAGAACCGATGCATGAACTCGGTGACGATGATGGGGTCGCGATAGCCCTCGGTTACCTGGATATCGTAGAGGTTGGACCACTTGCGGGCGAACTCGGTGCTAAACGGAAGCAGGGGCATAAAGTTACACGAAAAGGCGGACTGACGGCCCTTGGTGATCGTGCCGACGACCATTTCGAGCGGAATATCCCTTAGGCCGACATTCTCTCGCTGACCTAAGGGGAGCTGGGCAACCAGGCTATCGAGGTCCGTAAGGTATGGATGCTCGCTTTGGCTGATGGCGCGACGGCGTCCCTGCTCGCCGCGCTTGCGTGCTTGACGATAGGCCTCTTCCATGATGTTGCTCCCTTAGTCGTTTAAACAACTATATAAACCATGGTACCACGAATGAAAACCGCTACAAAGATGCCTGACCCCTTTACGGTGGTTTAGGCGATGATGGGGGCGATGGCGCGGATGCAGGCGTCGGCTGCCGTGAAAGTAGTGCTGTCGTCGCTGACGATAAAGATGATCTTTCCTTTGATGCCAAAGTCGCCGATTTCGCTAAAGAGTACGTAGGGCTCCTTGTCAAAGCCCGAGATGGGCGAGACGGCCGTTTTGGTTGCGCTCGTGAGCTCGTCTGCCAGCACGTCAAGGGAAGCCCACTTAGACGTGTCCTTTACGGCAACGGGCACGGCCACGCGCCCAAAGGGCATCAAATGCACGAGCGTGTTCTTGGAGATGTTGGAGTTGGGCACAATGATGGTCTGTCCACAGGCATCCTCAATCGTTGTATGGCGCCAAGTGATGTCTTGGACCACGCCGGATACGCCGCCGACCTCGATATTGTCGCCGGGTTTGATGATGCCCATAAAGGTCACTTGCATGCCGCCGATAAGGTTTGACAGCGTGTCCTGAAAGCCGAGCGAGATGGCGATGCCGCCGACGCCAAGAGCGGCGACGAGCGCGTTTGCGTTAATGCCAAAGCAGTTGTCGAGGATAAAGCTGCCGCCAATCATCCAGATGACGGCGCGCGCGATGTTGATGAAGATACTCGATGCCGGAAGCGGGTTATCGTCTCGGTTAAGCAGATGGTTCAGGGTCTTGGATACGACCTTGGCGGCGACGGCGGTGCCTATCGCCAAGATGACGGCCCAGATGATGTTGTGGACCCACCGTTGCTCAAAGAAATGAAGAATCGGCTCAAACAATTCCATGTAGGGAAAACCTCCTAATGATCGTTCAACCATGATACCCACCAAGAAGCCCGTCCGATCACATCGGACGGGCCGATAACTTGAGATGGGGTGGCCGCGGTGGCGTAAGCTGGGGCGCCGGCGAGCACGCCGGCAAGGAGTGCGGCGGTCAAGGCGAGACGGGGAAGAGAGCTTCTCGTGGCAGTTTCCTTAGTCCTTAACCAGTAGTTCCTGCTGACGCTGGATTATCGACATAATATGCGAAAACCGCCGCAAGGGCGTCTGTCCCTTTGCGGCGGTTTTGACGTTTGCGCAGATAAAACCTACCAAAATAAACCTGTCCCTTTTTTGCAGGTTTTAGCTCAGCAGCATGCGGTCGTTGGCGAGCTCGCCTCCCGAGACCTCCTCGAACTTCTGCAGCAGGTCGGCTACGGTGAGCGACTTCTTCTCATCGCCCGCCACGTCGTAGATCACGTGGCCTTCGTGCATCATGATCAGACGGTTGCCCAGACGGATGGCGTCGTTCATGTTGTGCGTGACCATGAGCGTGGTCAGGTGGTTCTCGTCGACGATCTCCTCGGTCAGGTTAAGCACCTTAGAGGCCGTCTTGGGGTCGAGGGCCGCGGTGTGCTCGTCGAGCAGCAGCAGGCGCGGCCTGGTGAGCGTGGCCATCAGCAGGGTGAGTGCCTGGCGCTGGCCACCCGAGAGCAGGCCGACCTTGGCGTTGAGACGCGTGTCCAGACCAAGGTCCAGGCGCTTGAGCAGCTCGACGTACTCATCTTTCTCGGCCTTGGTGACGCCCCACGAAAGGCCGCGACGCTGGCCGCGACGCTTGGCGAGGGCCAGGTTCTCGGCGATCTGCATGTCGGCAGCGGTACCGCGCATGGGGTCCTGAAACACGCGGCCCAGGTACTTGGCGCGCTGCGACTCGCTCAGGCGCGAGATGTCGGTGCCGTCGAGCTCAATAACGCCCGAATCGAGCGGGTACACGCCGGCGATCATGTTGAGCAGCGTGGACTTGCCGGCGCCGTTGCCGCCGATCACGGTTACAAAGTCGCCGTCATTCAGGGTGAGGTCGACGCCGGTGAGCGCGCGCTTCTCGGTGACGGTGCCCTTGTTAAAGGTCTTCTTGACGTGCGAGAGCTTAAGCATCTGCCTCATCCCCCTTCGTGTAGGAGCTGCGGAGCTTATAGCGCTCCCAAACCACGGGCACGCACAGGGCCACAGCGACAATCACGGCGGAGAGCAGCTTCATGTCGTTGGCGTCCATGCCCAACTGCAGCACGATGGCGCGGATAAGGAAGTACACCACGGAGCCAAAGACGGCGGAGGCAAGACGGACGCTAAACTGCGTGAGGCCGCCGGGCAGCAGACGGCCGAGCACCTCGCCGATAACAATGGCGGCAAGACCGATAACGATGGCACCGGTGCCCATACCAATGTCGGCATACTTTTGGCTCTGGCAGATGAGCGCGCCCGAAAGGCCGATGAGGGCGTTGGAGAGCACGAGGGCGATCATCTTGGTGGAGTTGGTGTTGACGCCCAGAGCGCGGATCATGTACTCGTTGTTGCCGGTGGCTCGCAGCGCCGAGCCGATCTCGGTGCCAAAGAACCAATACAGGATGGCAACGATAGCCACGGCGAGCAGGATGCCCAAGATGATGGCAACGGTGGACTGCGGCAGACCGGTCATATTGCTGACGGCCGAGAACACGGTGCCTTTGGCAAGAATGGGCGTATTGGACTTGCCCATGATGCGCAGGTTGATGGACCACAGGCTGATCTGGGTGAGGATTCCGGCGAGGATCGCAGGAATCTCAAAGACGGTGGTCAAAATGCCCGTGACGGCGCCGGCGATGGCACCGGCGCACATGCCGGCCAGCACGGCGAGCAAGGGGTCGACGTTATTGTTGACGATGAGCACGGCGCAAACACAGCCGCCGAGGGCAAAGCTGCCGTCGCAGGTCATATCGGGGATGTCGAGCAGGCGGAACGTGATAAACACGCCGAGCACCATGATGCCCCAGAGGACGCCCTGCGAAACGGCGCCCTGCAATGCAATGAGCATGCTTCATACCTCCTAGGATAGGGTGGACACGTGATTTTCCATAATAGCGGTAACACTGCATAAAAGAGCTGCGGCCGGATGTTTTGTCTCATCCGTAACAAGCAGGGCGAACGCCGGTCTTTGGCGTCCGCCCCTGTGGCTCAGATATTGAATAGCACGGCAACGGCGCGAGCATGAGCCCTAGGCACATCGCCGCGCATGCCGCTACGCGTCCAGAGCGGAGAGGTCGATGCCCAGGGCCTCGGCCATCTCGTCGTTCTTGACGACGACCAGGTCCTTGCTCGAGAGGTGCTTGATCGGCATATCCTCGGGCTTGGCCTCGCCCTTCAGGATCTTGACGGCCATCTCGCCCGCGGCGTAGCCCAGGTCCTCATAGTTGATGGAGAGGGTGAACAGGCCGCCGGCCATGCACATGCCCTCCTCGCCGGTCACGAAGGGAAGCTTGTTCTCCTTGCAGATCTGGCCGACCTGCGAGGCGCCCGCGGCGATGGTGTTGTCGGTGGGGGAGTACAGCGCATCGACCTTGCCCACGGCAGACTCGACGACGGACTGAATCTCGTTGGAGCTCGAGACGGTGAAATCGGTGTACTCCAGGCCCAGCTTGTCGAGCTCCTTCTTGGCGGCCTTGATCTGGACGTCGGAGTTGGACTCGGCGGTGCAGTAGAGCAGGCCGACCTTTTTAACGTCGGGCAGGACCTTCTGCATCATCTCGAGCTGCTCGGCGACCGGGGTGAGGTCGGAAGCGCCCGTGACGTTGGTGCCGGGCTTGTCGTTGTCCTGGACCAGGCCGGAGGCGGCGTAGTCGGTGATGGCGCAGCCCACAATGGGGATATCGGCCGTGGCGCCGGCGGCAGCCTGCGCGGCGGGCGTGGCGATGGCATAAATCAGGTTGACGTTGTCGCCCACAAACTTGTCGGCAATGGACTTACACGTGGACTGGTCGTTCTGGGCATTCTTCTGGTCGATCTTGACCTTAAGGCCGCTCTCTTTGATGGCCTTGACAAAGCCGTCGTTGGCGGCATCGAGTGCGGAGTGCTCGGTGAGCTGCAGAACGCCGATGGTGTAGTCGGAACCGGCGGCAGCAGAGCCGGAGCCAGAGTTGCCGCCGCATCCGGCGAGCGGGGCGAGCGCGAGTAGGCCGGCGGAGACCAGAAGGCTCCTGCGGCTGATGGTGATGTCCTTCATATCATTACCCCCAGTATAAAAATGGCTGGAAACACTGCACTGGGACAAAGTGCAAGTGGAACTATAGTAGCGCTGATGTCCATTTTTACAACAGCCTGGCGGGTTTTTTAATACAGAATCGGATGGGCGGTACGGGTAGTCGAATGGGCGGCGGAGGGTCTTATGCGGCGGAGGAGGCGTCGTCCTCGTCTAGGGCGGCGAAGAGCTTCTTGCCGTCGAGGAGACGTGTGGTGACGTTTCTCATTCGGCCAATCTCTACGGTACGCAACGTGTCATCGGCGCCTCGGGCGTCGTAGACCGTTCCCAGTAGATACGAGATGCCATCGCGCTGCCTGATGGCAAAGGGACGGAGTGTCATCCGTGCTGCTTCGGTTTCGCCACGCGTCGTGACGCTCGAAATATCAAAACTCACCGTGGTTCCGTGGTCGATGGCCTGCTCGACGAGCTCGCACGTGTCGATGCGCTTGATGGGCGTGCGTGTTGCCTTGGTAGCCTTGCTGCCTGCGCTTGGAGCAGGTTCGGGTGTATCGAGATAGCCGCGAACGTCGGCACTCGCCATGGCAACTAAGTGCTGCGCCATGCTCTTGCGGATAGCGATAGGCGTGGAGCGGTTGCGCATGACCATGCCGTGAAGCCGGATGATCTCCTCGTCGGTGAGTGGACGGGTCAAGAGCCGATACCCCACGCCGCGCTTGTATTCAATCTCGTATCCGGCATGGCGAAGCGCGGAGATGGCGGTGTAGATGCTGCGCCGCGCCGCCGAGATGGGCATGCGGGCGGGGTCGTCGGGATGGGCGAGGCGCCGGATCAACTCATCGGAAAGCATGGCCTTGTCCTCGCCGGTGTTTTCGCTTAATAGTTGCAGGATGCGAACGGCGCGATAGGCCGCCATCGAGGCGGCGCCTCTAGTCGTGGTGTCGTAGGTTTCAACAGCGGCTTCGGTCATCGTGCCCACGTCCTTTCCGTTTTGGGTGGCGACGGTATGGAGCCTAGGACGTGGGGCTTTCCCAGGGGCGCAGGGCGCTCTGGGCGGTCGGTAGTCGTCGGCAAACGGCGGGTCGAGTTTTCAACAGCCCTGCTCAACTGACCAAAAACTTGCCAAAAGCTTGACGGATGCTGTTGAAAAAAGCGCCTCTCGACCGATGTCGAGAGGCGCTTGTGCGATGAGCGTTGGCGTGTGGCGACGCGAGCTAGCGTCCGACGATTAGAAGTCGGCGTTGCCCACGGTGCGCGGGTGCGGCAGGACGTCGCGGATGTTGCCCACGCCGGTCAGATACATGACCAAGCGCTCGAAGCCCAGACCATAGCCGGCGTGCTTGCAGGAACCGTAGCGGCGCAGGTCAAGGTAGTACTTGTACTGCTCGGGATTCATACCCAGGTCCTTGATGCGGGCCTCGAGCAGATCCAGGCGCTCCTCGCGCTGGGAGCCACCGATGATCTCGCCGATGCCCGGCACCAGGCAGTCGGCGGCGGCGACGGTCTTGCCGTCGTCGTTCATGCGCATGTAGAAGGCCTTGATCTCGGCCGGGTAGTCGGTCACAAAAGTCGGTCGCTTAAAGTGTTCCTCGGTCAGGAAACGCTCGTGCTCGGTTTGCAGGTCGATGCCCCAGCTCACGGGATAGTCAAACTTGTGACCGGCGGCGACGGCCTGCTCCAGGATCTCGACGGCCTCGGTGTAGGTAACGCGGGCAAAGTCGGAGTTGGCGACATGGTCCAGGCGCTCGAGCAGACCCTTGTCCACAAATTTGTTGAGCATATTGAGCTCGTCGGGGCAGGTTGCCATAACGTCCTTGAGGACGTACTTGAGCATGGCCTCGGCGTTATCCATGTAGTCGTTCAGGTCGGCAAAGGCCATCTCGGGCTCGATCATCCAAAACTCGGCGGCGTGGCGCGTGGTGTTGGAGTTCTCGGCACGGAAGGTGGGGCCAAAGGTGTACACGTCGCCAAAGGCCATGGCAAAGTTCTCGGCATTGAGCTGGCCGGACACGGTGAGGCTTGCATGCTTGCCAAAGAAGTCCTGGCTCCAGTCGACCTCGCCGGACTCGGTGAGGGGCGGATTTTTGGGGTCGAGCGTGGTCACGCGGAACATCTCGCCGGCGCCCTCGCAGTCACTCGTGGTGATGATGGGGGTGTTGACGTAGACAAAGCCCTGCTCCTGGAAGAAGCGGTGGATGGCGGCAGCCGCGACAGAGCGGATGCGGAACACGGCGCGGAACAGGTTGGTGCGCGGGCGCAGGTGCTGCTGGGTGCGCAGGAACTCGACGGTTGCGCGCTTCTTCTGCAGCGGGTAATCCGGGGCGCTCGTGCCCTCGACCTCGATGGAGGTGGCAGAAAGCTCGAAAGGCTGGGGCGCATCGGGGGTCAGCTTGACGGTGCCGGTGCAAATGAGTGCGGCCGAGACGTTTTGATGGGCGATCTCGTCGTAGTTGTCGAGTGCCTCGCGGTTCATGACGACCTGCAGGTCGCGGAAGCAGCTGCCGTCGTTGAGCGTAACAAAGCCAAAGTTCTTCATGTCGCGGACGGACTTGACCCAGCCGGCGACGGTGACGGTCTGGCCGCCGAGCGACTCGGCATCGGCATAGAGCTGCGCGATTTTGGTGCGGTTCACGTATCCTCCCATAACGGTTGAATGATAGTTATCCATACAGTTCGATATTCTAGCAGCTCGGCTCATTTGGGCTATACAGATAAGGCATTGGCGGGATGGTTTTTCAAACGAAAAGCGCCCGCGGCCAAATGGTCGCGGGCGCTTGACGAGGTGCCTTTTGGCTGTATGGCGCGGGGCCTGACTACTTGGTCTTGGCTACCAGCAGCGGGTCGCCCAGCTTGACGAGCGGGTTGCCGCCGATAAGCGTTCCAGATTCGCCGACATGGTCGATGCTCTTAAGACGATCGAGCTCGGAGACGATGACGGTCACGATGTCCTCGTGACCAGCGGCCTTAATGGCCTCGCGGTCGAAGCTGATGAGCGGCTGGCCTGCCTTGACCACATCGCCCATCTCGACAAAGCGGGCAAAACCCTTGCCGTTCATTTCCACGGTGCCCAGGCCAACATGGATGAACACGCGAAGACCGTCCTCGGTGATCATGCCGATGGAGTGGTTGGTGACAGTGGTGGCGCCGATGCGGCCGTTGGCGGGCGCATAGATGGTGCCGGTAATGGGCTCGATGCCATAGCCCTGGCCAAGCATGCCCGAGGCGATCGTCTCGTCGGGAACCTCGTTCAGGTTGACGAGCACGCCGTTGACGGGGGCATAGATGACGCCTTCGCGGGTAGCGAAGCTTGCTGCGGGCGGAACGGACGCCTCGCCGGTCGAGGTGAAGGTGGACTTAAGCGAATCGAGCAGACCCATAGTTGCCTCCAACTTAAATAGGCGCATATCGCGCGTTTGGTTTGCCGGAAACGTTTCACATGTGTTTCGCGGCTTGGTCAACGCCCTTATTCTACGCTGCTCAACGATACCTCTGAACTGGGATTATGTGATATATCAGTTGAAGGGAAACTTATTGCCGGAGTGTTTCTGCGCCACGGGTTCAAGTGGGGTACGCTTGAAGGCGAAAAACAAGGGCGCATAATTTGCGCGAAGGGAGCACATATGATTGTCGAGAACCATGCGCTGTGGGGCGAGGAGCCGACCGAGGATTATCCGGCGACGTTTACGTATTTGGGTGCCGAGCCGTTGCCCGATAAACCGAATGGCCGCCGCCCCGCGGTGATTATCTGTGGCGGAGGTGCGTTTACGCATATCGCTCCGCATGAGCAGGATCCTGTGGCGTTTGCGTTTTTGGATCACGGTTACCAGGCCTTTGTGCTCAACTATGTCACGAGTTCTACGGGTGACGTGAGCTTTCCGCACCCCCAGGCAGATCTTGCCAAGATGGTCGCCACGGTGCGCGCCAACGCCGACGAGTGGCATGTCGATCCTAAGCGCGTGTGCGTCGTGGGCTTTTCTGCTGGCGGCATGATTTGCGCCTCGCTGGCAACACAGTGGAAGACCGGCCCCTTTGCGGCACTTGCCGGGGCGCGTCCGGACGACATTCGTCCCGATGCCGTGGTGCTGGGCTATCCATTGCTCGACTTTGCCTATGTGCGCGACATGCAGACGCGCGATCCGCGCATTGACTTGCGTGTGCCCAAGACGGGCGGCAAGACGGGGCGCGATTTGCTCAACGACTACCTGTCGATGGTGACGGGCGGCGAGGCAACTGACGAGCATCTGGCCGACATCTGCCCCACCACGCATGTTTCGCGTCAGATGCCACCGACCTTTGTGTGGGGCGTGTCCGACGACAAGACGGCGCCGATCGCGCAGGTCTACCCGTTTGCGCAGCGCATGGCCGAGGAGGGCGTTGCATGCGAGATGCACGTCTTCGACCAGGGCGGTCACGGCCTTTCGCTCGGCAACGCCAACACCGCGGTCGACAACGAGGACAAGCAGGTGGCAGTCCGTCCCTGGATTCGCCTAGCCTTCCGCTTTCTGGAGCGCCACGGCTTCTAGTTACGCGGTTTTACCAAACCGCGTAACCAGCCGACGCTGCAAGCCCGCCAGAGCGGCAATCTGCCTTTCAGCTTCGGTGGCATGACCGGAAGGTCAATGCCACCTCGCTTCAAGGCGCCTTGCTCGCTCTGGCGGGCTTTCGCTGTCGGTTCCAAGACATCGGCATCGTCCTAGCTGTCAAGGGCTTGGCGTAGGTAGTCATTGGGGACGTTCTTAAGCGACTAGTCGAAAGGGACACTCTTGCGGCACTTGGCACTCGGGGACGTTCCTTTTGTGCCGGCACTTGGGGACGTTCCTTGCAGCAATCTGTCGATTGAACGTCGTTGTGTGTTCACGCTATCATGTAAGTTTAAAATTGGTTAGCCATGGCAAACGGTTAGCCATGGTGAACATAAATACAACGCCCTGCGGGCGCCGGGGGAGGAACACGGACGTGAAGCTCGATACACTCGAGATTGGAAAGGACGCCGTTGTCGCATCGGTGGCATCGGACGATCAGGCACTCCGACAGCATATTTTGGACATGGGTCTAACGCCGGGCACCGAAGTCACCATGATGAAGTATGCCCCCATGGGCGACCCGCTCGAGATTCGCCTGCGTGGCTACGAGTTGACACTGCGTAAGGACGATGCCGCTCGCATCGAGCTCGTGGGTATTCACGACACCGATACGGGTCCGCGCGCTAACGCCGCAATCGGCACGACGGAGCATCCGGCCCTGGGCGAGGGGACGTATTCGCCCCGTGCGGCAAAGACGGCCGTGCCAGAGGGCGCGCCGCTGCACTTTGCCCTCGCCGGCAACCAAAACTGCGGCAAGACCACGTTATTCAACCAGCTGACGGGCTCCAACCAGCACGTCGGTAACTTTCCCGGCGTGACGGTCGACCGCAAAGATGGCACCATCCGTAACCATCCCGAGGCGAGCGTTACCGACCTGCCCGGCATTTACTCCCTGTCGCCGTACACAGGCGAGGAGGTCGTGAGCCGTCAGTTCATCCTCGACGAGCGTCCGGACGCCATCATCGACATCATTGACGCCACCAACATCGAGCGCAACCTGTACCTGACACTGCAGCTCATGGAGCTTGACCGTCCTATGGTCATCGCGCTCAACATGATGGACGAGGTGACCGCCAACGGCGGCGCCGTAGACGTCAACTTGCTCGAGAGCCTGTTGGGCGTGCCCGTTGTCCCCATTAGCGCTGCCCGCAACGAGGGCATCGGCGAGCTGGTGGACCACGCCCTGCACGTGGCGCGGTTCCGCGAGCGCCCTGGTCGCCTGGACTTTTGCGCGCCCGACGGTCCGGACGGCGGTGCGCTGCATCGCTGCATCCACGGTATTGCTAACCTGATCGAGGACCATGCCGTGACGGCGCACATCCCGGTGCGCTTTGCGGCGACCAAGCTGGTCGAGGGCGATGAGCTGGTAACCGAGGCGCTTCACCTGGATCGCAATGAGCTCGACGCTATCGAGCACATCATCACCCAGATGGAGGGCGAGGCCGGCACCGACCGCCTATCTGCGCTGGCCGATATGCGTTTTAGCTTTATCGGCGACGTGTGCGGGCGTTGCGTCGTCAAGCCGCACGAGAGCCGCGAGCACGTGCGCTCCGTCAAGATTGACCGCATCCTGACAGGTCGTTACACAGCCATTCCGGCGTTTCTGGTGATCATGGGCCTCGTCTTTTGGCTGACGTTTGGCGTGATCGGCGCGGCGTTGCAGGGACTCATGGAGGACGGTATCGCTGCCATCATCGCCTCGGCCGATGCGGGCCTCAAGGCGTTCGGTACCAACGACGTGGTGCGCTCGCTGGCTGTCGACGGCGTGCTTACGGGCGTGGGCAGTGTGCTGACCTTCCTGCCGATTATCGTCGTGCTCTTTTTGTTCCTCTCCATTCTGGAAGACTCCGGATACATGGCGCGCGTGGCCTTTGTCATGGATAAGGTGTTGCGTCGCTTTGGCCTGTCGGGCCGCAGTTTCGTGCCCATGCTCGTCGGTTTTGGCTGCACCGTGCCGGCTATCATGTCGACCCGTACGCTCCCATCCGAGCACGACCGCAAGATGACGGTCATGCTCACGCCGTTTATGAGCTGCTCAGCCAAGCTGCCGGTTTACGGCTTGCTGTGCGGGGCGTTTTTCCCGCAGGCGACGGTTCCCGCCATGGTCTCGCTCTATCTGATCGGTATCGTGGTCGGCTGCGTCGCGGCTTTGGTGCTCAACCGCACGGCATTTAAGGGCGACCCGGTGCCGTTTATCATGGAGCTCCCCAATTACCGCCTGCCGAGCGTCAAGACGACGGTGATGCTGGCATGGGATAAGGCCAAGGACTTCATCACCAAGGCCTTTACCATCATCTTTGCCGCGACCGTGGTCATCTGGTTCCTTCAGACGTTCGACATCCGCTTTAACGTGGTCGCCGACCAGTCGCAAAGCCTGCTTGCCGGTCTGGGTAGCATCATCGCGCCGGTGTTGGCCCCGCTCGGCTTTGGCGACTGGCGCGCCTCGACGGCGCTCGTCACGGGGCTCATTGCCAAGGAGAGCGTCATCTCGACGCTCACGGTGCTTTTGGGCGCAACGTCGCCCGCGGCGCTGTCGACCATGTTTTCGCCGTTTACCGCCTACGTGTTCTTGGTCTTTACGTTGCTGTACCCGCCTTGTGTGGCGGCAATCGGCGCCGTCAAGAGCGAGTTGGGCGCGCGCTATGCCGTGGCCGTATTCGCGTTTCAGGTCGCCGTTGCCTGGATCGTGGCGTTTGTCGTGCATTCGGCGGGCATATTGCTGGGGTTGGCTTAGAGGCGCGTTGATGCTCCGTGCTTTTGGGCGAGCAACAATTCAACAAATATGAGCCAAAATACCGGTAATTGTCGGCCTGCGGGGACTATCCTACGCTGCAGGTTGCCGTTCGCTGCCTATTTGCTGCCGTTTACGGATTCGTAAATACTTGCAATCGTCGGTCGATTTAACCGCATTACGCGATGCCGATGCACATTTTTTGTGCCCCTTTCTACAATCACTTTGTGTCTATTGCCGAACATATCTTCCGTTTCGCCTGTGTGGGGACGTGGGGTGCAATAGTCGTTTGTAGAGGCTCATTGAGGAGGGAATTGATGAAAGAAAAATTCCAATCGTTCGGAAAGGCAATGCTCGTTCCGATTACGCTCATTGCCATTTCCGGTCTCTTTTTGGGTATCGGTAGCGTTTTTACGACCGAACTGACCCTTGTGTCCCTTGGCGTTAATTGGGACTGGTATGCCGCTTCGCCGCTCTTTACGTTCTTCTCGGTATTTAAGGGTCTCGGCGAGGTAATCATTGGAAACCTCGGTGTTTTGTTTGCCGTCGGCTGCGCCTTCTCCTTGTCTCGCAAAGAGAAGGGCTGGGCTGCCTTTTCTGCCCTTGTCTGCTATCTCACCATGCTCAAGACGGTTGAGATTCTGCTTGGAGCAGCTGGCTTGGCTGCCGACAATACAACGGTGGAAGCTCTTCAGAAGGTCGGCCTTACGTCCATTCAGGCGAGTGAGCAGTCCGCACTCTACACTACCTCGCTCGGCTTTTTTGGCTACAGCTCTGGTGTCTTTGGCGGCATTATCGTGGGCTGCCTGGTCGCCTGGATCACCGGCCGTTTTTACAAGACCAAGCTTCCAACGGCGCTGGCGTTTTTTGCGGGCAGTCGAACCGTCCCCATTGTATCGCTGGTCGCCGGTGGCATCCTGGGCGGCATCATGTACTTCGTCTGGCCCGTCATCGGTGGATGCTTCTCGGGTATTGCGACGTTCGTGAAAGGCTCCGGTCTGGTCGGTACGTTTGTCTATCGCTGGGTGCTCGAGAGCCTTGTGCCGTTTGGCTTGCATCCGCTGCTCGAGACGCCCATGTATTGGACTGAGCTTGGCGGCTCCATGGTCGTCGATGGAACGCGCGTGGTGGGCAATAGCGCCATTCAGCTTGCACAGCTCGCTTCTCCCAGCAGTGACAAGCTCTTGGTTAGGGCCTTCATGGCTGGCTATGGCATTAACGATTACGCGTTGTTCCCGGGCATCGCCCTTGCTATGTGGTCTTGTGCCAAGCCCCAGAACCGCAAGAAGGTTGCTGGTCTTTTAATCCCCACAGTGATTTCGACTGTTTTCTTTGGCGTTACGGAGCCTATTCTCTTTACGTTCCTGTTTGCCGCCCCCTGGCTCTACTTTGGCGTTTACGCTCCGCTTTCCGGACTGGGTGAAGTTCTCTCGGAGGCAATGGGCGTTTCGGTGTACCAGGGAAATATCAAGGACCTGATCCCATTCTTATTCCGCCCCGAGAAGCTTAATCTGCTTCCGTACCTTATCCTGCTCCCCGCCTTTTTCCTGGCAGCTTTCTTCCTCTTCCGGTTCTTTATTACTAAGTTCGATATCAAGACGCCCGGTCGAGACGATGGTGACGATATTGAGTTGATCAACAGCAGAGCCGAGTTCGAGGCAAAGGCCGCTGAGGCAAAGGGCGAGTCTGATGGCACTCCCGAGAAGGCAGTCCAGGGCCGTGCGACCAAGGACAGCGCGCTTGCTGTTGGCATTGTCGAAGCGCTTGGTGGAGCTGACAACATTGATGATCTTGACAACTGCATCTCACGTCTTCGCGTGATTGTCAAGGATGGTTCTAAGGTTGCAGACGACGAGGTGTTCACCAAGAATCTTGAAGCTATGGGCGTTATCCGCCTGAGCGACAAGGCAATCCAGGTCATTTACGGTCCTCGTGTCGGCGAAGTCGCTTCTGAGGTGCACGAAGTTCTCGGTGACGAGTAAAACGCGCAAGTGGCTTTCAATTGCATAGCGCAATTCCAGGGCTTGGCTTCCTATCGCATGATTTAGGGGGCCAGGCCTTCTTGTTTTAGATTGTCAAGGCAGATACTCAATAGTTCTTCGAATGCGAGAATACAACTTCCGGTAAAGCAGTTAGGCTTAACGTTCTTAAGATCCATTGGGTGATCGTCATGTATCGTAAAGATCGCGTCTGCCGTCTTGGCGAGCTCGCTGTCTTCGTTGCCGGTAAACGCGAGGGTCGTAATGCCCGCGTCGTGGCATGCCCTTGCGGTTTCCAGGATGGCTTCTGTCTGGCCCGATTTGGATATGAGCATCATGCAGCTGAGCGTATTTCGGTTGGATTCGACAAACTGATCGGTTTCTAGGAAGTCCTGTATGACGGCCAAAAAGCCAAGTCCAACGAGCTTAGTCGCCATGTACTGCGCAACGATGCGTGAGAAGCCCTCTCCGTTTACTCCGATCATTCTGTTGCGATGCAGTGCGGCGATGAATACGTCTACATCTCCGGTGTGACATACGAAGTGGACGCTACTGTCTTTGAGTGATTGATTCATTTCGCGGGAGACATGCTGAAGGTGCTTGAGATCGTACATCATTTCGCGGTAGCCACGGTAGCCGAGCTTTTTCGAAAGCCTGATGACTGTCGTCATGCTGGTAAAGCATGCCATGGCGACGGGTTTTATGCCAATATCATCGAGGGTGTCGATATTGTTGAGTAGGTATTCGAGTACGCTTTGCTCGGTTTCGGATAGCTTTGCGGCTGAGTAGAGCTTGGAAATCTGCTTTTTATCAACCATCGGTGCTTCCTTCCCGCCGGACGTGTGTGGCCGCTTCCGTTGCGTAAATAATAACTCCTTGGGGAATTCCTTTCCCGCCTTGCAACCGGGGCGGGAAGCGGCCCTCCATGCTGGATACAATATCCAAACACAGGCGAACCATGCAATATTGAATGTGCTAATTGGGGGTTTCGATATGAAACTTACGGTCATAGGTGGCGGTGGCGTCCGCTCCATGTTTTTGGCAAAGAGCATAGCCCAGCAGGCGTCATCGCTTGGGATTGACGAACTTGTGTTTATGGACAATGATCCCGAGAAGCTGCGCATCTACGGTGGCCTTGCCGCCCATGTCTCGGGCATGCTTTGCCCCACGCTTAATTTTTCACTGACGGGCGATGCAGTCGAGGCCGTTAAGGACGCCGATTACGTGATCACGACGATTCGCGTCGGTGGGGACCATATGCGCGTTCGCGATGAGCGCATTGCTCTTTCGCATGGGGTTCTTGGCCAAGAGACGACTGGCGCAGCCGGCGTGTCTTTTGCCATGCGCTCCGTCCCTGCGCTTGCTTCGTATTGCGAGTTAATCAAGAAGTACGCAAAGCCGGACGTCAAGGTGTTTAACTTTACTAATCCCGCTGGCGTCGTATCTCAGGCCCTACGCGATATGGGCTATGATTTTACTTATGGCATTTGCGATGCCCCCTCGGGCATGTTGCATCAGTTTGCCGAGTATAAAGGCGTTGATCCCGCATCGGTTCAGGGCGAGTGCTATGGACTCAACCACCTCTCGTTCTTCCGCAATGTGACGGTTGACGGCGAGGACATCATGTCCGACTTGATCCACGACGACGGGGCATATGCTCATACAGATCTTAGGTTCTTCGAGAAGGACCTCGTCCTAAATCGCGGATGCGTGCCAAATGAGTACCTATACTATTTCTACTATCGCGAGCGCGCCGTTGCCAACGTTCTCTCTTCGCCCCAGACGCGCGGCGAACTAATCGAAGAAATTAATCGAGAAATGACGAGCGAGCTTGCATCTATCGATATTGAGAACGACTTCGAAAAAGGCCTCGCGTGCTTTGAGAAGTGGTACGGAATGCGCGAAAACAACTACATGGCGGCCGAGACGGGTATTCATCGCGACAAGCCGTGGACGTTTGACGTGTACGGCAAAGATGCTGGCGGATATGCAGGTGTCGCGCTCCGCTTCATGGATATTGCTCGCTCTGGCAAGACGCAGCAGATGATCCTGTGCACCCCCAACAATGGCGCCATCCCCGGCCTTCTCGATACAGATGTCATTGAGTCAACGTGCGATATCTCCACCGATGGCTGCGTGCCGCATCGCGTCGAAGCCGATTCTGTGCCCGCGGGAAACCTCGAATTGATTCGTCGCGTCAAGTACTACGAGCGCACCGTGGCGCGTGGCATCGTTAACCGATCGAAGCGCGACATTGTCGAGAGCCTCGCGATGCACCCGCTCGTTAATTCGTACTCCTTGGCGAAAGATATCGCCGCGCAGTACTTTGAGCTTAACCGCGACTACATCGACGGCTGGACAGACTAGTCTGGACGTTAAAACTAGAAATTATGGATGGGCGGACCGGCGTTTATATTGGCGCCCGTTCGCCCTGCTTAGTAAGAAAACGGGTATAGAGTGAACTTGCGAGAGAACTTCAATGTCTTTCTGGAATCGGGCGATCGGGCGAAGGAATGCCGGAGTGGCTGCACGATGGCGTTATATATCCCCTTGTTTGTTATGAGCGCGCTTCAAATTGGTGTATCAAACGTTGCAACTGAGCTCGCCTATATCAATCCGTCCATTACGCTTATTTGCACTGTGGTCGCGGCCTTTTTAAACCTGCTTCTATCGAATGTGGCTTTTTCATTATTTGCCGTCGACCGGTCCAAAGAGACGGTGCAACCTGCTCGAACCCCTCCGGTTTATCTCTTGGCCTCGACGGTTCCCCTCCAGATTTCTGGGGCGCTGCTAATTTATTTGGTTCACTTGATTTTATCGGCAATTGTAGTCTTTGCCTCGCTTGCGAGCAGTCAGCTCGGGGTGTTGTGCTCGCTTGTGGTGGCAGTAATCGTGACGCTTCTTTCCGCGTCGTTCGTATTCGTGTTAATTGAAGATGCGGACGTGGAGCAGAGGGGACTACGAGGCATTCGGTTTGCACCACGCTACATCATGCGTTCGGTCACGGTGCTTCGTTCCTCCTGGAGAGAAATCGCGCGTCCCGCAACGCTGCTGGTGGCATGGAACCTGGTTGCAAGTTGCGCTATCCAGGTTCTTGTTGGATGGGTAGTTTCGAGTGCGGCGCTGCCGTCGGCACTTTCAGTGACGGCGCTTGTGCATGAGGGACTTTATTATGGGGCGTTTGCTTATATGCTGCTTTTGCTAGTTCATTGTGCGGTTGCGAGTTGGCTCGAAATTGACGTGCTCATGGGGGTGTCCTTGTGCGTATCCGAGCAGGCGCGATAGCCCGAAGATGAAGCCGCGTTTTCGACATTGAGTTCCTGCGTACCTTGCTTTCTAAGCAGAATTGGCGCGCCGTCTGTTAACAATCGTTTTCCAAGAATTCTTTTGTTGCTCATTTTATAGACTTCTCATTGCTATAATCGCCCATCGCTCAAGATAATCGGAGAGGTTTTCCTATATGGCTCAAACAAAGCAAGACGGCATCACGCTCAAGCAGTGGCTCCCACTCGTCGGGCTCACCTGCTGTGCGTTCGTGTTCAACACGTCGGAGTTTATGCCCATCGGCCTTTTGACTGATATCGCCGCGTCGTTCTCGCTCACCGAGGCCCAGGCGGGCATCATGATCTCGGTCTATGCCTGGGGCGTCATGCTGCTGTCGTTGCCGCTCATGGTGTTTGCCTCGCGCTTCGAGTTCAAGCGGATGCTGCTGGGCGTGCTGGCCGTGTTCTCGCTCGGTCAGTTCCTGTCCGCTGTGGCGCCGACCTATCCCATCCTGGTCTGCGCGCGCCTGGTGGTCGCTTGCGCACATGCCGTGTTCTGGTCAGTCGCCTCGATTATGGCCTCGCGCCTGGTCGACACTCGCCACGGCGCGCTCGCCATCAGCATGATCGCCACGGGCTCGTCCATCGCGCAGATCTTTGGCCTGCCTCTCGGTCGCGCCATTGGCTTGGCCGTGGGCTGGCGCATGACGTTTGCCGTGGTCGGGGGCCTCTCAGCCATCGCGGTCGTCTACCAGGCAGCGGTGTTCCCGGCCATGCCGGCGGGTGAGCGCTTTACCGTCAAACAGCTGCCCGAGCTGCTCAAGAACCCGCTCCTCATCGCGCTCTACGCAGTCACGGTCTTCATGGCGACCGGCTATTACGCAAGCTACAGCTATATCGAGCCCTTCCTGGCGCAGGTCGCGCACGTCGATGCGGGCGCCATCACCATGACGCTGACGGCGTTTGGCTGTTCCGGCTTGGTGGGCAGCTGGCTGTTCAGCCGCCTGTTCGACGGGCACCGTTTTCCGTTCCTTGCTATCACGCTCTCCGGCGTGCCGGTGGCCCTGCTGCTCATGGGGCCGGCCGCATCGTCGCTCGTGACAGTGCTTGCCGTCTGCGCACTGTGGGGTTGCTGCGCCACGGCCTTTAACGTGGCGTTTCAGGCCGAGCTCATCAAGCACACGCCGGCAGATTCGTCGGCCGTCGCCATGTCGATCTTCTCGGGCCTGTTTAACCTCGGTATTGGCACGGGCACCGCAATCGGCGGCGCCGTGGTTTCGGGTCCCGGTATCGCTTGGATCGGCTTCGCGGGCGGGGCGATTGCCGTCGTGGGCGTCATCCTCGCCATCACGGTGATGTTCCCAGCCATACGCCGCGCAAAGCCCGTCGCCTAGCCACATCCTCCTCATCAGTTGCGGTGAAATACGGACTGCTGGGCCCAATAAACCCGGCAAACAGTCCCTATTCCACCGCAACTTATTTTGGGGAAGAGGATACGAGCTGGGCATACAATGGATGTCGTTGTGTTGCGCTTACCGGGAGGTTGCTATGTGGGCATACGAGACGACGTTCTATCAAATCTATCCGCTGGGCTTTTGCGGAGCTCCGCGCGAAAACGCCGCCCCCGTTGCCGAGGATGAGCTCGCCCAGGCTGTCAACGCCGCGCCAAACCCCGATGCGCCCATCATGAAGATCGCCCAATGGGCCGACTACCTGCAGGAAATCGGCGTTGGCGCTGTGCTCATCAACCCACCGCTCGAATCTGATAGCCACGGCTACGATACACGCAGCCTGCGCCATATCGACCGTCGCCTGGGTGGGGATGCCGACTTTGCCGCCGTATGCGACACGCTGCATGCCCATGGCATCCGCGTGGTGCTCGATGCCGTCTTCAACCACGTCGGCCGCGGTTTTTGGGCCTTCCGCGATGTGCAGGAGCGCAAGTGGGACTCGCCGTACAAGGACTGGTTCCACATTAGCTTTGACGGCGATTCCTGCTATGGCGATGGCTTTTGGTACGAGGGCTGGGAAGGCCATTTTGAGCTTGTGAAGCTCAACCTGCAAAATCCCGCTGTGGTCGATTACCTGCTCGAGTCCGTGCGCCGCTGGGCCGAGGTCTTTGGCGTCGACGGCCTGCGCCTGGACGTTGCCTATATGCTCGACCGCGACTTTATGCGCCGCCTGCACGTCTTTACCCGTGAGCTCAAGCCCGACTTTGTGCTGATCGGCGAGACGCTCCACGGCGACTACAACCAAATCGTCAACGACGAGATGCTCGACTCCTGCACCAACTACGAGTGCTACAAGGGCCTGTACTCCAGCTTTAACTCGGTCAACATGTTCGAGATCGCCCATTCGCTGCACCGCCAGTTTGGCGGCGATCCGTGGCGCATCTACCGCGGCAAACATCTGCTGTCGTTTGTCGACAACCACGATGTGCCGCGCCTGGCAAGTATCCTCACCGACAAGTCGTGTCTGCGTCCCGCCTACGGCATGCTCTTTGGCATGCCGGGCATCCCGTGCGTCTACTATGGCAGTGAGTGGGGAATTGCCGGCGAAAAGGGTGGCCCCGATGGCGACTGGGCGCTGCGACCTGCGCTCAATGAGCCTGTGCCCAACGAGCTGACGGCGTTCATCACGCAGCTTGCGCACCTTCGCTCGGCCGACGACGCGGCTGCCCGTGCTCTCAACTACGGTGCCTATCGCAACGTGGTGATCCAGAACAAGCAGCTGCTGTTCGAGCGCGCCTGTGACGGCGCGACGGTACTCGTGGCGGTGAATGCCGTGGGTGAGCCTTACACCTTTGGCGCCGGCGAGCTCAACGGGTCCTTCGTCGACCTGCTTGCCGACGATGCGCCCACGGTCGAGCTGACGGGTACCCTTGAGCTTGCACCCTACGAGGTGCGCTATCTGTTGAGGGCCTAGGCCATGGCTGCGTCCGACGAGGGCTATCAACATATTGAGCATGGGTTTGAGCCCGTGTTTGACGAGCACTCGCGCGTTTTGGTGCTGGGGTCGTTTCCCTCGGTGCTCTCGCGTGCTAATGCCTTTTATTACGGCAACCCGCAGAATCGCTTTTGGCGGGTGATGGCCGCGTGCCTCGGTGTGCCTGTGCCGCCCAACGAGGGCGACCTCTTGGCGGGCAGCGAGCCTGCGGCGCTCGATGCCTCGATAGCCGCCAAGCGGGCCATGCTGCTGAACGGCGGCGTGGCCCTGTGGGATGTGATCGAGAGCTGCGACATTAAGGGCTCGAGCGACGCGAGTATTCGCAACGTTGTGCCGGCACATATCGAGTGCATTACCGACGCCGCGTCGATCGAGGTCGTTGTCTGTAACGGCGGTACGGCAGGGCGACTCTACAAACGCTACTTGCAAGATCGGACGGGGTTGCCCGCCGTCGTCTTGCCCTCGACAAGTCCTGCCAATGCCGCCTGGCGCCTGGAGCGGCTTGTTGAGCGGTGGAGCGGCGCCGCTGATTGGCAGGCTTTTTCGATTTAGCAGTTTGAGTGCTCGGCAAGATGCCTCATAACGGCGTGCCAGATCGGTGTGGGCAGTGCAGACGTGGCACGCACCATGCCGTCGGTGTCGACGCCACCCGTTGCGGCACCACCGAGCTTTTGCGCGTGTTCGACGGAACATCCCATGCGAACGGCGCCCACGAGCTTGTCCATGGCCTCAGAAAACGGTCGCCGCAAGAGTCCCATGCGCGGAGAGCGACGAAGCGCCGCAATGCCGCTGCCGGCGCAGATGGCAACGCCGCCACACCACAATTGGCCATGGCGCTCACATGCCTTGTGCAGGCGAACGGCGGTCCCACGCGCCTGCTCAGTGCCCTCTTGTGCGGCTCGAATCGCGACATAGACGCGCGTTCCCGTACCGCCAAAGCGCTCAAGCGCCTGCTCGATGGCTGTCAACGTCTCATCGTCAGCCACATCTTCAATGGCCAGCACGATGCCATCGGCAACGCTGCCGGCGTCATTTGCCTTCAAGTCGACCGGGCGGGGGAGTGCGGTGCCGGAAAGTTGAGCATAGGCGGCGATGGCATCCTGCAGGTCCCAGAGCAAAAAATCAAGATCGGCGCTATTGGGAATACTGATATACGCAACGGTGTGCAGTGTTTTTGGTACGTCGCCGCGCGCGGTCGTCTCCATGCCATCTCCTTTCCGGCTCGTTTCCGTTTAGGTTACACCGTCTGGTGGCGCCCCGCCGCGCTATCCTAGTGCAACCCTTACGAAAGGAACGCCATGCGTCTGCCCATGAATACCTCGCTTGCCATGCTCAAGCCCTCCGGTATCCGCCGGATCAACGCGCTCGCCGCCCAGCATCCGGGGTGCATCGCGCTCGCGCTCGGCGAGCCCGATTTTCCCACGCCCGATGTGATTAGCGCCGAGGTGACCGCCGCACTGGACCGCGGTGACACGCACTATCCGCCCAACAACGGTCGCCCCGCCCTGCGTGAGGCGTTGTCTGCCTACATGGGGGGCGCGGGCCTTACGTTTTCGGCCGACGAGGTCATCCTGACCGACGGCGCGACCGAGGCCCTGTCGGCAACATTCATGGCCATGCTCAACCCCGGCGACGAGGTCATTATCCCCACGCCGGCCTTTGGCCTGTACGAGAGCATCGTCGTGGCCAACCACGCCAAAGCGGTCTTTTTGGATACAGAGCCTGCACAATTCCAGATTGATGAGGAGGCGCTTCGCGCCTGCGTGACGCCGGCGACTAAGGCCATCGTCATCTGCTCGCCCAACAATCCCACGGGCTGCATCCTCGACGCGGCATCGCTCGACGCCGTGGCACACGTGGCGGAGCAGGCGGGCATCTACGTGGTCTGCGACGACGTGTACAACCGTCTGGTCTACGTGGACGGCTACGAGCGATTTGCCCAGCGCCACCCGGAGCTACGCGAGCAGACGGTCGTCATCGAGAGTTTCTCTAAGCCCTGGGCCATGACCGGCTGGCGCCTGGGCTGGCTCGCAGCCGCAGCCCCCGTCATCGCCGAGATCGCAAAGGTCCACCAATACCTAGTATCGAGTGCTGTCTCCTTCGAAATGGACGCCGCAGCCCGAGCCCTCACCGTCGACCCCACCCCCATGCTCGAAGTCTACCGGGCCCGCCGCGAACGCGTACTCGCAGCCTTAGACGCCATGGGCCTCGACGTAGTGGAACCAGCCGGCGCCTTCTACGCCTTCCCCAGCATCAAACAATTCGGCCTAACAAGCGAAGACTTCTGCATCAAGGCCATCAAAGAAGCAAACGTAGCTCTAGTCCCGGGCGACTGTTTCGGCACCGAAGGCCACATCCGCCTAAGCTATTGTGTTTCCGACCAAGATTTGGACGAAGGCCTAAATCGCCTGTCCACCTTCATTTCAACCTTATAGCCCAACGGGACGCAACACATCAGCCCACCGACCCAAGCATTATGAGTGGGGCGCGTCGCTCAACGGACACGAGGATTCGCAGCAAAGTTACCGCAGCTCCGGTCCGAGGGGCCGGGTTGAGATTTTCGTAGATTCCGCACGAGCCGAAGAGCACTTAATGTGCTCTTCGTGCGAGCCAGGACTTGACCGAGCGAAAATCTCAACCCGGCCCCTCGGACCGGAGCGTATGCAGGGTTTGTGTACGAATCCTCGCGCCCGTTGACCGACGCCGGGGTCCCCGCCATAATACTTTCGGTTCACGCACGAATCCGCTGCCAGAGACAGCCGGTGCAAACGGGCATCGCCCGCGAGCTTAATGGGATATCCCGCCAGCCGAGGTGGTCGAGTAGATATGTCTTCTCGCCCCCGTCGCTCATGCAGCGCGGGGGCTTTCTTTTTGGACATGCCCCCGTCACGTCCTTGTGGCGGACCGTGCCCGGAAAGAAATTGAGGAGGTGTAATTCATGCCCCAGCAGTACAAAATCGACAAGGTTGCAGAGATCGAGTCCCGTATCGCCGAGAATGCCGGTCTGTTCGTCGTCAACTACAACGGTCTGACGGTTAAGCAGGCTCAGGAGCTGCGTCATCAGCTTCGCGAGTGCGGCGCCGAGATGAAGGTCTACAAGAACAACCTGGTCAAGATCGCTCTCAAGAACCAGGAGCAGCCCGAGCTCGACGAGATCCTCGCCGGCCCCGTCGCTTATGTGTTCTACGAGTCCGAGCCGGTCGAGGCCGCTAAGGCCCTTAAGGACTTCTCCGCTAAGTCCAAGGGCGTCCTTGAGATCAAGGGCGGTATCTCCGACGGCAAGGCCGTTTCCGCTGATGATGTTAAGGCTATCGCCGAGCTGCCCACCAAGGATCAGCTTCTCGGCCAGATCGCCGGTCTCATCTCCGGTTTCGCTCGCGACATCGCTGTCTGCGTCAACGGCGTTTCCTCTGGTCTCGCTCGTTCGATCCAGCAGGTCTCCGAGCAGAAGGCAGCCTAGTCGCTGTTTTCACCCGCGGCGGCAACGCCGCACCCCTGGCGCATTCGCGCCGTGTTTTAACTGATCTCCGTGCACAGACACGGAAACCGAAAGGACTTAGAAATGGCTAAGCTTACCACCGATGAGATCATCGATGCTCTTAAGGAAATGACCCTTCTCGAGGCTTCCGAGCTCGTTAAGGCTATCGAGGACACCTTCGGCGTTTCCGCCGCTGCTCCTGCCGCCGTTGTCGCCGCTCCCGCTGCTGGCGCTGCTGAGGCCGAGGAGAAGACCGAGTTTGACGTCGTGCTCGAGGGCTTCGGCGACAACAAGATCCAGGTCATCAAGGCCGTCCGTGAGCTCACCAACCTTGGCCTGAAGGAGGCCAAGGAGGTCGTCGAGGGCGCTCCCAAGGCTGTTCTCGAGGGTGCCAAGAAGGAGGACGCCGAGGCTGCCAAGGAGAAGCTCGAGGCTGCTGGCGCTGCTGTCACCCTCAAGTAATCAGGCTTTCTCGCCAGATTTCTTTGCAGACGGGGTTCGCATTGCGAGCCCCGTCTTTTTTGTTATGACACCTCTATTTTGCTGGCTCGGCATGCAAATTTGCTGCCGTTTGCGGTGTTTTGGGGTCGCTACCGTTGGACGATAAAATTGCACCATTCGCGCAATAATTTGCGTTGACCTGCTGAAGAATGGCGCTTGCCTTCATTAACGTTAATTAACAGCGGTAAGATACCTCGGTATCGCAATTAAGTCTGCGGCCGGTGAGCCGCACGCACGGGCGTTATTTGCGCCTGCGAAAGGATCCTTGAATACTATGAAGGCAATCATCCCCGCCGCCGGTCTTGGCACGCGTTTTCTGCCTGGCACCAAGTGCACGCCCAAAGAGATGCTGCCGGTTCTCGACAAGCCGGTCATCCAGTATGTCGTCGAGGAGGCGCTCGACCCCGAGGAGGTCGACGACGCCATCATCGTTACCTCGCCCGGCAAGCCCGAGCTGCTGAACTACTTCCAGCCCGACCGTTCGCTCGAGAACCTGCTGCGCGAGCGCGGTAAGGATGCCTACGCCGACGCTGTCGCCCATGCGGGCGGTATGCCGGTCGACTTCCGCTATCAGTACGAGCCCAAGGGTCTCGGTCACGCCATTCGCTCTGCCGCCGACGCTGTGGCAGGGGAGAACTTCTTGGTTCTTCTGGGCGACTACGTTGTGCCTAACCGTGATATCTGCGACAAGATGCTTGCCGTCTCCAAGGAGCACGGTGGCGCTTCGGTTATCGCTGTTGCCGCGTGTGCTCCCGAGGAGGTCAGCCGCTACGGCGTTATCGCCGGTGAGCGCGTGGGCTCGCTCGAGGGCGCCGAGGACGTTGCCGATGGCGAGCCGGGTGCCGTGTGGCGCATCGGCGGTCTGGTTGAGAAGCCTGCCCCCGAGGCGGCTCCGTCCAACCTGTACATCGTCGGTCGCTACCTCCTGTCTCCGCTGGTCATGGACCTGCTGGCCGATCAGCAGGCCGGTAAGGGCGGCGAGATCCAGCTGACCGACGCCATGGCCCGTTCGCTCGATCGCGAGGCCATGTATGCCGTCGTCATCGACCCGCTGTCGGGCTACGACACCGGTACCCCCTCTGGCTGGATGGCCACCAACGCCCTCATGGCTGCAAGCGATCCTCGCTTCGCCGATGCCTTCTGGGACGCCATCGACGAGCGCGGCGGCTTGATGCGCAAGTAGGCCTTCGGGCAACGATATTTACGGGCGCGGACCTCGGTTCGCGCCCGTTTTTTATAAGAGCTGCGATTGCTGGCTCTCTGTTCACAGAAAATATATGAACAGGTGTTCGATGCACATATATCTACCTGCGTGTTTTCTGACGAAAAACTTTGCTACTCCAAAAACTCAATCGCGTCAAGGCTTTTCTTGCTCAACGGTCGGTACCTGATAAACTATTAGGTTGCGATAACTGGCGAAGCTATGCCTCGCCAATCCACCGAGCATTTCCGTGAAGGAGGAAAAACCTGGTGACCTACGCATACACTGCCACTGAGCGCAAGCGCGTCAGCTTCGGGAAAATCCCGGAGGCCATGGAGCTCCCCAACCTTATCTCTGTTCAAAGGGAATCCTTTGAGCGTTTTAAGGACGAGGGTCTTCGTGAGGCGTTCAAGGAATCCAGCCCCATCCAGAGCCAGAACCATGTTCTCGAGGTTACCTTCGGCGAGCATCAGTTCGGCGACCCCGCGCACACCGTCGAGGAGTGCCGCGAGAAGGATATGACCTATCAGGCTCCGCTTCTGACCGACGTCCGTCTCACCAACAAGGAGACCGGCGAGATCAAGGAGCAGCTCGTCTTCATGGGCGACTTCCCCATGATGACCGATCAGGGCACCTTCATCATCAACGGTACCGAGCGTATCGTCGTCTCGCAGCTCGTCCGCTCCCCGGGCGTGTACTACAGCTCCGAGATGGATTCGGGCAAGCAGATCTACAAGGCCCAGATCATCCCGTCCCGCGGTGCCTGGCTTGAGTTTGAGGTCGACAAGCGCGACCAGCTCATGGTCTCTATCGACCGTAAGCGCAAGCAGAGCGCCACGATGTTCCTGCGCGCCCTTGGTATCGCCGTCACCAACGACGACATCATCGAGCTGCTCGGCAACTCCGATGTGATCAAGCGCACGCTGGAGCGCGACACCGCCCTCACCCGCGAGGATGCCCTTATCGAGATCTATCGTCGCCTGCGCCCGGGCGAGCCTCCCACCGTGGACGCTTCCCGCAGCCTGCTCGAGGGCCTGCTCTTTAACCCGCAGCGCTACGATCTGGCCCGCGTCGGTCGTTACAAGGTCAACAAGAAGCTCAACCTCACCACCGAGGAAGAGGTCACGGTGCTCACCGACGAGGATATCGTCGCGACGCTGCGCTACCTGCTGTCCCTCGCTGCCGGCGAGCAGGGCTTCAAGGTCGACGACATCGACCACTTTGGCAACCGCCGCATCCGCACTGTCGGCGAGCTCGTCGCCAACCAGTTCCGTATCGGCATGAGCCGTATGGAGCGCGTCGTCCGTGAGCGCATGAGCTCCCAGGACATCGACGAGATCACCCCGCAGTCGCTCATCAACATCCGCCCGATCGTGGCCTCCATCAAGGAGTTCTTCGGTTCCTCGCAGCTCTCGCAGTTCATGGACCAGGCGAACCCCCTGACCGGTCTGACCCACAAGCGCCGTCTGTCCGCACTCGGCCCTGGCGGTCTTGCCGGCCACAAGTCCGGCTCCAGCCGCCGTACCAACGTGCCGACGGCCGTCCGCGACGTCCACAACTCGCACTACAGCCGCATGTGCCCGATCGAGACCCCCGAAGGCCCCAACATCGGCCTGATCGGCTCGCTCGCCCTCTACGCCCGCGTCAACGAGTACGGCTTCATCGAGGCTCCGTTCCGTCGCGTCGAGAACGGCGTTGCCACCGACCAGATCGACTGGATGACCGCTGACGAGGAAGAGAAGCACGTCATCGCGCCGGCCAACACGCCGCTCGATCCCAAGACCAACGAGTTCATCACGACCGATGCCGAGGGCAAGCTTGTCCGCCCGCACACCGTGATCGCCCGTACCCGCGACTTCGACGGCTCCTTCGGCGCTCCCGCCGACGTGCCTGTCGAGGACGTCGACTACATGGACGTCTCGCCGCGTCAGATGCTCTCCGTCGCAGCCACGCTGATCCCGTTCCTCGAGCACGACGACGCCAAGCGTACGCTGATGGGCGCTAACATGCAGCGCCAGGCCGTGCCGCTGGTTCACCCTGCCGCTCCCTATGTCGGTACCGGCATGGAGCGTCGCGCCGCTCTGGACTCCGGCGAGGTCACCCTGGCCAAGAACGCCGGCGAGGTCATCTTTGCCGACGCCGCCAAGATCATCGTCAAGCATGCCGGCGGCATGGACGAGTATCACCTGGCCAAGTACCAGCGCTCCAACCAGTCCACCTGCATCAACCACCGTCCGCTCGTGCGCGTCGGTGACACCGTTGAGCAGGGCGAGCCCCTGGCTGACGGTCCCTCGACCGATCATGGCGAGCTCGCACTGGGCCAGAACCTCACCGTGGCATACATGCCGTGGGAAGGCTTTAACTACGAGGACGGTATCGTCGTGTCCGAGCGCCTGGTGGCCGAGGACCTGCTGACGACCATCAACATCACCCGTCACGAGATCGACGCCCGCGACACCAAGCTCGGCCCCGAGGAGATCACCCGCGAGATCCCGAACCTCTCCGAGGACATGCTTGCCAACCTCGACGAGGACGGCATCATCCGCATCGGCGCCGAGGTCGGCCCTGGCGACATCCTGGTCGGCAAGGTCACGCCTAAGGGCGAGAGCGCTCTGACCGCCGAGGAGCGCCTGCTGCGCGCCATCTTCGGTGCCAAGGCCCACGACGTCCGCGACACCTCCCTTAAGATGCCTCACGGCGCTTACGGCCGCGTCATCGACGTCGTCCGTTTTAGCCGCGAGAACGGCGACGACCTGGCCCCCGGCGTTAACGAGCAGGTGCGCGTCTACGTCGCCCAGCGTCGTAAGATCCAGCAGGGCGATAAGATCGCCGGCCGCCACGGCAACAAGGGTGTTATTTGTAACGTTCTGCCGGTCGAGGACATGCCCTACATGGCTGACGGTACCCCGATCGACGTTATCCTCAACCCGCTGGGCGTTCCTTCGCGTATGAACGTCGGCCAGCTGCTCGAGTGCCACCTTGGCTGGGCTGCTGCCTGCGGTTGGGATACCGAGCAGGCCGACTCCGACAAGTACGTCCCCGGTCCGTTCTTCACCGCCACGCCCGTCTTCGACGGCGCCAAGGAGGACGAGATCGCCGAGGTCATCCGTCGTGCCAACAAGAACATGCTCAACAAGGCCACCGCTGCCTTTGGCGATCACATGCGTCCCGAGTTCGTCACCCAGCTTGACGAGCGCGGCAAGACCCGTCTGTTCGACGGCCGCACCGGCGAGGAGTTCCGCGAGCCCATTACCGTGGGTACGTCCTACATCCTCAAGCTCGGCCACATGGTCGACGACAAGATCCACGCCCGTTCGACCGGCCCTTACAGCTTGGTTACCCAGCAGCCTCTGGGCGGCAAGGCCCAGTTCGGCGGCCAGCGCTTCGGCGAGATGGAAGTTTGGGCACTGTACGCATACGGTGCTTCCAACGTCCTGCAGGAGATCCTGACCGTCAAGTCCGACGATACCGTGGGCCGCGTCAAGACCTACGAGTCCATCGTCAAGGGCGAGAACGTCCCGGTTCCGGGTATCCCCGAGTCCTTCAAGGTTCTCGTCAAGGAGATCCGTTCCCTCGCGCTGGACATCGAGCCCATGCACGATGCTGACGAGGACGCCTCCGCCCCTGTGACCGCCGAGGAGACCTCTGCTCTCGACGACCTGGCTGCACTCGCCGGCGTTGACGCCGACGTCGAGGCCGAGGATGCCGAGACCGCCGAGGCACCCGAGGCTGTCGCCGCCACGACCACTGATAAGGAGTAGTTGACTGTGGCAGATTTCGAAGCTACTGATTTTGACTCGGTAAAGATCTCCCTTGCCTCCGCCGACCAGATCCGTTCCTGGTCGCACGGTGAGGTCAAGAAACCGGAGACCATCAATTACCGTACCCTCAAGCCCGAGAAGGACGGCCTGTTCTGCGAGAAGATCTTCGGTCCCGCCAAGGACTGGGAGTGCTCCTGCGGCAAGTACAAGGGCATCCGCTTTAAGGGCATCGTCTGCGAGCGCTGCGGCGTCGAGGTCACCTCGGCCAAGGTGCGTCGCGACCGCATGGGCCACATCGAGCTCGCCGCTCCCGTGTCCCACATCTGGTACTTCAAGAGCCCCACGAGCTTCCCGATGAGCCGTATGCTCGACATCAAGTCCAAGGACCTCGAGAAGGTTCTGTACTTTGCCAGCTACATCATCACCGAGGTTGACTACGAGGCTCGCGAGGCCGATGCCGACGACCTGCGCGAGGAGCTCGCCGCCGATCTGGAAGAGATCGATGCCGAGTGCGCCCGCCAGATCGAGTCCCTCAAGGAGCAGGGCGACCCCGAGAACTTTGACGAGTTCTCCGACGAGGAGCCGCTGACCCCCGAGGAGATCGCCTCTGGCATCGTCGACATCGAGGAAGAGTGCAAGGACGAGAAGCAGCTCCGCACGGACGCCTTCAACGCCTTCATGAAGCTCACTGAGCGCGACCTCATCTCCGATGAGCCGCTGTTCCGCGAGATGACCCGTTACTACTCCATGTACTTCAAGGGTGGTATGGGTGCCGAGGCTGTCCGCGACCTGCTCGCTGCCATCGACCTCCCCTCCGAGGCCGAGAAGCTCAAGGCCATCATCGCCGACGAGGATTCCCAGAAGCAGAAGCGCGAGAAGGCCGTCAAGCGCCTCGAGGTCGTTGACGCCTTCCTGAAGGGCGGCAACAGCCCCGCGAACATGATCCTGGACGTCATCCCGGTCATTCCGCCCGATCTGCGCCCGATGGTCCAGCTCGACGGCGGCCGCTTCGCCGCGTCCGACCTCAATGACCTGTATCGTCGCGTGATCAACCGTAACAACCGACTCAAGCGCCTGCTCGACCTGGACGCCCCTGCGATCATCGTGAACAACGAGAAGCGCATGCTCCAGGAGTCCGTGGACGCCCTGTTCGACAACGGCCGTCGTGGTCGCCCGGTCTCTGGCCGTGGCGGTCGCCCGCTCAAGTCGCTCGCCGAGGCCCTCAAGGGCAAGCAGGGTCGCTTCCGTCAGAACCTGCTGGGTAAGCGTGTCGACTACTCCGGCCGTTCGGTTATCGTTACCGACCCCAAGCTGCTGCTGCACCAGTGCGGTCTGCCCAAGACCATGGCGCTGGAGCTCTTCAAGCCCTTCGTCATGAAGCGCCTGGTCGAGCTTGGCAAGGTCGAGAACATCAAGGGCGCCAAGCGCGCTATCGACCGCGGTGCCACCTTTGTGTGGGACATCCTCGAAGAGGTCATCGACGGCCGCGTCGTGCTGCTCAACCGTGCACCGACCCTGCACCGTCTGTCCATCCAGGCCTTTGAGCCGGTGCTGGTCGAGGGCAAGGCTATCCACCTGCACCCGCTGGTCTGCTCGCCCTTCAACGCCGACTTCGACGGCGACCAGATGTCTGTCCACGTGCCGCTGTCCAGCCAGGCTCAGGCCGAGGCCCGCGTGCTCATGCTCTCTGCGAACAACCTGCGCTCGCCGGCATCCGGCAAGCCGGTCAACATCCCCTCGCAGGACATGATCATCGGTGTGTACTACCTCACCCAGGTCCGCGAGGGTCTGCCGGGCGAGAACCACGTGTTCTCGAGCTTCGACGACGCGCTGCACGCCTATGACTGCCGCTCCGAGGTCGACATGCAGGCCAAGATCCAGGTCCGCGTGTCCGCTGCCGATGCCAACGTCATCAACGAGGACGGCACCCGTATCTTCCGCGTCAAGAACGGCAAGAACGAGTTTGTCGACTACGACGTCACCGGCAACAAGACCGCGCGCTTCGAGACCTCTATCGGCCGCATCATCTTCAACCGCCAGTGCCTGCCCGAAGACTATGAGTTCATGAACTACAAGATGGTCAAGGGCGACGTGGCCAAGCTGGTTGCCGACTGCTGCGATCGTTACCCCGAGGCCAAGGTCGGCCCGATCCTCGACGCCATCAAGTACTCCGGCTTCCACTACGCTACCCGCGCCGGCCTCACCATCTCGGTGTGGGACGCTCTCATCCCTGCCGAGAAGCAGGAGCTGCTCGACCGCGCCCAGGCCAACGTCGACCAGATCAACGAGTACTTCGAGGAGGGCTTCATCAACGAGACGGAGCGCCACATCGAAGTCGTTAACGAGTGGACCGCTTGTACCGACAAGGTTGCAGCGCTCATGCTCGATATGTTCGACGAGGAGAACCCGCTGTACATGATGGCCGACTCCGGCGCCCGTGGTTCTAAGACCCAGCTGCGTCAGCTCGGCGGCATGCGTGGCCTGATGGCAGACATGTCCGGCGAGACGATCGACCTTCCCATTAAGGCGAACTTCCGCGAGGGCCTGCTGCCGCTCGAGTACTTCATTTCGACCTACGGCGCCCGTAAGGGCCTGGTCGATACCGCATCCCACACCTCGGACTCTGGTTACCTGACCCGTCGTCTGGTCGACGTGGCCCAGGACGTCATCGTCCGCGAGGAGGACTGCGGTACGCACGAGGGCGTCACCTACAACCTCATCATCCCCGGCACCACCGATCTCAACACCGACCTCGTCGGCCGTTGCTTCATTGAGGACGTCGTGGCTCCCGATGGCACCGTGCTCTTTGAGCAGGACGGCTACATCGAGAAGGTCGCCGACATCCAGAAGATGGTCGATGCCGGCCTTAAGAAGGTCAAGCTTCGCGCGCTGCTCACCTGCCGTTCCAAGTACGGCGTGTGCCAGAAGTGCTACGGCTGGGATCTTTCCACCCGTCGTCCGGTCGCCATCGGTACCGCGGTCGGCATTATTGCCGCCCAGTCCATCGGCGAGCCCGGTACGCAGCTTACGATGCGTACCATTCACTCCGGCGGCGTCGCTGGCGTCGACGATATTACGCAGGGTCTGCCTACGGTCAGCCGTATGTTCGATATCGTCGGCAACGTCAACGAGAAGATCCTGGGTCGCGAGGCCGAGCTGGCTCCGTACTCCGGCCACCTCTCGATTAAGCCCGAGAAGTCCGAGTACGTGCTGACGCTCACCGACTCCGAGGATCACACCCGTGTCCTCGACGAGCGCCGCGTCCCCGCTTCGGTGCGCTTTATGCCCGAGATCGAGGACGGCTGCGAGGTTCGCGCCGGCGACCAGATCACCAAGGGCTTCGTCAACTTCCGCAACCTGCGCAAGCTGACCGACATCGAGTCGACGATGCACACCTTCGTCGAGAGCGTCAAGGACGTCTACACCAGCCAGGGCGTCGACCTGAACGACAAGCACATCGAGGTGCTCGCACGTCAGATGCTGCGTCGCGTTCAGATCACCAACCCCGGCGATTCCAAGTACCTGCTTGGTCAGTACGTCGACCGCTACGAGTTCGCCGACGAGGTCGAGCGCGTTGCCCGTCTGGGCGGTCAGGCTCCCGTGGCCGAGCCCGTCATCCTGGGTACGCTCAAGGTCGCGTCCAACATCGACTCCTGGCTGTCGAGCGCTTCGTTCATCCGTACCGCCGGCGTCCTTACCGAGGCTGCCATCGAGGGCAAGGTCGATCACCTGCTCGACCTTAAGTCCAACGTCATCGTCGGTAAGAAGATCCCGGCTGGTACCGGCCTCAAGCCGTACGCCAACGCCAAGCTGACGTATCGCACGGCCGACGGCTACGTGGACATCGACGGCCCGGCTTCGCCCAACGCCAAGTCGCTGCCCGAGTGGGCTCCGGTTGAGCTCAAGGACCTGGACGAGCAGCTCCCGCAGCAGCTCGACTGGGCCGGCTACGACGAGTTCGGTGGTGCTGACGGTTCGTTCACCCGCAACGGCCACACCATCTCCGCCGAGAAGGCTCGTCTGTACCTGTTCGACGACCTGGGCGTGTCGCAGCGCTGGACCAACAAGTTCAGCGAGGTCGGCATCGAGACGGTCGGCGACCTGGTCGGCAAGTCCGAGGAGGATCTGCTGCGCATCGATGGTATCGGTGCCAAGGCGATCGAGGAGCTCCGTGACGGCCTGGAGGCCCACGACCTGCTCTACATCCTCGAGAACAACGACGACGTTGCCGACGAGGAAGACCTCTCGCAGCTGCTGCAGATGGTCTTTAGCCCCGACGGTCCGGACGATATCCTGCTGGGTACTTCCGCTCCGACGCATCACGCCGACGCCGACGAGGAGCTCCTGGGCGCCCCGATCGACGACAAGAAGGCTCCCGCCAACGGCGCGATCAACGAGGACATGGCTTCCCTCGACGAGCTGCTCAACCAGCTCGTGGACACCGACGACGCCGAAGAGGCCAAGGACAACGACGAGGAGTAACTAGTTCCGCCGTTCTAACGAACGGCGGAGATCTCCGTCGCTGTGCGGCCCCCAGAGCTACAATCTGTCATTCAAAAGGCAGGGCATGACCAAAAGGTCAATGCCCTGCCTTTTTCATGCCACCTCGTACGCTCTGGGGGCCGCTCGCTTGCGTATGCTCAACCTGTTGCGTTCCGTTGATCCCTTGGGGACGGAGGAAAACGGATCATTTTGAGGTGCGATTTCGGAAGTATGCGGCAAAATCTTGATGGGTCGACCACGCCGCATATGCTCAAGCGCTCTACCTGCTGGTTTGTTATCGCAAAACCCCTGCGTGCTCGGCAAGTTCATAATTTGCCGCATACTTCCGAAAACGCCGCCGATTTCCATACGACAGATGAGAGCAGATCACCGCTGGAGCGCGGCGTTTCCCCAGATATAACCGACCAAAATAAACCTGTCCCTTTTTGGCAGGGAACGTTGCCCCGACGAGCACGTCGGATTCCCGGTCCGGGCGGCACAGGGGTTAAGTTTGTCGCGAGTTCCGCACGAGCCGGAGGCCACTTAATGTGGCCTCCGTGCGAGCCAGGACTGTAGAGCAGCAAACTTAACCCCTGTGCCGCCCGGACCGGGAATCCGCCCACGCGCACAGAAGGGGATTCCTTTTGTGTAGGCTTTGCGGAAATGTGGGTATTTTAGGATACGCCCGGCGGCGTGGTCTGTTGACGACACAGCTAACGCCACGTATCCTATCGAACTGCGTGTTTCGTAGGGGGATGCTGACCCCTCGATTCAAGCCGTTGCACTTTACAGAAAGCTGGAATCATTCGAGAAGGAGTACGCTTTGCCTACTATTAACCAGCTGGTTCGCCAGGGCCGTCGTTCCGTGCCCAAGAAGTCCAAGAACGCTGCTCTGCAGCACAACTCCCAGAAGCGCGGCGTGTGCACCCGCGTCTTCACCACGAGCCCCAAGAAGCCGAACTCGGCTCTTCGTAAGGTTGCCCGTGTTCGCCTTGTCAACGGCATCGAAGTTACTGCTTACATCCCGGGTGAGGGCCACAACCTGCAGGAGCACTCCATCGTGCTCGTCCGCGGCGGTCGTGTCCGTGACCTCCCTGGTGTCCGTTATCACGTAATCCGTGGCGCCTACGACGCTGCTCCGGTCCAGAACCGTATGCAGGCCCGTTCCAAGTACGGTGCTAAGCGCCCCAAGGCCAAATAAGCCAGATAACGTTTTGATACTTTCGCCGTGTGCCGCCTAAGCGCCGCACGGTAGACACTTAAGGAGATTTCACATGCCGCGTCGTGCAGCAGCTAATCGTCGTGAGGTTCAGCCTGACGCCGTTTACAACAACCGCCTGGTGACTCAGCTCATCAACAAGGTCCTTCTTGACGGCAAGAAGGCCACCGCTGAGCGCATCGTTTACACCGCTTTCGAGATCGTTGCCGAGAAGTCCGAGGGTGGCGACGCTCTCGCTACCTTCAAGAAGGCTATGGACAACGTCAAGCCCACGCTCGAGGTTAAGCCCAAGCGTGTCGGTGGCGCTACCTATCAGGTCCCGATGGAGGTCAACTCCCGTCGTTCCACCGCTCTGGGTATCCGCTGGATCGTCAACTTCTCCCGCGCTCGCAAGGAGAAGACCATGGCCGAGCGTCTCGCCAACGAGATCCTCGACGCTTCCAACGGCCTGGGCGCTTCCGTCAAGAAGCGTGAGGACGTCTTCAAGATGGCCGAGGCCAACCGCGCGTTCTCTCACTATCGTTGGTAAGTTAAGGTAAGGAACTAACATGGCTAAGCCTAAGTACAAGCTTTCCGATACCCGTAACATCGGCATCATGGCCCACATCGATGCCGGTAAGACCACCACGACCGAGCGTATTCTTTACTACACCGGTAAGACCCACAAGATCGGTGAGGTCCATGAGGGCGCTGCCACCATGGACTGGATGGTTCAGGAGCAGGAGCGCGGCGTAACCATTACCTCCGCTGCTACCACGTGCTTCTGGAACAAGGACGGTAAGGACTACCGCATCCAGATCATCGACACCCCGGGCCACGTTGACTTCACCGCTGAGGTCGAGCGCTGCCTGCGCGTCCTCGATGGCGCTGTCGCCGTCTTCGACGCCGTTGCCGGCGTTCAGCCCCAGTCTGAGACCGTTTGGCGTCAGGCTTCTACCTTCAACGTCCCCCGTATCGCCTTCATCAACAAGTATGACCGCGTGGGCGCTGACTTCTTCAACGCTATCGAGACCATGAAGGATCGTCTCGACGCTAACGCCGTGGCCGCTCAGGTCCCGATGGGCGCCGAGGACAACTTCTGGGGCGTCATCGACCTGGTCACCATGACTGCATGGGACTTCAAGGCCGACGAGAAGGGTATGACCTACCCCGAGCCGATGGACGAGATCCCGGCTGAGTTTGCCGACATCGCTGCCACCAAGCGCGAGGAGCTCCTCGACGCTGCTGCCAGCTTTGACGACGAGCTCATGGAGAAGATCCTCATGGAGGAGGACTTCACCGTCGAGGAGCTCAAGGCCGCTCTGCGCAAGGGCGTTCTGGCCAACGAGCTCAACCTCGTCTTCGTGGGCTCCGCCTACAAGAACAAGGGCGTTCAGGAGCTGCTCGACGCTGTCGTCGACTACCTGCCCAGCCCGCTCGACGTTGAGGCCGTCACCGGTACCGATCCGGACACCGGCGAGGAGATCCAGCGTCATCCTTCCTTCGACGAGCCCTTCTCCGGCCTGGTCTTCAAGATCATGACCGACCCGTTCGTCGGTAAGCTCACCTATGTCCGCGTTTACTCCGGCCGCGCCGAGTCCGGCTCCTACGTGGTCAACGCTTCCAACGGTCAGCGCGAGCGCCTCGGCCGCATCCTCGAGATGAACGCCGCCGAGCGTATCGACCGTGACGACGCTGCCGCCGGCGACATCGTCGCTTGCGTCGGCTTCAAGAACTCCACCACCGGTGACACCCTGTGCGAAGAGGGCAAGGAGATCGTCCTCGAGAAGATCGAGTTCGCTAAGCCCGTTATCGACGTTGCCATCGAGCCCAAGACCAAGGCTGAGCAGGACAAGATGTCCCTGGCTCTGACCAAGCTCGCCGAGGAGGACCCGACCTTCCAGGTGTCCACCAACCACGAGACCGGCCAGACCATCATCGCCGGCATGGGCGAGCTGCACCTCGAGATCATCGTCGACCGTCTGCTCCGCGAGTTCAAGGTTGACGCTAACGTTGGTAAGCCCCAGGTTGCCTACCGCGAGACCGCTGGTCACGACGTCGAGAAGGCTGAGGGCAAGTTCGTCCGTCAGTCCGGTGGTCGCGGTCAGTACGGCCACGCCGTCATCAAGCTCGAGAAGATGGAGGAGGGCTTCGGCTACGAGTTCGTCAACGCTATCGTCGGCGGCGTCGTGCCCAAGGAGTACATCCCGTCCATTGACAAGGGCATCCAGGAGGCCCTGAACACCGGTGTTATCGCCGGCTTCCCGGTCCTCGACGTTAAGGTCACCCTGTTCGACGGTTCTTACCACGAGGTCGACTCCTCCGAGGCCGCCTTCAAGATCGCCGGTTCCATGGCTATCAAGGATGCTCTCAAGAAGTCCGACCCGCAGCTGCTCGAGCCGATCATGGCTGTCGAGGTCGAGACCCCCGAGCAGTACATGGGCGACGTTATGGGCAACCTCTCCGGTCGCCGCGGCAAGATCGAGGGCATGGAGGATCGCAAGAACAGCAAGCTCATCCGTGCCAAGGTGCCGCTGGGCGAGATGTTCGGTTACGCTACCGACCTTCGCTCCCAGACCCAGGGCCGTGCATCCTACACGATGCAGTTCGACTCTTATGAGCCCGCGCCCAAGTCCATCGTGGACGAGGTCATGAGCAAGAACGCCTAAGTTCGAGCTCCCTGTTACGTAATCCTGCGAGAACATCTCTCGCACTCTTTGGAGGTTTAAGTTGGCTACCCAGAAGATCCGCATTCGCCTCAAGGGCTATGATCACGAGGTCGTCGATCAGTCCGCGAAGCTCATCGTCGAGACCGCTCAGAAGACCGGCGCTCGCGTTTCCGGTCCTGTCCCCCTGCCCACCGAGCGCAACCTGTACACGGTTATCCGCTCGCCGCACGTGAACAAGGACTCCCGTGAGCAGTTCGAGATGCGCACCCACAAGCGCCTCATCGACATCCTCGACCCCACCTCGGGCACCGTTGATTCGCTCATGCGTCTCGACCTCCCCGCTGGCGTCGACATCGACATCAAGCTCTAAACGATATCGTTCATAGCTTAAAGGGCCCCGCTGCCGTTACGGTAGCGGGGCCCTTTTGTTTTGAATGATGGTTTTGGACCGCCGGGCAAGGCTGCCGAGAGGGTGGTTGTGATGCCCTATTTGCTCAAGGGGCGCAAAGACGCCTCCTCAAAATGGAAGAAACGCAAGCCGTCTTTCGTTTCGATGCACGCGCGACCAAAGCCATCGACCGTTTTAAAGATGCCTCGCGCCAGCTCGTCTCCAGCGGGGGAGCGGGCGATAATGTGCTCCCCAATCCAATTGAGGTGAGCGATATATTCGTCGCGGACGGGCGCGAGCGGACCGGCGTCTTCTTCCTTGGCGTTGAGGCGTTCTGCCCAGGCATCTACAGCGTCTATAACTGCGTGATAAACCTCATCGAGGAGCATGTCGACGGCGGGAACGCTCTCGTTGAGGTCCGAGAGGCCAATTGCCGCCAGGCCGCCATCGGGCACCTCTTGGGGCGTGTAGTTTACGTTGACGCCAATGCCGCAGACGGCGAAAGGTTTGCCTTCGTTATCGCGTGCGGCCTCGACCAGAATGCCGCCGAGCTTGCGTCCTCGCGCGACCAGGTCGTTGGGCCATTTGAGGCCAATTTCGTTTGCAAGACCCTGCTTTTCGAGCGCCTCGAGTACCGCTAGGCCGCTGACGGCGGCAAGACCAGAGAACTTTGCAGGATTAACGCATGGGCGCAGGACAAGCGAAAGCAATAAGTTGCCGACGGTTGAGTCCCACTTGTGCCCGCGCCGGCCGCGTCCTGCTGTTTGAGCCCGGGCGGCAAGTCCTGTGCCGTGCGGCGCTCCCTGTTTTCCTGCTTCGAGCAGGTCATCGTTGGTCGATCCGGTTACGTCGACTATCGTTAATTTGGCATCCATAATGGTTGCTACCTCCTAAGTTAATAAGGCAATCGCGTAATGGTGTCGAGAGATAGACACAATGTGAAGCCTTTGTCGCATTTGGACAATTTAATGTTAACACGTCAACAACGACTAAAATGCGCTATCCTCTCTTGGTCGATGTAAACACGTCAACAACTCAAAGGAGGCTAGTGATGGGTTTCACGATTCTTGGAACAGGCTCGGCGCTTCCTGAGCGCAGTGTTTCCAATGACGAGCTGTCTGAGTTCCTCGATACCTCGGATGAGTGGATTTTTACCCGCACAGGTATCAAGAGCCGCCACGTCTGCACCACCGAGTCACTTGACGACCTTGCCGTAGCGGCGAGCGAGCGGGCACTCCAGGTGTCCGGAATCGACGCGAGCCAGCTGGATCTGATCGTCTGTTCGACGACGACGGGTGACCACCTTGTTCCCGCTGAGGCGTGTGCCGTTGCTGAGCGACTTGGCGCGACGTGCCCTGCCTTCGATGTCTCGGCGGCCTGCGCCGGCTTCGTATTTGCGCTCGATGTCGCCGAGGGCTATATCGCCCGCGGTCGTGCCGAGCACGTGCTGGTCGTTGCAGCCGAGCAGATGACGCGCGCGCTCGACTGGACCGATCGCGCCACCTGCGTGCTCTTTGGCGATGGGGCAGGCGCCGCAGTGATTGGGACTGGGGGAGACAGCCCCCTTGCCGTTGAGCTTTCGACGGCACCCGACGTCGAGACGTTGCGCGTTCCCGGCCTGGTCGGCACCTCGCCGTTTAAGGCCTCCGCAGATAGCGCGAGCGTGCTGTCCATGAATGGTCGCCGCGTGTTCAAGTTCGGCGTCAACGCCATCTGCGACACGGTCCATAAGCTTGCGATCGATGCGGGCATTTCGGTCGAAGACATCGATCATTTTGTATTCCATCAGGCTAACGAACGAATCCTGAGTCAGGCGGTCAAGCGCCTCGGCGTGCCAGACGAGCGCGTGGTTCGAACGCTGCGCGAGACCGGCAACATTTCGAGCGCCTGCATTCCGCTTGCCCTCGACCGGCTGGCAAACGCCGGTGCGCTTCACACGGGCGACGCCATCGCCTTGGTTGGATTTGGCGCCGGTCTGGATATAGGTGGCTACCTGCTTCGCTGGAAGTAGTTGCACATACGTAAGAAAAATGCCCCAGGGCACAACCAAAGGAGAACTACCATGGCAGATCAGAAGACCTTCGAGCGCGTTTGCGACGTTATCCGCGAGACCGCCGGTCTTGACGATGTTGAGATGAAGCCCGAGTCCACGCTCGAGGAGATTGGTCTCGACAGTCTGGGCACCGTCGAGATCCTCGTCGCCGTCGAGGACGAGTTTGGTATCCAGCTCGATACCGAGGAGAACCCCAAGACGGTCGGCGAGTTCGCCGATACGGTCGAGGCGGCATTGGAGAAGTAGAGATGCTCAAGACTCCTCTCTGCGATCTGCTCGGCATCGAAAAGCCCGTGTTCCAGGGCGGTATGGCTTGGATTGCCGATGCCTCGCTGGCGTCCGCAGTGTCCGAGGCGGGTGGCTTAGGCATCATCGCGGCCATGAACGCCGACGCCAACTGGCTTCGCGACCAGATTCATAAGCTGCGCGCCAGGACGGATAAGCCCTTTGGCGTCAACGTCATGCTCATGAGCCCGTTTGCCGACGAGGTCGCGCAGGTCGTGATTGACGAGCGAGTGCCGGTCGTCGTGACGGGCGCCGGCAATCCCGCCAAGTACATGAAGGCGTGGAACGAGGCGGGCATCAAGGTCATCCCGGTCGTTGCCTCGGTGGCGCTGGCGCGCCTCGTGGCACGTCGTGGAGCCACGGCGGTTGTTGCCGAGGGTACCGAATCGGGCGGCCATATTGGCGAGACCTCGACGATGGCACTGGTGCCGCAGGTCGTCGATGCGGTTGACATTCCCGTCGTGGCCGCCGGCGGTATTGCCGACGGCCGCGGCGTGGCGGCCGCCTTTATGCTGGGCGCCGAAGGCGTGCAAGTGGGTACGCGCTTTCTGGTCGCAGACGAGTGCACCGTCTCGGAGCAGTACAAAGAGATGGTCCTGAAGGCCAACGACACTTCGACGCGTGCGACCGGTCGCTCGACGGGACATCCAGTGCGCGCCCTCAAGAGCCCCTTCACCAACGCCTATGCCAAGAGCGAGGGTTCCGGCGCGAGTGCCGAGGAGCTCGGTGCTATGGGAACCGGTGCGCTGCGTAAGGCCGCCAAGGACGGCAACTACGAAGAGGGTTCGTTTTTGTGTGGACAGATTGCCGGCATGGTCAACGAGCGCCAGAGCGCACGCGAAATCGTTGACGACCTGGTCGATGGCGCCGAGCGCGTCCTGAAGGGTGCGTGCGCATGGGTGGCGTAGCGTTTTTGTTTGCCGGCCAGGGTGCCCAGCACCCCGCGATGGGCGTCGACTTGATCGAGACATCGCCGGCGGCTGCCGAGGTGTTCGCCATTGCCGATGAGGTGCGCCCGGGGACGAGCGAGCAGTGCCGGAGCGCCTCCAAGGAGGAGCTCTCGCAGACCGAGAACACGCAGCCGTGCGTGTTCGTGCACGACTTGGCTGTCGCCGTCGCCCTGCGCGAGCGCGGCGTGGTGCCTGCCGCCTGTGCGGGATTCTCGCTGGGCGAGGTCGCTGCACTCACCTTTGCGGGGGCATTCGATACGCGAGCGGGTTTTGAGCTCGTGTGTGAGCGCGCGGCATTGATGGCCACGGCGGCCGAGCGTCACCCCGGCGGCATGCGCGCCGTCATCAAACTTGATGCTGCGCAAGTCGAGAACCTGGCTGCGCAGGCCGGCGAGGACTGCTGGCCGGTCAACTACAACAGTCCCCAGCAGACGGTTGTGGCCGGAGCGCCCGATGCGCTGCAGACCCTCGACGTCCTAGTAAAAGAGGCTGGCGGCCGCGCCATGAAGGTCGCGGTGTCGGGTGCATTTCATAGCCCCTATATGGCCGAGGCGGCCTGTGGCCTTGCCGCATATATTGAGGCCGGTCACGCGCCGTCCCCGTTGCTCATTCCTGTTTTGGAAAATATGACAGCGGCGCCCTATCCGGCGGACCCCCAGACGGCATCGGAGGTGCTGGCCAACCAGGTGAGTCATGCCGTGCGCTGGGTCGACACGCTGCATGCTCTGCAGGATCAAGGCATCGACACGTTTATTGAGGTCGGCCCCGGCAAAACGCTGTCCGGCCTGGTCAAGCGTACGTTGAGCGACGTTCGTGTGTATTCGTGCGAGACGGCCGAGCAAGTCGCAGCTATTGCCGACGAGCTCGCATAGTCCACAGGGCTGTAACCCGAAAGGAATGACATGGGCAACTTGAACAACGGCGCGCTCGAGCGCAACGACTCACGTCGCGTGGCACTGGTCACGGGCGGCTCGCGGGGTATCGGCCGCGCCTGCGCTATCGGTCTGGCGGAGGACGGCTTTGATATCGCCGTCGTCTATGCCGGCAGCGTCGATGCGGCGCGCGAGACGTGCGAAGCCTGCGAGGCCGCTGGTGCCACAGCTCGCGCATATCAATGCGACGTGGCCGATCCCGCTGCCGTCAACGCGTGCGTGGAAGCGGTCCTCAACGACTTTGGCTCCATTTGGGCGCTCGTCAACAACGCTGGCATCACCCGCGATGGCCTGCTCATGCGTATGGGTGATGACGCCTTCGATCGCGTGCTCGATGTCAATCTTAAAGGAACGTTTAACACGACGCGCGCGCTCACCAAGTCCTTTATGCGCCAGCGCGGCGGCTGCGTCGTCAACATGAGCTCGGTTGTGGGCCTGATGGGCAATGCCGGGCAGGCCAACTACGCTGCCTCCAAGGCGGGCGTGATCGGCCTGACCAAGGCGGTGGCGCGCGAGCTTGCGCCCCGCGGTGTACGAGTGAACGCGGTCGCCCCCGGGTTTGTCGAGACAGATATGACGGCAAAGCTCTCGGAGAAGGTGCGTACGGTAACCGAGGAGCAGATTCCCCTTAAGCGTATGGCGCAGCCCGAAGAGGTGGCCGGTGCGGTGCGATTTTTAGTGAGCGATGCGGCTGCCTACATTACGGGCGAAGTCATACGCGTCGACGGCGGAATGGCGATGTAGAAAGCAAGCCGGGTAAGCGGCTTGGATGAGGAGACCATGATGGAACAGAGAGTTGCAATCACCGGTATCGGTGCCGTGTCGCCGCTCGGCAACACCGCGCTTGCCACCTGGGCGGCCATGTGCGCCGGCACGTGCGGCATCGGCCCGATCACGCACTTCGATACCGATGCGTTTGCCGTCAAGGTGGCAGCCGAGGTCAAGGGCTTTGACGGCAACGAGTACTTTGGCAAGCGTGACGCCAAGCATCTCGACCCCTGCGTTCAGTTTGCGATGGCGGCTTCGGACGAAGCCATGCACGATGCGGGCTTTGATGTCGAAGGCGCCATCGATCGCGAGCGCCTGGGCGTCTACGTGGGCTCGGGCGTGGGCGGCATGACGACGCTCGTCGACAACGTCCATACGATTGCCGAACGTGGGCCCCGCCGCGCATCGCCCTATATGATCGCGATGATGATTCCCAACATGGCTTCGGGCAACATTGCGATTCGCCATAAGGCAAAGGGTCCGACCCTGCCCGTCGTGACTGCCTGCGCGACTTCTGCCCATGCGGTGGGCGAGGCGTTCCGCGCCATCAAGCACGGCTATGCCGACGCGATCCTCGCGGGCGGCGCCGAGGCCGCAATTATCCCCGATGCCGTTGCGGGCTTTACGTCCTGCCGCGCATTGACCACCAACCCCGATCCCGCGACGGCTTGCCGCCCGTTCGATGCAGACCGCGACGGCTTTGTGATGGGCGAGGGCGCCTGCGTGCTGGCACTCGAGAGCATGGAGCATGCGCAGGCGCGCGGTGCGCACATTTATGCCGAGGTCGTGGGTTACGGCAACACCGATGATGCCTACCACATCACGAGTCCCGACCCGGACGCGGCAGGCATCGCCCGTGCGATATCGCTGGCGGTGGCCGAGGGCGACGTTAAGCCTTCCGAGGGCCTCTACATCAACGCTCACGGCACCTCGACCAAGCTCAACGATTCGTCCGAGACGGCGGGCATTAAGCGTGCGCTTGGCGAGGATGCGGCGCGCGCCGCGCACGTCTCGTCGACCAAGTCGATGACCGGCCACATGATCGGTGCCACGGGCGCCATCGAGGTCATGGCCTGCGCCATGGCGCTCGAGCAGGGCGTGGTGCCCCCGACCATTAACTACCACACACCCGATCCCGCCTGCGATCTTGATTACACGCCTAATCGCGCGGTTCGCGCCGATCTTACCTGGGCGCTTTCGACCAACCTGGGCTTTGGCGGACACAATGCCGCCATCGCGCTGCGTAGATATACGAGGAGCTAGAGCATGGATTCCAAAAGACTTGCCGAGATAGCCGATGTGATGGAGGACCGCGGCCTCACGCGCGTGCGTGTTGAGGAGCCCGATGGCACCGCGGTTGAGCTCGAGCGTGCGAGTGCCGCGCAGCCGGTTGCCGTGCCCATGCCTATGCCGGGTGCCGTGACTGCTCCGGCGGTGGCTCCTGTCGCCATGCCTGCCACCGCACCGGAACCCGCCGCGCAGACACCTGCCGCCGTGTCGGAGCCTAAGGGCACCGAGGTGACCGCTCCCATGGTCGGCGTTTTCTATGCTGCCCCGGCGCCGGGCGACGAGCCGTTTGTGCACGTGGGCTCCAAGGTCAAGGCCGGCGAGACCCTCTGCATCATCGAGGCCATGAAGGTTCTCAACGAGGTGACGGCAGAGGCGGATGGCGAGGTGCTCGAGATCTGCGTGGCCGACGGCGACCTCGTGGAGTTTGGCAGCTGCCTCATGAGGATCGGATAGGTGATATCCATGAACAAAGAAGAGCTCAAGAAGTTGTTGCCGCATCGCGAGCCGATGCTTTTGCTTGACGAAGCCGAGCTGGTGGGCGACGAGGCCCACGGCAAGATCACGATTACGGGCGACGAGTACTTTTTGCAGGGGCATTTTCCGGGAAACCCGGTCGTCCCCGGCGTGATTCAGTGCGAGATGCTCGCCCAGAACTGCTGCGTGCTGCTGATGGGCGATGAGGAAGCTCGCGGTGCGACACCGTTCTACACGAGTCTGGACAAGGTGCGCTTTAAGCGTCCGGTGCGCCCGGGCGACACGGTGGATCTGGTGTGCTCCATCACGCGTGCGCGCGGGCCGTTCCGCTTTGCGACGGGTACTGCGAGCGTCAACGGTGAGGTTTGCTGCCGCGCCGATATGTCTTTTGCACTCATGCACGAAAGTTAAGGAAGGCTTCATGTTCGACAAAGTGCTCATCGCCAACCGCGGCGAAGTCGCGGTCCGTGTTATCCGCGCGTGCCGCGATATGGGCATCAAGACCGTCGCCGTTTATTCCACGGCCGATGCGGACGCGCTGCACGTGCAGCTTGCCGACGAGGCATATTGCATCGGCGGCCCGCGTCTTGCCGAGAGCTACCTCAACGACGATGCCGTGCTCACCTGTGCCGTAAAGTCGGGAGCTAAGGCAATTCATCCCGGTTATGGCTTCTTTTCCGAGAAGGCGAGCTTCGTGCGCGACTGCGACAAGTATGGCCTGGCGTTTGTCGGCCCCTCGGCCGAGGTCATCGACAGCATGGGCGACAAGGACGCCGCACGTCGAACGGCTGCCGCGGCGGGCGTGCCCATCGTACCGGGCTGCGATTTGCTCAAAAGCCCCGAGGAGGCGACAGCCGAGGCCGAGCGCATTGGCTGCCCCGTGCTCATCAAGGCACGTGCGGGTGGAGGCGGTCGCGGCATTCGCAAGGTCGAGCGCGTGGAAGATGCGGCAAAGGCGTTCATCGAGGCACGTGCCGAGGGCGAGGCCGTCTTTGGCGACGGCGAGTGCTACATGGAGAAGTTCGTCGCGCCGGCGCACCATGTCGAGGTGCAGATTATGGCCGATAAGCAGGGCCATGTGTTTTCGCTCGGCGAGCGCGAGTGCTCGGTGCAGCGCCGCAACCAAAAGCTAATCGAGGAGAGCCCCGCGCCGTGCCTCGACGGACACGACGACATTCGTGCTCGCATGCACAAGGCAGCGCGTGACCTGGCTCGTGCCGTCGGCTACGAAGGAGCCGGTACCATCGAGTTCCTGTATTCGGACGACGGCAATTTCTACTTTATGGAAATGAACACGCGCTTGCAGGTGGAGCATCCGGTTACAGAGTTTGTGACCGATACCGACTTGGTCAAGTGGCAGCTGCGCGTGGCAGCCGGCCAGCCTCTGCCCTTTGAGCGGGAGGACATGCCGGTCCGCAACCACGCCATGGAGTGCCGCATCAATGCCGAAACGCCGGACTTTCTGCCGTCATGTGGAACGGTCACCGCGTTGCGTGTGCCGGGTGGTCCGCGCGTACGCTGGGATTCCGCCATATTTACCGGTGCGAAAGTTCCGCCGTACTACGACTCCATGCTCGGCAAGCTCATCGTGTGTGCGCCCACGCGTGACGGCGCCATTCGCAAGATGCGCTCGGCCCTGGGCGAGCTCGTGATTGAAGGCGTGAGCGAAAACAGCGAACTGCAGCTCGACGTGCTGGCAAACGACGAGTTCTTGTCGGGCATGTATCACACCGATCTGATGGGGCATCTCTATGCTGATGAATAGAAAAGCGAAGACGGTCAACGTCCTCGAGGGACCGATGACCGAGTCGTGCGCCGAGTTTCCCGCGCGCCACGTGTTTATCAAGTGCCCGGAGTGCCGCCGCGTGATCGATGAGGCGCGCCTGCACGACAACCTCGAGGTCTGCCCTCGTTGCGGCAAACACTTTCGCGTGAGCGGGCGCGACCGCATGCGCATGACGATTGACGAGGGCACGTTTGAGGAATGGGATGCCAGTCTGGCGCCGGAGGACTTCCTTTCGTTTCCCGGCTATGCCGACAAGCTCAAGAGCGTGAGCGAACGTTCGGGCGAGCGCGATGCCGTTGTGTGCGGCAAGGGCAAAATCTGCGGTTGCGATACGGCGCTCTTCTTTATGGACGCCAACTTTATGATGGGCTCGATGGGTTCCGTGGTGGGCGAGAAGATCTGTCGCACATTTGAGCGAGCGACCGAGCTTGGATTGCCAGTTGTCGGCTTTACCGTTTCGGGCGGTGCGCGCATGCAAGAGGGCGTGACATCGCTTATGCAGATGGCCAAGATTTCTGCGGCGGTTAGGCGCCATAGCGAGGCGGGCGGCCTGTATATCACGGTGCTCACTGACCCCACGACCGGAGGCGTAACCGCGAGCTTTGCCATGGAGGGCGATATTATCCTGGCCGAGCCCGATGCCCTGACGGCATTTGCCGGCCCGCGCGTGATCGAGCAGAACATGCACAAGCGCCTGCCCAAGGGATTCCAGCGCTCCGAGTTTTTGCTGGAGCACGGCTTTTGCGATGCCGTTGTTCCGCGTGGCGAGATTGCGCTCACGGTAGGCGAGCTGCTGGCACTGCACGAAGGGCACGCGCCCGGCCTGGGGGCACCGCATGAGATCGTGCATACGGGTCGTCGCGGCAAAAAGCTGGGACACTTGTTCAAGCGCTCGACCGCACCAAAAACCGCGCTCGAGATTGTCAAGCAGACCCGCTCGGCAGATCGCGCCACGGCGGGCGAGATGATCTCGCTGGGCCTGGATGGATTTGTGGAGCTGCATGGCGACCGTTACTTTGGCGACGACGCCGCCGTGGTGGCTGGCATTGGCTGGAAAGACGGGCGACCCGTGACGGTTATCGCCGTCGAGCGCGGTACCACGACCAAAGAGCGCATGCGTCGCAACTTTGGTATGGCACATCCCGAGGGCTACCGCAAAGCGCGTCGCCTTATGCGCCAGGCCGAAAAGTTTGGTCGACCGGTTCTGTGTCTGGTCGATACTTCGGGCGCGTTTTGCGGCATCGGTGCCGAGGAGCGCGGCCAGGGCGAGGCGATTGCCCAGAATCTCATGGAGATGAGCGGCCTCAAGACGCCGATTGTCTCGGTGGTGACAGGCGAGGGCGGCTCTGGTGGCGCGCTGGCGCTGTCCGTGGCCGACCGCATCCTGATGCTCTCGAGCTCGGCCTATTCGGTCGTGAGCCCCGAGGCCTGTGCGTCGATCCTGTGGAAGGATACCGAGCGCGCGAATGAGGCCGCCGAGGCGCTTAAGCTCACGGCCCCCGATCTGTTGGCGCTCGGCATCATCGACGGCATTGTTGACGATAGGGGCCTGTCGCATGAGGAGATCGCCGGTGCCGTCATGTCCTCGGCATTTGATGCCTTCGATACGCTTGGGCAGCTCGACGACGCGACCCTCACAAACCTCCGCTACGAAAAGTACCGCGCAATCGGTCAGTACCGCACGATGTGACAAAGGGACAGCCCGCATGTCATATTGGGAAAGGCGTTCCATGCTACAAGTTTCTAACACCTCGTTTACAACGACGGTTTCATCAAACGCCATGGCCGTGGTGGACTATCTGTCCAAAAGCATGATGTCGGCGCTGCCGTTTATTGTCTGCGCGGCGTTGTTCCGCACCGTCGCCGTCATTATGGGCGAAGGTATGCTAGGCCTGTGGTCTGCCGATTCCGAAATCTATCGCCTGTTCTACAGTTGGCTCTATAACGCCGGCTACTACTTTTTGCCCATTTATCTTGGTTGGGCGGCAGCCCGCCAGCTCGGTTGCTCGGAGCAGCTAGGCATGATGCTGGGTGGCGTATTGATTGCGCCCGATCTGCTTAAGCTCGTCGATGCCGCGTCGACGACGGGGGCATCGATGACTTCCGTGTATGGTCTGCTTCCCGCGCCGGTCAACGATTACACGACGACTGTTATTCCGGTTCTCATCTCGGTGCCCGTGCTATGGCGAGTGGAGTGTTTCTTTCAGCGCGTTATCCCTAAGGCCGTGGCGTTTTCGTTTGTTCCGTTTGCAACCATGCTTGTCATGGTTCCGGTTTCGCTGTGCATTACGGCGCCGGCGGGTAGCTATCTGGGCATGCTGTTGGGCCAGCTTATGTTTATGCTTGGCAATTCCGGTGGCATCGTGTCGCTGCTCACGCTCATGGGGCTTGCCGCGGGTTGGGAGTTCCTAAAGATTGCGGGCGTCAGCAACGTTGTCCTATCGCTCGCCTATGCACAGTTTATGAGTGTGGGAACGGATTCGTGCATTCTGATCGCCGCGACGATGGCGACGTTCGCCGTTTGGGGCATGCCCTTTGGTGCGTCGCTCCGCGTTGCGGATAAGGACGAGAAGGCGCTCATGCTGGGCTATTCGATCTCGGGCGTGCTTGGTGGCGTAAGCGAGCCGGCGCTGTACGGTTGCGGCTTTAAATATGGCAGGTGCCTGACGTGCATGGCCATTGGCGGCGCCGTCGGAGGCCTTGTTGCGGCCGTGGGCCACGTTACGGCCTATACCATCGGCATGACGAATGTCCTCATGGTCATTGGCTTTGCCACGGGCGGCATCTCGAACCTGCTGTGGTGCTGTGCTGCCGGCGGTGTGGCATTTGCGGTGTCTGCGGCGCTGAGCTACTGCTTTGGCGTGGTGCCGACGAAGGGGCAGACGACGGGGGACGGAGCCGATTCGCCCGAAACCTCGAAGAGCGTGGCCGAAGCAAGCGCGTAAACCTGTGCGACACAAGGACGATTCCTTTGCCATATTCCAAGGCCGTGGCCCGTGTGGGTTGCGGCCTTTTTTGTATCTGGGGGACAAAGTGGCTACACTACAATCCGTTTGAGCAATAGATATATAGGTAGTACCGTGGGGGCGGATGTAGATGGTCGAGTGGATTGTTAAGCGTGCGCAGGGCGACCGTGCGCGTGTGGGCACGTTAGCTGGCGTGGTGTGTATTCTCGCCAATGTGGCACTATGCGCTGCGAAGGGCGTAATTGGCGTGCTGTCGGGATCGGTTTCGATTGTGGCGGATGCCATGAACAACCTGTCCGATGCCAGCTCGAATATCGTGAGCGTGCTGGGCTTTAAGCTGGCGAGCAAGCCCGCCGACCCCGAGCATCCATACGGCCATGGTCGCTACGAGTACCTCTCGGGTCTTGTCGTGGCGGCGCTCGTGCTTCTCATTGGCCTTGAACTGGTGAAGTCCTCGTTTGAGCGTATCATCCACCCCGAACCTGTCGAGTTCTCGCTTGCCCTGGTGGCAGTCCTGGCGCTTTCGATGGTTGTTAAGCTGTGGATGACGGCGCTCAACCAAAAGCTCGGCGACCGTATCGAGTCCGAGACACTGCATGCGACTGCCCAGGATTCCAAGAACGATGTTCTTGCCACAGGCGCCGTGCTGGCATGTGCAATTGTTTCGCAGGTGACGCACATCAATCTTGACGCATGGGTTGGCCTTGCCGTTGGCGCCTATATTGGCTGGAGCGGCTTTGAACTTATTCAAGATACGGTGAGCCCGCTTTTGGGTCAGTCGCCCGATCCTAAGCTGGTCAAGCACATTCGAGACAAGATCATGAGCTATCCCGGCGTTTTGGGCGTTCACGATTTGATGGTTCACGACTACGGCCCGGGCAGGAAGTTCGCAAGCGCGCATGCCGAGATGGCGGCCGAGGTCAGTCCGCTGGAAAGTCACGACACGCTCGATAACATTGAGCAGTCGTTTAGGGACGAGGACGGCATGATCGTCACGCTCCATTACGATCCCATCGTGACCGACGATCCAAAGGTGGCGAGCATGCGCCTGCGTATCAACGCAATGGCTCAGGAGATCGATAACCGCCTCTCGATTCACGACCTTCGCTGCGTGCCGGGTCCCACGCACACCAACGTGATCTTTGACTGCGTGCGTCCCTCGGATCTGCAGATGAGTGCCGAAGACGTAAAGCACGCGCTGGCACAACGGGTCGAATCGGAATATCCCAAGTCGATTGCCAAGATTACGATCGACGAAGACTACGTAGGACATACCCACGAGTAGGGCTGTGCCGGCAAAGCAGGTTATGCAGAAGGGGAGAGCATGAAGAAACTGTATCTACTCCGCCACGGTCAGACGGAGTTCAACGTCAAAAAGCTGGTCCAGGGCCGCTGCGATTCACCGCTGACCGACCTGGGCCGCAAACAAGCGGGAATGGCAGCCGCATGGCTCAAGGCCCACGGCGTCGTCCCCGACAAAGTTGTCTCATCACCCTTAGGTCGAGCTATGGACACGGCAAGTCTCGTCGCATGCGAGCTCCTCGGCCCGGACGCAGCAGTCGAGCCCTGTGAAGGCATTATCGAGCGCAGCTACGGCACCTTCGAAGAAGGCCCCCACGACGCCCTGCCCACCGACGTTTGGGATCCGGGCGAGGACCTGGTCCCCTTCGGAGGAGAAGGAAGCCGCGCGCTGCAAGAGCGCATGGTAGACACCCTCACCAATCTCATGGGCGCCGAGGGCATAGAAACCCTCCTAGCAGTAAGCCACGGCAGCGCCAGCCGCCAATTCATTAAGGCTGCAGCCCCAGAGGGCTTCGAGCTCCCAACAAAACTCCCCAACTGCGCCATCATGATTTTCGACTTCGATGAGGCAAAGCTACAAGCAGAAGGCGAACCGTTCCAATGCAAGTTCACCCTCCAGCAAATAGTAGACCCCCAACAAAGTTATTAGCCTGAGCGAGCAAGGTTTAGCAGACATCAACGTGGCGTTCCCAGTGTGCGGCGGAGGGGGCGGGCCTGAGACATATTAAGGTTGTCGCGAGTTCCGCACGAACAGGAGAGCACTTAATGTGCTCTCCGTCGTGAGCAGGACTGTAGAGCAGCAACCTTAATATGTCTCAGGCCCGCCCCCTCCGCCGCACACTGGGAACGTACCACGCACTTTACCTGCGTAAACAATGTGAGTGAAATATGAATCTCGATGGATACGCCCGCAGCCGTGTATACTAAACAGCTGTGTGTAACCAGGGGAGTATTCTGGCTGGACAAAATGCCTGCTTAATAGGGTTGTCAGGTAGTCCGGGCGAAATACAAGGCTGGGGAGCACATCGTGTAAGTAGTGGTCCTCTAGGGGCGTACGCTCGGTGGTGTACGCATTGTCCCAAGACCACGCGAGAGTTGGGATCATATCTTGATCAGCATGATTCTCGGCCGCAAGATTGGCATGACCCAGGTTTGGGACGAGGACGACAACGTCGTTCCCGTCACGGTCATCCAGGCTGGCCCCTGCGCTGTCTCGCAGGTTAAAACTCAGGCAACCGACGGCTATGACGCCGTCCAGATCGGTTTCGGCGACATCAAGGCCAAGAACGTGAACAAGCCCATGGCTGGTCACTTCGCCAAGGCTGGCGTCGAGCCTGTCCGCTTCCTTCGTGAGGTCCGCGTCGAGAACGGCGAGGAGCACAAGGTCGGCGAGGTCGTCACCGTCGCTGATTTCGCTGATGTCGAGAAGGTCGACGTCATCGGTACCTCCAAGGGTAAGGGCTTCCAGGGTCGCATCAAGCGCTGGGGTCAGCGCCGCGGTCCTATGACGCATGGTTCTCACTTCCAGCGTCACCCCGGTTCTATCGGTCAGTGCGCCTATCCTGCGCGCGTCCTCAAGGGCGTCAAGATGGCCGGTCACATGGGTAACGAGCGCGTTACCGTCAAGAACCTTTCCGTTGTCCGCATCGATGCCGAGCAGAACCTCATCTTGGTCAAGGGCGCTGTCCCGGGTGCCAAGAATGGTCTCGTCGCCATCCGTATGGCCTAAGGGCCCAGCCCATTTAGCCCAGCGTCATACCAAGGAGAACACTTAAATGGCAAAGTTTGAAGTAAAGAACAGCGAGGGCAAGAAGGTCGCCGAGGCCGAGCTCGCCGCTGAGGTGTACGGCATCGAGCCGAACATCCACGTTATGCACCACATCGTCAAGTGCCAGATGGCCTCTTGGCGTCAGGGCACCCAGTCTGCTAAGGGTCGCTCTGAGGTTTCCGGTGGCGGCAAGAAGCCTTGGCGTCAGAAGGGCACCGGCCGTGCCCGCCAGGGTTCCATCCGTGCTGCCCAGTGGCGTCACGGTGGCGTTGTCTTCGCCCCCAAGCCCCGTTCCTACGCTAAGCGTATGAACAACAAGGAGGTCAAGCTGGCTATGCGCTCCGCGCTGTCCGCCAAGCTGGCCGATGGCGAGCTCGTGCTCGTCGACGACTACGGCTTCGAGAAGCCTTCCACCAAGGCTGCCGTCGCCATGCTCAAGGCTCTCGGTCTTGAGGGCAAGCGTCTGACCATCATCGTTCGCGATGAGGACGTCAACGCCTACCTGTCGTTCCGCAACATTCCCAAGACGTTCATCATCACCGCTGACGAGGCCAACACCTACGATCTCGTTAACAACAACGCTGTGCTGATGCCCGCCGACATCGCCGCTCACTTCGGGGAGGTGCTTGCATAAATGACCGCCCACGAGATCATCATCCGTCCGATCGTGTCCGAGCGTTCCTTCTCCGGCATGGAGCTGAACAAGTACACGTTCGAGGTCGCCAAGGATGCTAACAAGTATCAGATCAAGGACGCTGTCGAGGAGATCTTCGGCGTCAAGGTCGTTCGCGTGAACACCCTGACGGTCAAGCCCAAGACCAAGCGCGTGCGCTATGTCGCCGGCAAGACCCGTTCTTGGAAGAAGGCCATCGTCACGCTGGCCGAGGGCGACACCATCGAGGTCTTTGGCAACCAGGCCTAAGACTCGCTGCTGTTGAGTGAGCTCATGCCTCCCAAATAGGGGAGGCGAGAGCTCAAGGTTTTGGACGTATAAAATGGACACGCCCGGAACCGTGTATACGTCCGGTGTCATCGCACCCGAGGCAGAACCTCGAATCCCTGTCTGCGATGGCTAACGGATTCCTATTGAAAGGGATTGTAATGGCTGTAAAGCACCTTAAGCCGACCTCCGCTGGTAGGCGTTGGCAGACGATCTCCGATTTCTCCGAGATCACCTGCACCAAGCCCGAGAAGTCTCTTCTCGAGCCCCTGCCCAAGAAGGCCGGTCGTAACAACAACGGCCGCATCACCACCCGCCACCAGGGCGGCGGCGTGAAGCGTCGTTACCGCGTGATCGACTTCAAGCGCAACAAGGACGGCGTGCCCGCCAAGGTTGCCACGATCGAGTACGATCCGAACCGTTCCGCTCGCATCGCTCTGCTGCACTACGCTGACGGTGAGAAGCGCTACATCCTGGCCCCCAAGGGCCTCGAGGTCGGTCAGACCATCATGTCCGGTTCTGACGCCGACATCAAGCCGGGCAACGCTCTGCCCCTCGCCGACATCCCCGTCGGTACGCTCATCCACGCCGTCGAGTTCCAGCCGGGCAAGGGCGCTGCTATCGCCCGTTCCGCCGGTAACTCCTGCCAGCTGATGGGTAAGGAGGGCAAGTACGCTATCGTCCGTATGCCTTCCTCCGAGATGCGCCGCATCCTCGTTACCTGCCGCGCAACCGTCGGGAAGGTCGGCAACGCCGATCATGCCAACATCGTCATCGGCAAGGCCGGCCGTAAGCGTCACATGAACGTGCGCCCGACCGTCCGCGGTACCGTCATGAACCCTGTCGACCACCCGCACGGCGGTGGCGAGGGCAAGAACCACACCTCTGGTCGTCCCTCTGTTACCCCTTGGGGTAAGCCGACGAAGGGCCTTCGTACGCGCAAGAAGAAGAAGGTCTCGAACCAGCACATCATTCGTCGCCGTAAGAAGTAATTTCGGATACCGAGTTTTAGGAGAAAGCACTTATGAGCAGAAGTCTCAAAAAGGGCCCGTTCGTGGAGACTCGCCTTCTCTCGCGTATCACCGCGATGAACGAGGCTGGCAAGAAGGACGTCGTGAAGACCTGGTCCCGCGCGTCCACCATCTTCCCCGAGATGGTTGGTCACACTATCGCCGTCCACGACGGCCGCAAGCATGTGCCCGTGTATGTTACCGAGTCCATGGTTGGTCACAAGCTCGGCGAGTTCGCGCCGACTCGTACGTTCCGTGGCCACAAGGCCAAATAGGGGGTTAACCGTAAATGGCAACTAAGTCTATTGAAACTGAGGCCACCGAGGTTCGCGCCGTCGCTAAGTACGTGCGTGTTTCCCCCAGCAAGGCCCGCCTGGTGGTCGATCTGATCCGCCGCAAGCCTGTCGCTCAGGCCTTCGACATCCTCCACTTCTGCGACCGCGCCGTCGCCGTGGATGTCGAGAAGGTTCTCCGTTCCGCCGTTGCGAACGCCGAGAACAACAACGGTCTGCGTGCCGACAACCTGGTTGTCGCCGCTGCCTATGTTGACGAGGGTCCGACGCTTAAGCGCATCCGTCCCCGCGCCAAGGGTTCCGCTTCTCGCATTCTGAAGCGTACTTCCCACATCACCGTCGTCGTTGCTCCTCGAAAGGAGGCGTAAAGCTGTATGGGTCAGAAAGTCTACCCCACCGGCTTCCGTCTTGGCATCACCGAGAACTGGCGCTCCCGCTGGTTCGCAGAGAAGGATTACGCTAAGACCCTCGGTAACGATCTCGAGATCCGCAAGTACCTCGAGAAGCGTCTTTCCCGCGCAGCTGTCTCCCGCGTCGAGATCGAGCGCGCTGGCGACAAGGTGAAGGTCATTATCCTCACCGCTCGCCCCGGCGTTGTCATCGGTAAGAAGGGTGCCGAGATCGATACCCTCCGCACCGAGCTCGAGAAGGTCGCTGGCGTCTCCAAGGGCCAGCTCTCCGTCGACGTTGTCGAGATCAAGCGCCCCGAGCTCGACGCCAACCTCGTTGCTCAGTCTATCGCCGAGCAGCTCGAGGGCCGCGTCGCCTTCCGTCGCGCTATGCGCAAGGCTGTCCAGTCCGCCCGCAAGGCCGGCGCTAAGGGCATCCGTATCCAGTGCTCCGGTCGTCTCGGCGGTGCCGAGATGGGCCGTCGTGAGTGGTACCGTGAGGGTCGCGTGCCTCTGCACACCCTCCGTGCCAAGATCGACTACGGCACGGCCGTCGCCAGCACCACCATGGGCGCTTGCGGCGTGAAGGTCTGGATCTACCTGGGCGAGAAGCTCCCGGGCCAGCCTGTTCCCAACCCTGCACTCGAGGGCTCTTCCCGTCCTCGTCGTCGTAACTCCGAGAGGAGGGGTCAGTAGTGCTTGCCCCTAAGCGTATTCTTCACCGCAAGGTGCAGCGTGGCTCCATGAAGGGCCAGGCCAAGGGTAATACCGAGCTGCATTTCGGCGAGTTTGGTATCCAGGCTCTCGAGGCCCATTGGATCACCAACCGTCAGATCGAGGCCGCTCGTATTGCCATGACCCGCTACATGAAGCGTGGCGGTCGTGTCTACATCACGATTTTCCCCGATAAGCCCATCACCAAGAAGCCTGCCGAGACTCGCATGGGTTCTGGTAAGGGTAACCCCGAGGAGTGGGTGGCCGTCGTCAAGCCCGGCCGCATCATGTTCGAGGTCAAGGGTGTTCCCGAGGAGGTCGCTCGCGAGGCTCTGCGTCTTGCGCAGCACAAGCTCCCCATCAAGACCAAGATTGTTGCTGCCAAGAACGCTGAGCAGCGCATCGAGAAGGAGATGGCTGAGGAGGCCGCTCTCGAGGCCAAGTGGGCTGCTGAGGACGCCGCCGCCGCCAAGGAGGAGAACTAATGAAGCCCGCAGAGATTCGTGAGCTCTCGGACGCTCAGCTCGTTGAGAAGCTGAAGGAAATGCGCGCCGAGCTCTTTAACCTTCGTTTCCAGATGGCCACCAGCCAGCTGGACAACACCGCTCGCGTCAACACCGTGAAGAAGGACATCGCTCGCGTCCTCACGGAGCAGCGCGCCCGCGAGATCGCAGCGGAGAAGTCCGCTGTCGCCGAGTAGGACCTAAGGAGAGAACATGACTGATTCGCGTAACTCGCGTAAGGTCCGTACGGGTGTCGTTACCTCCGTCTCCGGTGCCAAGACCATTGTTGTCACCATCACCGAGCGCAAGCGTCACCCCAAGTACGGCAAGATGATGACCAGCTCCAAGAAGCTGCACGCTCACGACGAGGAGTGCACGGCTGGCGTGGGCGATACCGTCCGCGTTATGGAGACCCGTCCTATGTCCAAGATGAAGCGTTGGCGCCTCATCGAGGTCGTCGAGCGCGCTAAATAAGCAGTCGCTCTTACGACTTGTACGTTTCCGAAGATGTGCGTATGCCTGGCTTGCATACCACAGGCCGTATAAAGGCTGCGCACCTCTCTTCGGTTCTTAGTTCGGAGGAACATCTACCATGATTCAGATGCAAACCATGCTGAACGTCGCCGACAACTCCGGCGCTCGCAAGATTCGCTGCATCAAGGTGCTTGGCGGTTCCAAGCGTCGTTATGCAGGCATCGGCGATGTGTTCATCGGTGCTGTCCAGGAGGCTACCCCTGGCGCCAACGTCAAGAAGAAGGACGTTGTCCGTTGCGTCGTCGTTCGCACCGTTAAGGAGATCCGCCGCAAGGATGGCTCCTACATTCGCTTTGATGAGAACGCCTGCGTTGTCATCAACAACGATGGTTCGCCCGTCGGCACCCGTATCTTCGGGCCTGTCGCTCGCGAGCTTCGTGACAAGAAGTACATGAAGATCGTCTCGCTCGCTCCCGAGACCCTGTAGTTAGGGGAGATATATGTATATCAAGAAGGGCGATAAGGTCCAGGTTCTCTCTGGTAAGGATCGCGGCAAGCAGGGCGTTGTCCTGCGTGCTCTCCCCGCCGAGAACAAGGTCGTTGTCGAGGGCGTTTCGGTCGTCAAGAAGGCCGTCAAGCCCAACGCTGCCAACCAGCAGGGCGGCATCGTTTCGCAGGAGGCTCCCATCGATGCCTCCAACGTCAATCTCGTTTGCCCCGAGTGCGGTAAGGTTACCCGCGTCGGTCACGAGAAGGACGGCAAGAACAAGCTGCGCGTCTGCAAGAAGTGCGGCCACAAGTTCTAAGCTGCCCGCAACGTCAAGTTGCTAGCAAAGGCCCGGATGCCCCACGGCACCCGGGCCTTTTTCTATCCCTACTCATTGGGGACAGACTTAAATGAGTGGCCGTTGAAATGCCGGCAGCTGGGGGCGTTCATTTTCTGTCGGCAGCTGGGCACGACCATTCATTGGGGACAGACTTAAATGACCAGTCGTTGGGGGGGGGCAGTCTCTATGTGCCGGCAGTTTGGGACGATCCTTTGATGTCTGATGCCCCCAGAGGGGTGAAGTAATACAGCTGGGTCTGTCTTTTAGGGCTTTGGTGTTCCGTCCCTTTATGTTTCACAAGGATCGTCGCATGCGCATTTACGCGCATAGCCTTGCGCGATAATGCGCATAGCCGCGCAAACATCTGCCAACTATGGCTAAATAATGACCGATAAGCAAATAAATACGCAAACACGAGCAGATACGCGCGCAATTGTGCGACTATAGGGTTGTTAGAAATGAAGGACTTCCGATGACTCAGGAGGCACATCATGGCAGATTCCAAACAGGCTCCGCTCGACGCCGAGGCAGCCGCAAAGGCGGCGTTTGCCTCGGTCCAGAATCAGCCGTTCCCAAACGACATCTTTACGGCTCCCGAGCTTCGCTGGGCAGTGATCGGGTGCGGTGTTATCGCCAACCAAATGGCCCAGTCCCTCGCGCTGGCCGGCCGCAAGCTCGCGGGTGTCGCCAACCGTACGCTTTCCAAAGCCCAGGCTTTTGCCGAGCAGTATGGCGTCGAGAAGGTGTACGAGACGGTCGAGGACCTCTACGCCGATCCGGACATCGACGCCGTCTATATCACCACGCCGCACAACACGCATATCACCTACCTGCGAGCCGCTCTGGCAGCTGGTAAGCACGTGCTCTGCGAGAAGGCCATTACCCTCAATTCCGCTGAGCTCGACGAGGCGCGTGCCATCGCCGACGAGCACAACGTCGTCCTTATGGACGCCACCACGGTGCTTCACATGCCGCTGTATCAGGAGCTGCGCCGCCGCATGGATGCGGGCGACTTTGGTCGCATGAACCTCGCCCAGCTCAACTTTGGCAGCTATAAGGAGTACGGGGACCTGACCAACCGGTTCTACAACCGTAGTCTCGCCGGCGGCGCCATGCTCGACATTGGCGTGTATGCCCTGTCTGTCATGCGCCTGTTTATGGCCAGTCAACCCGTGGAGGTCGTCTCTCTGGGCAACACCTGTGAGACCGGCGTTGACGTCGCGAGTGGCATTGTCTGCCGTAACGCCGAGCAGCAGCTGGGCGTGGTGAGCCTTACGCTCCACTCCAAGCAGCCCAAGCGTTCGGTTATCAGCTTCGACAAATGCTATATCGAGGTCAACGAGTATCCGCGCGCCGACCATGCGACCATCGTGTGGACTGCGGACGGTCGCCGTGAGGAGGTCCACGCTGGCACCGAGGCATACGCTCTGTGCTACGAGATGGCCGACCTGGAGAAGGCCGTTGCCGGCGATGATTCGAAGTGCGAGCTTCTGGGCTATGCTTCTGATGTTATGGAGCTGATGACCAAGCTCCGCGCCGACTGGGGAGTCGTGTACCCCGAGGAGGAGTAAGCGATGCTTGCGGAAGATAGGCTCAATGCGATTGTGTCGATGGTGCAGCAGGCTGGCTCGGTTACTGTGCCAGAGCTTGCCGATACCCTGGGCGTGACGGCGTCTACCATTCGGCGCGACCTGCAGGCGCTCGACCGCGCACACCGCATCGCCAAGGTCCACGGTGGGGCGACGAGTCTTGAGCGCGCGCACGTGACGCGCGACCTAACGATCAGCGAGCGCAGCGATCTCCATAACGATGACAAGGAGCGCATCTGTGCTCGTGCCGCGGCCCTGGTGGAGCCCGATAGCTTTGTGTATATCGATTCGGGCTCAACGACCCTCAAGCTCATCGAGCATCTTCCGCGTCTCGACGGCGTCACCTATGCGACCGATTCCGTGCTCCATGCTCAGCACCTTGCTTTGCGCGGCATGCGTACCGTGGTGCTGGGCGGCGAGCTCAAACCCGAGACCGAGGCGCTCGTTGGCCCCGATGCCTTGGCAACCCTGGACCGCTATAACTTCAACTGCGGCTTTTGGGGATCCAACGGCATCGCCGCCGAGCAAGGTCTCACCACACCGGATATCGAGGAAGCACAGGTCAAGCGTATCTCGATGCGCCATACCGCCAAACGCTTCGTAATCTCGGACGCCAGTAAATTTGGCATGGTGGCGCCCGTCAAGTTCGCGGACTTCCGCGACGCAACGATCATCACTGCGGGCGAGGTCCCCGCCAAGTACCGGGCAATGGACAACGTCATCACGGTCTAGCAGCAGGGGACGGGCTAAGGCCAAAACCACCAGAAAGGCGCCTGTCCCCATTGTGGTGGTTAGCAACGGAAACCGAGTAGTTTTCTCAATAGAAAAGCGGCAACGTCCATCACGGGCGTTGCCGCTTTCGTTGTCTACCGGGTTTGTCTAAGTCTGTAACAACTGGACCGTTAAAAGTGCGCTAGGTGTTACAGATCGAGATACTTCCGAGCCGCGCCGTCCCTTTGTCTCAATCTGTAACATTTGGGACCGATTTTGCCGAGTTACGGTGGCGCGCGCAGACGTGGTGTAAGAGTGTCCTGAGGTCCGTCGCTGCAAGCCCCGATGTTACTCCTTCTTGAGGCCGCGCTTCTCGACTATCTCGTCCACTATCTCCCTGGCGCGCCGCCCGAGCGCGCGGCGCCTCC
>JAUMSH010000008.1 GCA_031292915.1 Collinsella sp.
GTTATATAAAGTATTATAACGTCATGGGATGAATGAAGGGTTCATCCAAGTGAGTTAGGAGTAAGGGATGTTCAATTTCGATGAGCCTCGTTACGAGAAGGTTGTGAGCGATGCCCTCGCTCTCCGTCCTCAGATCGAGGCTGCCGTGGACAAGGTCTGCGAGCAGGGTTATTCCAACATCTTCTTCATCGGCTGCGGCGGCACCTGGGCCCACACGCTCCCGATGAAGTATTGGGTCGAGACCACCACGGCCGACGTCGACGTCCACTGCGAGATTGCCGCTGAGTTCCTCGCCTGCCCGCCCAAGACCTTCAACAAGGACTCGGTCTGCGTCTTCTCCACCCGTACCGGCACCACCCCCGAGATCATCGAGGCCGCCAAGTTCTGCCAGGAGCAGGGCGCCCGCACGCTGATGTACGTCTCCAACGACAACACCCCGGCCACCGAGTACGCCGATTACAAGTTCTTCAGCTTCGCCGAGGACGACGTCCTGTGCGAGGCCATCTACACCTACCAGATCACGCTGGTCGCCCGCTTCCTCAAGAACGCCGGCGCCTTCCCCAAGTACGACACCTTCATGGAGGAGTTCGGCAACATCGCTCCGTACCTCATCAAGGCCAAGGACGCTCAGGACGAGCGCTGCGCCGCCATGGCCGAGGACTTCAAGGACACCGACTACCACATGGTGATCGGCTCCGGCATGCTCTGGGGTGAGGCCTACGACTACGCTATGTGCATTCTCGAGGAGATGCAGTGGATCAAGACCAAGTCTATCCACGCCGCCGAGTTCTTCCACGGCACCATCGAACTGTGCGAGGAGGGCACGAGCCTCATCATGCTCTACGGCGAGGACGACACCCGCAAGCTCATGGACCGCGTGGACAACTTCACCCACATGCTCGCTGACGAGAAGGGCGTCCATGTCCGCGTGAACAAGTTCGACACCGCCGAGGTCGAGCTGCCGTTCAGCGACCCCGAGTTCCGCAAGATCGTCTCCCCGATGGTCACCTACACCATCACCGAGCGTCTGAGCTGCCATCTCGAGCACGTCCGTAACCACCCGCTCACCACGCGTCGTTACTATCACCAGATGAACTACTAATCCTCTCAAATTGCTGCGGTTGTCTGCAGGCGAGCTGCGCAGAATGCCTCGCCTGCAGACCTGTTTCTGGGGTTGATCGAAATGGTTGTCCAGTATCTTCTAGTTGCACTGGTCGCATTTATTGCGTCCATGGACGAGCAATTATTTGGCATTACGATGCTTGGTCGTCCGCTGTTTACGAGCCTGTTTGTCGGCTTGATCCTTGGCGATGTCCAGCAGGGCGTTATCGTCGGCGCTGCTTTGGAGTCCATGTTCATGGGCGCCATCATGGTCGGTGCGGCGGTTCCTCCCGAGGTCTATGCCTCCGGCGTGCTTGGCTGCGCGTTTGCCGTCATTACGGGTACGGGCACGGCAACTGCCGTCGCACTCGCCCTTCCCGTCTCCGTCTTCCTTCAGGTGTGGCGCAACTTCTGCTACGCCGTTCCGGGTGCCTTTGCCTGCAAGAAGATTGAGACCGCTCTGGCAAATCGTGATCTTGCCAAGGCGAATCTGTACCATCTGACCATCGTGCCGCTGTCGATTGGCATTCCGTCTGCACTGCTGGTGTTTTGCTCGCTGTTCTTTGGTGCCGACCTCATCAACAACGCGCTTAACGCTATTCCGCAGTTTGTGATGGACGGCCTCAACGTTGCGTCCGGCGTCATGGTCTGCATCGGCTTCGCTCTTCTTATCAGGACCATGGGCGACAACAAGCTTCTTCCCTGGCTGTTCCTGGGATTCATTATGGTCATCTACCTCAAGATGGACGTTGTCGGTGTTGCCGCTGCCGCTATCTGCGTCGCGCTGCTCCTGGCCTTCCGCGAGGGCTCGGCCAGTCCGCAGGCGGTTGCCGAGGATGAAGAGGAGGACTTCTAATGGCTACCCAGAACACCGATCTCAAAGAGGCCAAGAAGGACGCGATTATGACTCCCGATATGTATCGGAGCATGTTCCTTCGCCAGTTTACGAGCCAGTGCTCGCAGTCGTACGACAAGATGATGGCAATGGGCTTCATGTACACCATTCAGAAGCCCCTGCGAAAGATCTATCCCAACGACGACGATTACTATGCGGCGCTTGATCGCCATACCGAGTTCTTTAACATCACGCCTCATGTGCTTCCGTTTGTAGCCGGCCTAACGGTTTCGATGGAAGAGCAGGCGGCTGCCGATAAGAACTTCGACACGTCCTCGATTAACGCCATGAAGGTCGGCCTCATGGGACCGCTTTCCGGCATCGGCGATTCGTTCTACTGGGGTACGTTCCGCGTGGTCGCCGCCGGCATTGGTATTGGCATCGCGTCGACGGGCAACCCGCTCGGCCCCATCGTGTACGCGCTCATCTACTCCGTGATTAACCTTGCAACGCGTATCGTCGCCGCCCATCTGGGATACGACCTGGGAACCAAGTTCCTGCAGCAGTCCGAAGAGAACAACCTTATGTCTCGCATGACGCATGCTGCCGGCGTTCTCGGAATGACCGTCATTGGCGCAATGATTGCGGCACAGGTCTCGCTGTCCACGGCTTTGACCTTTGATGTGGGTGGTTCGGAGATTGTCCTGCAGGATCTGTTCGATTCGATCTTCCCCGGTCTGTTGCCCTTGCTGGCAACGTTCGCTTGCGTTGCCCTGTACAAAAAGGGTGTCAAGACCATTTGGATTATTATTGGCATCTTCGCGATCTGCATCATCGGAACGGGTTTGGGAGTGTTCGCGGCGGCGTAATGTTGACTGCTATGCTCGCGCGTTGGATAACTAACTGTCCGTTTGAAAACGGGGCTCGGCGTAAGGCCGGCCCCGTTTTTTTGTTTGAGGGATTTTCTGACCGTCCAAAAAACCACGCTCGTTCATTACTCACGTATCTCTCATCTCTCATTCGTCACTAATACGAGAGATAACAGAAAGACGAGAGATAAATACGAGAGATAACTGATCAGCAAAGAGACAAGCAATCATGGTATTGTCTCAATACTGATTGTTCTACCAGCAAAAACATGTTTAAATGAAACAAATGGCAGATATCTTATCTTTCATCTCTCACTTATCTCTAATATGAGAGATAGCAGAAAGGTGAGAGATAATTACGAGAGATAACTGAGAGACGAAGGAAATCTATTCGCGGCATTCTCCGCCGGGCCGAGCGAAAGGACATGCAGATGAACGAAAACGAGCTGACCGGTCTGCTCGAGTCTTTAAGGCGCATGGGCTCGGACGATCTTAACGTCGAGGTCAAGGAGAGCGCCACGACGCTTTCCCGCGACGTATGGGAAACGGTTAGCGCATTCGCGAATACCGCTGGCGGCATCATCGTGCTCGGCGTGAGCGAGCGCGCGGGCTTTGTCCCGGTTGAGAACTTTGAGACCGAGAAGGTGCTCAACCAATTCGTAGCGGGCATGGGTGATGCCGGCGGGCGCGGAAAACTGGCCAATCCGCCCAAATACACCATTGAACGCGTGGAGCTCCAGGGCACCGTGGTTCTGGTCATCACGATTGAGGAGCTCGACCCGTCGAGCAAGCCTTGTTATGTCATAGAGCGGGGCGCTCAAGGCGGCAGCTACAAACGCATCGATGACAAAGATGTCCCGCTTTCGTCGACCGAGGTGCTCGCATTGGCGTCATACGGTCGAGCGACTCCGAGCGATCGCGACGCGGTGGCGGGCGCGGGCGCGGACGATCTCGACGAGGCGCTGGTCGACCGTACGATAGATCGGGCTTTCTCGTTGACGCCTCGGGCAATGCGCGGCGCGCCGGACAAACAAACGAAGCTGGAGCGCCTAAATTTCCTTGATTCCCAGGGCAATGTCACCAAGGCTGGACTCCTAGTTGTGGGCACCTACCCTCAGCAGTTTTATCCCAAGCTCTTTATCGACATGGCTGTCTATGCGGGGACCCGGAAAGGCACGGCGGGATCGCTGAGGTTCATGGACCGTACGATCTGCGAGGGAACGTTGGGCGAAATGATCTCGGATGCCGTCGCGGCAATCGCCAAGAATTTGCGGCGAACCTCGACGATCCAAGGCGTCTCGCGTGTCGACTCGCTGGAGATTCCCGAGGAAGTCCTGCGCGAGGCAATCGCCAACGCCGTAATCCACCGAGAATACGGAGATCGGTTCTGTGGGCAGTCGATCGCTGTTGACGTCTTTGATGACCGTATCGAGGTGACGAACCCCGGCGGCCTATACGGGGGAAAGACTCGCGAGAACTTGTTTGACGGCAGCTCCCGATGCCGTAACGCGACGCTCGTGAAACTCATGTCGATTGTCCCGCTGCCGGATGGCGCAGGTTCGCCGGCTGAGGGCAATGGCTCGGGCATCCCGATGATGATCGATGCCATGCGCGCGCATGGTCTGGCCGAGCCCCTGTTCTGCCCGGGGTTCGATCGGTTCAAGGTCGTACTTTACCGTTCAAAGATCGAGCCGGTCGATCATGGCGGGGGCTTAATTGTGACGGCACTCAAACATTACGGCGAGCTGGGGACGCGTGAGCTGGCAGAGCGCACGGGGCTCACAATTTCCCAGGTTAGGTCGCGCGTCAACGCGCTCATTGCTCAAGGCGAGCTTGAGCCCACGGCGCCGGCGACGAGCCGCAACCGCAAGTATCGACTGTTGGAGCGCGTGGAATAAATGCGTTAGCGGACGAGGCGACCCAATAATCGACTCTCGATTGGCGCCCACTAAGGTTAAGCGGTTGTTGCCCAGTTGACGGTGATGCTAAAGACTCGGCTTACGCCGGCATGGCCCCGAACCCGTCTATCAAGAACAGCCTAAGAACCAGCTTGATGACATATCCCGGTTTGACTTCAGCCGCGTCAAAGACATGGCGCTCGGCGAGCTCGCTGCAGTATGTATAGATGTCGCGGATAAGGTCCGCGCCCGAAAGCGTAAACATGTAGCCTGCGTCCGAAAGCGCATTGGGCGCGGCGGGCAACTTGGCTATGTGGCAGAACGTTTGCAGGTCGGGCGCCATAACGTCCTGGTAGCCAAGATGGCTGCCGTCTTCTTGTGCGGCGAGTTCCAGCTGGCGTACTCGATCCAGCGCCGCTGCCAGCACAAAGCTCGGCGTGGGCGCATTGACGTCCTCTGTGCTCGCCACGAGCTTGCCCGCCGCCTGCGTGACAAGCCAAGCGACCTCGCGCTGGCAACGCACGGCCTTGCGCGTAACTGGCTTGATAGACGAAGAAGAAACGCTCCCCTTAGGCGGATTTGAAGCAGCCATAAGACCCTCCCATGAACAATCCGGCCCAACAAGTCCGGATGAAACACGTGCTACATCAGTATACAGGGGAGTGGGGTAGCGGGGCACGAGCGCACCAGCGGCAAACCGAGAGCATCAACGATGTGCCGATCGCGGAATGAGATCTCGTAATAATTGACTTCCGGCCATATTATTGAGGGGCATGACTCGCGTTCGTATGGTTGTAGGTGCTGGCGATGAACGACATTGACCTTGCTGTTCCGTTGATGGATGGACCAAGCTATGACCGTGCCTGCAGTCTCGTGCCTTCCGAATACGTTGAGGCATGGGAGTGGTTTCTGGGTGAGGAACAGCGCGGCGGCGTTTGGACCAGCCTTCCGCACCACACCAAGGAAGATAGCCCTCAGTATCAGTACCGTTTGAGAATCGGCTCGGACTTCTTTCCCGTAACGCGGGATTCAGGGATCTTCTGGCCGGGCCAGGATCGGGTGAAGCAAGATCCCAATAAGATCTTTGCGCTTTCGGTCCATAACTCTAAAAAGAGCTTCTACACCGATGTGCCTCCGCTCTATTTGGATGACGGTACGTGGGTCATTAAGTATTCGGTCCAAGCGCCAGGCGCCGTTGGTTCTCGAGACCAGAATTACAACCGTAAAATGCTCAACTGCATGGAATGTGGCGTCCCAGTCGGAGTCATATTTGCAACCGAGGTGGGCTATAAGGTGCTCGGCCTTGCGTTTGTTGAGCGGTTCGAGCCCGAAAACGGATGGTTTGTTCTGCACGGTCCTGTTCATAAAGGCGGACCGGACCCTCGTTTTGCGCCCGACATGAGTTATCTGAAGCACATACCCGTCGATATTGAGTTTGCCGGACAGGGTGTGACCGACGACGAAAAGGTCCGCTATGCGTTAAGGCGCGAGCGATTGGGGCAGCAATGGTTCCGCAAGCAGCTCGTTGCCGCCTATGATGGCCGTTGCGCGGTGTCGGACTGCGGCGTCAGCGAAGCTCTGGAGGCTGCACATATCGAGAATTACTCGGGACCCAAATCGCAGGTTGCCAGCAACGGCATTCTGCTTCGACGCGATCTTCATTCCCTATTTGATGCTCACCTGATTTCGTTTGAGCCTGTTTGCGGCGAATATCGGCTGTGCGGATCGTACCTGCTGGATAAGACCGGCTACGCTTCCTTTGCGGGTGCGACGCTAAGGCAGCCGAATGAGCGTCAGTGGCGACCCAATACGGTGTTTCTTGAGGCCCATCGCATTGAGTTCGATCGCTCGGAAAAGAAGCGTGAAAAGGCGGGGCTTCTGCCGTATTAGCGTATTTGGCTTTGGCATTCTTTGACGATCGTGTTGTTTGATCGGATCGCGTGGCGATGCAATCTCGCGCACGCCCGCCGGTGCATGCTCTTCCTGTTTTGTATAGCGAGAGGGGAGCGTGTATGAGCTGGCGAGGCGATATTGCGATGGGGAAGTACGGAAAACTGCCGTGTGCCCTTGTCGACAACAATATGTTTCCGAGCGTAGAGGTTGATTGCGGGTCGTTTGTCGTCACCTGCCCTTGCTGCGGCTCGCAAATACCGTGTCTCGACATTCGGTTCATCGATGCGCGCGACAGGTTCAGCGACGAAGTGAGAAAACAGACAGGCGTTCATATGCCGGTGTATCCGGAGAAATGCCCTGTTTGTGGCCTCGATATCGTGTATGACGCCGGCGACGAGGGATAGGTGATGCGGAGGAGTTGGCTGTGAAGGCTTCTCCGTCCCTACAAATAAACCCCCTCACCGAGCTGCTTATGGAACTCGGCGTGATGGTCGCGTGCCCAGGTAAAGAGCGCCTGGTCAAAGTCGGTGCGCGTGGTCGGGACGCCAAAGACGCCGGCAACTTCGACGCGCACAAACTCCAGTGCCGGCAGCTTGTTGATGGCAGTGAGGGCAAACGGGGACGAGGGCTCCTCGAACAGATAGCGGCTGCCTTGCAGCGCGTCGCAACTGGTGCACGTGTTGCCGAGCGACGGGGCTTTGGAGGCTCGCGCGCCTACGGGCTTGTAGCCGCAGCGCTTATGAAGGTAGTCGCGGATCTCGCCCGGCACGCAGCCAAGAGCGGGCACGATGGCGAGTGCGTTGGCGTTGGCCGTGTCGATGGCAATGTGCCCGGCTTCGTTGGGCGCGTGCGCGATGGCGATGCTCTCGTCGCTATCGGTTCGATAGGGAATGCCGAAGGCCGCGACCGAGGTCTCTTTGTGACACTTCCAGCACTCGCGCTTGCCCAGTACTAGATATATATACGGTGCTGATGGGTCGGATCGGTCAACACCGGGCAGCCACTCGGCAAAGGGCTCGGGGTTGACGCCGCTGGGTACATACCAGATCTTCTTGGTCCGGTCCCATTTGGCGCCCAGCGCCTTGGCTTCTTCTTTGTGCGAAAAGGGGACATCGAGCTCGGTGCGCATGGCGGCTCCTTGGTGCTGCAGGTGCAAGTGGCTCAAGGATACCGCAGGGCGCAGACATCGCGGCGTTTTGCTGAGAAGTTGCGGTGCGGACTGATTGGTTATGCCGATGGATAGATCGGCAAGTAGATGGTCGGCTTTTGGCTAGTTGGGCGGTTGGAGCTGCCAGCTGATTTGGCGACATAAAACAAAACAGCCCAGAGGACATAGCCTCTGAGCTGCGAACATTTGGTGGGCGTTAGAAGATTTGAACTTCTGACCTCTTCCGTGTCAGGGAAGCGCTCTCCCCCTGAGCTAAACGCCCGATCAAGGGTGCGCAAGTGCGCAAGGGATAATATAACGGAGCCTGAACTCGGTGGCAAGAACATTTTTAAAAATCGCTTACATTGTGGAATTCGGGGGCTTTGTCGTATCCATTTCAAAAGAGTCTGCTGCCGCGATTTGGCTGTCGACTAATACAGGGCCATTGCGGTATCGAGCTATGGAAAGACGCCTGCGGAATTGTCCTACCGATAAGCGGACAAGCCTCCGGCTGGTGCCTTCGCCGTGGTAAGGTAAGCCGAATTGTTTCCAGGCTGTTTCGGGGGAGTGGAATGAGCAAAGAGTGTGTCGAGCAGGTCGAAGGCACAGGGGCTTCGGTGCCGATGACCGATATATCGAACATTGATGTGCCCGAGGGCACCGACGAGCTCAGCCGCAGCACCCGCCGTGCATGGCGCGACCGTCTCAACGACGCCCAGACGCGCAAGATAATCACGGGTGTTTTAGCCACGCTGGTGGGCGGTTCGTTTTGGGGTTTCTCGGGCACCAGCGCGAGTTTTTTGTTCGATACCTACCATGTCGATACGCTGTGGCTTATGAGCATACGGCAGATTCTCGCCGGCCTGCTCTTTATGGCTGTGGTTGTCACGCGCGACCGCGCACGCCTGGTCAAGCTTTGGACGACGCCCGCCGATCGCAAACAGCTGCTGTTCTTTACCGCCTTTGGTCTGCTCTTTAACCAGTTTTGTTATCTTTCGGCCGTGCGCCTGACGAACGCCGGAACCGCGACGGTGCTCCAGTGCCTGCAGCTCGTTATCATCATGGGCTACGCCTGCGTGACCGATCGCCGCATGCCGCGTACTCGCGAAGTCATCGGCATTGGCCTGGCTCTGGGTGGAACCTTTTTAATCGCCACCGGCGGCGACCCCACCAGCCTGAATATCTCGCCGCTTGGCCTGGCAGCAGGTCTTATGTGTGCGGTCAGCGCCGCGTGCATGGCGGTGATTCCCGCCAAGATCCTGCCCGAATACGGCAGCCCCATCGTCACGGGCTCGGCAATGCTCACGGCGGGCGTGGTCTCGTGCGTCTTCGTGCAGCCCTGGGCGCATATGCCGGCGCTCGACGCTGCCGGCATCGAGGCGCTCGCGGTGTTCGTGGTTATCGGCTCGTTTTTTGCTTACATGCTCTATATGCAGGGCGTTAAGGACATCGGCTCGGTGCGCGCGAGCCTCATCGGAACTGTGGAGCCGGTTTCGGCGACCATCACCAGCGCCGTTATGCTGGGCACGGTGTTTTTGCCGACCGACCTTATCGGCTTTGCCATGATCATCGTGATGATGTTCCTCACGGTGTAGTTGACGCCGCCGCCAAGACAGAAAAGGTGTTGTGCCGCATTTTCGCCAATTGATGTCCGTGTCTGGAGTTTAGCTGTCGATGCTCAAAATGCCATAAACTAGTAACGTTATGGACTTTTTCATTGCGACTCAATTGCGAGGATTTCTTTATGGCTGGTAATCACTTTAAGGGCGGCGATAGCGGCCGTCCTGCAGTTCCGCCGCGTCCGAACGGGGCTGGTAAGGTCGGCACGCCGGGCGGCGCTGGACAGGGCGGTTCCGGTAAGCGCGTGTCCCCGGGCGAGACGGCGATGTTTACCGCTCTGTACGAGCAGTCTCAAAAGGCAAAAAAGACCGGCCGTGCAAGAGGGAATGTCTTTGCGGGCGGTGCAACCTCCACGTCGCAGCCGAGCGGGGCTCCTTCGGTACCTGCGAACAACGCAGGTGCTGCCAACGCCGCGAATACCGCCGGCAACGTTAATGCCGGCAACAATACTCCCTCTTCCGGTGGCGCGGGGCTTACAGGTAACCTTGGCACGATTTACACCGGCGCCTCCGAGACTGGCACGTTCGCCCGCCTGGATGATAGCGGTGCCGAGTTTGCGGGCTCGGGTTCCAAGGAAGATTATTACGATTTTGGCTTGAACTACGGTAGCGACGCTTCGTCGAGTTCGACCTCTGACGGCCTGGTCCGTCATCGCCATCGCAAGGGCGAGCGCAAAAAGCGTCACACCGGCGCCATTATTGCCGCTGTAATCGCGGTGCTTCTCGTTGCGCTTGGCGCAAGCGGCTTTATGCTGCTTAACTCGGCAAAGACCGTAAAGGGCGAAGCGAAGGAGGCTGTCGAGATCGTCGGTGGCCTTAAGGACAAGGTCACGTCGGGCGATTTTTCGACGCTGCCTGACGACGCGAAGAAGATCGATGAGCTCTGCGACAGCATGAAGGCGGAGACTTCGAGCCCGCTGTGGACGGCGGCTTCGTTTATCCCGGTGTATGGCAGTGACATCAACGCAGCCCGCACCATGATTGATGCCCTGTCCGATGTCTCGAGCAACGCGCTGGTTCCCATGGCCGACAACCTTTCGCAGGCCACGCCCGGCAAGCTGTTCCAGGACGGCATGATTAACGTGTCCGCGCTGCAGGCAGTTGCCGATTCGCTTTCCAGCAGCTCGAAGGTGTTCAAGAGCGCCAATGAGAAGATCCAGGGCATTGGCGATACTCATATTTCCCAGGTGACCGAGCTGGTCGATAAGGCCAAGGACGGCTTTGCCACCCTCAACGGCGCGGTTGACGCGGCGGAGAAGGTCGCCCCCGTCCTTCCCCAGATGCTCGGCGCCAACGGTCAGACGCGTCATTACCTTGTGCTCGCGATGAGCAATGTCGAGATCCGCGCCTGCGGCGGTTTCCCCGGTTCTCGCGGCGTGATGTCGGTGACTGACGGTAAGCTCGAACTGGGCGATTTTGTCAAAGTCGACATGATGAAAGAGCCTTTGAGCCCGCTTCCCATCACCGATGAAGAGGCAAACTTGTTCACGACCGGATGGGGCCTGACCGGATTCAACACGCTCGGATACACGATGGGCGACGTTACGATGACGCCTGATTATCCGCGTGCGGCTCAGCTTGCCAGCGATATGCAGAAGGCCATTGTCGGAGATGACATCGACGGCGTATTTGCAGTCGATCCGGTATTTTTGCAGTATATGCTCGGCGTTGTAGGCGGCACACAGCTTCCTGACGGCACCGTCGTTGATGGAAGCAACGCTGCGAAGGTGCTGCTGCACGATATTTATTGGAATTACCCGGTAGAGGAACAGGACGCCATTTTTGCGGCGGTTGCCGGATCAGCTTTTAACAAGATCGTGGACGAACTGGGCTCCAGCGATATTACTAAGATTGCTGCCGCCATCGAAAAGGGCGCTTCCGAGGGTCGCATCCTCATGTATTCGAGAAACGATGACGAGGAAAAGGCCGCGAAGGCTCTTGGAATATCGGGCGCCCTCCAAACCGATACGTCGGAGGCTCCGATCTTGGGCGTCTATGTGAACAACTACAGCTATTCAAAGATGGATTGGTTCCTCGATAAGCGAGTCACCATCGATTCTTCGGTTGAAAATGCCGATGGCTCGACGACGTATCGAGTGACCACCTCGCTCAAGAACACGATGACCCCCCAGGAGAAGGCCGAGATGCCTGGTTATTTCCAGGGCCATAACGGCATTAGCCAGGATATTGATGATGAGGTGCTGAGGCTTTATCTCTATGCTCCTGCGGGAGGCAGCATTTCGGACATTAAGACTTCGGGCTCCGGTTCTATCGAGATGAACGAAGCGACGCACGATGGCTTGAAGGTTGCATGGGGCGGTGTCCACATGCTTCTTGGACAAGACATAAAGGTCGAGTACACGGTCACGACTTCGAAGGACTCTGGGCACAAAGAGCTTAAGGTTCGTACCACGCCAACCGCTCAAACGTTCGAATAGGATAAGTAAGATATGAAGTACTTTGGCACCGACGGCTTTCGCGGTGAGGCCAACGTTGGGCTGACGGTAGAGCACGCTTATAAGATTGGCCGTTTTGTGGGCTGGTATTACGGTGCCAACCGCGAGCGCAAGGCACGCGTGATCGTGGGCAAGGACACGCGTCGCTCGAGTTATATGTTTGAGGCGGCGCTGGTGAGCGGCCTGGTCGCGAGCGGTGCGGACGCCTATATGCTGCACGTGATCCCCACGCCGGGCGTAGCGCATCAGACTGTGGAAGGCTGCTTCGATTGCGGCATCATGATCAGCGCGAGCCACAACCCGTTTTGCGATAACGGCATTAAGCTCGTCAACAGCGACGGCTTTAAGATGGACGAGGACGTGCTGGAGCTCATCGAGGACTACATCGATGGCAAGAGCGAAGTTCCGCTGGCCACGGGCAACCACATCGGTGCCACGGTGGACTACATGCAGGGCCGCAACCGCTACATTGCTTCGCTCATTGCAAGTGCGAACTTTTCGCTGCAGGGCGTCAAGATCGGTATCGACTGCGCCAACGGCTCGGCTTCCTCGGTGGCCAAGCCGGTGTTTGACGCGCTCGGTGCCGACGTGCGCGTGATCAATGCCGCGCCCGATGGTTTTAACATCAACGTCGATTGCGGCTCCACGCATATGGAACGCCTGCAGCGCCATGTGGTGGAGCAGGGCCTGGACGTGGGTTTTGCCTACGATGGCGATGCCGACCGCTGCCTGGCCGTGGATGAGCGCGGTCGCGTGGTAGACGGCGACCAGATCCTGTACGTGTGCGGCGTGTATCTGAACAAACACGGTCGCCTTTCGGGCGGTACCGTGGTGCCGACGATTGCCAGCAACTTTGGCCTGATCAAGTCGTTGGAGCTTGCCGGTCTGAGCGCCGTGACCAGCGGCGTGGGCGACCGTCACGTGTATGCCAAGATGCGCGAGGGCGGCTACAGCCTGGGCGGCGAGCAGACGGGCCATACGATCTTTGGCGATATCGAGCGCACGGGCGACGGCATTATGACCTCGCTGCGCGTGATGGAAGTGATTCGTGCCGAGCGTGAGACGCTCTCGCAGCTCACGGCTCCGTGCAAGCTGCTGCCGCAGGCGCAGGTGGCCGTGCACGTGGCGGACAAGGACGCCGCGCTCGAGAACATGGGCGTGCAGAACGCCATCGCCGAGGCCGAGGCGTCGCTGGCGGGCGAGGGCCGCGTGCTCGTACGCAAGAGCGGAACCGAGTCGGTTATCCGCGTGCTGGCCGAGGCGCCCGACCAAGCATCCGCCGATGCCGCCATGAAGCGCATCGCCGCCGCGCTGGAAGCTCTGTAAGGTAGTCATTGGGGACGTTCTTAAACGACTAGGTGGAAAGGGGACGCTGCGGATTGGTTCCGCGGCGTCCCCTTTGCGTTGGCGTGTCGGTTATGCCTTACAGCTCGTAGAGCGTGGTGAACTTGTCCTGCAGGTAGCTGCAGTAGTAACGGGCGTCAAAGTCCATGCCGCAGGCGCCCTTGATGAGCTCCGGTGCGTCTTTGGCGCGGCCCCACTGCCAAATGTGCTCACCCAGCCAGGCACGGACGGGCGCCAGATCGCCGCTCGCGCAGGCACCGGTGAGGTCGACGCCGTCGCGGCACATGGCCGGCACAAACATGGCGTCGTAGGCACTGCCCAGCGCATACGTGGGGAAGTAGCCAAACGAGCCGCCACTCCAGTGCGTATCCTGCAGGCAGCCGTGCGTGTCGTCGGGGACGGGAATGCCCAGGTACTCATCCATAAAGCGATTCCAAAGCGTCGGGATGTCCTTGGCCGTGGCCTCGCCGGCAAACAGCATGCGCTCGATCTCGTAACGCACCATAACGTGCAGCGGATAGGTGAGCTCGTCCGCCTCGGTGCGGATCAACGACGGCTGCGCGATGTTCACGGCGCGGTAGAGCGTGTTCTCGTCCACGCTGCCATAGACCTCGGGCGCGTGACGGCGCAGTACCTCGAGCAGCGGGCCCATAAAGGCGCGGCTGCGACCCACGGTGTTCTCAAAAAAGCGGCTCTGGCTCTCGTGGATGCCCATGGAAGTGCCGCCCTCCAGGCAGGTGCGCGCATAGGCGGGGTTGACGCCCAGCTCGTACATGGCGTGTCCCGCCTCGTGGATGATGCTGTAGACGTTGGAGATGCAGTCGTCCTCGTAGATGTGCGTCGCGATGCGCGCGTCGCCTACGGCAAAGCCCTCGCTAAACGGGTGCTCGGTAAAGGCAAGCGTGGTGTCGTTCAGGTCCAGGCCGACGAGCTTCATCAGGTCAAAGCTCATGGCGCGCTGGGCGGCATCGGGCACGCGGGCGTGCAAAAAGTCGGCATCGGGCTGCTGGCCGCGCTCGCCGATGGCGTGCACGAGCGGCACGACCGTGGCCTTGACCTCGTCGCAAAACGCATCGAAGCTCTTGGTGGAAAGGCCGCGCTCGTACTGGTCGAGCCAAACATCGTATGGGTCGCGCTTGGGGTCCATGAGCTCGGCCTGATGCTTAAGCTGGGCGACGATTCTATCCACATAGGGCTCAAAGCTCGCCCAGTCATTGGCCGTCTTGGCCTTGTGCCACACGGCGTCGGCCTCGCAGGTGAGCCTGGTCCAGGCCTCGGCCTCCTCGGTGGGGATGACGCTTGCTTCGCGCTGGTCGCGGCCGAGCACGCGGATCTCGTCGAGCAGCTGCGGGTCGTCGATCTTGCCGCCGGCGACGGTCTCGCGTGCTAGCGAGCGCACAAGTTCGACAGACTTTTCGCTGGTCAGAAGCTTATGGTGCTCACCGGCAAGGGTGCCCATGGCGTCGGCACGGGCGGCGGCACCGTTGGCGGGAGCAATGGTCGCGCCGTCAAACTCGGCAATCTTGAGCAGGTACTCGCGGGTCCACAGCTTGCCCTCGAGCTTGCGGAATTTTTTAACGGCCTTATCGACCTTCATGCCTTTGGGCGTCTTGCCCGCTGCGGGCTTGGCCTTCTTATCGAGTTTCTTTCCCATACCATATCCTTGATCTCGCGAGCCGAGCGCCACGGATGGGCGCACGGCCAGTTTGCACAGCTACTTGCCTTGTACCCAGCGCGAACAAAACGGAACGCGGCGATGCGCTCGCGAAATGTGTTATCCTATAGCCCAATGCGTTGACGGAGAGGGTTTTGCCCGCCGTGTCGCCGGCAAGAGAGGGAAGGTCATGGGCTGCAAGCCTTCCTGCGGTGGCAAGGGCCAAGCGTTCACTCCCGAGCAGCGACCTCAACGGGCGCGCGGCCGGTGGCAGCGAAGCCCCAGTAGGGAAGCCGTGAGCCTCGCGACAAGGGGCGCAGAGTGGGCACGGCGGGCCAGACATCCGCCGGGTCAAACAAGGTGGTACCGCGGAATTCAACCGTCCTTGGGCAATGTACATGCCCGAGGGCGGTTTTTTGTTACCGAACCGGGCCGCACATCCGCAGCTATCGGGTGCTAGCCGCCCCGGCAAGCGAGATGCGCGAGAGACGAAAGGGAAGACATGAGTCTGATTGATGATCTGGTCAAACTCGAGGAAGAGGCCAAGGAGCTCGTCGCAGGCGCCGATGACGCCGCCAAGCTCGAGGCTGCGCGCGTTGAGCTGCTCGGTCGCAAAGGCCGTATCACCGGCCTGATGCGCATGATGGGCAAACTCGCCCCCGAGGATCGTCCCATGATGGGCAAGCGCGCCAACGAGATGCGCCAGCTGATCGAGGGCATGCTCGACGAGCGCACCACCGAGATGAAGGCCGCCGCCCTCAAGCACGCACTCGAGCACGAGGCCGTCGACATCACGCTGCCGGGCATCCGTCCGCAGATCGGTCACCAGCACCTGATCAAGCAGATCATCGAGGAGGCCGAGGACATCTTCTGCGGCATCGGCTACACCGTCGAGTCCGGCCCCATGGTCGATACCTCCTACTACAACTTCACCGCGCTCAACGCGCCCATGGATCATCCGAGCCGCTCGGCTCGCGACACGTTCTATGTGGTCGACAACAACCCCGGCAGCGTCGCGCATCCCGAGGCTCACGCTCACGGCGAGTCCGACGTGCTGCTGCGCACCCAGACCTCGGGCGTGCAGATCCACACCATGGAGTCGCAGAAGCCGCCCATCTACATGATCTGCCCGGGCACCGTCTACCGTCCCGACACGGCCGACGCCTGCCACCTGCCGCAGTTCAACCAGATCGAGGGCCTGGTCGTCGACGAGGGTATCACCTTTGGCGATCTTAAGGGCACGCTCGACTACTTTGTTAAGTGCATGTTTGGCGAGGACCGCAAGACGCGCTATCGCCCGCACTTCTTCCCCTTCACCGAGCCTTCCTGCGAGGTGGACGTGAGCTGCCACGTGTGCGGCGGCAAGGGCTGCAACTTCTGCAAGCACAGCGGCTGGATCGAGATTCTGGGCTGCGGCATGGTCGACCCCAACGTCCTGATCAACTGCGGCATCGACCCCGAGAAGTACACCGGCTTCGCCTTTGGTATTGGCGCCGAGCGCGTCGCGGCACTGCGCTACGATCTGCCGGACCTCAGAACGCTCATGACGGGCGATATGCGTTTTCTGAATCAGTTCTAGGCTGCGGCTTGCCCAAGCACGGCACCTCGGCGCTCATTCGTCGCTTGCGTACCAAAGTACGCGGCGCTCCTCTTTCGGGCCGATCTGCCGCACTTGGACAACCCTCGCTTTGTAAGGAATGTTCACAAAGTTGAAGTTTCCACCTGCATCTCTTCGCAGGCTTTCAGTATGAAAGGAGAGCTAGATGCGTGTTTCTTACGACTGGCTCAAGACCATGATCGATATTCCGGAGGATCCCAAGACCCTTTCGGACGAATATATCCGTACCGGCACCGAGGTCGAGGCGATCGACACCGTGGGCGAGTCCTTCGACCACGTGGTGACCGCCAAGGTGCTCACCAAGACCCCGCACCCCGATAGCGACCACATGTATGTGTGCTCGGTCGATGTGGGCGACAAGAATCTCGACGCCGACGGCAACCCCGCCCCGCTGCAGATCGTCTGCGGCGCGCAGAACTTCGAGGCCGGCGACCACATCGTCACGGCCATGATCGGCGCTGTGCTCCCCGGCGACGTCAAGATCAAGAAGAGCAAGCTTCGCGGTGTCGTGTCCATGGGCATGAACTGCTCCGCGCGCGAGCTCGGTCTGGGCGGCGACCACTCCGGCATTATGATCCTGCCCGAGGATACGCCCTGTGGCATGCCGTTTGCCGAGTACGTGGGCTCGAGCGACACCGTGCTCGACTGCGAGATCACGCCCAACCGCCCCGACTGCCTGTCCATGATCGGCATGGCCCGCGAAACCGGTGCCATCTTCGACCGCGATTTCCACGTTGAGCTGCCCGCCATCAAGGTCGAGACCGGCCGCGCGACCGACGACGAGCTTTCGGTCGAGATTGCCGACGAGGGCCTGTGCGACCGCTACGTCGCCCGCATCGTGCGCAACGTGAAGGTCGGCCCCTCGCCCGACTGGATGGTCAAGCGCCTCAACGCCCTGGGCGTGCGCCCGCACAACAACATCGTCGATATCACCAACTACGTGATGATGCTCACCGGCCAGCCGCTGCACGCCTTTGACCTGGACACCTTTGCCGAGCGCGATGGCCACCGTCGCGTGGTGGTTCGCGCCGCCCAACAGGACGAGAAGTTCACGACGCTCGACGGCGAGGAGCGTGTGCTCGATGCCGGCATGGGTCTCATCACCGACGGCGAGCGCCCCGTGGCGTTGGCCGGCGTTATGGGCGGCATGGATTCCGAGATCGAGGACGATACCGTTGACGTGATGGTCGAGAGCGCCTGCTTCAACGCCGGCCGCACCTCGCACACCAGCCGCGACCTTTCGCTGATCTCCGACGCCTCCATCCGCTTTGAGCGCCAGGTCGATGAGACCGGTTGCGTGGATGTCGCCAACGTTACCTGCGCGCTGATCGAGGAGATCGCCGGCGGCGAGGTCGCTCCCGGCTACGTGGATGTGTTCCCCGCGCCCAAGACCATCGACAGCATCAAGCTGCGCCTGGCCCGCGTGCACGCCATCTGCGGCGCCGACATCGAGCCCGACTTTATCGAGCGCTCGCTCACCCGCCTGGGCTGCACCGTCGAGCGCGACGGCGAGGACTTTATGGTCACCCCGCCGAGCTTCCGCCCCGACCTGCCGCGCGAGATCGACCTGATCGAGGAGGTTCTGCGCCTATGGGGCATGGGCCGTGTGACGGCGACCATCCCGGCTGCCAAGAACCACATCGGCGGCCTGACCCGCGAGCAGAAGCTCACCCGCAAGGTCGGCGAGATCTTGCGCGCCTGCGGCCTTAACGAGACCACGACTTTCGGCTTTGCCGCCCCGGGCGACCTGGAGAAGATCGGTATGTCCACCGAGGGCCGCGGTTGCCCCGTGGTGCTCATGAACCCGCTGGTAGCCGAGCAGACCGAGATGCGTCGTTCGCTGCTGCCGGGCCTGCTGCAGTCCGTGGCCTACAACGAGGCGCACGGTACGCCCAACGTGCACCTGTACGAGGTCGGCAGCCTGTTCCACGGTCGCGAGAACGCCAGCCTGCCCAAGGAGACCAAGTCCGTGGCGGGTGTGCTCTCGGGCCAGTGGAGCGAGCAGTCCTGGAACATGAAGTACCGCAAGCTGCGCTTCTTCTCTGGCAAGGGCATCGTTGAGGAACTGCTCGCCCAGCTGCGCATCGAGAAGGTTCGCTTCCGTCCCGTCGAGGGCGAGAGCTATGCCTTCCTGCAGCCGGGTCGTGCTGCCGAGGTGCTCTCGGGCGGTACCGTGCTGGGCTGGGTCGGCGAGATCCACCCCGAGGCGCGCGAGGCTATGGGCATCGACGAGGTCGTCGTTGCCTTTGAACTCGACCTGGACAAGCTGATCAAGGGTGCCCGCAACCAGGAGAACTACCGTGAGTTCTCGCAATACCCGGCCGTTGAGCACGACCTTGCTATCGTGGTCGACAACACTGTGACCTGCGAGGATCTTGAGCGCCGTATTACCAGCGCCGGCGGCAAGTTGCTCGAGGGCGTGCGCCTGTTCGATGTCTACCGCGATCCGGTCCGCATCGGCAAGGGCAAGAAGTCCATGGCCTTTGCGCTTACGTATCGCTCCGACGACCACACGCTCACCAGCGAAGAGGTCGAAAAGGCGCACCAGAAGATCGTCGCCAAGGTGTGCAAGGGCGTAAACGGCGAGGTCCGCGGCTAGGTCTTGCGCTGGAGTATGGGTCAGCGGTGGCTGCTGCCGAATCCTACGTGACTGCTATGGCCGGTATAAGGCGCTGCTGAGCCTGCATATATGACACGCGCATTACATAACGGCGTGCTGCTTTGTCGGCAGTGCGCCGTTTTGCTATGATAGCCCGCGGCGTGTTACGAATCTGACAATACGTAACACTGACAAGGTGATTCAAGCGGCGTTGCAATTCCGTGCGCCGATAACCGGGAGGCGTATATGCACATTCCAGATAATTATCTGTCCCCGCAGACCGATGCCGTCATGGCGGTGGCGATGGTGCCCGTTTGGGTCCACTGCATCAAGAAGGTGCGCGCCACGCTCGATCGCGAGCATATGGCTTTCCTGGGCATCTGCGCCGCGTTCTCCTTCCTGCTCATGATGTTCAACGTGCCGCTGCCTGGCGGCACCACAGGCCACGCCGTCGGCGGCGCGCTCATCGCGCTGCTGCTGGGCCCCGAGGCTGCTGCCATTGCCGTCTCGGTCGCGCTGGCGCTGCAGGCGCTGCTGTTTGGCGACGGCGGCATCCTGTCCTTTGGAGCCAACTGCTTTAACATGGCCTTCGTGCTGCCGTTTGCCGCTGCTATCGTGTTCCGTGCACTCAACAGCCGCTTGCACGACAAGAGCTGGGGCACCTCGGTTTCGGCCATCGTAAGCGGCTGGGTCGGCCTGTGCCTGGCGGCCCTGTGCGCTGCCATCGAGTTCGGCATTCAGCCGATGCTCTTCACCAACGCCTCGGGTGCCCCGCTATACTGCCCCTTCCCGCTGTCCGTGGCCATTCCGGCCATGTTGATTCCGCACATGCTGGTAGCCGGTGTGGTCGAGGGCGTGGCGACTGCCGCGATCTACGGCTTTATCAAGAAGACGGCGCCGGGCGTTATCGTCGGCCCCGAGGCTTCCGACGGCCTGCTGGAGACCGAGGGCGCAGCCGCCAAGAAGACTTCCCTGATCCCCACGCTCATTCTGGTCGCCGTGCTTGTCGTGGCTACGCCGCTCGGCTTGCTTGCCACAGGTGACGCATGGGGTGAGTGGGATGCCGAGGGCGCCGCGACCGCCGTTCAGGCGGCTGGCGACGACAGCCTGCAGGCTTCGGTCGGCCTCGATGCCCCGACCTTTGCCGACGCTCTGCCCACGGGCGATTACCTTCAGGCCTATTCCGAGGAGCAGGGCCTTGGCTTTGCCGGCCAGGCTGCCATGTATATCCTCTCGGGCGTAATTGGCGTGGCGGTGCTCACCATCGCATTTCGTTTGATATCGCTGACGGTTAAGGAAAACGGGGCTCATGGCGACGGTCGAGCTGCCTAGCTGGCTTGCGGACGAGCAGCGTTACGAGCCCACGGGCGCTCGGCATCGCGTAATGCAACAGAATGTCCTGCACCTGGCGAGCCTGCTTGAGCGGGTTCGCCTGGGTGGAGGCGCGCACGAGGGCGGGTCGATGGTCGACCGCGCCCTTTCTTGCGTTTCGGCTCCGGTGCGCCTGGTGGGGATGTTCGTTTGCGTCCTGTGCGTGTGTCTGACACAGAGCCCGCTGTACCTCATGTTGATGGCGGCCATTGCGCTTGTGCTCGTTGCCGTGCGCCCCGTACGCGGGCTGCGGGCGACCTTTGTGCCGGCGCTTGGCGCCGCGGGGCTCGCAGTGGTTTTGGCGCTGCCTGCCCTGCTGCTGGGCGCTTCCGCTACGGGCGCCATGCTCAAAATTGCGCTCAAGACCTTCATTAATGTGTCGCTGGTGCTGGGCGTTTCGTGGACCCTCACGTGGAGCCGCATGTCGGCGGCGCTCAAGATGCTTCATCTGCCCGACGAAGTTATCTTTACGTTTGATATGGCGCTCAAGCACGTCGAGGTGCTGGGTCGCACGGCGCACAATTTGTGCGAATCGGTCATGCTGCGCAGCGTTGGCCGTGCGCCTGAGGGATTTTCGCGTACCGATTCGATCGCGGGTATCATGGGCATGACCTTTATCAAGGCGATGGAATGCAGCCGCGCGATGGACGAGGCCATGCTGTGCCGCGGTTTTGCGGGTGCGTATCCGGCGCCCGCGCGCGCCGGGTTTGGCTGGCGCGATGCGGTCTATGCGGCCGGCGTGGCGCTGCTGGCGGTGTTGTGCGCCGTGCTGTAGGCACTGCTGGTTCCGGCTGGGGATGCAAATAGGGAAGGGCGACGTTTTGACGATCGATATGAATAGTGCGGCGGGCACGAACGGTGCGGGCGGCGCCGAGGGCGCGCCGCTCATCGAGTTGCGCGACGTGGTGTTTTCCTATGCGGGTCATACGGTGGTCGATGGCGTTTCATTGCAGGTGAACCGTGGAGAGCTCGTTGCTCTGCTTGGTCCTAACGGCTGCGGCAAGACGACGATTATGCGTCTTATCAACGGCCTTGAGCTCGCGGACGCGGGTGCGTACCTGTTCGACGGGCATGCGGTCGATGCGGCGTTTCTAAAGGATTCCGCGGCCGCTCAGCGTTTTCATCAGCGCGTGGGCTTTGTGTTCCAGAATGCCGACGCCCAGCTGTTCTGCGCTACGGTGGGCGAGGAAGTCGCTTTTGGTCCCGCGCAGATGGGGCTGCCGGCAGACGAGCTCGAGCGCCGCGTGCGCGATGCCATGGAGCTGTTCCAGGTTGCCGACCTTGTCGACGTCTCTCCCTATCAGCTCTCGGGCGGGCAAAAGAAGCGCGTTGCGCTGGCTGCGGTGGTGTCGATGAACCCGGATATCCTGGTGCTCGACGAGCCTACCAATGGGCTCGACGAGGATTCATGCGACATCGTGGTCAACTTCTTGCTGGCCTACGTCGCGGCGGGTAAGACGGTCTTGATGAGCACACATCACCAGGATTTGGTGCGACGCCTGGGTGCCCGTGCAATCTATATCGATCGATATCACCATGTGGTCGAGGCGCCTTCGCCGTCGTATGGAACCGAAAGCGGTGCTACGGACTAGTTGCTGCGTAGAGCGTGCGTAGCCGCCCGCGCGGCTTTGCCGTGATGGTATAGTTATCCAGGTTTTTTTATGGGGGTGGCTATGCCAAGCTGGAACATTCATATCGCTCAGACGGAGCGTTTGCTGGAGCGCACCGGTGCGCTTGCCAAGAGCGTGCGCGACCGCAATGCCTTTTTGTTTGGCTGCGTGGTTCCGGATATCTTCGTGGGCTATATGGTCCCTGCCATCGCCGATCCCATCCCGTACCGCATTACGCACTTTGCAAAGCCCGAGCCTATCCCTAAGCCGCGCGAGCATGAGTTTTGGGACACCTATGTGGCGCCGCTGCTCAAAGGGGCGCCTGTTGGTACGCCGGCTGACGCGACCTCGATTGTCGAGGAGCGCAAGCGACTCAATCGGGTGCATTATCCCCAACGCTACAAGGATGCCGAGCCGGTTGCTGGTCCCGGTGCTAGCGAGCTTTCACTCGCGCCCGATGACGTGGCGCAGTCGCTGCTCGATCTGACGCTGGGCGTTTGGTCTCACCTCGTGGCCGATACCGTGTGGAATACGCGCGTGAATCAGTACCTGGAGGCGCACGGCGGCAAACCGTGCGAGGAATTCCGCATTAAAAAGCAAGGCGACTTTGACTGGTTTGGCAAGACACTCGGCATTGTTTCGATTCCGCGCGCGACCGATCGCCTGTATACTGCGGCGACCCGTTTTGGTCAGTATCCCATCCATAAGGAGTATGTGCTCAAGACCATTGGCGTTATGCACGAGATTGTACGCGAAAACCCCGGCGAGCCCGATCATCCGCCGTATCGCTTGCTAACCGAGGAGTTTTTCGATGCAACGTTTACCGAGGTGATCGAGCTGACCGAGGCGGGTTTTGCCGCCCGTGTCGAATCGCCCGATGTGCCTGCGCTGCCCCTGATTGCTAGCTGCTAGCTGGCCGGCCCGGCAGTGAATAGCTCAACCCAATCGACAAGTAGCTCTTGCCGTAAGGTATCTTCGGCAATGCGCTCCTGTTTGGTCTTTGGGATGTGGGGAAGCCCGGCCTTTTTATGGATGAGCTCGGCTATGTGGTCGAAGCTCTTCTTCTCCTTGATCTGGTTATAGGTAATTTGGATGACGTCGTAGCCCATGCTTGTGAGTGCGGTGGCGCGCTCGGCATCGGAGAGGCTCGCGGCTTCGCTGTCGTGGGCAGAGCGGCCTTGGCATTCCAGAATGACGCCCATGCTGTCGGTGGCGCTTTCGATGAGGATATCGGCGTAGCAGCAGGTTTTGTCATACAGCGAACGTGCGGCTTCACTGAGCGGGATGCGCGCGTTGTTGGCGATCTCGATGCCCTGGCCGCCCTCGTCGCGGGGGAGCGAGATAAGCATGGAGGTCTGTACTTCGAAGGGCGAGGCGGCCTGCCCCGTCATGTGCTCGGCCGCCCAGCGCAGTTGTTTGACGCCGCGCAGGCCTGCGGCTTGCTTGGCGAACGCGGCGATATCCGTTGCGGTAAGAAGCGGCGTGCGCTTCCACAAGTTGGTGTCATTGCCCTTGGTGTCGTTAACTCGCTCCCAGCCGCAGTTGGGTGGAATGAACTTAAGCGAAATAGCTTCATCGAGTTGTTGTTGCGTTCGCTCGCAGGGCTTAAACACTGCAAAGGAGCCGCACATCTCGTAGCACGCCATGAGTAACTGGTTGTGTGAGACCTGCGTGGCAAGGCTGAGCAGCGTGAACTCCGGTGAAGTGACATCAAATCCATGTTCAGTCTGTCTAAACGACCCAGGAGGCGGCTCTTGGGTCAGGAGGTGCGATTTAAACAGGCTTCGCGACCCGGATTGTGCCCGAGTGAATACTAGCCTGTGAAGCGGTGCGTGAAGCAGGTCTTTTACAACTGCATGGCTTCCGAGGCCGCAACATCTGCGATCCATATTGCCAAGGCTAATGACGGGGTAAAGGCCTAATACCTGCGGCGGGATACGGTGATAGTAAAAAGCGGATTGACCGCATAGCGTCAGGTCCATGACGTCCTCCTGGTAGAAATATGCTTTTGGACCGTGCGATGCCAGTGTCAATTCGGAAGTATGCGGCAAAATCTGAACCCTAGAGCAGACCTGGCTTTTGAGGCTAGTTTATCAGGCATTTTGTTGCGAAAAAACGGGGTGTGCTCGGAGGTCTCAGAATTTGCCGCATACTTTCGAAAACCAGGTCGATCTGGCTCTTGCTAAAACGATTTAGCAGCGTCCGTTAAGGTGTGGGTTTGCCACCGGGCGAACACTTTTAGCGCTTGGGACTTTATTTTTTGGGCCTCGGAGGGCGGATTTCGCGCTTTTGGTAAAGAAATGAGTGCGCGTTTTGCCGTGCGACGGCATTGGCACAGAAAAAGGGTCCGGAAGGCAATGCCTTCCGGACCCTTTGCAATGCAAATCTGCTTGCAAGTACGATTTAGCGCACCTGAGCGACGTAAGCGACGTTGGTCGAGGAGACCTTGTCCTCGAGCTGGACGCTCATGCGGGGATCGCCTGCGGTAGCGACGGTCAGGTCGCCGGCCTCGACGTAGCCGAGCTCCTTAGCGGTCTCGATCGCCTTGACGATCGTGCCGTTGACGGTGCCCTGAGTAATCTCGGCCTGGTGCGGGATAACGCCCCAGTACATAATCATCTGCTGGACGGCCCACTCGTGGCGGGAGAACGCGCAGATCGGCATGTTGGGACGGAAGTGCGAGATCAGGCGAGCGGTACGACCGGTGGTCGTTGGCACGGTGATGCACTTGGCGCCAACGGTGGTAGCCATGTTCACGGCGGACATACCCACAACGTTGTTGACGACGCGGGTGCCGTGAGCGTCAGCCGGAACCTCGAGCGGAGCGTGAGCCGGGAGGTACTTCTCGGTCTCGAGAGCAATGCTGGCCTGCATCTTGACGGCCTCGACCGGGTACTTACCGGCAGCGGACTCGCCAGAGAGCATAACGGCGTCGGTGCCGTCGTAGATGGCGTTAGCAACGTCGGCAACCTCGGCGCGCGTCGGGCGCGGGTTCTGCTGCATGGAGTCGAGCATCTGCGTAGCGGTGATAACGGGCTTGTAGGCCGCGTTGCACTTGGCGATGATCTCCTTCTGGATGTGCGGAACGAGCTCGGGCTTGATCTCGATGCCCAGGTCGCCACGGGCGACCATGATGCCGTCGGAAGCCTCGAGGATCTCGTCGAAGTTCTCGACGCCCAGGGCGCATTCGATCTTCGGGAAGATCGTCACGTGCTCGCCACCGTTCTCGCGGCAAAGCTCGCGGATGCCGCGGACGGACTCACCGTCACGGATGAAGGAAGCGGCGATGTAGTCGATGTTCTCGGTCAGGCCAAAGAGGATGTCCTGACGATCGCGCTCGGTGATGGCGGGCAGCGAGATGTTGACGTTGGGCATGTTGACGCCCTTGCGCTCGCCGATCAGGCCGTCGTTCTTGACGACGCAGGTCATGTCCTGGCCGTCGACGGACTCGACCTCGAGGGCAACCAGACCGTCATCGATCAGGATAAGGGAGCCCTTCTCGACCTCGGAGGGCAGAGCCAAGTAGTCGAGGGAGATGTGCTCAGCGGTGCCGTGGAAATCCTCGGACGTGGGCTGAGCGGTGACGACGATCTTATCGCCGGTCTTGACGGCAACCTTCTTGCCATCGACCAGAAGGCCGGTGCGGACCTCGGGGCCCTTGGTGTCGAGCAGGATGCCGACGGGCAGACCGAGCTCCTTGGAAATACGACGGACGCGCTCGATGCGACCGTGGTGCTCGTCGTAGGATCCGTGCGAGAAGTTAAAACGGGCGACGTTCATGCCCGCCTTGATCATCTCACGGATGGTCTCGTCGCTATCGCAGGCGGGACCCATGGTGCATACAATCTTGGTGCGCTTGTACATTCAGACCTCCATCTGACATCGTCTTGCGCTGATAGATAAACCATAAGAAATAAAACTGAGATGATTATAACGAAATGCCGACCGAATACCCCAAAAAATCGACCGTATGCCGAATTAGAAGTTCATTTTTTGCGGTAAAAACGGTATATGAAAAATCTTTACCAACCGCTCTGACCGCTGCTATCTGGGCGATATTTCAGTTTGACGATGCGCCGAAGAAAAAACGTTTTATCAATGTTGAGCATCACACGGTCTGCATCGTTGCACTCGAGCCGTGTTTCCAATTGGAATGTTTTGGCTAGACGCGCCGCTTTGGGGTACCATAGCTCCACTATCAACTGCCGCTCAGCACGGCAGCCTTGATGAGCCCTTGCCCTTCTCCTGGGAATTATGATCGGGCATCAATCTGCTGAGTGGCCCGAATCCCAGGAGGGGACTCTATATGCAAAAGGAATACCTGTCCGCCGCGGCGGAGGTACTCAGCGACCAAGGTGTCGATGAGAACCTCGGCCTGAGCAACGACGAGGCGTCGTCGCGCCTCGCCAAGACAGGCCCTAACAAGCTCGAGGAAGCCGAGAAGACGCCGTTGTGGAAGCGCTTCTTTGAGCAGATGGCCGATCCCATGGTCATCATGCTTATCGTTGCCGCCGTCATCAGTGCACTCACGGGCATGGTCAAGGGCGAGGCGGACTTTGCCGACGTCGCCATCATCATGTTCGTCGTTATCGTCAACTCGGTGCTGGGCGTGGTCCAGGAAGCTAAAAGCGAGGAGGCTCTCGAGGCCCTGCAGGAGATGAGCGCGGCGCAGTCCAAGGTGCTGCGCGGCGGCAAGCTCGTGCACCTGCCGAGCGCCGAGCTCGTGCCTGGTGACGTGATCATGCTCGAGGCGGGCGACTCCGTCCCGGCCGACTGCCGCGTGCTCGAGAGCGCCACGATGAAGATCGAAGAGGCTGCACTCACCGGCGAGTCCGTGCCTGTCGAGAAGCATGCCAACGTGATCGAGCTCGCCACCGGCACCGATGACGTGCCGCTCGGCGACCGCAAGAACATGTGCTACATGGGCTCCACCGTGGTGTACGGCCGTGGCCGCGCCGTCGTAGTCGGTACCGGCATGGATACCGAGATGGGCAAGATCGCCGGTGCCCTGGCTGAGGCCAAGGAAGAGCTCACGCCGCTGCAGGTGAAGCTTGCCGAGCTCAGCCGCATCCTCACCATCATGGTTATCGTCATCTGCGTCGTTATCTTTGGTGTCGATATCATCCGCCACGGCGTGGGCAACGTTCTTACCGACCCGACCGCCCTGCTCGACACCTTTATGGTCGCTGTCTCGCTCGCCGTCGCTGCCATCCCCGAGGGTCTGGTCGCCGTCGTGACCATCGTGCTGTCGCTTGGCGTGACCAAGATGGCCAAGCGCCAGGCAATCATCCGCAAGCTCTCTGCCGTCGAGACTCTCGGCTGCACGCAGACCATCTGCTCCGACAAGACCGGTACCCTTACCCAAAACAAGATGACCGTCGTCAAGCACGAGCTCGCTGCGCCTAAGGAGAAGTTCCTGGCCGGAATGGCGCTGTGTTCCGATGCCCAGTGGGACGAGGACCTGGGCGAGGCCGTGGGCGAGCCGACTGAGTGCGCGCTCGTCAACGATGCCGGCAAAGCTGGTCTTACTGGCCTGACTGCCGAGCACCCGCGCGTGGGCGAGGCCCCGTTCGACTCGGGCCGTAAGATGATGTCCGTGGTCGTCGAGACCCTGGACGGCGAGTATGAGCAGTACACCAAGGGCGCGCCCGACGTGGTGATCGGCCTGTGCACCCACATCTACGAGGGCGATAAGGTCGTTCCGCTGACCGAGGAGCGTCGTGCCGAGCTCGTGGCCGCCAACAAGGCCATGGCCGACGAGGCCCTGCGCGTGCTGGCGCTGGCAAGCCGCACCTACACCGAGGTCCCGGCCGACTGCAGTCCCGCCGCGCTCGAGCATGACCTGGTCTTCTGCGGCCTGTCTGGCATGATTGACCCGGTCCGCCCCGAGGTCGCCGACGCCATCCGCGAGGCGCATGACGCCGGTATCCGCACCGTCATGATCACGGGCGACCACATCGACACCGCCGTGGCCATCGCCAAGCAGCTGGGCATCGTCACCGATCGCAGCCATGCCATCACCGGTGCCGACCTCGATCGCATGAGCGACGAGGAACTCGACGCGCACATCGAGGACTACGGCGTGTACGCCCGCGTCCAGCCCGAGCACAAGACACGCATCGTCGAGGCTTGGAAGTCGCGCGACCAGATCGTGGCCATGACGGGCGACGGCGTCAACGACGCTCCGTCCATCAAGCGCGCCGACATCGGCGTTGGCATGGGCATCACCGGCACCGACGTCACCAAGAACGTCGCCGACATGGTGCTTGCCGATGACAACTTCGCCACCATCATCGGTGCCTGCGAAGAGGGTCGTCGCATCTACGACAACATCCGCAAGGTCATTCAGTTCCTGCTTTCGGCCAACCTTGCCGAGGTCTTCTCGGTATTCATCGCCACGCTTATCGGCTTTACCATCTTCCAGCCGGTGCAGCTGCTGTGGGTGAACCTGGTCACCGACTGTTTCCCCGCGCTCGCGCTGGGCATGGAGGACGCCGAGGGCGACATCATGAAGCGCAAGCCGCGCAACGCCAAGGACGGTGTCTTTGCCGGACATATGGGTCTGGACTGCGTGGTCCAGGGCCTAATCATCACCGTGCTGGTGCTGGCGAGCTTCTTTGTGGGCGTGTACTTTGACATGGGCTACATCCACATCGCCGATATGATTGCCGGCAATGCCGACGAGGAAGGCGTGATGATGGCGTTCATCACGCTCAACATGGTCGAGATTTTCCACTGCTTCAATATGCGCAGCCGTCGTGCGTCGCTGTTCACCATGAAGAAGCAGAACAAGTGGCTGTGGGCTTCCGCCGCGCTGGCACTGGTGCTGACGGTGATCGTGACCGTGCAGCCGACGCTTGCCGAGATGTTCTTTGGCCCTGTGACGCTTGAGCTCAAGGGCGTTCTTGCCGCGCTGGGCCTGGCCTTCCTGATCATTCCGCTGATGGAGATCTACAAGGCGATCATGCGCGCGGTCGAAAAAGAGTAACGTTCCTGTCCGGGGCCGACCGCCTGCGGGGTTTTCACGGGCACGTCCTCGCCGCTTTGCGGCTGCGGGATGTGCCCTTAGGAAACCCCTCCCGGCGGGCGGGCCCTGCGGTATCCTTGCTGGCTTTTCTCCCGTGCGGATGAAAAGGGCTGAGGGAAAGTTTGTGAGCTGGTCGGGCTTTGCCCGGCCAGCTCTTTTTGATTTAAAATACCTGCTCAGTTGTGATTTATGGTGCTGGGAGGCGCTTGTGGGCAAGGCGAAGGCTAAGGCGAAGAAAAAGACGACGGGGGCGCGGGCTAAGCGTGACCGTCGTCGGAAACTCGCGACCGAAGCGCCCGTGTCTGCCGAGGAGTTGTTGGCGAGCGTACCGGGGCTCGATGCGCTGCAGGATGTTCCGGCGTTTGATGACCTGCCGGTCGATGAAGCCCAGCAGACTGCCTTTGATGATTTCTGCGCACATGCCGAGGAGCCCGAGCAGATGCAGCTGGGTGCCGTTATTCGCCTGGATCGCGGGTTTCCGCTGGTGGCGACGGCCGACGATACCTTTCGTGCCGAGCATGCCGTGGGGTTTGCCAAGTCGCGCGGTGAGGACGAGGTGCTGCTGCCCGCCGTGGGCGACCGTGTGGCGGTGCGCCGCGCTCCCGGGCACGATATGGGCGTGATTGAGTGCGTTCTGCCGCGCCGTACGAGCTTTGAGCGTTGGCGCGGCCGTGCCCGCGGAGAGCGTCAGGTGCTCTGCTCCAACGTGGATAGCGTGCTAATCGTGCAGGCGCTCGGTGCCGGCGAGGTACTGCTCGACCGCGTGGCGCGCTCGCTGGTGTTGGCGCTCGACTGCGATGCCGAGCCGGTGGTGGTACTCACCAAAGCTGACCGTTGCGATGCCGAGGAGCTCGAGCGCGATCTGGACCGCGTGCGCTGCCTGGTGGGTCCGGACGTGCGCGTAATCGTGACGTCCTCTGCCGAGGGCCGCGGCCTGGACGAGGTGCGCGCCTGCGTGCCCGCCGGGAGCTGCGCCATGATTTTGGGCGAATCGGGTGCCGGCAAGTCGACGCTGCTCAATGCGCTGCTGGGCCACGATACGTTGGCGACCGGCGGTGTGCGCGAACGCGACGACCAGGGCCGTCACACTACCGTCGCGCGCGTGATGGTGGCGCTACCGGGCGACGCCGGCGTGATCGCCGATGCCCCGGGCCTGCGCAGCCTACCGCTCGTGGGTCACGAGCGGGGTCTGGCGCGCGCCTTCCCCGAGATTGTCGAGGCATCGCACGCGTGCCGGTTTGGCGATTGCACGCATACCCATGAGCCGGGTTGTGCCGTTCGCGAGGCCGAGGACGCCGGGCAGATCGACAGCCTGCGTTTGGAAACGTTCCAAAACCTGGCGTCATCCATGCGCGTGAGTGCTCAAATGCTCGATCCCGATGTCCATCTGTAATTGATTTTTCCTATGACAGCCGTCTTCCAACTGTTCGGGAGACGGCTTTTTTGCTGCGAAAAAGCCTCGAAACATGCAGTTTGCTGACGTGCTGACCAAAACCTTGCCACGAGCTTGACGGGCTGGTTAGTTTTTGGTCAGCGATTGGTTTGACATCGAAAACCAAGATTGCGATTGCGCCGCTTTGCACTCTGACCACCCAGACAATGGTGGTACGGGCATTCGCCCGGCACTGCCATGAGAGGAGCGGCCGTGAACAAGAGCAAGCGCATCGCCATCAGTCTGGTCGCGGGCGTGCTCGCTGCTCTGCTCTGCATGGTTTACGGCTCGTCGATCCGCTCGCAAGCCGAACAGGTCCAGGCTGAGACCTTGGCCAAGTACGGTGGCGATCGCGTCGAGGTATGCGTCGCGGCGCGTGATATCGATGTGGGCGAGACCCTCGATGAGACCAATGTCATAACCCAAGAATGGCTGACGAGTCTGCTGCCGCGTGACGCGGCGACCGAGCTGCGCCAGGTGCGCGGCGACGTGACGACTTCGCGTATTCCCAAAAACGCCGTGATCTGCAATGTCTACACCAAGGCCGAGAGCCACAAGCTCGAGGTGCCTAAGGGCAAAGTCGCCGTTTCGGTGGCGGTCGATGCCGAGCACTCGGTCGGCGGTGCTACGGGCGTGGGCAGCTACGTGGATGTGTATGTGCAAAAAGACGGCGTAACCGATCGGCTGTGCGGCGCGTACGTGATCGATACCAGTGAAGATTCCGGTGCCACGCGCGAGGGCAAGATCGAATGGGTGACGCTGGCGGCTGACCCCGAAGACGTCAAGGAACTGCTGGGGGCATCGGGCAAGGGAACGGTCAGCTTGACGATTCCCGCCACGGCGCGCGGCAAAAAGAGCGGAGGCGACGAGTGATGAAGGCGATCTGGCTTGCGTGCTGCGCGTGCGGCGATTACGGGCTGTTGCAGCGGGAAGTCGAGGGCCGTGATGCGGGTGCACAGGTGCTTCGCGTGGGTGACCTGGACGGGCTGATTTCCATGGCGCGGGCGTTTCCGTCGCGCCGCGGGGCTGCCATCATCGAGGCGTCTCTGTTTGATACCGAAGATGTGCGCAAGACTGTTGTGCGCCTGACGGCCGAAGGCCGCGTGAGTCGCGTGGTCGTGTTGATAGAAGCACTCGATCCGTCGGATATCGAGGGGCTGTTTCGCGCAGGGGCGACCGAGGTCATCGCTGCGCACAGTATATGCGGCAACGGGCGCGCGGGCGAGGGAGCGGTTGATTCCGATCGGCGCATGACGATTGAGCCCGATGCTTTTGTTGATAGGGAACCCGGGGCGCCTCGCGCTACAAGAGGCCCGCGTGTTGATGATTATGGAAAAGCGGAAGCCGAGCATGGTCGGCGCCCCCGGAACCCCCTTGTATACGATGACGCTGGAGGGCCGGCGCAGCATGCTGGCGACTCCCCGGCTGTAGATATGGGATACGTACACGGCGTGAATCTGGCGGATGAACTCGACGAAGTTGAGGGCTTTGCCGGGTGCGGCGAGTTGTCGCTGATGCGGCATGAGCAGATTGCACAGAACGAGCCTGCCTCGCAGACCGAACAAGCCGCCATGCCGGCTTGGACGCAGCGTGTGGTTGCGGCAGGGGAGACGGGGACGCTGTCACCGACGCCCGCTCCGCCGCCTCCGATGCCGCCGGCAGACGCTGCCGCTCCGCAGCATCGAGCTCCGGTCATCTGCGCCATTTCGGGTTCGGGCGGTTGCGGCAAGTCGACGATCGTTGCCACCATGGCACACGCATCGTCGCTGTTGGGCTTGCGTGCCGCCGTGCTCGACCTGGACCTGATGTTTGGAAACCTTTACGACTTGTTAGGCGTCGATGCTCCGCGCGATATGGCGGCACTTATCGAGCCGTCGGTGGCGGGCGCGCTTGCCGAGCCGGATATCGTGGCCGCATCGATGCGCGTGGCGCCGGGCGTTACGCTCTGGGGTCCCGTTGCGGCGCCCGAACAAGCCGAGCTCATGGCACGTCCGGTGGAGCTGCTGCTTGATGTCCTGCGTCGCGAATCCGACGTGGTCTTTATCGATACCTCGGTCTTTTGGGGCGATGCCGTGGCGGCTGCGGTGGCGGCGAGCGACCGTTGCCTGATCGTTGGCGATGCTGCGGTGTCGTCCGCGACATCGGCGTCGCGCGTCATTGAACTGGCAAGTCGAGTAGGTGTGCCGCGCACGCGCATGAGCGCCGTGTTCAACCGGTTCGGTGCGCGCGGGGCAGACGAGGACGTCGCCATGCGCTTTGAGATTGCCTGTGCGTTGAGCTCCAAGATTCGTATCGCCGATGGCGGGCAGGATCTCGCCGCGCTCATGGCGTTTGGGCGCGCTGATGAGGCAGTGGGGCAGACCAGCGCTTTTGCGACCAGCGTGCGCGAGGCCACGCGCGAGATGCTCGTGGAACTGGGGTGCGCCGTCGGCCCTTGGAGCGATATGGTCGCCGACCGTGCAACGCGCGCCGAACGCCCGCGTATCCGCCTTCCCTGGTCGCGCGAGGGTGATCAGCGATGAGCCTGCAAACGAGGATTAAGGCTGCCGGCGCTGCAGCGGGGGCAGCGCCTGTAGATGCGGGGCGTCGCCGCGCGGTGAAACGACGCACTAAGCGCGCCGTGATGGACCGCATGGGTTACGACGAAGTGGCGCGTATCAGCGCCTATATCGACCCGGTACTTGCCCGCTCGGAATTGCGTCCCGCGGTGGAGGCGGCGCTCAATGTTGAGGAGCCGACCGATCTCGCGACGCCCGAGCGCGAGACCATCATCGACGAGATTTTGGATGACGTGGTGGGCTTGGGGCCGTTGCAGCCGCTCATCGAGGACGACACCGTTACCGAGATCATGATCAACGGCTGCCGCTCGGCCTTCTTTGAACGCGGCGGCGTCTTGTACCCCATCGAGCATGCGTTTGAGGATGATGAGCAGATCCGTGTGCTTATCGACCGCATCATCTCGCCACTTGGCCGCCGTATCGACGAGCGCAGCCCCATCGTCAACGCCCGCCTCAAAACGGGCTATCGCGTCAACGCGGTGATTCCGCCTGTGGCGATTGACGGACCGATTCTCACCATCCGAAAGTTCTCGGACCGCATCTGCTCGCTGGACGAGCTTGTGGGGCTGGGGTCGCTGCCGCTTTGGTATGCGCAGCTGCTGTCATGCGCGGTGTCGCTGAGACAGGACCTGGCGGTTGCGGGAGGCACGGGATCTGGTAAGACCACCCTGCTCAACGCGTTGTCATGCGAGATTTCCACCGGCGAGCGCATCGTGACGATCGAGGACTCTGCCGAGCTCAAGTTTGCGCATCATCCACACGTGGTGCGTCTAGAGGCGCGCGAGGCTTCAATTGAGGGCGAGGGCGCGGTGACGATCCGCGACCTGGTGACCAATGCCCTGCGCATGCGCCCCGACCGCATCGTGGTGGGTGAGGTGCGCGGTGCTGAGTGCTGCGACATGTTGCAGGCCATGAACACGGGCCACGACGGGTCGCTCACCACACTTCATGCGGGCTCAGAACAGGAGACCGTGGTGCGTCTGACGTTGCTTGCACGTTATGGCATCGATCTGCCGAGCGAGCTCATCGAGGAGCAGATTGCCATGGCGCTCGACGGCATCGTGATGTCCGAGCGCCACGCCGATGGCAGGCGTTTCGTCTCCTCGTATTCGGGGGTGCGTCGCGCCGCGTCGGGCGGCGTAGAGCTCGAGCGCTATGTGACTTTCGATGCCGCCGAGCGCACCTGGACGCTTGACCGCGAGCCGCCGTTTATCGCAGAAGGCCTGCGGTCGGGGACGCTCACACAAGAGGAGGTGGACGAATGGAGGTCGCTGTGCCCCTCGTCGTAGGGGGTTTGGCAGGGTTTTCTGTCGCGACGGCGTGCGGGGTGGAACCTCGTGTGCCGCAGGTGCCGCCGGCGGAGCTGGCACGTCAGGCGCTCGAGACGGTGGCAGAGAAGCTGCCGCGTGAGCTGGTGGAAAACGATCTGCTGAAAAAGATTGCCCGTTCGTGGGCATCGCTGGCTCCGGCGCGTCGCCTTGGCCTCGTGATCGAGGATGCTTCGGGGCGTTTGGCGTTTCTGCTGCTATCGAGCGGTGTCTGCTGCGTTTTGCTAACGATAGTGTCGTTATCGCCCCTCGGATTTGCCTTGGGACTTGTTGCTCCGATTGCCGTTGGCGCCGCCCGGGATGGCTTTGAGAGCCGGCGCGAGCAACACGATGTAGAAGAGGCCATGCCCGAGGCGTTTACCGCACTTTCCATGTCGCTTGCCTCGGGACATTCGCTGGCCCAGGGCATGCGCTTTGTGGGCGCTCATGCGCAAGAGCCGGTGCATACCGAGTTTTTGCGGGTGGCGGCGGCGATCGATTGCGGCATCTCGGCGACCGACGCGCTCGATGACTTGCTCGTGCGCATCGACGCCCCCGGTCTTTCGCTTGTGACCTTGGCGCTTAAGGTGTCTCAGCGCACCGGTGCTCCGCTTGCCGACTTACTGTCCGAGGCGTCGAGCATGGTGGGGGAGCGCATCGAGCTCAAGCGCCGCCTGGATGTTAAGACGTCGCAGGCTCGCATGTCGGCGCATATGGTCGCGGCGATGCCAGCGGGCATGTGCGCGGTGTTGGCGCTGCTTTCGGCAGATTTTCGTCGCGGTCTTGCGACGCCTGCCGGCGCGGGCGCTGTGGTGCTGGGTCTTGCCCTCAACGCCGTTGCCCTGGTGGTTATCAGGCGCATTATGCGGGTGGAGCTATGAACGCCCCGGTTGCAGTTGCGGCTTGCCTGTGCGCCCTGAGTGTATTTGTCGCGACGGGTTTGGATCGGGCGGATGCACGCAAGATCGCAGGGGCCTGCAAGCGCGAGGCGGTGCTGGTCGCTGCCGCGGGTCGCTCGGTGGTCGATGCTCTTACCGCGCGAGTGAAGGGCGCGGTTGGAGTGGACGGCTCGGCGCGAGTGTCGCTCGGCGAAGTGTCCGAGATGATCGATGTTGTGCGCTTGGGTCTTTCGGCCGGTCTTTCGTTTGATGCGGCGCTTGAGATTTTCTGCGCCAACCGCCGGTCGGTGCTGGCTCTTCGCCTTGAGCGGGCCTGCATGGCGTGGCAGGTGGGCGTGGGCACGCGTGAGGACGAGTTGTTGGCCGCCGCGCGCGACCTGGACGTACGAGCGCTCGAGACCTTTGCCATCACGGTGGGGCAGGCGCTCGCCCTGGGTGCCCCACTTGCCGAGACACTGGCCGCTCAAAGTCGCGAGATCCGTGCAGCTCACCGTGCCGCGGTCGAGCGCGAGATCGAGCGTGCACCCGTCAAGCTGCTGATTCCCACCGGCACGCTCATCTTGCCGGCGTTGCTTCTGTCCATATTGGGCCCGCTGCTGGGAGCAGGCGGGATGATGTAGGGAGGAATACATGAACACGATGGTCGAAGTTGCTGACAAGGCTTGGAACTGGGCTTTTTGCCGGGCGATCCGTGCTCGTCAGCATGCCAAGGAGCTGTTGCGGGAGGAGAGCGCGCAGGGTACCACCGAGTACGCCATTTTGGTGGGCGTGCTTGTGGTGATCGCGATTATTGCCATCGTTGCATTTAAAGGCAAGGTCCAAGATCTATGGAACGCTATCAGCGAGGGCATCAACAGCCTGTAGAGGGCGAGCGCCCCATCGGGGTGCTGCTGGTGTTTGCTTGCCTGACCGTGGCGATAGCGGCGGTGCTTTGGGGGCTTAACGCCGCGCAGCAGCAGCGTCCTGGGGCCGCCTTCGATTCGGGCTCAGATTCGGCGGTGGCGTCTCAAAAAGATGAGATGCGAGATGCGGACGATTCGGATGTCGCTGTCACGGCGCAAACCTTTCTGCGGACGCTCGACAAGCGGTCTGGCACTGCGACGGATTCGCCTGAGGGCAACGCGATTGCGGTCCGGCTTGCATGGTCCGAAGACCGACCGATGACCGAAGCGGCGGCGGATATGCTGCGTGCCTATCGCGAGGTGCCAACGGCCCAGCTCGCCCTGAGCGGCTATCTCGATATTAAGGGCAACGTATGGGGCGCCATCGTGCGCGATGGGCGCGGCTGGGTCGATATGGTGACGGTTGCCGCGGATGCTGGCGATGCTTCGTGTCGTCTGCGCGCCGTGCGTCTGGTCCCGCAAACAATAAGCTCAAAGGAGGGATCGTGAAATGCATGGCGTTCTGCGTGAGGAATCTGCCCAAGCGACGGTCGAATACGCCATCGTCACGGTGGCGCTGTTATCGATCGTGCTGGCGATTGTGGGACTTTGGCGTGCTGGCACCGATGGACACTTGGCGGCGCTGGTTGAGCGGGCGGCATCCCATGGCGTTGCCTCGACGTCGGTTATCGACGCCGCTGCGGGCGCTAAGGACATCGCGTTGTATTGATATCGCGCGCGAGGACTGGGCGCAGTCTACGGTCGAGGCCGCTTTTTTGCTGCCGACGTTTCTGACGCTCATCCTTCTCGCACTGCAACCGGTGTGCCTGCTTTATACGCGCGCGGTCATGGAGTCTGCCGCCGCCGAGACCGCGCGGCTCATGACCACGACGACGGCGGAGGACGACGATCTTAAGGAGTTCACCCGCCGCCGGCTTGCCGCAGTGCCCAACGTTTCGATCTTTCATACCGGCGGGCCGTTGTCGTGGGATATCGAGCTTGGTCGGGCCGATGCGGGTGGCGTCTCGTCCGTGTCCGTTTCCGGCGAGGTCAAGCCGTTGCCTGTGATCGGTGCGTTTGCGCAGGCTATGGGTGGTACCGCCGAGGGCGGCTACGTTGAGCTCAAGGTCGATGTCTCGTATCAATCACGTCCCGAATGGCTGGAGGGAGATTATGATTCGTGGATTGCTGCATGGGATTAAGCGTTTCTGGTCTAGATGCGTTTTGACGCGCCGTCCGAGCTGCCATCGCAAGCGAGGCGGCTTTATGGGTCGAGCCGGTATCGACCTGTTTATCGAAGACGGTGCCTACACCACGCTTTCCTCTGCGGTGGTCATCTTGGTGGTGCTCACGCTGCTGTTTTCGTCGACGGCGGCGATATGGAGCATGTCGCGCGCGGGGGACACCCAGGTGGCTGCCGATAGCGGCGCGCTGGCAGGCGCCAATGTGGTGTCGTCCTATCACACGGCTGCCACGGTGGTGGATGCGAGCATTTTGAGTTTGGGCCTGGCGGGGTTTGCCACGATCGGGACGGGCCTGGTCGCCATCCTCATCCCGGGCGCCGAACCAGTTGCCGGCAATATGGTCGACACCGGGATTGAGATTATTAAAACGCGCAACAAGTTTGCCAAAAGCGCATCGGAAGGCTTACAGAAAATCGAGACGGCTCTGCCGTATCTGATCGCCGCGCGTGCCACGCAGGCGGTCTCGGCGCAGGATACCGATAATGTGACCTATACCGGTACGGCGCTTGCCGTGCCCAGGACATCCGAGTCGGACTTCGCTGCGCTCGAGGGGTCCGAGATCTCGACCGATGCCATTAAAGACACATCGGATGATTTAGAGCGTGCGGCCGAGGAGCTGCGGAAGGCTTCTGAGGACACGGCGAAGGCTAAAGAGCGCGCTTGGCTGGCGGATTGTGGCGGGTCGGACGAGAGTTCGATTGGCAAGTACTCGTGTATGTGGGAGCGTGCGAAAAAACTAGCAGAACTATCTGACAGCCAGAACCGTCATGAAAAGTCGAGCATCACATGGGAGCCGCAAATAGCGCTCGATCGCGCGAAAACCTATTACCGACAGCGCTTGGCGAATGAGAAACCGCTTGGCGAGGGTCCGGAAAAACAGGCAGATTCTGCTGCACGAAAGGTATTCTTCGCTTATGCGAGCGAAGAAGTCGAGCGGGCATATATAACTGAAAAGGACGGCAAAGTTTCCGCCCACATCCCTTTCCTTCCGCGAAATCCAGATGAGGCGCGGGCGACTGAACTCTATACCGATGCGTGTTGGCCCACGAGTGAAGTAGATAAAGTTACCTATTTGCATTATGGGACTGACTGTCCAAATTACAAAAAAGGAAAGCCGGGTGGGCTGGCATCCGTCGCAGATTTTGACGGTCACGAAACGTGTAGCGAATGCCATTTCGGTGTGTCGTCTTTAGGGTACGTTGCGATTGCAACGACTTCTGTCGAAAGGGGCTTCGAGTACCACTTCGATAAGTTCAAAGAGGCCCTGGAAGACTACGTCGAATGCCGCAACAAAGAGCTCGAGCTCGAGCGTCAGACCGAGGATGAGGCCGACCGTGCGGGCAATGCGTTTGACCAGGCCATCAAGGAGCTTTCCGGCGAGCGCCCGCGTATCGCCCCGCCCGGTCGCAACGGCGTGGTTGCCCTTGCGGTTTCGGGTGCCATCTCGAGCCCCGATGAGCTCAACTCTTCGTTTAACACGGCAGTCAGGCTTGGCGATCGCGGTGCTATCTCTGCCGCGGTGCTGGCGCCCGATGAGGCGACGGCGCAAAACAACGTGCTTTCGCGATTTTTCTCGACATTGAAGGAACGCTCGGGCGGCGTTGCCGGCGTACTCGATGGCGTTATGGATGTTTGGGGACGGCTGCTCGTAGGATACGGTGATATCCAAGGTTCGGCCGACGAACTTATGGACGAGATGATTAAGGGCCTAGGAGGGGGCAGCGGCGCGTTGGGCTCCATCGCATCGTGGCTCGGCGATACCGTTTCGGCGTCCGTGGCGGCGTTGGGCCTGGAGCCGTGCGACTTGCGCCTGCGAAAGCCGGTGCTGACCGATTCCGCAAATGTCATTAAGAGTCCGGGGTCTGACATTGCGGGTCTCTCTCAAGCGCAAGACAAACTGCGAAGTATTCCGTTGGGCGTGACCGATCCCAAGGCGCTTTGCGAGGCGTTGGAATATCAAGTCGAACGCACCATTAGCGGTACGGTGTTCACACTTGCGGAGATTCCTCTGCCCGGCGGCGGCTCCATCCCGCTCACCGTCGATGTCGCCACGCTGGTTGGCGCTCTGGGCGGTGGGTCGTAATGAGTATCCGCATGCGTCTGCGCGAGGAGCGCGCCCAAGCGACGGTTGAGATGGCAGTGGTTACGCCCGTTTTGCTGGTGCTGGCACTCGTCGTGTACAACGTCATGATCTTTGCCAGCGCTGTCGCGCGCTTCGACCGCGTGGTGCCCGACATCGTGTTGGCGCACGCCGTGGCGTCGGAGGGGGAGGGCGACGAAAGCTCTGCCGATGCCTCGGCGACGGTTCAGACTCAAATTCTGAATGCCATGGAAGGCTATGACTTACAGATCGAAGTGTCGAGCGAGCAAGGCGCGAAGGCATCGGATGGTGGCCTGCTCTCCCTATCCGGTACGTTTAGGACCTACACCTGCACCATGCACTATGAGCCGTGGCCGACTTCTCTCAGCATCGCTGGCGTTCCGCTGGGGGCGCCGACAACGTTGTCGCACGAGCGTGCGGTGACGGTCGATCCATGGCGTCCGGGGGTGGTCATGTGACCGCGGTCTCGTCCTACATCGCCTACGCGCGGGCACTCAATAGGCTGGGTTGGACGCCGGCCGAGTTTGTGGTGGCGGAGTCGTTTGTCGTGCGCCTGCGCGGCATGCTGGGACGGCGTCCGGTTGCCGCCAACGGCCTGCCGCTCGTCATGGCGTTTCCACGCTGCTCTTCGGTCCATACGTGTTTTATGGCCTATCCCATCGACATCGCCTTCATCGATGCACGCGGCAATATCCTCGCGCGCTACGAAAACGTCCGCCCTTGGCGCATGTGCTCCTGCCCCGGCGCCTGGGCCGTACTAGAGCGTCCTTCAATCATTGTTTCGACCCCTGCTCTCCAACGCGTGCCGGCTTAAGAATTGGCGACAGTGGACTTTCGTCATACGAAATTGGGTAAGATGGAGGAGAAGATGCATGGATGTTGAGATTCATCCCAACGCTAAAAAGCACCTGACGGAAAAGCAGGTGCTTAGCGCTTGGCTTGCGGTTACTGAGTGCATTCGTCGCGAGTCGAAGGACGAGCCGCCGAGATGGCTTGCGATTGGATGGCTCCCAGACGGACGAAGCGTGGAGCTTGTCGCGGTCGAGCTTGTCCGTGGGTGGCTTATCATTCATGCCTTGTCTCCAGTCCAGAAGAAATTTTGGCAGGAGATTGAACAGGCTCGGCAAAGGGGTCGATGATGGGCAAGACGTATACGGCCGCTAATGGTCAGGTTGTAACGGATGAAATGATTGACGCGTGGTGCGAGTCGTACGAGCGCGGAGAGTTTCCGGATGGCGAACACACCGTTGGTGGGATCGTGCATGGACGGCCCCCGCTCTCAGGTGAGGGGACGGCAACGCTGTCGGTCAAGATTCCTCTGGGAATGAAGGAGGCCATTCGTCGACGGGCGGCTGCCGAGGGGATGACGCCAAGTGAGTTTGCCCGTGCGGCTCTGAGTGAAAAACTTCTTGCTGCCGGCTGATGCCTCTGACGTGCCGATTTATAGAACCGAGGCTGTGCTCAAAAACTTTTTTAAAATTCTCGGTTGACCGGAACGCGTCCTTGGTTATACTAATCAAGCCTTGAAACAAGGCACACCTCAAATGGCTGGGTAGCTCAGTTGGTAGAGCAGAGGACTGAAAATCCTCGTGTCAGGGGTTCGATTCCCTTCCCCGCCACCTTGAATTGACTAGGACCTCTGCAAAGGGGTCCTTTTCTTTTATACAGCCCCCACATGGAATCGAACCCCGTGAGGGCGCGGAGCTGAGTAAACGCGTAAGCGTTTGCCAGCGCAGCTCGCAAGGCGCGTAAGCGCCACAGCGGTCCGTCCGCGCAGCGCGCGGACGCGATTCCCTTCCCCGCCACCTTGAATTGACTAGGACCTCTGCAAAGGGGTCCTTTTTCTTTTTTTGTGGGGTTCAGCGGAAAATGCATCCCATTTTTTTGACCCAGAGTGGGACACGCTTTCCGGTGCCTGCCTCCGGCGCGCGTACACGCCTCATCGCGCCATCTCGGGCCCGCCCAGACATTCCTCCCACTTTCGCGTCACTTTGCAGACCGTTCGGTCGCCTGTCCGCACACGCGGGTATACTCAAAACGATACTTATCCTATGCAATACGATGCGGGTTCGACCTGCACGATCCGAAGGGGGCAGTGATGGAGAGGATACTCGGCGTTAATCTCTCTGGCTGGTTTATTCCCGAGCCTTGGGTGACCCCGTCGCTATACGCGGCGACCGGTGCATCCAATGCGGCCGAGCTGCAGGAGGCCATGGGCACCGCCGCCTATAACGAGCGCATGCGCCGTCATTACGAGACGTTTGTGAGCGAGGATGATTTCCGTCGCATGGCGCAGATCGGCCTCAACGCCGTGCGCCTGCCGGTGCCTTGGTATGCCTTTGGCTCGCAGGAGTCCGATGCGTCCTACATCTCGGTTGTCGACTACATCGACCGTGCAATTGAGTGGGCTGCCAAGTACGACATCCGCGTGCTGCTTGATCTGGCAACTGTGCCCGGTGGCCAGGGCGATTCCAACGATTCGCCCGCCACGCCGGAGGCTGTCGCCGAGTGGCATTCGTCCACCAACGGCCGTCATGTCGCGCTCGACGTGCTCGAGCGCCTGGCCGATCGCTACGGCGAGGCCGAGAGCCTGCTGGGCATTGAGCTGCTGGACACGCCGCAGATGAGCGTCCGCAAGAGCCTCTTCACCATGACGGATGGCATTCCGGCGCACTACCTGCGCAACTTCTATCGCGACGCCTACGAGCTCGTCCGTTCGTATATGCCTGAGGATAAGATCGTCGTCTTCTCGTCGTCGGGGCATCCCAACGAGTGGAAGCATTTTATGCGCGGCGCCAAGTACAAGAACGTCTACATGGACCTTCACCTGTACCATTACCGTGACGAGTATGCGCTCGATATCACGAGCCCCCGCGGGCTGACGACGGCGATTTCGCGCAACAAGCGCGAGCTCAAAGAAGCGATTTCGACTGGGTTCCCCGTGCTGGTGGGCGAATGGTCGGGCGCGGCGATCTTTGCCAACTCGTCGGTTACGCCCGAGGGCCGCAATGCCTACGAGCGCGTGTTTATCGCCAATCAGCTGGCTTCGTTTGCGCCGGCTGCCGGTTGGTTCTTCCAAACGTGGAAGACCGAGAAGCGCATTGCAGCATGGGACGCCCGCGCGGCGCTCGGTACGCTCGAGCGCGGCATGATTGAATAGGTTGATATGACGCAAAACAGCGCCCATACGGGCAAACTCTATGTGGTCGGCACGCCCATCGGCAACCTGGGCGACCTGTCCCCGCGCGTTGGTGAGGCGTTTGCCGCCGCCGATGCCATTTGCTGCGAAGACACGCGTGTGACGTCAAAGCTGCTGATGCACCTGGGCATTTCCAAGCCGCTTGTCCGTTGCGACGAGAATGTGATCGCCAGCCGCGCCGCCGGCCTGGTCGACCGTCTGCTGGCGGGGGAGACCCTCGCCTTTGCCTCGGACGCCGGCATGCCGAGCGTGTCCGATCCCGGCCAGGCGCTGGTCGAGGCGGCGCGTGAGGCCGATGTGCCCGTCGAAGTTATTCCCGGGCCCTCTGCTTGCGTCACGGCGCTCGTTTCGTCCGGCATTCCCTGCGAGCATTTTTTCTTCGAGGGCTTTTTGGGCCGAAAGCACGGCGACCGCGTGCGCCGCTTGCAGCGCCTTGCCGTGGTGCCCGGCGCGCTCATCTTCTACGAGTCTCCACATCGCATCGTGGCGACGCTCGAGGCTGTGGCAGAGGTTTTTCCCCAGCGTGAGGTTGCCGTCTGCCGCGAACTCACCAAGTTGCACGAGGAGGTCTTGCGCGGACCCGCTGCCCAGCTTGCCGAGGAGCTGCGTGCCCGCGGCGAGGTAAAGGGCGAGATTGCGCTGGTCATCGCGCCGCCGAGCGAGGATGAGGAGGCCGGTATCATGCCGGTTGGCGCCGCGGCGGCGGATCCCGACGAGGCCCTGCGCGAGGATATCCGCGTCGCGCTCGAGGAGGGGGAGCCCGCCTCTGCGGTGGCCAAGCGCCTGTCTCAGAAGTATTCGCGCCGCAAGCGCGATGTCTATGCCATGGTGCTCGATATGCAATAGATGGAGGATATCCAGCCCTTGCGTTAGAATCATCCCCTGTATGCAACGTTTTTCTGGAGGACAGACCCCATGGATCAAACCAAGCCTTCGTTCTTTATCACGACGCCCATCTACTACGTCAACGCCGATCCGCATCTGGGCACGGCTTATTCCACCATCATCGCCGACGTCCAGGCTCGCTATCGTCGCTCAGCCGGCTATAACGTCAAGTTCCTGACTGGCATGGACGAGCACGGCGAGAAGGTCGCCGAGGCTGCAGCAAAGCACAACATGACGCCGCAGGAGTGGACCGACAGCCAGGCTCCGCACTTCAAGGAGCTTTGGAGCAAGCTCGAGATCTCCAACGACGACTTCATTCGTACCACCGAGCCGCGCCAGCATCATGCCGTGCAGTACCTGTGGGAGCGCATGAAGGAGTCCGGTTACCTGTATAAGGGCAGCTACGACGGCTGGTATTGCGTGCCTGATGAGACCTACTTCACCGATACACAGGTCCAGAAGGGCGACGAGGAGTACGGCAGCGTCGGCCAGCACCTGTGCCCCGACTGCCACCGTCCGCTTGAGCGCGTGCAGGAGGAGTCCTACTTCTTTAAGCTTTCCGCCTTCCAGGACAAGCTGCTCAAGCTCTATGACGAGCACCCCGACTTTGTCGAGCCTGCGTTCCGCATGAACGAGGTTCGCAGCTTTGTCGAGGGCGGCCTTAACGACCTATCCGTGAGCCGCACGAGCTTTGACTGGGGCATTCAGGTCCCGTTTGACGAGGGCCACGTGACGTATGTGTGGTTCGATGCACTGCTCAACTATATGACGGCCGTCGGCTACGGTGTCGACACCGACGAGGCGCGTGCCGAGCTGGCCTATCGCTGGCCCGCGCAGTTCCACATCGTGGGTAAGGACATCATCCGCTTCCACTGCGTCATTTGGCCCGCCATGCTCATGGCCATCGGCGAGGCCCTGCCCGAGCACGTCTTTGCCCACGGCTTCCTGACCGTGCGCAATGCCGAGACTGGCAAGGCCGAGAAGATGTCCAAGAGCCGCGGCAACGCCATCGCTCCGCAGGACGTTATCGACATGCTGGGCGTCGAGGGCTATCGCTACTACTTCATGACCGACGTCGTTCCCGGTACCGACGGCGCCATCAGCTTCGATCGCATGGAGCAGGTCTACAACGCCGACCTGGCCAACAGCTGGGGCAACCTCATCTCACGTTCGCTCAACATGAGCGGCAAGTACTTTGATGGTTGCGCGCCCACCAAGCCCGCATCGTTCGATGCGTTCGACAACCCGCTGGCAAAGATTGCCGATGGTCTGGTCGAGCGCTACATGGCCAAGATGGACGTGCTCGATTACGGCGGAGCCAAGGATGAGGTCATGGAGCTCATCCATGCTGCCAACCACTACATCGAGGACTCCGAGCCCTGGGCGCTTGCCAAGGACGAGGCCAAGGCTGACGAGCTGGCGTTCGTGATCTACAACCTGCTCGAGGCCATCCGCATTGCCGCTCACCTGCTGATGCCGCTCATGCCTCAGACTTCCGTCGAGGCCCTGCGCCGCCTGTCCTGTGAGAACGAGGCCGCGAGCGACGACCTCAAGGGCATTTGCGCTTGGGGCCTGCTTGCCGGTGGTCAGCCCGTTGAGAAGGGTGAGCCGCTGTTCCCGCGTCTGGGCTTAGACGCCGCGCCATATCGGCAATTTGCTGTTTAGATGTAAGGGCATGGCCGCAACGGTCCATGCCCTTTTGTTTCAAGACGCCGCTATCATGCTAAGGAGGCAACTATGACAACTTCGCCTTTGGCAAACCCCACGGCCACCAGGGAGCTGCTGGAGGAGTTTGGCCTTGCGACCAAGCATCGCCTGGGCCAGAACTTTCTAATCGACAATCATGTGATCGAGCGTATCTGCGAGCTTGCCGAGCTCACGGGCGATGAGCGCGTGCTCGAGGTTGGCCCGGGCGTTGGTACGCTCACACTTGCGCTGCTGCAGGAGGCGGCGTGCGTCACGTCGATCGAGGCCGACCCCGAGCTCGAGCCGGTGCTCGATGCTCACGCCGCCGACTATGCCAACTTCCGCTTTATCATGGGCGACGCGCTCAGGGTGACGCCGGAGCAGATTGAACAGACCGCGGGCGGTGAACCGACGGTGTTTGTCGCGAACCTGCCCTATAACGTGGCGGCGACGATCCTCCTGCAGTTCTTCCAGACGATGCCGGCACTCAAGCGTGCCGTCGTCATGGTGCAAAAGGAGGTTGCCGATCGCATTGCCGCAGTGCCGGGCAACAAGACCTATGGCGGCTATACGGCAAAGCTCGGCCTGTATGCGCAGGTGACGGGTCGCTTTGAGGTGCCGCCGCGCTGCTTTATGCCGGCGCCGCACGTGGACTCGGCTGTCGTGCGTATCGACCGTGTTGACGGCGTGGTGCCCGAAGGACTCGATCGCGAATTTGTGGCCCGCGTGATTGACGCCGCATTTGCTCAGCGTCGCAAGACCATCCGTAATTCCATGAGCGCCAACGGCTTTGCCAAGGACGTGCTCGATGCCGCCTTTGAGGCTTGCGGTATCGCACCCACCACGCGCGCCGAGACGCTTGATGTTGCCGACTTTGTCCGCCTGGCCCAGGAGCTAATCCATGATGCCTAATGCCGCACGCGTGACGTTTACCAAGAAAAAGAAGACGGTCGCCTGCCCCGTGCCCTTGGCACCGCTTGCCGACACGCATGCGCATCTGCTTTCGTTTTGGGGCAAAGAAGTGCCCGAGACGCTCGTGCGCGCCAAAGCCGCGGGCGTCGACCTGTTGGTGACGATGTTCGATCCCATCGCTGACAAACGCAGCGTGACGGACTATAGCGACTGGCTCGTGCGCGAAATTCTGCCGATGCAGGATATCCCGCAGATCAAGTATCTTGCCGGCGTGCATCCGTATGGCGCGCCGGACTATACCGACGACGTTCACGCGCAGGTCGTTGCCGCACTCGATGACCCCTTATGCGCCGGTATCGGCGAGATCGGTCTGGACTACCACATGGATTACGACGACGATATCGCGCCGGCGCCCCATAGCGTGCAGATTGACTGCATGGCACGTCAGCTCGAAGTTGCCGTGCGCCGCAATGTGCCGGTGGAGCTGCACCTGCGGCACGAGGATTCGGACGGGGAGCGCACCTCGCACGTTGATGCGTACAACGTACTGCGCGAGGTGGGTGTGCCCCAGGCTGGTTGTGTGCTGCACTGTTTTGGCGAGGACCGCGCCACGATGGAGCGCTTTGTGGAGCTGGGCTGCTATATCGCCTATGGTGGTGCGGCCACGTTTAAGCGCAACGACGACGTGCGCGAGGCATTTGCGGCAACCCCACTCGATCGTATTTTGTTCGAGACGGATTGCCCGTATATGGCTCCGGAGCCCATCCGCGGTCTTGAATGCGAGCCCGCAATGATCTCCATTACGGCAAACGCGCTGGTTAACGACCGTGTCGATCGCACTGGTGAGGACGCCGAAACAATCGCGCAAGCCGCTTGGGAAAATGCCTGCAAACTTTTTCAAAAATAGTTCTTGCGTTCGTGGTGGCGCTCCGTTATTCTAATTCCTGCACGCGGGCGTGGCGGAATTGGCAGACGCGTACGGTTCAGGTCCGTATGGGGGCAACCCCATGAAGGTTCAAGTCCTTTCGCCCGCACCATTAAATGAAAGAGCTCCCAGAAATGGGAGCTTTTTTTGTTATGGGCCCATCACAGGGACTTGAACCTGCGAAGGAGCGAGCGTAAAGAAAACGCGGAGCGTTTTTAGCGAGCTGGCGAGGACGCCGGCAGGCGGCCGAAGCCGGTGCGGATCCGCGAAGCGGATACGCGGACGTCCTTTCGCCCGCACCATTAAATGGAAGAGCTCCCAGCGATGGGGGCTTTTTTGATATGGGCCTCTTGTTGATGTCACGTTGCTGCTTCGTGCGGGTATCCTAGTGCCAACGTGTGCCTATCAGAGGAGAGACCATGCTGTTTTCCGGTATCATCGCCGCCCTTACCAGCCTTTTGATTCCCATCATTATCCTGTTGCTGCTGCTTCCCAGCGCCTGCTATGTCGTTGAGCAGCAGCATGCCGTGATCATCGAGCGTCTGGGCAAGTTTAACCGCATCGTCAACGCGGGCTTCCACATGAAGGTACCCGTGATCGACCGCAAAGCCGCCACGGTGAGTCTGCGCACCATGAAAAACGGTTTTGGCATCGACGTTAAGACCCAGGACAACGTGACCATCGGCCTCGAGGTCTCGGCTCAATATCACGTGAGCTATGACATGGGTGCTGGCCCGGCGGATTCGGGCATCTACAAGAGCTACTACATGCTGCAGGAGCCCGTCGATCAGATGCGTGACTTCATCACCGACGCCCTGCGCTCTTCGATTCCCGTCTACACACTCGATGAGGTCTTTGCCAAGAAGGATGACATCGCCAAGGATGTCAACGCTACCGTTTCCGAGCAGATGGCCGCCTACGGCTTCACCCTCGTGTCGACGCTCATCACCAAAATCGCACTGCCGACCGAGGTCGAGAACTCCATGAACGACATCAACGCCGCCCAGCGCAAGCGCGCTGCGGCGCAGGAGCTCGCCGAGGCAGACCGCATCAAGCGCGTCACCGAGGCGACCGCCGAGGCCGAGGCAATGGAAAAGGCGGGCGAGGGCATCGCCAACCAGCGCAAGGCCATCGCGCTGGGTATCAAAGATTCGCTCGAGATCATCCAGGAGACGGGTGTCGGCAATGACGAGGCCAACCAACTGTTCATGTTTACGCAGTGGTCCGAGATGATGACGGAGTTCGCTCGCACGGGTAAAACCTCGACGGTCGTGCTGCCGAGTGACTTTTCGCAGTCGGCCTCGATGTTCGAGCAGATGCTGACCGCCAGCAAAGTTCAAAACGATTCGAAGGAGTAGACGCGCGTGAAATACACCGTCGTTTGCGTCGGTAAGCTCAAGGAGCGCTTTTGGAAGGACGCGTGCGCTGAGTACACCAAGCGCCTAGGTGCCTATGCCAAGGTTGATATCCGCGAGGTGGCCGATATCGACCCGGCTAAGGCGGGCGGCGTGGATGCCGCGCGCGACAAGGAGGGGGCGGCAATTCTTGCTGCATTGCCGTCTCGAGCGCATGTGATCCTGCTGGCTATCGAGGGCAAGGAGCGTTCGAGTGAGGAGCTCTCGGCGCGGCTCGACGATCTTATGCTGCGAGGCAGCAGCGACATTGCCTTTGTAATCGGCGGTTCGGACGGCGTGAGTGATGAGGTGCGCGCCCGCGCCGACGAGATGCTCAGCTTTGGACGCATTACCTTGCCGCATAACCTGGCGCGTGTGGTGCTGCTAGAGCAGATTTACCGTGTCTGCAAGATTAGCCGTGGCGAGCCGTATCACAAATAGGTCGGCAATACGAAACAATGGCGTGGGACAATACCTTTCGTTTTGAGGAATGTGTCTGAAAGGACTATGCGATATGAAGATTGGATTTGTCGGTTTTGGCAATATGGCGAGCGCTATGGCCGATGGCTGGATCGCTGCCGGTGTAGCTGCGAGCGACATGTGCGCCTGCGCGGGTCGCTACGACGGACTGGTTGAGCGCTGCGAGGCGCGCGGCATGGTCGCCTGCCACGATGCCGCCGAGGTTGTCGCCGCATCCGATATCGTGGTCGCTGCGGTCAAACCGTACATGATCGAGAAGGTATTCGCCCCGCTCAAGGATGCTCTTGCCAAAAAGGTCGTTCTGTCGGTTGCCTGGACCTGGGACAGTGCCAAGTGGGAGCAGGTCCTGCCGGGCGTCGCACATGTCTCGACGGTGCCCAACACACCGGTTTCGGTGGGCGAGGGCGTCATTGCTTGCGAGAAGGCTTCCACGCTTAGTGATGAGCAGAGCGCAGTGGTGCTTGATCTGCTTGGCAAGCTCGGTGCGGTGGTCGAGCTCGATACGAGCCTGCTGTTTGTGGGCGGCACGGTGGGTGGTTGCGCTCCGGCATTTGTCGCCATGGCAATCGAGGCCCTGGGCGATGCGGCGGTCAAGCACGGTATTCCGCGTGCCGATGCCTATCGCATTGTGAGCCAGATGGTGCTGGGTACGGCAAAGCTGCAGCTTGCAACTGGCCAGCATCCTGCGGCGATGAAGGATGCCGTATGCTCGCCCGGTGGCGCCACCATCAAGGGCGTCGTTGCGCTCGAGGATGCCGGCATGCGCAGCGCCCTGGTCAAGGCAATTGACGCAACTCTCCAATAAAACCGACCTAAAAAGACAGGTTTATTTTGGCAGGTTTTTCCTGCGGTTTTGTCACATGTACGAAAAGCGCCCCGCAACTGGCTCAATTCCAGTTGCGGGGCGCTTGCATTTGCCCAGATAAAACCGACCAAAATAAACCTGTCCCTTTTTGGCAGGTTAGTCCCAGAAGCTGTCTTCCTCATCCTCGGACTTGGGCCCGCGGTCGACGTACATCTTATGGGTGCGCTTCTCCATTACAAAGGCAAGAATCGCAAATAACAGGATGCCGCCGGCGAAAAGGATGGCAAAACCGGTGCGGGTGCCAAACAAAAAGGAAAAAACTGCGTCCATTGGGTGCCTTCTTGCGTAGTTGAGTTGGGTCGTAAACGCTCATAAGTATATACTTGCCCATACATGTACAAGGTTGCAACCTAAATGGAATGTATATCGCCGGAGGATCTAATGCTTGATATCAAGTTTGTTCGCGAGAATCCCGATGCCATCGATGTCGCCATGGCTAACCGCCAGACGTCTTGGGATCGCGAGAAGTTCTTTGAGCTCGACGACGAGCGCCGTGCCGTCATCACCGAGGTCGAGGAGCTCCAGGCTACGCGTAATGCCGAGTCCAAGAAGATCGGCGCCCTGATGAAGGAGGGCAAGAAGGACGAGGCCGAGGCTGCCAAGGAGGCCGTGCGCGCCGTCAACGAGAAGATTGACGGTCTGGCCGAGCGTCGTACTGCCCTCGAGCAGGAGCAGTACGACTTCATGGCTCACCTGCCCAACATTCCTTGCGAGGCCACGCCGTACGGCAAGGACGAGGACGAGAACATCGAGCGTCGCCGCTGGGGCACCCCGCGCGAGTTCGGCTTCGACTTTAAGCCGCACTGGGATCTGGGCACCGACCTCGACATTCTTGACTTCGAGCGCGGCAACAAGCTCTCCGGCAGCCGTTTCACCGTTCTCGGTGGCGCCGGCGCCCGCCTGGAGCGCGCCCTTATCAACTTCTTCCTCGATACGCACACCAGCCGTGGTTTTAAGGAGTGGTGGCCGCCCATCGTCGTCAAGCGTCAGACCATGTTTGGCACGGGTCAGCTGCCCAAGTTCGAGGACGACGCCTATCACGTCTCGGGCGACAACTTCCTGATCCCCACCGCCGAGGTCGTGCTTACCAACCTGCACGCCGGCGAGGTCCTCGATGCCGACACTCTGCCGCGCCGCTACACCGCCTTCACCCCCTGCTTCCGCGAGGAGGCCGGTTCCGCCGGTCGCGACACCCGCGGCATCATCCGTCAGCACGAGTTCGACAAGGTCGAGATGGTCAAGTTTGCTAAGCCGGAGGAGTCTGACGAGGAGCTCGAGAGCATGACCGCCGAGGCCGAGTACCTGCTGCAGCAGCTGGGCCTTCCGTATCGCGTGATTAGCCTGTGCACCGGTGACTTGGGCTTCTCTGCCCGTCAGACCTACGACGTCGAGGTCTGGCTGCCGAGCTACAACGCCTACAAGGAGATTAGCTCCTGCTCCAACTGCGGTGACTTCCAGGCTCGCCGCGCCAACATCAAGTATCGCGACCCCGAGAACTTCAAGGGTTCGCGCTACCTGCACACTCTTAACGGTTCCGGCCTGCCGGCCGGCCGCACCATGGCCGCCATTCTGGAGAACTACCAGAACGCCGACGGCACCATCACGATCCCCGAGGTCCTGCGTCCTTACATGGGCGGTCTCGAGAAGATCGAGCCGGTCGCGTAACTTGGCTGCATAGGGGATATGCAAGGGCGCTCCTTTGGGGGCGCCCTATTTCGTGCGCAGGTCCATACCATGCCGTGCGGACAGCTCAATAGAAAACACACGAACAACTGTTCTGTATACAGCCATCTACCTGCTATGCTTTTGCTAAATAAGAGCGAGAGAAAGGGGACGCGATGGAGCTGTTTGATGATCGGGTGGTTTTGTTTGAGAGCGACGAGGGCGGGGAGTACCTGCTTGTAACGTGTGAGCCGTCTGGCATGGGCGACCTGGTGGTTCGGCAGACGAGTGAGGGTCCGTTGACACAATGGTGCTTTGAGGAGTCGCCGCATGTGGTCGAGACGTTTGTGGCGCACGAGGGGCTTGTGGCGCTGGAGCAATTCTATGGAGTTGGGACTTCCAACCAGGTCGCGCGCATGCTGAGTATCTCGTTTACCGATTATGATTGTGCCCAGCGGGTGAGATCGCTCCTGAGGGAACTTGATGCCAAGTTCGACGTGATCGAAAAGCCAATCGATCGTACGGGGAACAGCGGTATATGCGGAGCAGCATGACAAAACTGCATCCCACAAAAAAGTTTGAGATTGTGCTTGACTCCAATAGGCTAAAGTGGTTTTATATGTCTTGCACTGCGGCGTTACCTCAGCTGGATAGAGGGTCTGACTACGAATCAGAACGTCATAGGTTCGAATCCTATACGCCGCACCAATCGAACTTAAAGCCTCCGGCAACGGGGGCTTTTCTTTTATGGCAACACCGCATGGATTCGAACCTCGGTCGAGGCGCGGGCGTCAAGAAAACGCGGAGCGTTTTTAGCCCTCGGGCGAGTCCGCCGGCAGGCGGGCGAAGCCGGTGCGGATCCGCGCAGCGGATGCGCGGAATCCTATACGCCGCACCAATTGAAATCGAAAGCCTCCGGCAACGGGGGCTTTTCTTTTACGTCGGCACTGCATGGATTCGAACCTCGGTCGAGGCGCGAGCGTCTTAATCATCACTTCGTAAAATTTTTCCAAATTGTCGCTTGACCCATCGAGGGGTCACGTGCATAATAAACCGTGCGTTGCGGCGTTACCTCAGCTGGATAGAGGGTCTGACTACGAATCAGAACGTCATAGGTTCGAATCCTATACGCC
>JAUMSH010000019.1 GCA_031292915.1 Collinsella sp.
ATATATCGAGTGGTACAGGGACGGCAAGCTCAAGAAGGACCTAGGATGGAAGACCATTAGGGAGTATCGCGAGGAGAGGGGCTATGTGGCATAGCGCCGGGGCATGGTCCGGAAAAACGTCCGAGGTCCCCACTTTCCCAATCGGGTCCCAAGCGGAAACTGCATCCCATTCCAGACAAGAATTCCGGGACACACTTTCCGCAAACAAAGAAGGCCACATAACGTGGCCTTCAACTTATATATGTTCGGCGATACACCCAAGACAAGCCGCGCTCCAACAACAGGGCGTCTGTCCGGGCGGAGGCATATAAGGTTCATCGCGAGTTCCGCACGCAAAGGAGGCCACTTAATGTGGCCTCCGTCTTGCGCAGGACTGTCCGAGCAGGGAACCTTATATGCCTCCGCCCGGACAGACGTTTCAGTTATGAACTCGCAGCTAGTCGTTACTTGATCTTGGTCGTACCCGGTGCCAAGTTGGGGTCGGTCTCGTTGGCCTCGGTCTGGAAGTGCTCGGTGTACACATTCTTGCCGTCGCGGAACATCTCGTAGTACTGCATCTTGGCGTAATCCTCGCGCGCCTTGGTGGCGGCTGCTGCGGCGGCGTCGTCGCCGGTGACGTTGGAGGAGAGTGCCCAACGCAGGCTGGCGTCCTCGTAGCCCACGGAGTTGATGGCGGGCAGCGACTCGCGCAGCGTCATGTGCGCCTTCTGGTAGTCAGTCAGCGGGGCGCCGATCAGCTGCATCAGCTGCGTGGACAGGTAGTTGGTGGACAGGTCGTCGACCTCGCTTGTCTGGTCGCAGCCGGCAACGTCGTAGTTAGCCCAGATGATGTAGTCGGTCTGCCACAGGCGTTCCTGGTGGGTGGCGTCGTCCTCGTCGGTAAACCACTTATCGTTGAACTTGGACGGGAAGAACGGCTGGTGGTCGCCCCAGAACACCACGACCACCTTGCGATCGAGCTTGCTCAGGGCGTTGAGGAAGTAGCGAAGCGCCTGGTCGGACTGCTCGATGCACGAGACATACTCGTCGACATCGGAGAGCGTGCCGTCCTCGACGGTCTTGGTGTCCAGGTCGGTCGTGTCGATGTTCAGATGCATCTGCTTGTCGACCGGAAGCAGGCCCGTGTCGTAGCCCGAGTGGTTCTGCATGGTCACGTCGAAGATGAACTGAGGATCGGCGTTCTGGTCGAGCAGCTCAAGAATCTTGTCGTAGGTAGCCTGGTCGGTCACCATGCCGCGCAGGGTATCGGCGCCCTGGAAATCGTTGATGGACAGGAACTGGTCAAAGCCAAAGTCCTTGTAGACGTTCTCGCGGTTCCAGTTGGTTGCGTGGTTGGGGTGCATGGCCGTGGTGGAATAGCCGAGCGATTTGAACTGCTCTGCCAGGTTCCCGGTCGTTTCCATGTTGTAGATGGTGTAGGGGTACACGCCCGAGCCCAGGTTGGCCATGGAGTTGCCGGTCATAAACTCAAACTCGGTATTGGCGGTACCGCCGCCGTAGGCGCTCACGTAGAGCTTGCCGCGGCTGAGGCAGTTGGACAGGCTCTTAAAGTACTGCGGACCCTCGTAGCCGGCGCGCATGTTCTGATAGATCGACAGATCCGAGAACGTCTCGTTCATGATGGCGATGACCGTGGGCTTCTCGCTATCGAATTGCTCCTTTGCGGCGGTGCGCTCGTCGCTCTTGGCCGCGTCGGACTTGTCGTAGGCCTTGGCGTACTTTTTGAGCGTGGCCTTGGCATCGTCGACGGAGTAGTCGGCGGGTTTGGGCGGCTTGATGGACTGTGCCGCGCTAATAAAGGCAGGCAGGTAGCCCTCGCGCCAGTAGCTCTCGAGCGGGCGCCAGGTATAGACGGTGATGCCGAGGGTGTTGTAGTAGTCGATGAGGGTGACGTGCGCGGTCACACCGCCCAGGCACAGCACGGCCACGAGCAGGTTGGTGAGCAGCATACGCTTGGCGTTGGCGGCACCCTTCTGACGGTGCGGTGCTACCAGGCCGGCGTACTCGCACAGCAGCATGGCGATGGCGGTAAAGCCCATGGACAGCACGCAGAACAGCGAGATCGAGAAGGTGTAGCCGGTGCCGGCGACCGCGGCGGCGGTGGAGATGGCCGAAAGGTCGCCCGGCTGGATGGGCATGGATTTAAACGTGATGACGAAGAACTCGGCAATGCCCAGGACAAAGAGGGCAAAGGCCAGGACCGCGGAAGCTGCGCCGTGGCGCTGGAACAGGAAGAACAGGCCGACCATGAGCGTGGTGATGATGGCCCACTCGAGCAGGATGCATAGGGGGTAGACCCAGGTAAAGTCGTGGTTGGACGAGACCTCCATGCCCAGCAGCGCAAAGACGCCGGCGAGCAGCAGGCACAGGACGGCGGCGACGAGCGGTTTGCCCACAAAGGCGCCGCGCAGGCGGGCGAGCTTGCCGGTGGGGGCGGGGGCGTCGGGCGCGGCGAACGCAAAGACGCGCGGGGCGATGCGGTCGCGTGCGATGCTGGCCCAAGCGCAGCCGGTGAGGATGGCGTTGGTCAGGATGAGCATCACAAAGGCGAGCGGCTCGTTTTGCGCGACGAGGCCCACGGCGCCCCAAATAGTCAAAAAGACCTGGAACAGGCCGAAGGCGACACTCCACCCAAGAGCGCTTTTGGCAACGGTGCCCGACTGAGCGCGAATGGCCTTGGCCTCGCGCAAGACAAGGTAGACGGTCGCCGCAAGACCGACGAGCGAGATGGCGGCAGCGAACATGCTGAGACTCCTCACAAACTAAAACGTACGAAAGCGGGGGTTTACCCGATTGTTACCAAGATATGCGCTGCAATTGGTGTCTGCGCACAACAACCAGCCATATTAACGCGCACGTGTGACGGTGTGGCGCAATGTAGTGGCGACCTGCGCGATAATGGACGGGAATTACACGGAAACGTAAAGGCTTCTTAAAGAATTGGCGAGGATGAGGCGATGAACGAACGGGCTTGTATGACGAGTGCGGGTGACGTGGACGCTGGCATGGACGCGGGCGGCTATCCGGTCGAGACGACGGGCAATGCGGTGCTGGACACGTTGGAGCACCGTTCCTCCACGCGTGCCTTCGCGCGTGATGACGACGACCGTCCCGTGGCGGTGACCGACGAGCAGCGGGCGGCAATTTTGCATGCGGCGAGTCGCGCGCCGTCGGCGGGCGCCATGATGATGTATTCCATCGCGAGCATTCGCGAGCAGGCTACGCTGGATCGTCTGGCCGACCTGTGCGACCACCAGCCCATGATCGCCAAGGCGCCCTGGGCACTTATATTTGTGGTCGACTATGCCAAGTGGATCGATCTGTTTGAGCACGTGGGCTGCTTTGAGCCCGAGTTTGTCGAGCGCACGGGCAAGGCGCCCCGCCGTGCACCGGGTTTGGGTGACTTTGCCATCGCGGCCCAGGACGCCGTGATCGCTGCGCAAAACGCCGTGGTCGCCGCCGAGGCCCTGGGCCTGGGGAGCTGCTACATCGGTGATATCGTCGAGAATGCCGAGGAAGTGGCCGAGCTGCTCGATCTGCCTCCGTATACCATGCCGCTGTCGATGCTCATCATCGGCACGCCCCGTAAGGAGCGTCCGGCCATTGCGCATCCCGTGGTGAACCTGGTGCACGAGGAGCGCTACTGCCGCGCCGATGCTGCGACTATGGACGCGCAGGTGGCCGAGATGGACGCGATGTTCCGTCCGCATGCCCGCGAGGTGGGCGAGCGCGTGGTGGATATCTACACCCGCAAACACACGAGTCCCTTTATGGCCGAGATGAGCCACTCCATGGAGTGGTGGTTCAAAAACTGGCTCGGAAAATGACAGATGTGGCAAAGGGGCAGTCCCTTTGTCGCATTCCATATCGCCGTGGTGGCCTAAAGGCCGTATAAATGTTTATCTAGCTGGGAAAACGGTGCCGTGCAAGTGCAGGCCGATTACCTATAATCCCTTCGAACATTAAAGTTGGGAGGAAACCGGCTTATGGAACAAAAGGCCAAGGAGGCAGCCTCGCACGCTGCGATTCCTGTGAGCATCTCGGCGATGCTCGTCACGCTGGGCGTGGTGTACGGCGATATCGGCACCAGTCCTATGTATGTAACCAAGGCGCTCGTTGCCGGCAACGGCGGCATCGGAAGCGTCACGGAGGAGTTCGTGCTCGGCGCGCTCTCCCTTGTCGTGTGGACGGTCACGTTGCTGACCACCATCAAGTATGTGCTCATCTCGCTGCGCGCCGATAACCATGGTGAGGGCGGCATCTTTGCCCTGTACAGCCTGGTCAAGCGCTGCGGCAAGTGGCTTATCATCCCCGCCATGCTGGGTGGCGCCGCGCTGCTCGCCGACGGCATCCTGACGCCGGCCGTTACCGTTACCACGGCCATCGAGGGCCTGCGCACCATCCCGGCGGTCCATGCCGTGCTGGGCGATGACCAGGGCCGCGTCGTCGCCATTACGCTCGCCATCATCATCGTGCTCTTCTTGGTACAGCGCATCGGTACGGCCAAGATCGGTCACGCCTTTGGCCCCATCATGACGCTGTGGTTCCTGTTCCTGGGCGGCACGGGTCTGTTCTTTGTCTTCCAGCACCCCGCCGTGCTGCTGTGCCTCAACCCGGTGCGCGGCATCGCCTTTTTGCTGAGCCCCAACAACCACGCGGGCATCATGATTCTGGGCAGCTGCTTCCTCGCCACCACCGGTGCCGAGGCGCTCTACTCCGACATGGGCCACGTCGGCCGCGGCAACATCTACGCTACCTGGCCGTTCGTTAAGTGCTGCCTGCTGCTTTCCTATATGGGCCAGGGCGCTTGGCTTATGAACAACGCTGCCAACCCCGAGCTCATGGGCATTGCCGACCTCAACCCGTTCTACCAGATGCTCGCCCCGGGCCTGCGCCCGTTTGCCGTCGGCCTTTCCACCGTCGCGGCCATCATTGCCTCGCAGGCGCTCATCACCGGCGCATTCTCGCTGGTGTCCGAGGCCAGCCGTCTGGATCTCATGCCGCACATGCAGGTCTTCTACCCTGCCGAGACCAAGGGCCAGCTCTACATCCCCATGGTCAACAACGTCATGCTTGTCGGCTGCGTCATCGTGGTACTGCTGTTCCAGAACTCGGCGCATATGGAAGCCGCCTACGGCCTTGCCATTACGCTGACAATGATGTGCACCACGCTGCTGCTCTTCTTCTACCTGCACGAGGAGCGCAAGCTCAAGGTTGCTCCGTGGATCTTCGCAGCCTTCTTCCTTTTGCTCGAAGGCTTCTTCTTCGTGAGCTCGCTCACCAAGTTCTTCCACGGCGGCTACTTCACCATCCTCATGGCTGCACTCATCATGGGCATCATGGTGTGCTGGTACAACGGCACGGCGGTCGAGCAGCGCCAGTTTACGCTGCTGCCGCTGCGCAGCTACCTGCCGCAGCTCAAGCGCCTGCGCGATGACGATCGCTACGAGCGCCTGAGCGACAACGTCGTGTACCTGACCAAGGACACCCATACCGATTACATCGACCGTGATATCGTCTACTCGATCTTGGACAAGCATCCCAAGCGCGCCCGCGCCTGGTGGTTCGTGAATGTCGAGACCATGGACGAGCCGCATACCTTTGCCTATTCGGTCGAGACGTTCGGCACCGACTACGTGTTCCGCGTGCATCTGTACCTGGGCTACAAGATTAACCAGCGCGTCAATGCCTATCTGCGTCAGGTCGTTCAGGACCTGGCTGCCACCGGCGAGCTGCCGGCGCAGACGCATGACTACTCGGTCTACAAGGATCCGGGCAACATCGGCACGTTCAAGTTCGTCATGATTCGCAAGCTCCTGGCGCCCGAGAGTGACGTGGAGCCGAGCGAGCGCACGGCCATCACGCTCAAGTACATCATCCGCCGCGCCGCCGGCACGCCGGCGCGCTGGTACGGCCTGGAGAACTCCAACGTGAGCTTTGAGTATGTGCCGCTATTCACCAAGTTCAAGGCTGTGAACAAGATGCAGCGCCTGGCTCCCAACGAGCGCCCATAGGCGCCGACGGGTTGCATGGAGTTGATTTTCGATGGACAAGATTGAGACCGGGGAGGCAAGCATGGATGCAAAGATGCTTGATGGCCGCGAGGTGTTTGCCGAGATGGTGCGTGAGGCACGCGTCAATGCTGACGAAGATCGGTTTTTGACGAACCGTGCCAACATGGACATGGCCGATCGCGTGATTTCGATCATGGCACTGGTATTTGGAGCGGTGTGCGTGTGTGCCCTGCTCGCGCACGTGCTGTTTGTCTAGCGGCTGCCGGTCGTAGAAGGCTTTACACTTAGAACCACCACGAGGGAAAACCACTACAAAGGTGCCTGTTCCCTTTGTGGTGGTTTTTGTTTTTGAGAGAGGGGCGGGGCGCTGATGGACGTCCATGCGGACGGCGATATTGCCGATAACTTTTGGTGGCGGCGCACGACGTCGACGCGTCGCGGCCCCCTGTACGACATCTGCGTGGCGGCGGGGCTGCTGTTAGCGGCGACGATTGTGGGCGTGCTGCTCGACCGCCCCGGTCTCGCTCCCAGCATCATGATCGTCTACGTGTTTGCCGTGCAGCTGTGCGCCTTTTTCACCTGGAGCCGCCTGTATTGCCTGTTGAGTTCGGCTGCCGCCGTGGCGCTCTACAGCTTCTTGTTTGTCGATCCGCGCTACTCGCTGTCGTTTATCGACCGCGTCTATCCCGGCATGTTCTTCATCATGTTTGTGGTCTCGCTTGTGTCGAGCTCGATTGCGTTGGCCCTGCGCCGCGCCTTGGCGCAGGCTGCCGCCAGCGACCGCCGTACGCATATGGTGCTCGAGACCAACCGCATGCTGCAGCGGTGCGCCGATCAGCAGCAGATTGTCCATGCTATGGCAACGCAGCTGGCGCGTCTTTCGGGCTGTCCGGTCGTGTGGTACAGCGCCGACGCCGAGGGCGATGACCTGCTGCCGCGTGCGACATACACGGCCGTGGGAGATGCCGCGCCGGTGCACGAACTGGCGCCGCAGATGCCGCCGCGGCTCTCGGCGTCCGCCTATGTGGGAACGCCGCTCGATGCCACCTATGGCGGCTCGGCGTTCTACGGTATATACCTGACGGTGCGCTCGGGCGACACCATGGTACGCGCGGGCGATCCCGTCTCGGTGGTGGGGGTACTCGCCATTGTCGCCGAGTCCGATGCTCTGACGCCCGAGGAGCGGACGCTTGCCGATGCCATTGTGAGCGAAGGCGAGTTGGCACTCGATCGCGCTCGCGCCATGGAGGCGCGCGAGGAGGCGGCGGTGCTTGCCAAGAATGAGCAGCTGCGCGCCAATCTGCTGCGCTCCATCTCGCATGATCTGCGCACGCCGCTCACCAGTATTTCGGGCAATGCCGATGTATTGCTCGACCAGGGCTCGACTGGTACCGCGGTGCTCGACGCCCAGACGCGCCGCGGCCTGCTCCTGTCCATTCGCTCGGATGCGCAATGGCTCAACGCCACCGTCGAGAACCTGCTCGCCATCACCAAGCTCGAGGGCGGCGGCATGCGCCTGTCGACCACGCTTGAGCTCATGGACGATATCGTCGAGGAGGCGCTGCGCCACGTGAACCCGGCCGTGCACGAGCACGACCTTAAGGTGGTGCCGTGTGACGAGCCGGCACTCGTCAACGTCGATGCGCGCCTGATGGTGCAGCTGGTGGTGAACCTGGTGAACAACGCCATCGCGTATACGCCGGCGGGCTCGCATATTGTGATTTCGATTGGTGTCGCCGGCGGGCGCGTGAGGTGCTCGGTGGCCGATGACGGGCCGGGCATCGCACCCGAGGACCGTGAGCGCATCTTTGAGTCGTTCTATACCGCCAATCATGGCCTGGCCGACAGCCACCGCAGCGTGGGCCTGGGTCTTTCGCTCTGCCGCTCCATTGCGCTGGCACATGGCGGTAGCATAGAGGTTGCCGCGGCGGATCCGCACGGCTCGATCTTTACGATTGAGCTTCCCGCCGCCGACGTTTCGTTTGATAAGGAGTAGCGCTGTGTCGAACTCTGCCGTGAAACCGCTTATCTTGGTCGTTGAGGACGACCCCGCCGTCCGCAACCTTATCGTCGCCGCGCTCGAGGCGCACGGCTTGCGCCATATGGCTGTAGAGACCGCCCATGCCGCTATTGCCGCTGCCTCGTCGCAGGCGCCGAGCATCGTGCTGCTCGATCTGGGCCTGCCCGATATGGACGGCGTCAAGGTGGTCGAGTCGGTGCGCACGTGGTCGGGCATGCCGATTATCGTGGTATCGGCGCGTAGCGAGGATGCGGACAAAATCCGCGCGCTTGACGCCGGTGCCGACGACTACCTGACCAAGCCGTTTTCGGTCGAGGAGCTGCTCGCGCGCATTCGTACCACGCTCAGACGTCTCTCATATGCACAGGTTGGCATGGGTGCGTCCGAGGGCTCGTTCGATACCGGTGAGCTGCATATCGACTTTGACGCCGGCATCGCCACGATGGATGGCGAGGAACTGCACCTGACGCCGATCGAGTACAAACTGCTGTGCCTGCTGGCCCATAATGCCGACAAGGTGCTGACGCACCAGTTTATTCTGCACGAGATTTGGGGTACGGCAACCAAGAGCGATCTGGCGAGCCTGCGTGTCTTTATGGGTACGCTGCGCAAAAAGATTGAGTCCGACCCCGCGCACCCGCGCTATATCCAAACGCACGTGGGTATCGGTTACCGATTGGTCACTCAAGGGTAGGACGGCGTCCGCCATCCCACTATGAGTTGCGGTGAAATAGTTCCTGTTTGGGCCTTTACCAGGCTTTTTAGGAACTATTCCACCGCAACTTTGTCTATTTGCCCTTGGGCTTGCTGGCGTAGAACTTCTTCTTTTTGGGCTTGCCGGTGGGGGAGGGTTTGCCGGCAAAGTTGGACTTGCCGTTGCCGGCCTGCGCGTGCGCGGGTACAGCCGCACGGGGCTTGCGGGCCTCGGGGTTACGCAGTTCCTCGACGCGCTCGGCAATTTCCTCGGCGCTAAAGTCGACCTCGGCCATGGCGTCCTCGATGGGCAGGCGGCGCACGATGTAGCAGTGGTGCACCTTCTGGTTGCGCGCGAAGTCCTCGGGGATGGTCTGTGCCGTAATGTCCTCCAGCACGACGCCCGCGCGCGCGAGCTTGCGCGTTTCGGGGCGGAAACCGCGCAGGTTGCAGCTAAAGATGGCATGGCCGCCCTGCGCGAGCAGGCGCGATACGCCAGCCAAAAGCTCAACATGGTCGCGCTGGACATCCCAGGTGCGGCGGCCCATCTTGGATGAGTTCGAGAACGTGGGCGGGTCGACAAAGATCAGGTCCCAGCGGTTGCGCGTCTGGCGCTGGTCGCGAATCCAGGCGAGCACGTCGTCGCGCACAAAATGATGCTGAGGCCCCACAAAGCCGTTCTGGCGCATATTGCGCTCGGCCCAGTCCAGGTAGGTATTGGAAAGGTCGACCGTCACGGTCTCCTCGACGCCGCCATCGGCCGCATAGCAGGTGGCGGTGCCGGTATAGGCGAACAGGTTGAGGAAACGACGCGCCTGTTTGGCGTGCTCACGCACCAGGTTGCGGGTGACGCGGTGATCCAGGAAGATGCCCACATCCAGGTAGTCGTCAAAGTTGACGGCAAAGGTAAGGCCGCCCTCTTCGATGAGTGGCAGACGACGGCGTGCGATATTGGCGCGCTCGCCCGAGCTGCCCTTGCCGGCGCCCTGCTTGCCGTACTGCGAGCCGCCGCGCGAACGCATGCGGGCCTTGGCGTGTACATGCTCGGCGGGAACATCTAGGATGCGCGGCGCGATGGCCAGAATGTCGAGCATGCGGGCCTGGGCTAGCGCGGGGTCGATGGTCTTGGGTGCGGCGTATTCGGCGATGACGAGCCAGCGGCCCGGCGTCTGCGGGCAGCCCTCGTACAGATCGATGGCGGCGGAGTAGTCGGGTAGGTCGGCATCGTAGACGCGGTAGCAGCTCACGCCCTCGCGCTTGGCCCACTTGCGACGCAGACGGGCATTCTTGCGCAGGCGGTTGGCGAACTGCTCGGACTCCGGAATGAGCACGGGCAGCGGCTTACCGTCGCCCAGGTCGAGCATGGCGGCCGGTTCGGGCATGGCGGGGGCGGCGCCTTCGTCGTTGGCTTCGTCGGCATCCGCAACCTCGGCCTCGGCATCCGCGCTGGTCGCAGCCTCAAACGCTGCGGCGGCGTGGTCGAGCGAAGGCCAGACTTCGACGGTCGCCTCCTCGTTGTTAGGCATGACGGCGATCGAGCGCTCGGGCTCGGCGTGGAGCGCGCGGGCCAACAATCCGTCGCGGGTGAGCGCGGCGACCGGTGCCGCGGCAAGCTCGGGTGCGCGGCGCAGCTCGCCGATGAGCGTCATGGTGTCATGCATGAGCGAAAGCGGCGTCTCGGTCGTATCCGCGACCACAGCGGCACCGGCGACGGCGCCCACGTGGTCCAGTACGGTGGCGGACTTGGCGGCGCAAAAATCGACAAAGCGCTTGTAGCCGGCACACTTGACCATGCGCTCGGCAGTCTTGCGAGCGGCGGGGTCAATGTCTACAGCCACGATGCGTGCCTGGCGCTCGCGTGCTGCCGCCTCGCGCTCGCGTGCCTCGGCGAGCAGCTGCTCCCATAGGGCGGCGTCGTGCAGCTGCCAGCCCTCAAAGCCCCAGCGCTCGCGGGTGGCCCCCGGGGCGCGGTCGGTCAGAATATTCACGGCCTCCAGCAGCAGGCCGCCGCCGGCGCACGAGGCGTCGACCAGCGTGGGCAGGGCTTCGTTCTCGTAATCGTCGGCCGTCAGCTCGCGCTCGCACAGCGCGGTCCAGCCGACCTGCGCCAGCACCAGAGCGGCGTAGTCGGGGCGCAGCACGTGCGTGCCCTCGCCGCCGCGGGTCGCTGCGGGCGGCAGGCGTTTGAACAGCGGGTCGCCCGAAAGGTCCAGGCTGATGCTCGCGCGACGCTGGCGCAGCGAAAGCAGCAGGTGAACGTCGGGATCGGCGGCATCCACATCGGCGCGACGGCCCGTGGTCTCGGCCAGGCGGTCGCACAGCGCGTCTTTGGCGCGCAGGGCAGAGAAGCGCGTGTTGCGCAGCTGCTCGGTCACGCCGCGGGCGGTGATGGCGATGGTGGCTCCGGGGCGAACAATGCTCTCCCAGGCGATGTCGTAAACGCTGTCATACAGCTCGTCGGCATCCTGCGCCTCAAAGCGCCCAAGCACCACAAACACGCGGCTGGCCAGGCGCGACCACAGACAGGCGCGGTAGCCTTCTTCGAGCTCGCCCTCAAACGTAGCGCGGCCCTTCAGGCGGCGGACATGCGAAAGCCCGAGGCGTTTAAGCTCATCGGCGAGTGCGGACTCAAAGCCCTCGGGGCAGCTTGCGTAAAATTCCATGGGTGACCTTTCTGGTTGCGTCGCTCCATTATATGATGGATGCTTCGTTTGCCCTTATCCTCGAAAGGAACCCATATGATTGATGCGTGCCCCGATTCCGCCGTGCTCTTTTTTGACGTGGACGGCACGCTGACGTCGTTCGATCCCGACGATATGACCGACAAGGACTTCAATGCAATCCATCCGTCGAAGGCTGTTGTCGATGCATTTGGCCGCCTGCGCAATGCGGGTCACCAGGCATTTATCTGCACGGGTCGTCCCTTGTGGCTGATTTCCGATGGCCTGCGCGCGCTGAACCCGGCGGGCATCGTTGCCATGGCGGGTGCCACGCTCGAGGTCGAGGGACGCGTGGTACATGAGGACTGCTTTGACGAGGATGTTATCGCGGAGCTCGCGCGCCGAGGTGTGGCGGCGGGCGTGGAAGCTCTGTTCGAGACGAATGCCGTGACCTTTGCGCTGGAGCCTGTGGGTGTCGAGAAGCCATTTTTAACCGGCGCCGTCGTGGTGCATGACGTTGATCAGATGTGCGTCGATGGCCATTTGCGCGTCGGCAAAGTGTGCATCACCGTGGGCGACCTGGCTCGCGTAGCCAACGATGACGGCTTTATCGATCGCGAGTTTGAGCTGTGCAACACCGGTGGTCAGAATCGCGAGCTGAGCCCCAGGGGCATTGACAAGGGCGTGGGCGTGGCACGAGCGCTGGCGTATCTGGGCCGCGAGGGAAATGCGCGCACCTTTGGCTTTGGCGATTCGGGCAACGATCTGGGTATGCTTGCCGCCGTCGAAACGGCTGTCGCCATGGGCAACGCCATGCCCGAGGTCAAGGCGCTCGCCGACTACGTGACCGACGATGTCGCACACGACGGTACCGTCACAGCGATGCAGCATTTCGGCCTCATCTAATGACTCCCGCGTTCTGACGTTTGCTCAAACTGCGACTCTTTGCTTTCGCACGCTCAATCGATTTATCAATCCAAACACTGAGGTGTTTATACCGTTCGCCGAGAAGATAAAAAACCGCAGTTCACGCCTTGATAAACGTAGGTAAAGTGTTTAGCAGCTCAATGCCCGCGTGCAAACGAAAGGAATCAGGCAGATGGCAATCAAGGTGTTCGCTGACGGTGCAAACCTCGAGGGCATGCTCGACATGTACGAGAACGGCAACGTTCAGGGCTTCACGACCAACCCGTCCCTTATGAAGAAGGGCGGCGTGACGGATTACCGTGCGTTTGCCAAGGAGGTTCTGGCCCACATCACCGATGTGTCCGTGTCGTTTGAGGTTTTTGCCGACGACGTCGAGACCATGGAGGTCGAGGCCCGCGAGATCGCTACCTGGGCCGAGAACGTCTACGTCAAGATTCCGTGTGTGACTACCAAGGGCGAGTCCACCGCCGAGCTGGTGCGCAAGCTTTCGGCCGACGGCATCAAGGTCAACGTCACCACCATCTTTACGCCCGAGCAGGTCGATGAGATGGTCGAGGCCGTTGACGCCGAGACGCCGTCCATCATCTCGCTCTTTGCCGGCCGTATCGCCGATACCGGCGTCGATCCCATTCCGTTTATGACGGAGTCGGTCAAGAAGGCCGCCGCCAAGCCCAACTGCGAGGTCCTGTGGGCGTCCACGCGCGAGCTCATCAACATTTACCAGGCCGAGGCCTGCGGTTGCCAGATCATCACGGTGCCCAACAGCATCCTGGCCAAGCGCAAGAACATCGGTCGCGACCCGTACGAGGTCTCGCTCGACACCGTCCACGGCTTTGCCAAGGATATCGCCTCGCTCGGCTTCCACATCCTGCCGTAACGCGAATACTGGCTACGCCGTGAGCTGTTCGCCCCGGCCTTTCCTTTCCCTATCGCTCACGCGCTTTGCGAGGGTCGCGCTAGGCAAAGGAAAGGCCGGGGCTGCCGACACGAACTTGCCAGCAGGTTGCTGATTGGCTTCCATATCCTGCCGTGGACAAAGGTACCCCCGCCTGCGCCGTGCAAAATCGCGAGTATTCAGCAAGGTAAAGGCTTTTACCAGCTAGCTGAAGCACGGAACAGCCCCCGTTTTGGCTCTGATGATGCTAAAACGGGGGCTGTTTTGACTTTATTGCCTCTGAGGAGCGTTCGGAGCGGCGGAATTTGCAGAATACTCGCGATTTTGCACGTCGCGAGAGGGGGTACCCTTGCTTTGGCGGTTTACTTCCCCTGCACCATGGTGAGCGAGATCTTCTTGCGGTCGCGGTCGACCTTCTCGACCCACACCTTTACCGTGTCGCCGACGCGCACCACGTCGCTCGGGTGCTTGATAAAGCGGTTGGCGAGCTTGGAGATATGCACGAGGCCGTCCTGGTGCACGCCCACGTCGACGAAGGCGCCAAAGTCGACGACGTTGCGCACCGTGCCCTTGAGCTCCATGCCGGGCTCCAGGTCGTCGATGGAAAGTGCCGAGCGGCTAAAGACCACCTCGGGCGCGTCGTCGCGCGGGTCGCGGCCGGGCTTTTTGAGCTCGTTGACAATGTCGATGAGCGTGAGGGTGCCGCAGTCCAGGTCGCTTGCCAGCGCCGAGATACTGCCCAGACGGCGCTCGATGTCGGGCACGCCGCCGCGGCTGAGCTCGCTTGCTTTAACGCCGGCGCGTTCCAAGACGGACGTGGCCACCTCGTAGCTTTCGGGATGGACGCTCGTTGCGTCGAGCGGGTTCTTGCCACCGCTGATGCGCAGGAAGCCCGCGGCGTTGAGGTATGCCTTGGGTCCCAGCTTGGGGACCTTCTTAAGCTGGCGGCGATCGGTAAAGGCGCCGTTTTCCTCGCGGTAGGCCACGATATTCTTGGCTACGCTCGGCGTGATGCCCGATACGTATCCCAGCAGGCTCGCGCTTGCGGTGTTCACATCGACGCCCACGCGGTTGACGACGTCCTCCACCACATGGCCCAGGGTGCGCGAGAGCTCGGCCTGGTCAAGGTCGTGCTGGTACTGGCCCACGCCGATGGACTGGGGCGGAATCTTAACGAGCTCTGCCAGCGGGTCCTGCAGGCGGCGGCCCAAGCTCATGGCGCCACGAACGGTGACGTCCAGGTCGGGGTATTCCTGACTGGCGAGCTCGGAGGCGGAGTACACCGACGCGCCGGCTTCGTTGACGATGGTGTAGCGAAGGCTGGGCGCCTGCTCGGCAATGAACTCCGAGACGACTTCCTCGGTCTCGCGGCTAGCGGTGCCGTTGCCAATGACGATGGTGTTGACGCCGTCCTTCTTGACGAGGCGGGCGAGCTCGCGCTTGGTGCCGGCGACGTCGTGGCGCGGCTTGGTGGGGTAGACCACGCCGTGGTCGAGTAGCTTGCCGGTCTCGTCCATGACGGCGACCTTGCAGCCGGTGCGGTAGCCCGGGTCGAGCGCGAGCACGCGGGCGCCGCGCACGGGGCGTGCCGAGAGCAGGCCCTCGAGATTCTTGGCAAAGACGTTGATGGCCTCGGTCTGCGCGCGGACGGTGAGCTTGGCGCGGGCCTCGCGCTCCAGCGAGGGGGCCATGAGGCGTTTGTAACCGTCAGCGATGGCGGCGTCAAAGACGGGAGCGAAGACGCCTTGGCGACGGGGCCAGCGGCTGCCGAGGCGCGCCGTGGCGGCAGCGCCGTCGACATTCACGCGCACGCGGAGCTTGCCCTCGCGCTCGCCGCGGTCGATGGCCAGCACACGGTGGTTGGGGATACGGCGCAGCGGCTCGTCAAAGTTGTAGTAGGGCTCGTAGGGAGTCTTCTCCGCGGGGTCGGTGGCCTCGACGACGATATCGGCGGTGTTTTGCGTAAAGGCGCGCAGGTCGGCGACGTTCTCAGGGTCTTCGGCCACCGTCTCGGCCACGATGTCGGCCGCACCGGCGAGCGCCTTCTCGGGCGTGTCGAAGCCGGCCTCCCCGTTGACGTATGCGGCGGCGGCGTCGAGCGCGCTGCCCTTGGCCGAGGCCTGCATGATGATCATGTTGGCAAGCGGCTCCAGGCCTGCCTCGCGGGCCTTCTGCGCGCGGGTCATGCGCTTTTTGCGGTAGGGCTTGTAGAGGTCCTCGACACGCTGGAGCTGCGTGGCCTCGCGAATCTGCTGCTCGAGCTCGGGCGTGAGTTTGCCCTGGGCGTCGATAAGCAGGATGACGTCCTCTTTACGTTGCTCAAGATTGCGCATATAGGACAGACGCTCGTCGAGCGCGCGCAGGGCGACATCGTCCATGCCGCCCGTGGCTTCCTTGCGGTAGCGCGAGATAAAGGGGATGGTGTTGCCCTCGTCGATGAGCTTGACGGCCGCCTCGACGTTGGCGGACTTAAGGTTGAGCTCGCGGGAGAGCTGGGCGATAAGATCCATGGGACTCCTTGCGTTTAAGGTGCGTTTGCAGCACAGGGCTACCAAGGATACCACCCGTCCCAAAAGACTGTTTTGGGGCCGCGCCATGAAAACGGCCTATTTACTACGTTTTACCCGTAGGGGCCGACCATACCTGGGTTTTTCGAAAATCGGCAGGCCGTCTACCTGCGGTTTTTATTTCGCGAAATTCGGTATGGTTGAGGGTGATTGGTCAAACGTAGTAGATAGGCCCATTTCGTGGCGCACGAATCAAGCTGAGGCGCAAAATAGCCCCCGTCCCAGAAAAAACGTCGGCAAGGTAGCAAAATGCCCCGCGGGCAGGAGACTGCTCGCGGGGCAAAGAAGAGGGGCTTGTTGGTGGCGGACCGAAGGGTTCGGCATGGGGTTTTGCCGCGGTCGCTCTTAAGGCATTACAGCTCGACGAGCTGGCCGGTCTCGGCGGCTTCCTTGATGGCGTTGAGAAGCGTGAGCGTCTTGACGTTATCGGCGGGGGTCACGACGGGCTCGACCTCGCGGCGGACAACCTTCACAAAGTGCTTGAGCTGCATCTTGTGCGGCAGTGCCGGGTCGACGGCCGGAATCTCCATTTGCAGCGGCTTGTGCCAGTTGGAGGCGCCGTCGTAGGAGAACTGGTGCAGGCGGGGCAGCGACAGGGCGCCCTTGGTGCCACCGATAAAGTAGGCGTCGGCGTCGAAGGGGCGGTACTGCGGATCCTCGCGAGCGGTTGCCTCCCAGTTCCAGGGGCTGGCGGTGGCGTCGGAGATGGTCATGCTTGCGAGCGCGCCATCGGCAAAACGGACGTTGACCACGGCGGAGTCCTCGGTCTCAAAACCGCGGGCGGCGCTGGACTGCATACCCTGGACGGCAACGGGCTCGCCCAGCAGATAGCGGAGCAGGTCGACGTCGTGCACCAGGTTGACCAGGATCGGGCCGGCACCCTTCTTGCGGCGCCACTCGACATCGAAATACTCGTCATTCTTATAAATCATGTAGTGGAAGCTCGATACGGTGAGCTTGCCCAGCTCGCCGGACTCAATGATCTCCTTGGCCTTGTTGACGAAGGGGTTGTGGCGACGGTGCTGACCTACGAGCACGGGCACGCCGGCGGTCTCGGCCTCGGCGGCGAAGGCCTGGGCGTCCTCAAGATCGTTGGAGATCGGCTTTTCGACCAGCGGCACGATGTTGCGCTTCACAGCCTCGCGGGCAACGCCCAGGTGCAGGTCGTTGGGCGTGGCGATGATGACGGCCTCGGGCTTGATCTCGTCCATCATCTGGGCGGGATCGGTATAAAACGGTACGCCGGCGGCCTCTGCCGTGGCGCGGGCGCCCTCAAAGGCGTCGGCGATGGCAACGAGTTCGGCCTCGGGCTCCTCGGTGACAAAGCGGATGTGGTTGCGGCCCATGGCGCCGGCGCCGATAACGGCAATGCGGACGGGGTTGAGCTCAGACATTTCGACTCCTTAATAATGGTGACCGGTGAAATGCGACAAAGGGACTGTCCCTTTGTCGCATCGGTAAAACTAGGCGGACTTCTTCTTGCTGTCGGAGACCATCATGTAGACGGTGAGCACGACGGCGATGGCGGCGATCACAATGGCGCCGTAGAAGGACTGCTGGTAGGCGGCGCTGCCGGCCTCGGCGTGATACAGCACGGCGGTGATGGGCTGGCTGATCCAGGTAGAAGCGGCATAACCCAAAAACATGATGCCGTAGTTGACACCGATGTTGCTGGTACCAAAGGCGCCACCGGTGAGCGGCGGGTAGATGACGAGCAGAGCGCCAAAGCTAAAGCCGAGCAGGGCGAGCGCCACAAAGAACATGCCCTGCGTAAAGCTCATCGACATGATGACGAGTGCGACGATGGTGACGACAAGGCTGATGAGCAGTGACTTATAGGCGCCGAGCTTGTCGATGATCTGGCCAAAGGACAGACGGCCAACCAGGTTGGCGCAGGTGTTGACGGAGACGACCACGCCGCCGAGGGCGACGGCCGCGGCGCTCGTGGGGTCGGCGAAGAGCTGGACGGCGGCGATGGAGGCAACCTTGCCCACGAGCAGGGTGCCCGCGGTGGCGGCAAAGGCGAAGGTGACGATAAGGACCCAGAAGCGCGGGGTCTTGACCATCTCGCCCGGGGTGAGGTCGCCGAAGGTACCAGCGTGCGCGCCGCCCTTGGGGGCCTCGAAGCCCTCGGGCAGCCAACCGGCCTCGGGGGCCTTCAGGAACAGGGCGGAGGCGGCGATCGTCACAAAGAAGATGACGCCGAGCGCCTTGAGGGCGCCAAAGATGCCCAGGCTCGGGATGAGCAGCGAGGCGAGCACCGGGGACAGTACGGCGGGACCGGCGGTCGAAGCGGCCAGGGTGATGCCGGAGGCAAGGCCCTTCTTGTCGATGAACCACTTTTGGCCGGTGGTGAGCGCCGGGTTATAGCCCAGTCCGTTGCCGATGGCGGCGACGAGCGAGAACCACAGGTAGAACTGCCACGGCTCGGTGACGGTGCCGGACATGAACCAGCCCACGCCGTAGCACACGGCGGCGGCGATCACGACGTTGCGCGGGCCGATCTTATCAGAGATGCGGCCGGCGAAGATGCCCGTTACGGCCATGATGGTCTGGAAGACGGGGAAAGCCCAGGTAAGGGCGCTCGACCACTCGGGGTAGACGGCGAGCAGGTTCTTGCTCACGACGGAATACAGCGCGATGGAGCTGATGAAGAACATGGTGACGCACGCGGCGGAAAGCACGACGGCGCGACCCTTGTTGGAGTTGGTGGAAGCCATTGGACTCTTTCTAATCGATACGGGGGAGGAGCGGGCGTGTCCGCGGGGCCTCCCTGTCAGGTTGGTTTACTGGTCGGTCGGCTTGGTGACGCCGGACTCATCGGACCAGAGCTCGACACCCTTGTTCTTAAGGTAGTTGTCGGCATAGGCGCGACGGCCGCCGGGCTTGGCGGTGAGGTCGCCCATCATGTTGGAGAAGCCGCCGTCGACCTTGATGGCGTCGCCGGTGGTAAAGTCCGAGCGCTTGGACGCCAGGAACATGACGGCGTTGGCGATATCGCTGACCTCGCCGATGCGACGCGTGGCGATCAGACGGCTGCGGCTCTTCTCGACCTCGGGGTCGGCGTAGAAATTGGCCGACATGGGGGTCTTAACGAAGCAGGGCTCGACGCAGTTGGAGCGCACGCCGTAGGGGCCCCACTCGGCAGCGAGCATCTTGGACATCATGTTGACGCCGGCCTTGGTGGAGCTGTACACGCCCGAGAACGTCTCGGGGGAGTGGCTGGCGACGGTCGAGATGTGCACCAGGCGGCCCTGGCCGGCCTTGATCATCTCGCGACCAAAGCGCTGCGAGGTGATGAAGTAGCCGGTGAGGTTGACGTTGAGCACCTGCTCCCAGTCGCTCAGCGGCAGGTCTTCCATGGCGGCGAAGCGCAGGATACCGGCGGTGTTGACGAGGACGTCGACGCGACCGAAGTCGGCGATGGTGGCGTCGACGGCGGCCTGAACCTCGGCCTCGTCGGTGGCGTTCATCTTGTAACCCTCGGCGTGGATGTCAAACTCGGCAGCGAGGTCGGCGGCAGCAGCCTTGACCTTCTCCTCGTCCAGGTCGAGCAGGACGACGTTGGCGCCGTTGCGGGCGAACTCGCGGCAAATCTCGACGCCCATACCGCCGAGTGCGCCGGTCACGGCGCAGACATCGCCCTCGAGCTTAAGCCAGTTGCTCATAGAAACTTCCCTTCTTGTACCTCCCGGTGGGCCGTTCCCATTAATCGACCCACGTGGTTTTCGCAGGTTATCGTATGCTTTGCATTTGCGCAGGTGAATTGCATATTTGTTAGAATGGCGTTAACCGTAAGTTTACACTGTGCAATGCAGTTTATGCTTAACCGAGCGCGTGACCTGCGAAAACAACCCCCTGTGGCGCCATGTGGCCACGGGCGCGAAAATGGGAGATTGACGTGTACGATCGACGACTTGAGGCCATATCGGCCGCCGCGGAGCTGGGAAGCTTCTCGCGTGCGGCGGCAAAATTGCGCGTGTCGACTCCGGCGCTCGTCAAGCAGGTGTCGGGTTTCGAGGCCGAGTTTGGCATCACGCTGTTCGAACGTTCGCACTCGGGCGTCAAGGTGACACCGGCGGGTGCTCTGCTGGTGGACGACGCGCGCTCGATCATGCGGCAGTCCGAGGACGCGCTGCGCCGTGCCCGACGCGCCGCGGGCGATGGCGGTGCCGTGCGTCTGGGTGTGTCGATGATGTGCCCAGGGCGCCAAACGCTGTCGATGTGGTCGGGCGTACACGAGCTGGAACCGTCGCTGCGATTTGAGATCGTGCCGGTAAGCGACCTCTATGACGAGCGCGAGACCGTCATGCGCAGCCTCGGTCGTGAGGTCGATGTGGTGCAGTCGAGTTTTTCGACCCCGCGCTGGGGTGACGCCTGCCAAAAGCTCCGCATTGTCAACGTGCCGTTTTATATCGACCTGCCGCGCACGAGCCCGCTGGCGCGCAAGAATCGCATTACGGTCGCCGACTTGGAGGGTATGCGTCTGCGCGTGCTCCGCCACGGCAACGACGCTATGGACAGCCTGCGTATCGATCTGTTGGCCGACGGCGGCGTAGACGTGATCGACGTGGACAGCTTTGACTTTGCGCTCTTTAACGAGGCAGAGGAAAAGGGCGACGCGGTGCTCACCTGCGGCGCATGGTCGGGGGTGCACCCGGCCTTTGTGGGCGTGCCGTTCCTGTGCGGGCGAGAGGTGCCGGTCTTTTTGCACTATCCGCTCGAGCCCACCCTCCAAGTACAAAAATTCGTCAACGCCATGGCCCAACTCCTCAAGTAGCCAAAAGAGCCCCGTCCCAAATTAGCTACCCTTTGCTACGGGTTTAGCGGTCCTCGCGTTGCGGCCCGGCCGCCTCGGCTGTCTTTACGCGGTTCTTATCGACGTACATGTTCTTGTCGGCCTGGGAAAAGAGTTCGCGCATGGTAGGCGGCTCGTCAAAATCGCTGGAAAGCGCATAGCCCACCGCGTAGCTGATGGGCATATCGGGGTGGACTTCGGAATACTCGTTCACGTTCGCGCGAATCCGAGCGAGACAAGATTCCACAGCGGCTCGGTCGGCATCCCGCAGTACCGCGATAAACTCATCGCCGCCGTCGCGACCCACAAAGCACGTCTCGGACGCCACACTTCCCAGTTGCTGGGCAAAAGAGCGGATGTATCCGTCGCCCTTCTCGTGGCCGAAGTTGTTATTGACCATATGCAGATTGTTAAGGTCGAAGACGCACACCGCAACGGGCGCCTCCGCGGAGACAGGCTGTTCCTGTCCCAAGATCTCCTCGCACTTGTTCTTATTGGGCAGTCCCGTGGCTTCGTCGAGATAGACTTTGCTCTGCAGTTCGCGATTGAGCGCGGCAGTTCGCACCGCGCGAACAAGTTCGACCGCAAAGGTCGCCACCAAGCCCATGATGTCGATGATCACCAAGCCCTCGAGATAGTTGAGCGTCGATGCCTTCTCCTGAGAGTAGTCCTCTGCGAGTCGCGTAGCATCGTCGCAAATGCCAAAGAACTCCTCGCTCATGGCGATGATATCAGTGTTCTCGTAACCGACCTCGCGCACGCGGGCCTCCTCGGCGCGAAGCTCATCAAAATAGTTTGCAAGCTCGGTCATCTTTGCCTGGTACTCATCGTCATCGAGACGGACGAGATTGAGGTCGTCACTTCCGTAACGCAAACCGTTGATGTATGAATCCACGGCTTTAAGCAGGTCATCTTGAGGCTGGCCTGCGTCCTCGAGCTTAACGATTCGCTGCGTGGTACCGCGCACCAGACCGGCGTAGTTGACCACGCGCGCCGTGCCCTGGATATCGGAGACGAGCAGCATAACATTAATGAAGAAGAAGATGAGAACTGCCGTGAGCACCATCATGAGCAGGCGCATCGCCCGACTGGCTTTCTTGGCGACAGAAGTATTCACAAGTTCACTCCCCCAAATGACAAAAGAGCAGGTAGCACGCAGTGTGCTGAAATTCATGGGTGGTTAACTCTACCATATGGGCCAGCAGCCTCAAACTGCAGCAGACGCTCGTCCAAATTGGCGTGACGCTTGCCTTGTTGTTCTTGACCTGGCCGCGCTATCGGACATGCTTCTGGTCTTGGATCACCATGGGAAAGCTCATCCCGTTTTGTGCGTCTAGAGTGGGATGCGGGGGACCTCGGACAAAATCTCGGACCCAATTTGGGTCCAGGAGGGAGTCCGATGTATACGCAAGAGGAGCGCGAGGGGATTCTCTGGGAGTTCCACCGGAGCGGCCTGTCCGCCCCCGCCGCCTGCAGGAGC
>JAUMSH010000024.1 GCA_031292915.1 Collinsella sp.
CTGCAAAGACGAGCGTCGGTAAGACACGCCGAGGTCGCCGCGGACGGGTTGATATAGGGAGAGGGCCTGACCCCATATCGTTGGGGCCAGGCCCGATTTTGCCTCTTGACAATGTCCTGCTCATATTAAAAGGAACGTCCCTAACTGCCGGTTGTGGGACAATACCGAGCGAACGAGATTGGACGTCTGGGAAAAGGGGTCGCGATGAACAAGTTGAGGACGCTTGCCGACGTACTGCGACAGGCCGGCTTTGCGCGCATCACGGGTCTGTTTCTTATCTTTTACCTGCTATGCTCGACGGCCGTCTGGCTGTCCGAGCCCACGACCCTCACCTTTGGCGATGGCCTGTGGTTTAGCTTTGAGACGGTCTCGACGATCGGCTTTGGCGATATCCCCGCCGAAACGCCGGTTGCCCGCGGCATTACCGTTATCCTAAGCGTCATCAGTATCTTCTACATCGCCATGCTCACGGGCGTGGCGGTGAACTACTGCAATACGCTCATCAAACTGCGCCAAAAGGACACCATGGCGCGCTTTATGGACGATCTTGAGCATTTGGAAGAACTCGACCGCGATGAGCTCGCCGATTTGTCGCGCCGCGTGCGCGAGTACCGTCGTCGGCAACGATAGAACGGGTGCCGCGCGTCACGACGAGGGGGATTGCATATGAACATCACGGTGTACCTGGGCGCGAGCGTCGGCAACGACCCGGCGTTTCTGCCTGCAGTGCGAGAGCTCGGCACGTGGATTGGCACCAACGGCCACGCGCTGGTATACGGCGGGTCCAAGTCGGGCCTGATGGGCGCGCTCGCCGATAGCGTGCTCGATGCTGGCGGACATGTGACGGGCGTGGAGCCGAGCTTTTTTATCGAGGCCGAGTTTCAGCACGACGGAATCGACGACCTTATCGTGACGAGTGATATGGCCGAGCGCAAAGCCAAGATGATTGAGCTCGGCGATGCGTTCATCGCATTTCCGGGCGGTACGGGCACGCTCGAGGAGATTGCCGAGGTTATGTCCGCGGTGTCGTTGGGGCACCTGAGTGCTCCGTGTATCCTGTATAACCTGGACGGTTACTACAACGACCTCAAGGCGCTGCTCGGGCACATGATTGATAAGGGGCTTTCGAGCCCGAGGCGCCAGCACGGCATCTACTTTGCCAACGATTTGCGCGAGATTGCCTCGATTATCAACGGATAAGTCTTGAGCCTGCCCCATTATGGCTCCCAATGGTGCCGTTTGCGGCGCAGACGGTTGGCTCGTTCGGGCAACGCTCGCTCTACAATAAAACATATCTATGTCGACTTTGACCGCGGGAGGACCCGATGGATAACCTTGCCAAACCCACAAACCGCGCGCTGTTTTTAGTTAGCGTTGCCGTGACCGGTGCGTTCGCAGGTGCCGCAGTCTGGCTGTTCTTCTTTGCGATGGAGCGCGGCATTGATTATTTGTGGACCGAGGTCCCGCATATGCTGGGTGCCTCTTCGCCTGAACTCGCCAGCGGCCCGTTTGGCTTTTTGCCGTACCCGTTTTTTATCTGCCTGCTGGGCGGCCTGTTAATCGGTCTGTACGAAAAGATGACAGGCACCAAGACCGATGACCTCAACCAGGTGATGGCTAAGGTTAAGCAAGACGGGCGCTATCCGTACGACAACCTGGGCAAGCTTTCGCTCGCGGCATTGCTGCCGCTGCTGTTTGGCGGAAGCATTGGACCGGAGGCCGGCCTGACCGGCGTTATCGCTGGTCTGTGTAGCTGGGTCGGCGACCGCATGCGTCGCTTTGGCGCCGAGTTTAGGGAGCTTACGCTGCTGGGCACCCAGGCTGCCCTGACGGCGCTCTTTACCGCGCCCGTCTTTGGTTTTGTGGCACCGCTCGCTGGTAGCGCCGACGGCCAGGGCGAAGACGCCGACGATGAGTCCGTGTCCGACGAGGTCACCATCAAGCTGCCCAAGGCGCAAAAGACTGTGGTCTACGGCATTGCGATTGCCGGCGGTCTGGGCACCTACCTGCTGCTTGGCCAGCTTGTGGGCGGCGGCATGGGTATGCCGAGGTTCGAGGCCGCCGTGGTGGGCAACCTGGAGCTTACCTGGCTCATTCCTCTGTCGCTGATCGGAACAATCTGCGGCTGGTTGTACTTTGTCTCTGAGCACGCGAGCGAAGCGCTTGCCCATGCAATAGGGGAGCGTCCTGTCGTCAAGGCCATGCTAGCCGGTCTGGCGCTCGCCATCTGTGGCACGGTCCTGCCCTACACCATGTTTGCCGGCGAGACCCAGGCCGACGTGCTCATGGAAACCTATCTGACCATTCCCGCCGGCGTGCTTATCGCGACCGGTCTTGTTAAGGCCATGCTGACGCCCGCCCTCATCAACCTTGGTTGGCGTGGCGGCCACTTCTTCCCGGTTATCTTCTCGGGTGTGAGCCTGGGCTACGGCCTTGCCATCCTCACCGGCGCCGATCCGGTCTTTTGCGTCGCCGTCTGCACAGCCTCGACGATGGGCGCCGTCATGCGCCAACCCGTTATGGTCGTGGGCTTGTTGCTCATGTGCTTCCCGCTCAAAGGCATCGTCTGTATGATCATCGCCGCCGTCATCGCTGCCGGTATTCCGCTGCCCAAGCCGCTGCGCAAGTAGTACGGTGGCGTACGCCGGGGATATGCCATTTGTCACGGATTTGCGGGGGGGGCGATCGCGTCCTTCGTGGATTGAGGCTCGCGTGGCTACAGATCGCGTACTCGATACACCTTGGTGCTGACGGTGCAGCTGATTGCACATAGCGCGAGGGCCAGCACGGCAATTCCTGCACACAGACAGCCCAGAACGGCAGGGTCGGGATTCGCTCCGGCAATCGACATGAGCCAGTTGCTGATGGGGTTGGAGGAGCTCAGCGTGGCCATGGTGCCGCAGCCAAGCAGGGCAAACAGACCAACGGATAGGCGCAGCGCCTCCATGTGTCCAAATCGGAAGAACAGCGGCTGTGTCAAGAATACCATCATGAGGGAGATGAGCATCGATGCCGCCGAGGCGGTTGCGATTTCAAAGATCGTCTGGCATGTCGAAGGGATGCCCATGGGGTCGAAGAGCGGAAGGGCGAGGATGTTCAGAAGCGTAGCCACGCACGCCATGACGACCGAGAAGACAACGATGCACAGGTAGCGTGCGCAAATAATGTCTTTGCGCGAGAAGGGCAACGTTGCTCGATAACGCTCCCAGCCGTTTTGGTTATCGTAGCCAGCTAGCGAGTTCATGATTATGATGGGTGACATGGCACTGACGGCGCAGGCGCCGGCGCTCATGCCGGAATCGCCGTCTGTCGCGTTGGCAAGGGTCAGCACGACGAACATGAACAGGCCGACGCCTGCAATGCTCGGGATAAGCGAGCGAGCGATGGCGAGCTCGGACATAAAGGCGCGTTTCATTTCGAAGCTCCTTTCAGCATGAGGCGCAGATAGTCATCAATGGTTGCCCGATCGCAGGGAATCTCGGGGAAGGCCTCGAGCGTTTCGCGACGGTTGGGCACGAGCACGTCCACGCTATAGGCGTGGTGGGCGGCACGGGCGCCTTCGACGCAAGCCATAAGCTCGGCGGCCTGTGCTTGGGTACAGTGGGCGATGCCAGCTCGGTCGGTAATGTCCTCGCGCGGCAGATCAAACACAATCGAGCCGTTATCGATGCAGATGACGCGGTCGGCGGCGCGATCGAGGTCAGACGTAATGTGGCTCGAGAGCAGCACGCTGTGCTGGCCGTCGGCGACAAAGGCAAGCAGCTCATCAAGCAGCTCCTCGCGTGCCATGGGATCAAGCCCCGCGGTGGCTTCGTCCAAAACGAGCAGCTTGGCCCGGTGGCTGAGCGCGCAGGCAAGCTGCAGCTTCATGCCCATGCCGCGGGAAAGGTCCTTGACCTTTGCCTTGGGATCGAGGCCAAATTGGCTGAGGAGGTCGGCGAAGGTGCCATGGCTCCAGGCGGGGTACGCCGGGCTTACGAGTGCCTCAACTTCGGTCACCTTGAGTGTGGAAGGGAAGGGGCATGTGTCCAGCACGAGGCCGACACGAGTGTGCAAGCAGCGCTGCGCTTCATCGGGCGCGTCGGCGCCACAGTGCTGCCCAAACAGGTGCACTTCGCCGGCATCGAGCTTTATAAGCCCAAGCGCGGCGCGAATCGTCGTTGTTTTGCCAGCACCGTTGGCACCAACAAAGCCGACGATCTGACCTGGCTCCACAGCGAGTGTGACATCACGCAGCGAAAAACGGTCGCTCACACGGCGTGAGATGCCTTTGAGTTCTAAAAGGTTTTGCATGGTATAGCCTTTCTTGCAGATGGCTACTGCATGGTTTCGGGGGCTACCAGGTCGAGCATTTCGTGCAGCTTGTCGCGCGTGACGCCCAAGGCTTCGGCTTGGCTTGCCGCTTTCGCAAGCAGCTCTTCGATATGGCAGAGCTGGTTTTCACGCAAGAGTTCCTGGTTGCCCTCGGCGACAAAACAGCCCTTGCCCTGCACGGTGCAGATAAACCCGATCTGCTCCAGGTCGGCGTAGGCGCGCTTGGTGGTGATGACGCTCACGCCAAGATCGCTCGCGAGCGCACGGATGCTGGGGAGTTTGGCTCCCGCAGTGAGTGCGCCCGAAAGGATTTGAGCTTTGACCTGCGAGGCTATTTGCTCGTAGATGGGCTTGTCGCTCGAATTGGATAGGATGATGTCCACAGCGGCTCCTTAGCTGTTGGGCTACACGTGTATATAACCGGTAAACACAGTATATATACACTATGCACAGTTCTGCAAGAAGTAAATACTGATTGGGCCGGCTACCCAGGTCCCAACTGATGAATTTGTCCTGATAGGCGCCCTAGAGCGGGATTTCGCGGCTACAATAGTGCGGTTACAACGACGTAATGCACTCAATACAAGAAAGGATCCGCATGGCAAGCCTGTCGGATGAAATCTCGTCGCGCCGCACATTCGCGATCATCAGCCACCCGGATGCCGGTAAGACCACGCTTACCGAGAAACTGCTGCTCTATACCGGCAGCATTCAGACCGCCGGCTCGGTCAAGGGCAAGAGCTCGTCCAAGCATGCCGTCTCGGACTGGATGGACATCGAGAAGGAGCGCGGTATCTCCGTTACCTCCTCGGTGCTGCAGTTCACCTATAACGGCGCCTGCGTCAATATCCTCGATACCCCCGGCCACCAGGACTTCTCGGAGGATACCTACCGTACCCTTATGGCCGCCGACGCCGCGGTCATGGTCATCGACGGCGCCAAGGGCGTCGAGGCCCAGACCAAAAAGCTCTTTAAGGTCTGCACGCTGCGCCACATTCCCATCTTTACCTTTGTGAACAAGCTCGACCACGAGGCTCGCGATCCGTTTGAGCTCATGGAAGAGATCGAGAACGTCCTGGGCATCAATACGTATCCCATGAACTGGCCGATCGGCAGCGGCCGCAACTTCCGCGGCGTGTTCGATCGTCAGACTCGTCACGTCATTGCCTTTGAGGGCGACGGCCACGCTAACGCCACCAAGAAGGTCGCCGAGGTCGAGGCCGAGCTGGGTGATCCTTCCATGGACGAGCTCATCGGCGAGGAGAACCATAAGAACCTGATGGACGACATCGAGCTGCTCGATGGCGCCGGCGACGAGCTCGACTTGGATGCCGTGGCCTGCGGCAAGCTGAGCCCGGCGTTCTTTGGCTCGGCGCTCACCAACTTTGGCGTGGAGCCCTTCCTCAAGGAGTTCCTGCGTCTGGCCCCGACGCCGCGCGCCTATACCGATACGCTCACCAGCGAGCCGGTCGATCCCTGCCGCGACGACTTTAGCGGCTTTGTGTTTAAGATCCAGGCCAACATGGACAAGAACCACCGTGACCGCATCGCCTTTGTGCGCATTTGCTCGGGCAAGTTCGAGCGCGGCATGGACGCCTTCCACGTGCAGGGCAACCGCAAGCTCAAGCTTGCCACGGGCACGTCGATGATGGCCGATGACCGCGCCATCGTGGACGAGGCGTACGCGGGCGATATCGTGGGCCTGTTCGACCCGGGCATCTTTAGCATCGGTGACACTGTGTGCTCCGGTAAGCGCCACGTGCAGTATCCGCAAATCCCGACGTTTGCCCCCGAGATGTTCGCTCGCATTACGCAGGTCGACACGCTCAAGCGCAAGCAGTTCGTCAAGGGCATGGAGGAGCTTGCCCAGGAGGGCGCCATCCAGATCTTCCGCGAGCTGGGTGCCGGCATGGAGAGCGTCATCGTGGGCGTGGTCGGCGTGCTGCAGTTTGAGGTGCTCGAGCGCCGCCTTAAGGCCGAGTACCGTGTTGAGGTTCGTCGCCAGCCGCTGCCCTATACGGACATCCGCTGGATCCAGAACGACCCCGACACCATCGATATCCCGGGCCTTTCGCTCACGCGCGACACGCTGCGCGTCGAGGACATGCGCGGCGGCAAGCTGCTGCTGTTCACGAGCCCGTGGAACGTGGATTGGGCAACCGACCACAACCCCGACCTTATCCTGTCGGAGTTTGGCAACGTAGCCTTTTAACGCATCGGCGCGGTGGTCCTGCGGGGCTGCCGCGCCGTTCGCTTGCCTGATGCCGTGTGAGCGGCTATCATACCCACCGTCGTCTCAAGACCGGGGCGTCCGAGCAGTTCGGGTCCGATATCCTGCTCGTTAAACCTAAAACCAAAGGAGTACATAATGATCAAGAAGGTCATGGAGGACTACAAGGTCCTGTTGCGGAGCATTCCCGCGGCAACGGTTTCGCTGTTTTTCGTGAGTGTCATCATGATGAACCTGCTGGCCAACAAAGAGCTTATCAGCCTGCCGTATCTGGCACTCGATTGCGGCTTTGTGGTGAGCTGGGTTTCGTTTTTGTGCCAGGACATGATCTGCAAGCGCTTTGGCGCCAAGGCATCCATCAAAATCTCTATCCTCGCGCTGCTGGTCAACCTGGCCGTCAGCCTGTGCTTTTGGGCGTGCTCGCTCACGCCCGGCATGTGGGGCGCTTACTACGACACGGGCATGATCGAGGTCAACACCGCTCTTAACGCCACCATCGGTGGCACCTGGTACGTGGTGCTAGGCTCTTCGCTGGCAATGCTCGTTTCTGCCGTAGTTAACTCTACGCTCAACCAGTCGCTCGGCCGTATGCTCAAAAAGAATAACTTTGCGAGTTTCGCCTTCCGCTCCTATGTGTCTACGGGTGTTGGCCAGTTCATCGACAACCTGGTCTTTGCCATCGTGGTGAGCCACACGTTCTTTGGTTGGACCTGGGTGCAGGTCCTTATGTGCTCGCTGACCGGCGCTGTTGCCGAGCTGCTGTGCGAGGTCTTCCTGAGCCCCGTGGGCTACAAGGTCGTGCGCGGCTGGGAGCGCGAGAATGTGGGCTCCGAGTACCTCGAGCGCCACGCAATCGCCTAAGGAGCAAGTATGCGGGTTTTGATCACGGGCGCTTCGGGCGGTATCGGAGCCGCATGCGTGCAGCGCTTTTTGGACGAGGGCCACGAGGTTGTGGGCTTTGATCTGCTGCCGGCGGCGGTCGAACACGAGCGCTACCGCCATCTGATCGTTGATGTCCGCGAGCCGGGCTCGTTTCCAGGCGACCTTGAACCCCAGGTGATCGTGAACGTTGCCGGTACGCAGGATTCGGCCGATGACATCGCCGCCAACCTGTATGGCACCATCAACGTGACCGAGCGCTACGCCTTTGCGGGGGAGGGGCTTGCCGCCAAGCCGGTGCCGGCTATCCAATCCGTGGTCAATGTGGGGTCGGCGAGCGGGCATACGGGATCGGAGTTTCCTGCCTATGCTGCCAGCAAGGGCGGCGTTATCGCCTACACCAAGAACCTTGCAAACCGTCTGGCGCCGCAGGCCATCGCCAACAGTGTGGACCCGGGCGGCGTTATCACGCCGCTCAACCGTTGCGTGATGGAAGACGAGCGCCTGTGGAATCAGATTATGGAGCTCACGCCGCTTAAACGCTGGGCCACCGCCCAAGAGATCGCCGAGTGGATCTACTTTGTGGGCGTGACCAACCGGTTTATGACCGGACAGAGTCTGTTGATCGATGGCGGCGAGGCCGGCCGCACACAATTTATTTGGCCCGAATAGGAAACGCGCCCGATGGAAAGCCGTCGGGCGCGTTTTTGGTATATCGATTGTTAGTCGAGGCAAGTCCAGTTGACGGGGGTCGAGCCGTGTTGTTCGAGTAGCCGATTGGCAGCGGAGAAGGGGCGCGACCCCATAAAAGCGGGGAGTTCTGCTGTGGCGCGGTTGGCCGAAAGCGGCGAGGGGTGCGTGGAGGCCAGGCAGAACTTGTCGGTTGCCTTGCCCGCGCCGATCGCGGCGAGCTTTCCTTCGACCATCTGCTGAGCAAAGCGGCCCCATGCCAAAAAGACTACCGACTGGGGCAGCTGACAGCAGCATTCGATAACGTAGTCGGTGAGCGTGCTCCAGCCCAGTTTGGCGTGCGAGTTGGCGGCATGCTCGCGCACGGTGAGCGTAGTGTTGAGGAGCAGGACGCCCTGTTGTGCCCATGGGGTTAGGTCTCCCGTGGCGGGAATGGGGCAGCCCAGGTCGGCATTGAGTTCCTTGTAGATGTTGCGCAGGCTCGGCGGCAACTTGGTTTGCGTCGCGGGGACCGAGAACGACAGCCCCATTGCCTGGTTGGGTCCGTGATAGGGGTCTTGACCCAAGATGACAACCTTGACCTGGTCGGCTGGCGTGTAGGCGAGGGCATTGAGGATGTCGTCTTGTGCCGGGTAGATGGTCTGCTCGGCACGCAAAAGGGCGATGCGCTCGAGCAGCTGGTTCGTAGTGTCACGTACCGGCTGCGGCGCATCGCCCAACCAAGTTGCTATGTTGCGGTCGCGGGTTGCGGTGTCCATGGGGCTCCTTTATGGCAGATGCTCTGTTGGCATCTATTGTAAAGGCGTCCGAAGACCTTTATGCCGCGGCTACAAAAGGTGAGGCGCTTACGAGGCTCGCTCGGGCGTTCCTGCCATACGGGTGTGTCCATGTGCGCGGAGGCGCGGAAGCTCGACGGTTGCCACCATGACGCCGGTGAGGATGAGGGCGGCGCCAAAGAAGGCGATGGGGCTCAGGACCTCGCCGACCAGGAAGAACGAAAAGACGGCGGAGCAGACCGGCTCGAGCGAGAAGGCGAAGCCGGTGGTCTCGGCGGGCACGTGGGGCTGCACGAGCGTCTGGGTGATAAAGCCGTAGGCAGAGCAGATGAGTGCGAGCGCGACGACAACGACGATCTCGCTGGGCGTGCTGGGAAGCGTGAAGCCGCCAAAGACGCATGCGGCAATGCCCGAGAACAGGCCGCCGAAGCCCAGCTGCCAAACGCCCAGAGCAAGCGGATCGACTTCTTCGACAAAGCGCTTGGCGACAATGATGTGCCCGGCATAGACAAAGGCGGAGAGCAGCATGATGATTGCGCCGGGATTCAGGCTGGTAAAGTCGGCGCCCGAGAGCAACAACATACCGCAGGTGACGATGGCGGTGCCGACGAGCACTTTGCGCTCGGGGGCGCGACGCAGCAGGGCGGCGTTGGCAAACGGCACGATCACGACCGTCAGGCTCTGCAAAAAGCCGGCGGTGGAGGCGGAGGTGAGGCTGGAGCCCAGGCACATGCAGGTGAGCTCGGTTGCCATAATGGCGCCGATGATGGCGGCACGGACCATAAGGTCGCGGTTGATGCGCAACGCGTGCTTGTGGAAGAGCAGCAGGCAGACCACAAAGGCGATGATGCAGCGTAGCGCGACGATGCTCGTGGCGTTCATGCTGTCCATGCCGATCTTCATGAGGGGGTACGAAAAGCCCCATGCGACGGGAACGGAAAATGAGAGCGCGATTGCTTTTTTGCGATCCATGGGGCTCCTTTTGTTACAGAACGGTTTCGTAAAAAGGATTCTGCTCCCAGATTTGGATGTAGTAAAGCGAATGTATCTTCAGTATGATTAAGAAACGCTAAAGTAGGCACGAAAAGCGCTGGCAAAACGTTTTACGGCTTCATTGATGTGGAGGCACGATGGCATCGCGGTATCAGATTGTTTGTATGGTGGTCGATCGCGGCAGCCTTAAAGGCGCAGCGGACGAGCTGGGCTATACGCAAAGTGCGGTGAGCCAGGCCGTCAAGGCGCTCGAGCGCGAGCTGGGTACCACGCTTATCGAGCGCGGAAAGCAGGGCGTTTCGCTTACGCGCGACGGCAAGCAGTATCTGCCGTACCTGCGCCAGATCGTGACCGCCGAGGCCGAGCTCGAGGGCAAGCGCCAGGAGCTGCTGGGGCTTTCGTCGACTGATATTCGCATCGCGACGTTTACCAACGTGAGTCGAACCGTATTGCCGCGCGTGATCCGCGATTTTGGAGCCCTGCACCCGGGCGTACGCTTTACCCTCAAGCAGGGCGATTACACGCGCAACGCCCAGTGGGTGCACGATGGCGTGGTTGATTTTTGCTTTACGGCACGCGGATTTACCGCTGGGCTCGAAAAGCGCGTGGTCTATCACGACGAGTTGGTGACATTGTTGCCGGCCGCGCATCCGCTGGCGGCAAAGGAAAAGGTGACGCTCGCCGACCTGGCGTCCGAGCCGTTTGTGCTGCTGGATGAGGGCGAACAGAGCCTGGTGCTCGATGCATTCGCGGCGCATGGGCTGTCGCCGCACGTGACGAGTGAGGTGACCGATGACTACACCATTATGGCGATGGTGGAGGAGGGCCTGGGCGTGAGCATGCTCTATCGCCGTACCGTCGAGGGTATGCGGGCCGATATTCGCGTGCGTCCCATCGTGCACGCTCCCTCGCGCGACGTGGTGGCCGCCTGGCGCAGCTGGGACACCATGCCCATCGCCACGAGGCGCTTTATCGACTATATGAGCTCGCATATTGTCAATTAATGACTGGCGTGGCGTTGAGTGCGGTGTTTAGCGGGCTGTCGCTTTGGCTTGGGTGGCGCGATAGGTGCGTGCCGGGTGGCAAAGTAGTACCGCCACGACCATAAAGAACGCCGTGGTGCCCAGGCTGATGGGGTAGACCATCATGATGTTCGCAAAGGTGCGGAAGTGCGGGAACACGCAGAACACCCAATAGAAGCGGATGCCGCAGACGCAGATCATGGTGATGAGGGCGGGTGTGAGCGAGATGCCAAAGCCGCGCAGGTAGCCTGACATGTTTTCGTAGAACATGCTAAAGGCGTACGCCGGGAAGATCGAGCACACGCGGATATAGCCGATCGAGACGATGTTGGGATCGCTGTTGAACAGCGATAAGATCTCGCGCCCCAGGCCAACAATAACGATAATCGTGGTGAGTGCAACGATACCGCCTTCGACCAGGCAGACCTTAAGCGTTTTGGTGCAGCGATCGATCTGGCGGGCGCCGTGGTTTTGTCCCACAAAGGTGGTGCAAGCCTGGCTAAAGCTGTTGAGCAGGTTGTAGCACACGTACTCCAGGCTCATGGCGGCGCTCGATGCCGCCATGACCTCGGTGCCCAGGCTGTTGATGGCAGACTGGATGATGATGTTGGCGACGGCAAAGACGGCGCTTTGGATGCCGGCGGGCAGGCCGATTTTGACGATGCGCTTGAGGGCGACGGGGTCGATAGCCAAGTCACGCGGGGTGACGCGGACGACAGAGTCGGTCTTGAGCAGGCGGATAAAGAGCGTAGCGGCGCTGACGGTGTAGGCGATGGCGGTGGCGATGGCGACGCCCGCGACGCCCCAGTGGAGTACGGGGACAAAGATGAGGTCCAGGCCAATGTTGAGGACGGTGGACACGGCAAGCGCCTGCAGCGGCATGCGGGTGATGCCGACGGAGCGGAAGATCGCGGCCTCAAAGTTGTAGAGCAAGATCGAGGGCATGCTCAGCAAAAAGACGCGCAGGTAGAGCGAAGCGAGCGGCATGGTCTCGGCGGGAACGTTGAGCGCGGCGAGCATGGGCTCGGCAAAGATCTCGCCCAGAGCGATGACGACAAAGCCCACGAGTGCCATTAAAATCGAGGTATGGACGGCGCGTTTGACCATGTTCTGATCGTTGCGGCCGATAGCGTTGGCGATGACCACGTTGGAGCCAAGCGACATGCCAATAAACAGGTTGAGCATAAGACTGGTAAGCGGAACATTGGAGCCAACTGCCGCCATGGCGAGGGTTCCCTGGTCGCCCGAGAAGTTACCGATGATGACCGTGGCAATAAGGTTCGACAGCTGCTCCAAGATGCTCGTGGCGGCCACGGGGAAGGCGAACAGGGGGATATTGCGCCACAGCGAGCCGGTGGTCATGTCAATGTGCTTAGATACGGTGTCAGCCATGCGCTCTCAATCTCTAACATGCTATTTTGCGCTTATTTGCGCAGACGATGATACTCCTAATGCAACCAGTCGGCACTTAGGGACGTTCCTTTTCTGTCGGCAGCTGGGGACACTCCTTATCTCTTCTAACTAGTCATTCAAGAACGTCCCCAATGACTAGGTGGGGAAGGCGTGCGACAATGGTGGGCGTTGTGTAGTCCGCGCTAAGGAGTTGCCATGTTGTTGTGTCCCGTTTGCCATGAGCCGTTGGTGGACAATGAACGCGGTGCTGCATGCGCGGGCGGACACCGGTTTGACCGTGCGCGCGAGGGCTATCTATATCTGCTGCGCTCATCCAAGAGCGGCGACTCCATGGGCGATCCCAAGTCGCAGGCGCGTAGCCGTCGTGACTTTCTGAACCGCGGATACTACGCGCCGTTGCGCGATGCGATGGTTGAGCTGGTGCGCGAGCGGGTGTCTGGCCGTGCCGCGTCAACGAACGGTTCCATGACGCTGCTCGATATTTGCTGCGGCGAGGGCTATTACACGAGTGCCATGGGCGCAGTGCCGGGCGTGGATGCTTACGGCTTTGACCTGGGCAAAGAGATGGTGCGCCTTGCCGCCAAGCGCGGCGATGCGACCTACTTCGTGGCCAATATGAAGGACATCCCCGTGGCCGATGGCGCCTTCGATATGGTGACCGAGCTTTTTGCCCCCTTTAACGAGCGCGAGTTTGCCCGCGTGCTGGCGCCCGAGGGCTCGCTCTACACCGTGGTGCCGGGCGCCCGTCATCTCTTTGGGCTTAAGGAGGTGCTCTACGACACGCCGTACCTTAACGATGAGAAGCTGCCGAAGACCACCGAGCTCGAGTTGGTCGGAACGCAGCGGGTGTCTGCGAATATTACGCTTCAGACCCAGGCCGACATTGAGGCGGTGTTCCAGATGACGCCGTACTACTATCGCACGCGCCCTGCCGACAAAGAGCGCCTGGCAAACTTGGACACCCTTCAAACCGACATCGACTTCATCATCGCTGAGTACCGCCACAGCTAACAACCTGCCAAAAAGGGACAGGTTTATTTTGGCAGGTTTTATCTGGGCAAACGTAAAGGGCCGACCGCGGAGATGCGCAATCGGCCCTTTTTAGTTGCTTGGCTGCAGAGGTTATGAGAAGCGAGCGCTTACAGGCGGTCCTTGTTCTCGGCCTTAACGGCGTGTGCCTGCTGAACAAAGAACAGGTCGTACACCACGATGACAAAGGCGCCGATGTTGACGGCGCTGCCGCCGAGTGCGGGAAGCGTGAGCACCGCCTGGACAAGCGTGGCGACCGCGGCAACAATACCGAGCTTAAATGCGCCGTCTACCTGCGAAGGCTTGTTGGCACCCTTGATGCCCGCAACGCCCGCGGCGAGATCGATGAGGCCCTTGGCGATAACCACGGCCGCGGCGAGCATGGCGTTCGATCCGTAGGTGGACTCGAGCTTGCCGGTCGCGATGCCGGCGATTCCAATGACGAGACTGGCGATGCCCAGAACAAAATAAATCAGGGCAAGGATTTTGAGTGTCTTGCGAGCGGCGCTCATAGCTGGTCCTTTCGATGCGGGCGCGGAGAATCTGTCGCACCCAGGTTACGGCACATATCGTGAAGCACATTGTAGTTCAACGGGGCGATGCATGCGTTTGAAAGCGTCTCTTGCCCGCACGGTCCAACCTTTCAAAAAAGAAAGCTGGGCGTAAGTCAAATCGATGGCAGCGTATGCGCGGCGCTGCGATGATGGGGCCATGGTGAGAGCTGGACCGAAGGAGAAGCCATGATGTACGGAGCAGGGCAAGTGTGTGAGCCGCGGTCGTTGGGAAGGCGCATGAGTGATTCCGTGATCGCTGCCGTGTGCACGGGATTGATGGCGGTGCTTTGCATTGGGATGCTGTGGGCCATGTCGCATGTGGGACAATAGCGGACGGTGGGGTGCCGACACAAACGGCGCTCACGTATTCGTTTTGCTTGCTAAGGAGTACCCATGGGCGTAGTCGATCCCTTTTCTGTTGCTCGGGCCGCGGGGCTTGAGCTGGCCGGGAAGTCCGAGGGGCTCACGCTCACCGACGGCACGATGGAGCTGCGCGCCGATTTCACCCGCATGCATCCGCGGCTCAAGCAGGGCCGTTTGCAGCAAGAGCTGCTGGTAAAGGCTGCGCGCGCAAAAGGCGTCGAGTGCCCATGGGCGATTGATGCCACGGCAGGCTTTGGCGAGGATTCGCTGCTGTTGGCGGCCGCGGGCTTTACCGTCGATCTGTATGAGCAGGATTGCGTGATCGCGGCACTCCTCAAGGATGCTTTGGATCGCGCGGCAGATGATCCGGCGCTTGCGACAGCCGTGGCGCGCATGCGCTTACATGCGGGCGAGGACAGTATTACCGGCCTTCGCCATACAACTGAGCTGATCGGGCAGGGCGAGCTCGCGGCTCCCGACGTGGTGTATCTGGACCCCATGTTTCCCGAGCGTACTAAAAGTGCGGCGGTCAAAAAGAAGTTCCAGCTCCTACATCATCTGGAACAGCCGTGCGCCGATGAGGAGACGCTGGTCGAAGCTGCGCTTGCGGTGCATCCGCGCAAGGTGGTTATCAAGCGACCGGTGAAGGGGCCGCTGCTTGCCGGCGTTAAGCCGAGCTATCAACTTGCGGGCAAGGCAGTTCGTTACGATGTTTTAGTGCCGCCGCGCCCGTAACTTGCGTGCGATTAGCGGCGCTTCGCTAGCGCCGTGCCGATGCGGCGTCTATTTCCATGGGTGCGACGTCAGGTGCCATCCACCGCAGTATTCGCATTTGTAGCAGGCCAAACCACGCCGCCCGCGGTTTTCGCAGTCGGCCATAACTGCCTCGGCCTCGGCGCGCGTGTCGTAACGGTTTTTGCGCTCGCACGACTTGTAGCGCCAAGCCTCATCGCGCTCGGCGTCCAAGGCGTCGCGACGCTCGTCCTCGCGCGCAAACAGGTCGCTCATATCGCCGCCGGTGGCAGCGCCCAAAAACTCGCTTTTGGCCTTTGACCAGGCGGCTCGCTTTTTGCTTCCCATCTGCTTCGCGCCCCTCTTCAAACGCTGGTATCATTGCTCAATCAAAGTGATACCAATAAACGTGAGGCCGCCGCGTGATGATCAGAAAAACCCTCGATACCGACATTCCCGCCGTCATGGCTATCTACGACGCTGCCCGCGCCTTTATGCGCGCGCATGGCAACGCCACGCAATGGCCCGAGGGCACGCCTTCTGCCGAGCAGCTGGCTGCCGATATCGCCGCCGGTGGCAGCTGTGTGTGCGAAGTCGACGGTCGCGTGGTAGCGACGTTTGCCTTTTTACCGGGCCCGGACGAGTGCTATGACGTAATTGAGGACGGGCAATGGCGCAGTGACACTCCGTATGCTGTGCTGCACCGTGTGGCGTCCGACGGCACCGCGCACGGTATCGCGGCTGCGATGTTTGCCTTTGCCAAAGAGCGTGCCGATCACCTGCGTATCGACACGCATCAGGACAACCTGCCCATGCAGGGTGCCATCATAAAGGCCGGCTTTGAGCGCGCTGGTATCGTCTATGTGTCCGACGGCACGGTGCGTGTCGCGTTCGATTGGCTGCGCGAGGCGTAAAAGCTGGGCCTTACGGCAACAATTCACTCGAACGACAAATGGCCTCGGGTGGGGCTATTTTCGTTCGCTGCACTGTTTTGAAAGCCGGCTTTCGCAAGGCGCGAACCTACGAAAATCGCCACGCGGCAACGCAGGGCGATGAGCTCGGTCGGGGGATAGGGCCCGCTTCGCCCGCCGGCCCGTAAATTGTATCATCCAGTGTGGAGCGTGAGTGCCCGTTGCCGCGTGCGATGGGCTTGTAATAAGAGGAGAGCCATGTCGAAGCAAGCGGTCGTTGGAATCTTGGCGCATGTCGATGCCGGCAAGACCACGCTGGCCGAGGCCATGCTGTTCAACGCGGGCCGCATTCGCAAGCGCGGCCGCGTGGACGATGGCGATTCGCACCTGGACACTAATGCGATCGAGCGCGAGCGCGGCATCACGATTTTCTCGTCGCAAGCCGTGCTCGACCATGGCGATACCCACGTCATGCTCGTGGATGCACCGGGGCATGTCGATTTTTCTGCCGAGGCGGAGCGCACGTTGCGCGCGCTCGACTATGCGATTTTGGTTGTGGGTGCCAACGACGGCGTGCAGGGGCACACCGAAACCCTGTGGCGCCTGCTTGCGCGCTATGACATTCCGACGTTCATCTTTATCAACAAAATCGATTTGGAGAATCCCGGCCGCGATGTTTTGCTGGCACAGCTTGGGCAACGTCTTTCCGAGGGCTGCCTGGATGGCAGCGAACTGTTGGTGGGTGGTGCCGTTCAGGAGGACGCTGCTGCGTTGGACGAGGCGGCGCTCGAGGAGTTTCTCGACGCAGGGGAGCTTTCGACTGCCACGCTTTCGCGGCTGGTCGCAGAGCGAAAGTTGTTTCCCTGCTTTGCGGGCTCGGCGCTCAAGGACCAGGGTGTGGCAGAGCTACTCGACGGCATATGCGCTTTGATGCGCGAGCGAACATGGCCCCAGGAGTTCGCCGCGCGAGTCTACCGCGTGAGTCGTGGAGACCGTGGCGAGCGTCTTGCCTGGGTCAAGGTGACGGGCGGTGTACTGCGTGCAAAGCAAGTTGTCGAGGGATGCTCTGGCGCCTCCACTTGGGAGCAAAAGATCGACCAGGTGCGCATCTATAACGGCGAGAAGTATGAGCTTGCCCAAGAAGTTGCTGCTGGCGGTATTTGTGCCGTGACGGGCCTTGCGCACGTTCGCCCAGGGGATGCCTTGGGCGCGGAGCCCGTGGGCGATGCGCCTGTCATCGCTCCGGTCCTCACCTATACGGTGCTTCCGGGCGAACACGATGTCCACGCGGTGTTCAAAGCACTGACAGAGTTGGCGGACGAAGATCCCATGCTCGGCGTAAGCTGGAACACTCATCTTGAGCAGATTCATTTGCAGCTGATGGGCGCCGTGCAACTCGAGGTCGTGCAGCGGGTGTTGGCCGATCGCTTTGGCCTTTCGGTTGCGTTTGAGTCTGGCGGCATTCTCTATAAGGAGACTATTTCGCAGCCGGTCGAGGGCGTGGGCCATTTTGAGCCGCTGCGCCACTATGCCGAGGTACATCTGCGCCTGGAGCCGTTGCCAGCGGGTTCGGGCGTGCAGTTTGGCACCGTGACCTCGACCGACGAACTCGATCTTAACTGGCAGCGTTTGGCACTCACCAACGCCATGGAGCGCGATCACCTGGGCGCGCTGACCGGCTCGCCCATCACCGATGTGTGCATTACGCTCACGGGCGGCCGTGCGCATGCCAAACACACCGAGGGCGGCGATTTTCGCCAGGCCACGTACCGCGCGATTCGCCAGGGGCTCATGCAGGTGCGTGAGGCTGGCGCGGCGGTACTGTTGGAGCCGTGGTATCGCTTTGAGCTCGAGGTGCCGGGGGAGTGCGTGGGCCGGGCGCTTTCGGATGCCACGCGCATGGGTGCCGAGTACGAGCCGCCGACGATGGCGGGAGACCGGGCGAAGCTTGTGGGTCGCGTGCCGGCATCCGAGGTGCAGGATTACGCGCTGGAGGTGGCTGCCTACACGAGTGGTCGTGGACATCTGTACCTAGAGTTTGCCGGCTATGCGGCTTGCCATGATGCCGAGCGCGTCATCGAGACGGCCGCCTATGAGCCAGAAGCCGATCTGCCCAACACGCCCGACTCGGTCTTTTGCTCTCACGGCGCCGGTTACACGGTCAAATGGTACGACGTGCCCGCCGTGGCGCACGTAAAGATCGATCCCGCCACCTTCCGCCCCTGGCGAGCAGCAGACGCCGAGTTTTTCGGCCACATGTGACAAAGGGACAGTTCCTTTGTCACATGCTATTGGTATAACTCGGTATAAGTTGGTATAACTATTACCAGGGTTTGCCAATCCGAGGAGGCCGACATGAATCCAAATCCCTTTAAGCCCACGGCTGGCAAGCGGCCTCCGATACTCATCGGTCGCGAGTCGGTCATCGAAGATTTCGAGGAAGGGCTCGATAACGGCGCCGGAGCGCCGGGTAGACTCATGCTCATTACGGGAAACCGCGGCTGTGGCAAGACGGTTCTCCTACGGGAACTGCAACGTCTAGCCAATGAGCGCGGATGGGCGGTTGTCTCCGATTCCGCTTCGCTTGGCTTATGCGACCGCTTGGCCGACGCGCTTCGCTCGAATAAACCCGTTGTGACGTCAATGGAGTTCGGTCCGTCGTTTGGCCGGATGTCGGTCGAGGCGGCGCGGGCAAAGGGCGAGACGTTGCGAGGGCTGGTCAACGAGCGCCTCAAGAGGCTCGGTCCAGGCAAGGGCATACTGTTTGCGATTGACGAGGCGCAATCGGCGTCTATCGAGGAACTGGCGGCTCTTGCCGTTCTCTATCAGCAGGTGCTCGGAGACCAGGATGCCACGGGCTTGCCCGATAGCGACCAGCGCGGTCTTGCGCTGGCGTTCGCCGGCTTGCCCAGTATGGTTGACGATCTGCTCGAAGAGCCGAGCGTGACGTTTTTGCGGCGTGCCCAGCAGCGTACGTTGGGGGCGATATCTTTGCCCGAGGTGCGCGATTCGTATATCCAGACGGTCAAAGACGCTGGTCTTTACGTTGACGCGGAGACGGCGGACCTTGCGGCGCGCAAGAGCATGGGGCATCCCTACATGGTTCAGCTGGTGGGATATTACATGTGGCGCTCTGCCGTCCGGCGTGGCTCGCAGGTCATCGAAAGGCGCGATGTCGAGGATGGCCATGCGGATGCCGTCTCCGAGTTCTACGAAGCGGTTGACGCGCCTCTGTATTACGGGCTGCGCAGTCCACAGCGCCTCTTTATCGAGGCCATGGCTGCTGACGAGGGTGAGCCGACGCGCATGGCGGATATCATTGAGCGCTGCGACCGTACTCAGAGTTGGGCGAGTAAATATCGCGCAAGCCTGATTCGCGAGCGCGTCATCGAGGCTGCCGGATACGGCCTCGTCCGGTTTACCGTGCCCATGCTGGGCGCGTACATTCGCGATCGAGTTTTATGGCATGAGTAGGGTGATAAAGGTGACGGAACAGAAGATGAGCCCGCAGGCTATCGAGGTACGCGGCGCGCGCGTCCATAACCTCAAGGACATCGATATCGACATTCCGCTGGGAAAACTCGTGGGCATTGCCGGCGTGTCGGGCTCGGGCAAGAGTTCGCTGGCGCTGGGGGTTCTTTATGCCGAGGGCTCGCGTCGCTATCTGGAGGCGCTCAGCACCTATACCCGCCGTCGTCTGACGCAGGCCGAGCACGCCCAGGTGGACGAGGTGCTGCACGTGCCGGCGGCGCTCGCATTGCATCAGCGCCCCAGCGTGCCGGGCGTGCGTTCCACCTTTGGCACCATGACCGAGCTCAACAATAGCCTGCGTCTACTCTTTAGCCGCTGCGCCCATCACGTGTGCCCGCATTGCGGGGCGCGTGTGGAGCCGAGCCTTAACGTGGCTGCGGGCCTGTCGCTCACGTGCCCCGCATGCGGCCGCGAGTTCTACGCGCCGGGTGCCGAGGACCTTGCCTTTAACAGCGGCGGCGCGTGCTCTACCTGCGGCGGTACCGGTGTCATGCGCGAGGTGGACGAGGCGAGCCTGGTGCCCGACGAGTCAAAGACTATCAACGAAGGCGCGGTGCTTCCCTGGGGTACGCTCATGTGGGATCTGATGAAGCAGGTGGCAGGCGAGATGGGCGTGCGCACCGACGTGCCGTTTAACCAGCTCACGCCTCAAGAGCGCGACATCGTGTTTCATGGTCCGGCGGTTAAGAAGCACATTCTCTACGTCCCCAAAAACGGTGAGGGCGCCACGCCACTCGACTTTACCTACTACAACGCCGTCTATACCGTCGAGAATGCGCTCGCCAAGGTTAAGGACGATAAGGGGCTTAAGCGTGTAGCTCGCTTTTTGTGCGAGAGGCCATGCCGCGACTGTGGTGGCACGCGTCTCTCCGAGGCTGCGCGCCAGCCCCAGGTGCGCGGTATCAATCTGGCGCAAGCCGCGGCCATGACGCTAGGCGAGGCGATTGAGTGGGTGCGCGGGGTGCCTGCATCCTTGCCGACTGAGATGCAGCCCATGGCAGCGGATATCTGCGATTCGTTTTTGAGTGCGGCCCGTCGCCTGGTCGACCTGGGTCTCGATTACCTTTCACTCGACCGCGCCGGTGCCACACTCTCCACGGGTGAGCGCCAGCGCGTCCAGCTCGCCCGTGTGGTGCGCAACCGATCGACGGGCGTGCTCTATGTACTGGACGAGCCTTCGATCGGCTTGCACCCTGCCAATGTCGACGGCTTGGTGGGCGTGATGCGCGATCTGGTGGGCGACGGCAACACCGTGGTTGTTGTCGACCACGACACGCGCGTACTGGCGGAAGCCGACTATCTGGTCGAGATGGGCCCCGTTGCCGGAGCAGGCGGCGGTAATGTGATTGCCGTTGGCACGGTGGACGAGGTCGAACAATCGCAGGGCAGCCGTATCGCGCCGTTTTTGCGCGCCGAGCCCAAGCGCTTGCGTCCGCAGGTGACTGACGACGAAATGTTCGACCAGGGTCATATCCGCATGGCGACCGATACCATCCATACCGTCAAGCCGCTCGAAGTCGATATCCCGCGCGGCCGCCTTGTCGCGGTGACGGGCGTTTCGGGTTCGGGCAAGACGACGTTGGTGCTCGAGACACTTATCCCGGCACTCAAGGCGCAGGCAGCCGGCGAGCGCCTGCCAAGACACGTGCGTTGGGTTGATGCCGAAGGCATTGCTCGCGCAAACCTGATTGATGCTACGCCCATCGGCGCCAACGTGCGCTCGACGGTCGCAACCTATGCCGACATCCATGATGAGCTGCGCCGTGCCTTTGCCCGTACGCCAGAGGCCAAGGCAGCCGGCTACAAGGCGGGCGCCTTTAGCTACAACACCGGCGCCTTGCGCTGCCCTACGTGCGATGGCACGGGCTCGATATCGCTCGACGTGCAGTTTTTGCCCGATGTCGAGATCGTCTGCCCAGCATGCCGCGGCTCGCGTTATGCAGACGCGGCTTCGCATATCCATCGCGAGGGCAAGGATGGGAGTCTGCTTACGTTGCCGCAGCTCATGGACATGAGTGTGGACGAGGCCATCGACGCCACGGTGGGGCTCAAGAAAGTTCAGACGCGCTTGCAGACCTTGCACGACCTTGGCTTGGGCTATCTTACGCTCGGTGAGCCCACACCGGCGCTTTCGGGCGGCGAGGCGCAGCGCCTTAAGCTCGCGAGCGAGATGGGCCGCGTGCAGGATGATGCCGTATTCGTATTTGACGAGCCCACGATCGGTCTGCATCCGCTCGATGTTCAGGTGTTGCTGAACGTGTTTGACGGCCTCGTTGCCAAGGGTGCCACGGTCATCGTAATCGAGCACGATCTCGACCTTATCCGTAACGCCGATTACGTGATCGACATGGGCCCGGGCGGTGGCGATGCGGGCGGGCAAATCGTCTGCGCCGGCACGCCGAGCGACATCGCGGCCTGCTCCGCAAGCATCACTGGCCGCTACCTATAACCGAATGTGACAAAGGGACTGCCCCTTTGCCACATTCGCCGTCTATTTCACGCATTGAGCCGCGAGATAATCGCGGAAGAATGGCAATTCAAAAGCGACGATTCCGCGCCCGCGTTCTCCAATGATGCCGGCATCTATCATGCGGCGTCGGTAGCGGGAGACCTGCTGCGGCGAACGCTTAAGGCGCTCGATAAGGTTGGCGGTGGTGGACTCTTCCTCGTCATCGAGCATGGCGATGAGGAATCGCTTGTCCTCTGCAGTGAGTTCCCGATAGGTTGCCGCGAGGATTCGGTCGTCCATCTCGTCGCGCGCGATTTTGATTCCCAGGTCAAAGTCGCGTGACGAGATTTCCTTCGAATCGCTTGTGAGATCCCAGGCACGGTAGCCTACGAGTTGCAATAGGAAGGGAAAACCAGAGATCGAGCGAACGGCTCTATCGATTCCCTCAGCATCTGCCAGGCGATCGTTTTCCTGAATTGTGCGAATCAAGGCCTCGCGCACGTCATAGTCGGCAATGCGACCCAGATGATATTGTTGGGCGCGGCGAAGGAACGAGACCGTCTTGTGGTTCAGTAGCGTCGATACGTTGTTGGGTAGTCCCGCCATGAGCAGCGCGACGCGTTTCCCATCGGTCACAAAGTGCTGATACGTCGCTGCGAGCTGAATCATCTCGTCGAGTGTCGGGTCCACCTCGTCAACCGTAACGAGCAGACCGGTGCCAGCCTCGTTGAGCTGGTCGATGATGTCGCTCATGCGATAACGCCAGGTTGAGGCATCGTGAACGCGATTGACCTCGATGCTGCCGAGCGGTGCAATTCCGAGACCGGTGACTTCGAAGTGGCTGGACGGGTCGATGAGATGGGCTGCGGCACGTTTCGCCCCGAACTCGATTTCCTCAAGCATTCCCGGGAGCGCGGTCGTCTTTACGGCTATCCAGCCGTGGGATTCCGCCCTTGTCGCGAGCGACGACATGAGAGCGGTTTTACCGGTTCCACGCGCGCCTGAGAAGATCGAGGTCAATTCTGGGCGCCTGCGCTGGCTCAAGAAGGCACGGTCCAAATCCCGAATAATCTGTTGTCTGCCAGCGAGATGGGCAGGAACCTCACCAAAACTGGGGGTAAACGGGTTCTCGAGATATTCCACAAGGCTCTCCTTTCACACCGCCGTTTAACTTCATTTTACTTTAGTTAATTCTGATTAAAAGTGAGGGCTCTTTATCTAGAGCATCAATTAGGCGTGTGCGCCATCGGCGCGGCGCTTGAATGTGACAAAGGGACAGTTCCTTTGTCACATTCCCGGAAAGCCTGTTTGGCGCAGGGCTTCGTAGAGGACGATGGCGGCGCTGTTGGAGAGGTTGAGGGCGCTGATGCGGTAGTCGTCCGGGTTGACGAAGTTGCCGCAGATGTCCTGTTGAAGGATGGCCTCGTGGCTGTCCTCGGTATGTCCGAGCGATTCCTCGTGGGCTTCCCAAGCCTCGGCGTTATCGAGCGAGTCGCAATCGCGCAGCATAGGGATGCGCTCGCAGCGCTCGGGCGCCGCGGCGAGCAGTGGCTCGGGAATGCCCGAGCTCTCGCTGCCAAAGACCAAGTAGTCGCCGTCGTGGTAGGTACTCTGCGCATAGGTGCGGCGTGCCTTTTTGGTCAGCAGATGTAGGCGCTCGTCGGCAGGGGAGAGACCGTTGCGTGCAAGGAAATCCTCCCAGCCGGCATAGGTCGTCACGTCCAAGTTTTGCCAGTAGCCCAGGCCGGCGCGACGTACCGTTTTGTCGTCGAGCGAGAAGCCCAGCGGCTCCACCAGATGCAGGCGGGCGCCGGTGACCACGCAGGTACGGCCGATATTGCCCGTATTGGCCGGAATCTCGGGCGCATACAGCACAATGTTGAACATGAATCTCCTTGGCTCAGAACGAAAAACCACCACGAAGAGCACCTTCGTGGTGGTTTGGCGGTTACATAGGCGGAAAAATGCCCGCTTGGATAAACCTAGGCGCGGTGCCAGTCGGTCAGGCAGGCATCGAGGGAGGCGATGAGCGCATCCTTGTCCATGTGACGGCCGATGATGCACAGACTCGTCATGCGGTCGCCCGTCTCGTCGTCCCAAATCTGCATGATCTCGGGGTTCTCGTCGATGATCTTCTGCTTCTCGCCCTCGGGCGCCGAATCGACAAACAGGCCGTTCTCCATCAGGCGCATCTGGTGGCCGGCCTGCTCAAACATGTAGCACATGTCCGGATCGCCGGTCTGCCACAGCGGACCCTTGACGCGGATGACCTCGTCGGGCCACTCCTGCTCAACAAAATTGGTGAACTTCTGCAGGTCAAACGGCTTGCGGCGCGAGTACACAAAGGTCTCGATGTCGTACTCGAGCACCTCGGGGTCGTCGTGCTCCTCGGGATGCTCCATGGCCTCGATCCAGGCGGCGGAGTTGTAGGCGCGCATAAAGTCGAAGCGGTCGGTGTCGAGCAGCTCCTCCATGGGGACCTCGCCGTTTTGGGCCTCGACGATCACGGCGTCCTTCTGCAGGCTGCGCACGATGGCCTTGAGCTCGGCGATCTGCTCAGGGCTCACGGTATCGGTCTTGTTGAGGATCAGCGTGGAGCAAAACTCAATCTGCTGGATGAGCAGGCTTTCGATGTCGTCCTCGTCGATATCCTCGGCCAGCAGGTCGCGACCGCCGTTGAACTCGTCGTACATGCGGGCGCAGTCGACCACGGCCACGATGTTGTCGAGCGCGAGCTTGGGCTCGCCGCCCACCTTGGCCTCGTCGCAGAAGCTCGAGATGGTGTAGGCGATGGGGATAGGCTCGCAAATGCCCGATGCCTCGATGATGATGTAGTCGAAGTTGCCCGAATCGGCGATGCCCTGCAGCTGGTTGGCCAGGTCATCCGAAAGCGTGCAGCAGATGCAGCCGTTGGTGAGCGGGATGAGGTCGTCGGTCTCGGAAAGGCCGCCGTCGGCGATGAGGCTGGCGTCGACATTGATCTCGCCGATATCGTTGACGATCACGGCGGCGCGGATGCCGCCGTCGTTAGCGAGGATGTGGTTGAGCAGCGTGGTCTTGCCGGCACCGAGGTATCCGGTAAGCATGATGATCTTCACGGGTTTGTTGGGCATGTGCCCTCCTTTGTTAGACATGGCTTACAGTTGAATCTTATGCCAAACGCCTGCTCTTATACCCACGCGCCGGCAAATAACACAAGCTACTCCCAGGCTCCCCATACATCGGGGCAATAACCGACGGTGGCCTTTTTGCCGTTGCGCACGATGGGCTCAGCTAGAACCTGCTGGTTCTCGAGCAGCTTGTCGAAGCGCTGACTAGGGGTGAGGTGCTGGATGAGCGCGAGCGTCTCCTCGTCCTTGGCTTTGGGGTTAAGCAGCTTGTCGATGCCGCCGACCGCCTGCATCACGCTCGTGAGCTCGCCCTTGCTCATCTCCTTTTCCTTAAGGTCAATAAACTGCACCTTAATGCGGCGCTCCTTAAAATAGCGCTGGGCCTTCTTGGTATCGAAGGACTTTTTGGTGCCAAAAATCTGGATATTCATGCTCCGCCGTTCTACCTGATGAAGTTGGTCGTTGCACGATCTGCCTCGGGTGCGTTGATGCCGGCAGCCTGTCCTGCCTCGATGCAGTGCAGGAGCCAGGCCATGTTTTTGCCGATGTTTCGCATGGTGGCAAGGCCCTCGGCGTCCCCATCGGCGTCGCCGGGCACGCGGCCAAACACGTTGTTCCAGTAGGTGGAAGCAACTACGGGCATTTGCTTAATGGTGAAGTACTTGTTGAGCACATCGAAGGTGGTCGACGTGCCGCCGCGACGGGCGACGGCGACTGCGGCGCCAGGTTTGTGCTCAAAGGCATGCCCGCCTGCGTAGAAGGCGCGATCGAGGGCCGAAAGGATGCGTCCGCTGGGGTGCGCGTAGTAGACGGGCGAGCCAAAGACAAAACCGTCTGCCTGCTCGGCGGCAGCGATCAGCTCGTTGACCACGTCGTCGTCAAAGGTGCAGCGTCCGCCGAGCTTGCCGCACTGACCGCAGCCGATGCAGTCGCGAATGGGCTTGGCGCCCAGCTGAAACACCTCGGTATCAATGCCTTCGGCGTTGAGCTGCTCGGCGACCTCGGCGAGTGCGCGGGCGGTGTTGCCGTTTGCCTTGGGACTGCCATTGACCAAAAGAACCTTCATCACAAACTCCCTCTGCTTTTGGTGACTTCTGCAGAGGATTATCGCATGAGAGGGTAGATGGCGTGGGGCGCGATGTGAAACGGCTCGTGTTTCACATCGCGCCCCACAACGCTAGTCCAGCTTGGTGCCCGGTACTTGTGGTGCCTCTTTAAGCAACGCTTTGAGCTCGTTCAAAATGGAAACAGGTTGACGGTCGACGCCGTCCAGATGGAGCGTGGCCACGCGAATGGGCGGCTGATATTCAAGCGAGCCGATGAGCACGGGAGAACCCAAGAACCGTTCGATGTCGCTTGCGATCTCATCGATTGCCTCGGGGCCGAGCTCATCGAAGAGTGCCACGAATGTCGGCCCCGTCGAGCGGAACAGGCGGCCCTTGCCGCGCGAACAATCCATGAGGCAGGCGGCGCTTTCGGCGAGCACGCGGTCGCCTGCATCGAATCCAAAGCGGGCATTGACCTCGGCGATATCGTCGACCTTAATGGCAATAAAGCCTGCCTCGTGTGGCACGCGGCGCATCTCTCCAATAGCGTTGACCAGCGCGTGGACATCGCCCAGGCCCGTTACCGAGTCGGTCGTATCCGCTAGGCTTCGGTTGATGATAATGCCCACATACATGCTGGGCTCGGTATCGGTGCCGTCCAAGCGGTAGCCCGTGCAGTCGCAAAGCGCATATTTTCCGGTGGCATCCATTACGCGATACTGCATGTAGTGGAAATGCCACGTGCCGTTTATCACCATGTCGAGCTCGGCGCGTACGTTGTCGCGGTCCTCGGGATGAACGCGGGCGAGCCACATGTCGAGTGAGTTAAAAGGGTGCTGGGAGGGCAGGTCAAAATCGCGCACGGCGTTAACCGACCATTGCGATTCTCCAGTATCGAGGTTAAGGATGAACGGATAGCGCGTCTCGGAGCTCATGGAGATCGCCTGGAACACCCGGTCGTTGCACGGAAGTTGATCAACGATTGGGCGTTGCGGCGCGTCATTGTTTTCCGGTTGCTGTACACGATGCATAAGCTTATAGCGATACATCTTGCGATCGGCATCCATCGTCATCTGGCGACGCGTGTCGCCGGCAAGTGGATCGACGCGCGAGCAGCCAAAGCTAAAGCTGGCGATCATGGGCGCCTTGCCATCTGAGCTCGCCTCGATCAGCCCGGCACGTACCTGCTCCAAGCGCTGCTCGAGTTCGGTCTCGTTTGCAGAGAGCGAGATAAGTACAAACTCGTCTCCACCGATACGGAACAGCATCTCATCGTGCTCCATGGTTTCGGAGAGCGTGCGGCAGATGCTCAGAATATAGCGATTGCCTTCGGCATGGCCAAACCTATCATTGCAATGCTTGAGATGGTCGATGTCAATATAGGCGCAGGTGAAGGGGTCGCCTTTGCGCCAGAGTTGCTCGACGTGACGGTCGAATCCGTGGCGGTTGCCCAAGGTGGTGAGCGGGTCGATATAGGCGTTGCTCTCAAGCAGCCGGCGCTCTTGTTGCAGGATGGCATGCGTCTTTTTCAACTGCTCGCCAATGCCGCGCAACTCTACGGGCA
>JAUMSH010000072.1 GCA_031292915.1 Collinsella sp.
GGTATAGACGAACCGTCTTAGAAGTTGCCCCCAATGGGTTCTTGCAATGCGCTAGGTAGGTTCTCGTTGATGTTGGGGTTTGTGTTCGATCCGACGATTCGCCGTATTCCACACTGTGTTGTAGGAATTAAGGGACAACTATGGACGCACACCGCTCACGGTCGCTGGGTATGGCGGCCCTGGTCTTCATTTTAATTAGCCTCACCGCCGCAGTTTTTCACGGCGCATCCCCCGTGCGCGCCGATGACGTTGCGAAACCCGATCCGATTGCGATCGATGGGGATACGGCGACGGTTGATGTCAGGCTGTATACCGATGAGCACCACACTCAAAAGCTCGAGGATCCCGTAACGTCCACTTCGACGCTCTATGGAGCTTTCTCGGCACAATTCAAAGGCGGCAAGGCGCCTACGCCCGAGAAGAACATCGCTGTCTATAAGCTGCCCGACACCATTGTCGTTGACGACAACGACGGCGGCGACCTCATGGAGGGTCCGGAAGCCACTGCCGCCAAGGCTGGCACGTGGAAGATTAAGGACAATAAGGTCATCTTTGCGTTTGACAAAAACTGGCTTGCGTCAAACCCTGCGGAGATTTATGTCGGAGCCAATTTCTCGTTCGAGCTTGCAGGCAAGGGCACCGGCTCAGGCAGCAGCGCATCTGTCGTGTTCCCTGGTGTGGGAACGATCAAAATCCCTACCAAGGACGGCAAAGTTACGGGGACGAAGTCGGGGACCTTCTCCCAGGGCGCAGATGGCGTGGCCAAGGTTACCTGGACTGTTACGCTTACCGTAGAGTCGTATGCTACGGACGTTAGCTTCACTGATACGCTGGGCGACAACTTCGACTTTGTGAACGACAGTTTCAAGCTCGACGGCAAGAAGCTTGACTCCCAGCCGATGATCGACGGCCAGGTCGTAACCCTCGACAGCCTGGGCAACCTTTCCCAGGGCAACCACACGATCACGTACGATACGGTGCTGAAGAGCGGTGTTGCCGCGAACGGCGGCGATTTGATCAAAGCTGAGAATACGGCAACGTGGAATTGGGCTGGCTCAAGCGACAGCGATAACAGAACAGCTACGGCTGAGCCTGTTACATTCGGCTATGACATGATCAAGAAGTCCAATGGCTCAGGCACGCCGTCGGACATCAAGTGGACGGTCAAGCTCAACCAAGGCAAGCTCAAGGCCGACATGAGCGGCTACATGTTCACTGATAATCTGGACGGAAAACAGACGTATACGGGCAACTTTACGGTTTACAAAGGCGACTCGGAGGCGAGCGGAGTCAAGATTTGTGAAAGAAAACTTGAACCTAAGGATAATTCCTTTTCCTATACGTTCCCGAACAACCTTGAGGATAAGTACGCCACCTACTGCATCGTTTATCACACCAAGATGAACGACACGAGCTCGTACGACACTGTGCGCAACAGCGCGGCCATCGAGCGCGGAGGCTCCGTTTCCGGTAGCGATGATGGCAGTTTCACGCCGCAGCTGACGGGTGTTGTGCCGATCGCCAAGAGGCTCGTGAGATACGATGAGGCGGCGACGACGGGCAGGGCGACGTGGGAGACGAAGGTCGCGCTGAAGGCGATCGTCAATGCGGCCCATCCAGGCGAGGTGACGGTGAAGGACACGTTTCAGTCGGCATGGTCGCAGAAGCTTGGTGTCGACGAAAGCTCCATTACCGTTAAAATCGGCAATACCAAGCTGGTTCCGGGCACCGACTGGAGACCAACGACCAGCTATCCGGGTAATGAAACAAAGAAAAACTACGACCTCAAAATCATCGTTACCGACAACGTGAAAGCCGCTCTCGAGAACGAGGACTACGCCGTTATCACCTACGACACCACATCAGAAGCGCTGTCGGGCTGGTACTCAAACTTCGCAGCGGTCGAAGCACCGGGCCTGAGACTACAGTGGCCGTTCACCGAACCCGTCAAGTACGTTGTCAACCAAGAAACGGCGCCCGCGGTCGAGAAGCCGGAAACGGAGTCGAAGGTGTCTTGGGTTGAGAACTTCGATTGGCATACCGTTGACGGCTCGGATGAGAAGGGCGCCTGGATCGTCGACTGGACGGTGTATGCAAACCGCCAAAAGGGTAATAATGAACTGCCTCCCATTTCTTGGACATCGGGAAATGGGAGGTTTTCCATGAGTATAGACCTCAGGGTGAAGCACGACCTGGAGTCCAGGAGGCGGGCCGTCGAGCTCTTCGACGCCGGCGTCGGCTGCAAGCCGGCGGCCGAGGCCCTGTCCGTCCCCCGCGAGACCGTGAGAGAATGGCAGTGGGTATACCGGGCGTTCGGAAGCGAGGCGCTGCTGTCCATGGGCGGGAAACAATCCAGGTACACATTCGAGCAGAGGGTCGCCGCGGCGTCGGCCGTGGTCGACGGCGGGATGGCGAAGACCGACGCCATGGCCGAGTTCGGGATCAGGTCGAAGTCCCCGCTGGAGCGCTGGTGCAGGCTCTACCGCGAGGGCGGCGCCGAGGCGCTGCGGCCCCGCCCGAAGGGCAGGCCGAGGGGGTCGAGGTCGAAACCCCGGGCCCGCACCCGCGAGCAGGAGCTCGAGGAGCGCTGCCGCAGGCTCGAGGCCGAGGTCGCCTACCTAAAAAAATTGCGCGCCCTGGTCGAGCGGGACGGGCTCTGACCAGGGCGGCGGCCGAGGCGGTGAGGGCGCTGCGCGCGGAGGGGCACTCCCTGCGCCACCTGCTGGAGTGCTCGGGGCTCGGGAGGTCGACCTACTACTACGCGCTGGCGCACCCGCGGAGGCCGACCAGGCCCGAGCTGCGCGACGCCGCGGCCGAGATATTCTCGCGCACCGCCAACGGCTGCGGGCACCGGCAGATAGCCATGTGCCTGCGCGCCGAGCTGGGCGCGGTCGTGGCCGACAAGACCGTGCTCAAGATGATGCGCGAGATGGGCATCCGGTGCGGGATACGCCGCCGGGGCTCCCGCCGCCGGTACAGCTCCTACAGGGGGCTCGTGGGGAGCACGTTCGAGAACGTCATCGCGAGGGACTTCGGCGCCGAGGGGCCGTGGCAGAAGCTCGGCACCGACGTCACCGAGTTCAAGGTGGCCGGCGCCAAGGCCTACTGGGCCCCGGTGCTCGACTTCTGCACGAAGGAGATCGTGGCGAGCGACATATCGACCTCGCCGGACCTCGCCCAGCAGCACAGGATGCTCGACCGGCTCCTCGAGGCTCTGCCCGACGGGGCGGCGCCGACCATGCACTCGGACATGGGCTGGCAGTACCAGCACGAGTCCTACGCCTCCAGGCTGGAGGGGGCGGGCATCACCCAGAGCATGTCGCGTAAGGGGAACTGCATCGACAACGCCGCCACCGAGCAGCTCTTCGGCCACGTGAAGGACGAGTTCTACCGCGGCAGGGAGTGGGGCAGCTTCGGGGACTTCAAGCGCGACCTGGAGGAGTACATAGCCCATTGGAACACGCGGCGCAGGCAGGTAAGATTGAAGGGCCTGACGCCGGAGGAGTTCCGGAACCGGGCCCTTGC